>NZ_JARGEO010000003.1:0-590028 GCF_029210525.1 Mycoplana sp. MJR14
GTGCTGTTGTGATTTGGAACCATTCTGCCGGAGCAGCTTTTTGTCAGGGCAGAGGCGAGCGACGAAGGGCATACCGGAAGGTACGTTCGAGGCGCTCGCCTCTGCCCTGACGAAAAGATGCCCGGCCCTTCGGGTTGGTTGAAGCGGGCCGACTGATGTGTCGGCCGGCTTGGCCGTATGCATTGGCTACGACGCGCGCCGGCCGGCACATCAGACGGCGCCGCTTGAACCAACAGAATTGTTTCCAAATCACAACAGCACGCTCTAGGCCGCCTGCAGCACACGAACCCGCCCCGGAGCCGGGACCGGGCCGCGCGCGGTGCAGGGGAGGGGCGGCTACCTGCCGCCGGCCTCGACGATGCCCTTGGTCAGGCTGCCGGTCGCCGGATAGAGCGGGATCAGGCAGGCCTGCAGGGCGTGGTAGATGTCGCCCTTGCCGGCAAAGAGCGTGTAGCTCGGCACGAGGTCCTCGTTCAGTTCCTCGTGCCAGCCGCCGCGCTCCCCGTCGATGAAGTGGCGCGCGATGCCGTCCCAGATCCTGCGGTACCAGGTCTCGTGGAAGTCGTTCGGCAGGTGCTCGCAGAGGAAGGCTGCAGCACCGGCACCCTCGGCCATCGGCCACCAGAGCTTTTCGCGCTTGGCCGGCTGGTCCTGCCAGTCGAGCGTGTAGAAGAAGCCGCCCCTGTCCTTGTCCCAGCCGAGCGCGATCGACTGTGCGAACAGGGCCTTGGCCGCCTCGGGCATCCAGTCGTGCTTCCTGCCGCCGAGCGCCCACAGCTGCAGGACCAGCCGCGCCCATTCCAGCCAGTGGCCGGGCGTCGTGCCGGAGGGGCGGAACATCTCGTTGCCGGTATAGCCCTTGTCCACCGTCCAGTTCTCGTCGAAATGCTCCGGCACCCGGAAGCCGTTCTCGCCTGCCTTGCGGCGGATGATCAGGTCGGCGATGCGCTCGGCCTTCTTCAGATAGGCGTTGTCGCCGGTCGCCTCGTAGGCGGCCATCAGCGCCTCGGTGAGGTGCATGTTGGAGTTCTGGCCGCGATAGCCGGGGACGGGCGACCAGTCGTCCGCAAACTCCTCGGCGATCGCGCCGTGCTGCTCGTCCCAGAAGCGGGTGTCGAGCACCTCGGTCACGTCCGCGATCATCCGGTCGGCATCCGGATGCCCCGCCACCTTCGCGCTCGAGGCGGCCAGCAGCACGAAGGCATGGCCGTAGCCCTGTTTGGTGGCGTCGAGCAGGCCGGAATTGTCGAGCGACCAGTGGTAGCCGCCGCGCGCGGCGTCGCGGTGCTTTTCCCAGAGATATTTCATGCCGTGGTCGACGATGTCGTCGGAGCCGGGACGGCCGAGCAGGCTGCCGATCGAGAAGCAGTGGACCATGCGGGCGGTGGAATGGATGCCGCGGATCGGATTGCCGGCGTTCAGCGGCCGGCCTTCGATGTCGAGTTCGTAGAAGCCGCCGTTCGGGTTGAAGGTCCGGTTCTGGAAGAAATCGAAGAGGCGGTTCGCCTGGTTCCAGAGCCAGTCGCGGTGATAGGCGCGGTTGCGCCAGGCCAGATCAAGCTGTCCGTTGGTGCCCATGTTCGTACTCCTCGTGCTTTCAGGGAGAGCCGGCCGCAGGGAAGCCGCCGGCTGCTTGAGCAGTGTTTCGCCAATGAGGCGTGAGCGCGACGCGTGGAGACCGGGGGAGGTTCCGATCGGCGCCGGCAGAATGGGTGGCGAGTTATGGCCCAGATCGGCAGTCAGGGCAAGCTTGCAGCGGCAACGGCACGGGCGGTCTATATTATTTACAGCTTATATGTGTTCGCGTAGAGTTTTCGAATACTCGGGCTCGTGCGGCCCGGGATCCTGAAACTTGCAGCGAAATCTTCAGATACGAGATCGGTCACGACGAAACCGTGGCACGCGATGCCGGACGGCATTGCCGGCGGCGCGTGTGCGGGCGAGCAGGGGAGTTTTCGACCATGAAGTTCAGCAAGCGCATTCTTGCAATGACGATTCTCGCGGGCGCCGCCCTCGCCGGCGGTCCCGCGATCGCCCAGGACGCCATCTCGGCACCGGCGCAGAAGACGGTCGGCGGGCACTCGCAGCAGCAGATGGTGCCCTCGCTCGCCGTCCTCAACTCCGGAGGCGCCACGCTTGCCGACGGCAAGCTGACCATGACCGATATCGGTCCGAGCACGATCGTCTTCGCCGATCGCCCGGTGCGCGCGGCGGGTCATGTGTCGACCACCGAGTTCATGCGCCAATGGGACGAGGGCAACGACAGCTTCGCCAAGGATCCGCCGAACGCCACCATTTCCGTCTTCGGCCGCGACGGGCAATCGGTGCAGGATGCCGTGGTCGTGCTGAAGACGCCGAAGCTCGAAGGCAAGGTCCTCACCTTCGAGGTCTCGGTGCTGGAGGGCGAGATTTCCGGTGCGGACGGGCCGGCCTCGCTGTTCATCGACTGGTTTGCCGCCCGAGGCCCCTATGGCGGCGCCGTCGTCGCCGGCGGGGCCTGGCGGCACGGGCCGGTGTGGCACGGGGGATGGTATGCGCATCCGGGCGCCTATTACGGCGCGGGGGTCGCGGCTGGTGCTGCGATCGGCGCTGCGGCCGTAGCCGCCGGGCGGCCGTACTACTACGCGCCGCCGCCCTGCGGCTATTATCCCTATCCGCCGTGCTATTGAACGGTGGCCATCGCGCCGGTTGCTACGGCGACCCGGCCGATGCCGCCTCGGCGCAGATCCAGTTGCGGAACGCGCTCATCGCCGGCGTCATCGCGCGTGATTGCAGCCGGGTGAGCCAGTAGCTGCCGACCGGCACGTGGATATCGAACGGCTGCACGATCGCGCCTGAGGTCAGCTGCCGTTCGAACATCGACGGCGGCGCTAGGCCCACGCCCGCCCCCTGTAGGATCGCCTCCATCATGGCGAGCGAGGTGTCGAAGACGATGCTGCTGTGGCGCTGGACGGCGCGCGGCAGCTTCGCCGCCTCGAACCAGCGCGTCCATTCGTCCGGGCGGTAGGAGCGCAGCAGCGTGCGGCCGAGCAGGTCGGAGGGCTGGCGCAGCTCGCGCGCGATCTGCGGAACGCACAGCGCCGAAAGCGGCGCCTCCAGCAGTCTTGCGGCCTCCGTCCCGTGCCAGGCGCCGTCGCCGAAACGGATCGCGAAGTCCAGTCCTTCGGCGGCCAGGTCCACGCGGTTGTTGTTGGTCGAGAGCCGGAGCTCGATGAAGGGATGGCGATCGGCGAAGGCCGGGAGCCGCGGCAGAAGCCAACCGACCGCGAAGGTCCCGACCGCGCCGACCGTCAGGATCTCGCGGATCCTGTCGCCGCGGAAGCGCTCGACCGCCGTCGCCATGCGGTCGAAGCTGTCGCGCAGGACCGGCAGCAGGCTCTCACCCTCCGGCGTGATCATCAGCCCGCGCGGCAGGCGCTTGAACAGCGCCGTGCCGAGTTGCGCCTCCAGCGCCTTGACCTGGTGGCTGACCGCCGCCTGCGTCACGTTCAGCTCGATCGCCGCCCGGGTGAAGCTCAGGTGGCGTGCGGAGGCCTCGAAGGCGCGGAAGGCGTTCAGCGGAAGATGTGGCCGAACCATGGCGATGCCCCAGTTTTTCTAATGCCTGATCTCAGTATTCGTCCTTTGTCGCCGCGTCAAACCGCTGGTAGCAATGGGCCGCGATCCATAGGAAGAAAGGGATTTCGATGAAGATCGGCCTATTTTCTCTCGGCATTCTCGGTGCCGCCGGTGTCTTCCAGGCGGCGGAAGCCAAGACAATTTGTACGATCGTCGCCGATGCGGCGACCGGTGCGACGCTGGTGGAGGAGGGCAATTGCCAGGAGCGCTACACGCCCGCCTCGACGTTCAAGGTGCCGCTCAGCCTGATGGGGTATGACGCGGGCTTCCTGAAGGACGCGCATGCGCCGTCGCTGCCCTTCCGCGAGGGCTATCCGGACTGGGGCGGCGAGAACTGGACGCAGGCGACCGATCCGACGCGGTGGATGAAATACTCCGTCGTCTGGTTCTCGCAGGTGATGGCGCAATCGCTGGGCGAGCCGACGCTGCACGACTACGCCGCCAAGTTCGACTACGGCAACGCCGACTTCTCCGGCGACCCCGGCAAGAACAACGGTCTTGAGCGCGCCTGGATATCCTCCTCCCTGAAGATCTCGCCGCGCGAGCAGGTTGCCTTTCTCCGCAAGCTGGTGAACCGCACGTTACCCGTCTCGGCGCACGCGACGGACATGACGATGAAGATCGTGGAGACGACCGTGTTGCCGGACGGCTGGACGGCGCAGGGCAAGACCGGCATGGCCTATCCGCGCAAGCCGGACGGCCAGTTCGACTACGACCACCCCTGGGGATGGTACGTCGGCTGGGCGACGAAGGGCGAACGCACGCTGGTCTTCGCACGGCTGGTGCAGGAGGAGACGCGGCAGAAGGGTTCGGCGGGCGCCCGGGTGCGCGACGGGTTGTTCAAGGAACTGCCGGCGATGGTGCCGACGGAGTAGGACCTGACGCGAGGGCCTGGGGACGGCCACGGCGCCTCTTGGATCGCCGTGGTCGGCCGGGCCTGTTTCACGGCTGCGCTCCGTTTTGGGCGCGGCGGTTCTGCGTCATCGGAGAGGCAGGCCATCCAGGAGAAAGCCGAGGCCCTTCCGGAAGGCGCCGTCCCAGTCGCTGTCCAAAAGCAGCTGGGCGCTCTCGATCGTCGGGTACTGTTCGCCGAGGCGCGTGAGCCGCTGCTGCGCTGCCGCCATGTCGTCGTCCGAGAAGCCGAAGCTCGCGCGGGTGATGGTGGCGCCCATCACATGGTTCCAGAGCGACCAGATCGCCGCGTTCAGTTCGGCATGTCCGACACCGGCCGTGACCAAGGTCCTGCTCAGCAGTTCCAGGCGATGGAGCATGTTCGGGCCGAGGGCCCGGCGCGGCAACAGCGACGTAGTCCAGGGATGGCGCAGCATGCTGGCGCGCCAGTCTTCCAGCATGTGAACGACGTCGCCGCGCCAGTCCTGGCGGTCGGCATCTTGCGGCAACCCGCGATATTCGAGGACCGAATCGAGCGCCAGATCGAAGACGGTCTCCTTGTTGTCGACGTACCAGTAGAGGCTCATCGCGCCCGAGCCGACACGATCGGCCAGCTTGCGCATCGTCAGGCCATCGACGCCCTCGGCGTCCAGCAATTCGATCGCGGTCGCGACGATGCGCTCCAGCGACAGAGGCTGCGCATCGCCCGGCGCCTGCGAAGGCATCCTTGTCCGCTGGGGCCGTTTGCCGGGGGCGCGGCCGGATTTGGCTGCCATTCGTCCTCCTTGCCGATCGCACGCCGATTCCGGCCGACAATGCGACAATTCGAGTTTTGACCAATTGACTCGTACGTCGTACGATGCAATCAAGTCGTACGACGTACGAGTCAATCATACGGCCGTTTGGTGAAAGTTCAATCCTGCCGGCTGTCAGGGCACGCTGCCCGCAGCCCCCGGAGCCGGGAGAAAATCATGTCACGCGCAATCAACCATCTGCTTGTCGGAGGACTCATCATCATGACCATGGGCGTTCCCACCACGACGACGGCGAACGAGACCGATCGCAAGCTGACCATCGTCAATCCGCAGTCCCTCGGTGATCCGTCGCCGAATGGCTACAGCACGGCCGTGATCGTGCCTCCCAACGCCCGGCTCGCCTACATTTCCGGGCAGGGCGGCTTCGACAGCCGGGGAGCCTTGTCGCCCGACTTCGCCGTCCAGGTCGAGCAGGCCTACGCAAATCTGCGCACCGCCCTCGACGGGATCGGCGCAAGGACCGATCAGGTCGCCAAGCTCACGGTCTACGTGGTCGATCACGACATGTCCAAGCTGGAAGTCCTGACCGGGAACGTCAAGAAGATGTTCGGCGAGGCGCTGCCCGCGCAGACCCTGGTGCCCGTCCCCAAGCTCGCAATCGACCCCATGCTCTTCGAGGTGGAAGCCGTGGTCGTGCTTGACTAGCGAGGCGGCCACCGCTGCCGCCGGGCTCGGTCAGGCGGCATGGCCCGATTGACGGCATGGGGATCGTTGTGCCGTTATCGGCACAGCGCCGCATTTGCATTGGGAGGTCCATGATGGCGACCGTCGCCCTGTTTCATTCCGTCTATGGCCTTCGCCCGCTGGAACTGCAGGCGGCGGAGCGGCTGCGTGCCGGCGGTCACAGCGTTCTGGCGCCGGATCTTTACGACGGCCGGTTGGCCGGTTCGGTCGAAGAGGGTTTCGCCATCAAGGACGAGATCGGCTGGCGCAGCCTGTGCGAGCGTGCCGAACGCGCGGTCGCGGATTTGCCGCCGGACGCCGTCCTCGGCGGCTTTTCCATGGGCGCCGGCATAGCCGCAAGTCTCTGGCCCGACAGGCCGGAGGCGGCCGGCATTCTCCTCCTGCACAGCATTGCCGAAATCCCCGCCAACGCCCGGCCCGGAACGCCGGTCCAGGTCCATCTTGCCGATCCCGACCCGTTCGAGCCGGCCGACGAGGTCGCGGCGTGGCTTTCCGCGCTTGCCGGTTCTTCGATCGCGCTGGAGGTGTTCCACTATCCCGGCGCCGGTCACCTGTTTGCCGACGCCACCCTGAGCGACCACGATGCGCAGGCCGCAAGGCTGATGTGGGAGCGCGTCGAGCGGCTGCTGGCAACGCTCTGAGAGAGATCCGACGGCTCCGGTTCGGCCGAAACCTCCGGCATGACCCAGACGGAAGCGTTGCAGGCGGCCGGTCGGCCGCCTGTTCAGCTGCGCAGCCCGGGCGCTTCCTGGCCCGTGCGGGCGACATATTCGGTATAGCCGCCGCCATACTGGTGGATGCCGTCGGGTGTCAGTTCCAGCACCCGGTTCGACAGGGCGGCGAGGAAATGGCGGTCGTGCGAGACGAACAGCATCGTGCCTTCGTATTGCGACAACGCCTTGATCAGCATTTCCTTCGTGTCGAGGTCGAGGTGGTTGGTCGGCTCGTCGAGGACCAGCAGGTTCGGCGGGTCGAACAGCATCCGCGCCATCACCAGCCGTGCCTTCTCGCCGCCGGAAAGGACGCGGCACTTCTTCTCCACGTCGTCGCCGGAAAAGCCGAAGCAGCCTGAAAGGGCGCGCAGCGGCGCCTGTCCCGCCTTCGGAAAGGCGTCTTCGAGCCATTGGAGGATCGTGCTGTCGCCGTCCAGCAGGTCCATGGCGTGCTGGGCGAAATAGCCGAGCTTGACGCCGGCGCCGATCGTGACCGTGCCCTTGTCCGGCTCGGCGGACCCCGCCACCAGCTTCAGCAGCGTCGATTTGCCGGCCCCGTTGATGCCCATGATGCACCAGCGCTCGCGCCGGCGCACCATGAAGTCGAGCCCCTCGTAGATCGCGCGGCTGCCATAGGACTTGTGGACGCCCTTGATGTTGATCACGTCCTCGCCCGAGCGCGGCGCCGGCAGGAAGTCGAAGGCGACGGTGTGGCGGCGGCGCGGGGGCTCGACGCGGTCGATCTTGTCGAGCTTCTTCACCCGGCTCTGCACCTGGGCCGCGTGCGAGGCGCGCGCCTTGAAGCGCTCGATGAACTTGATCTCCTTGGCGAGCATCGCCTGCTGGCGCTCGAACTGGGCCTGCTGCTGCTTCTCGTTCTGCGCGCGCTGCTGTTCGTAGAAGGCGTAGTCGCCGGAATAGGTGGTGAGCGATCCGCCGTCGATCTCGATGATCTTGCCGACGATCCGGTTCATGAACTCGCGGTCGTGCGAGGTCATCAGCAGGGCGCCGTCATAGGTCTTGAGGAATTCTTCGAGCCAGATCAGGCTTTCGAGATCCAGGTGGTTGCTCGGCTCGTCCAGCAGCATCACGTCCGGGCGCATCAGGAGGATCCGCGCCAGCGCCACGCGCATCTTCCAGCCGCCCGAAAGCTTGCCGACGTCGCCGTCCATCATCTCCTGGCTGAAGCTCAGGCCGGCGAGCACCTCGCGGGCGCGGCCCTCCAGCGCATAGCCGTCCAGTTCCTCGTAGCGCGCCTGGACCTCGCCGTAGCGCTCGATGATCCGGTCCATCTCGTCGGCCTTGTCCGGATAGGACATCTCGGCCTCCAGCTGCCGCAGTTCGGCGGCGACCGCGCTGACCGGCCCGGCGCCGTTCATCACCTCGGAGACGGCGCTGTGGCCGCCCATCTCGCCCACGTCCTGGTCGAAATAGCCGATGGTGACGCCCTTCTCGGTGGAGACCTGCCCCTCGTCGGGAACCTCCTGCTGGGTGATCATTCGGAACAGCGTCGTCTTGCCGGCGCCGTTCGGGCCGACGAGGCCGATCTTCTCGCCCTTGTTCAAAGCGGCCGACGCCTCGACGAAGAGGAGCCGGTGGCTGTTCTGCTTGCTGATGTTTTCGATGCGGATCATGCGGCGAAGGCCCCGTCGGTTGCGGCGCCGTCACGTGGTGGATCGCCGGTCGCGATCCCTTGGAGCACCATTGGATGGGGCCAGATACATCAGCGGATTGCCGAAGGCCAGCCCCGGAGCGGGCCGGCATGCCTTCCGCTCCGGCCCGGCTCCGCTCAGCTTCGAGCGGGAATGCGGGCGATCGCCTTGATCTCGAAATCGAACCCGGCCAGCCAGTTGACGCCGACCGCCGTCCAGTTCGGATAGGGCGCGCCGCCGAGCACCGCCTCGCGGACCTTCATGACCGTCTCGATCTGGGTGGCCGGGTCGGTGTGAAAGGTCGTCACGTCGACCACGTCGTCGAGCGAGGCACCCGCGGCGCGCAGCACGGCGGTCAGATTGTCATAGGCCAGCCGCACCTGGCGTTCGAAATCGGGCTCCGGCGTACCGTCCTCGCGGCTTCCCACCTGTCCGGACACGAACAGCAGGTCGCCGGAGCGGATGGCCGCGGAGTAGCGGTGCGCCTCGTAGAGGCTGTGGCGGTTGGCGGGGAAGATCGGTTCGCGTTGCATCTCGTTTTCCTTGGATGTCGGGTTGTCTGGATGCGGAAGCCGGGCGGCTCTGGACGGCCGGGCGAGGTACGGGCTTCCCACGGCAGAGACAGGTTGATATACGTCTCGTATGTGAAACTATCTCGCATACGCGGCGTATGTCAATACGCATACGCCGCGTATCTGAAAATGGGGTGTGCCTGATGGCGACGCGGCGATCGGAAATGATGGAGGAGACCCGGAACAAGCTCATCCAGGCGGCGCGCACGGCCTTTGCGGAGAAGGGCTATGCCAATGCCTCGATGGACGACTTGACGGCTGCCGTCGGGCTGACGCGGGGCGCGCTATACCACAATTTCGGCGACAAGCGCGGCCTGCTGCAGGCGGTGGTGGATCGCATCGACGGCGAGATGGCGGCCCGGGCGCAGGCGATCGGCAACGCCGTCGGCGATGATTGGGCGGGGCTTCTGGAGGAGGGGAGAGCCTATATCGAGATGGCGCTGGAGCCCGAGGTGCAGCGGATCGTGCTGCTCGACGGGCCGGCGGTCCTGGGCGATCCCTCGCAGTGGCCGAGCCAGAACAGCTGCCTGCAGGCAACGATCGCCAAGGTGGAGCGTCTTCTCACCGAAGGCCGGCTGAAGCCCGTCGATCCCGAAGCCGCGGCACGGCTCCTGAACGGCGCCGCCCTGAACGCGGCGCTCTGGATCGCCGCCAGCAGCGAGCCGGAAAAGGTGCTGGCGAAGGCGCTGGAGGCGTTCCGCTGCCTGGCGTCCGGCCTGCTCGCAGAGCCCGTCTGAGCCGGGGCGCAAGCGCAGCCGGCCGGCTGCGGCGGACGGGTGCCGGGCGAGCCGGCGTTAGGCGCGACGCTCAGCCCTTGATGTACCAGCCCCAGGGCTCGTCGGCCTCGAAGGCAGTGATCTGCTTGGTTTCCAGGTAGTTCGACAGGCCCCAGCGGCCGAGTTCGCGGCCGATGCCGGACTGCTTGTAGCCGCCCCAGGGCGCCTCGGTGAAGGTCGGTTGCGAGCAGTTGATCCAGACGATGCCGGCGCGGAAGGCGCGTGCGACGCGCTCGCAGCGTGCCCGGTCCTTCGACATCACCGCCGCCGCCAGGCCGAAGCGGCTGTCGTTGGCCATGCGGATCGCATCCTGTTCGTCGCGGAACGGTTTGACACAGACGACGGGGCCGAAGATCTCCTCCTTCCAGACGAAGCTGTCCTCCGCCATGTCGGTCAGGATCGTCGGCTCGAGGAAGTAGCCGGTGTTCAGGCCCGCCGGGCGCTGTCCGCCGCCGGCGACCGTTGCACCTTCCTCCTTGCCGCGTTCGATCGCGGCCAGCACCTTATCGTACTGTCCCTTCGAGACGAGCGGCCCGAGCAGCGTGCCGTCGGCAAGGCCGTTGCCGATCCGGATCTTCGCGGCCTCCTCGACGAGACGCGCGAGCAGGGCCGGATAGAGGCTTTCCTCCACCAGCACGCGCGAGGTCGCCGAGCAGACCTGGCCCTGGTTCCAGAAGATGCCGAACATGATCCACTCGACGGCCCTGTCGATGTCGCTATCGGCGAAGACGACGAAGGGCGACTTGCCGCCGAGCTCCAGGCTGACGTTCTTGATGTCGCGGGCCGCGGCCGCCATGATCTTCGCGCCCGTCGGCACCGAGCCGGTAAAGGCGAGCTTGTCGATGCCGGGATGCTCGGACAGCGGCCGGCCGGCCTCGGCGCCAAGGCCGGTGACGATGTTGAGGACGCCGGCCGGCAGCCCGACCTCTTCGACGATCGCGCCGAGCTCGAGCGCCGTCAGGGGCGTCAGTTCGGAGGGCTTGAGCACCATGGTGCAGCCTGCGGCAAGCGCCGGCGCAACCTTCCACGAGGCCATCAGCAGGGGATAGTTCCACGGAATGATGGCGCCGGCGACGCCGATCGGCTCGCGCACGACCTTGGCGGAGAAGCGCGGTTCTGCAAGCGCGATCATCTCCTCCGGCGTCTCGTCCATCTCCTCGGCAAGCCCGGCATAGAATTGGAAGCAGCCGGCGGTGTCCTCCATGTCCCAGATCGCTTCCGGCAAGGGCTTGCCGTTGTCGCGCACTTCCATGCGGGCGAGCTCATCCTTGCGGGCCAGGATGATTGTGGCGATGCGGCGCAGGCATTCTGCGCGCTCTTTGCCCGACAGCCGCGGCCAGGGGCCGTGGTCGAAGGCGCGGCGGGCGGCGTGGACGGCAAGGTCGATGTCGGGCGCGGTTCCGGCCGGGGCGTGGAAGATCGTTTCCTCCGTTGCAGGATCGATGACCGGGAAGGTACCGCCCGCGGCCGGGGCCATCCATTGTCCGTCGATGAAGAGCTTTTCGCGCATGTTCGTTCCACCTTGATTGTTCCGTCTCGTGCCGGCGCCGTGCGGCATGAAGCGTTGTCCTTAGGGTCAGGATGCCCGCGTGCCGATGGCCGGAGCCGCCGCCACCTTCAGGATTTCCTCGGCCGCCCGCGTGACCCCGGCTGCCGCCTGCATCGTCTTCGCATTGGCCTTCAATCGCTCCGCCATCGCCGTGTCGGCCACGAGATCGGTGATCGCCGCCGCCAGTTCGGCGTCGCTCCAGCGATAGCGGTCGAGCTTCCTGCCGACGCCGGTCTCGGCCGCGCGCGTGGCGTTGTCGTGCCCGTCCCAGCAGTAGGGCATGACGAGCGAGGGCACGCCGAAATAGAGCGCCTCGCAGAAGGAGTTGTTGCCGCCGTGATGGATGAACAGGCTCGCCTGCGCCACGACCGAGGGCTGCGGAAACCAGCTGTCGATGAAGACGTTGTCCGGCACCTCGCGGTATTCGTCGCGCCAGTGGCCGGCGTTGATGAGGAAGCGGCAGGGCAGGGTGGAAAACACCTCGATCATCCGCTTCATCATCGAAACGTCCATCGCCCCCAGCGAGCCGAAGCTCGTCAGCACCAGCGGCGCGTCGTTGTGGCTGGCAAACCGCGGCGGCAGATAGGGCGGCTCGTGACGCACGCAGCCGTCGAGGAAGACGAACCTTTCCGCGTCAAGCGGCACCCGCCGGGGGTGGCGGATGATCTCGGGCGCCAGCAGCAGGTTCAGCCACGGCGAGGCGGAGAGGAAGCTGGAGGTCTCCGGCGGCTTCAGGCCGCATTCGGCGAGGAAGGCGGAAAAGCGCCGGTGCGCCGGCGCCGTCACCCGTTCATAGGCCTTGGCGAAGTCCCGCCAGTCCTGTCCGGGCCGCTCGCCGCAGCCGGAGAGATAGGGCGGCACGGTCTCGTCGGGCACTTCCGTCTCGGCGCAGGAAACGACACGGATCCACGGCACGCCGGCATTGGCGATCGCCGGGAACATGACGACGTTGTCGAGCACGATCGCGTCTGGCTTCAGCCGTGACAGCAGCTGGCGCAACGGCTCCTCGACGCGGATCGCGGTGTCGACGATCGCGTCCCAGGTCGGGCCGACATAGCTCTCCAGCTGTTCGAACGGGGTTTGCCGGAAGGCATCCTGGTGGCGCTCGATGAAGTCGTTCCAGTCGGTCGGCGGCCCGGAGGCGTCGTCGGCAAGCTGGTATTCGGGAAAGCCGTATTCGGCAAAGACGCCGGAAAAGCCGGGGTGGCAGATGAACACCGGTCGCGCGCCGAGCCGCCGCAACTCCTGGGCGATGCCGACGCAGTTCAGCGCCGCGCCGAAGCTCGCTTCCGGAAAGAGGGCGATCGTCTTCGATGCGGCCATGGCGTTCAACGCGACACGAGTTTGAAGGCCGGCGGCACGCCGCGCCCGGCGAGCCGGGGCCGCTGCTGGCGGGAAAGCTGCAGATGCACGCGCATGAGATCGGCGGCGAGCTCCATCTGCCCGCGCTCGATCTGCTCGAGGATCTGCAGGTGTTCGAGGTTGGACTGCATCAGGCGGAACACGGCGACATGGCCGGCGGTCGGTATCGCGCGGCGACGGCGATGATGATTGACGAGCGCTTCTGCCATGAAGGGATTGCCGCAGCCCTTCGCGATCAGCGTATGGAAATCGAAGTCGGTGCGCTCGAACAGCTTGCGGTCGAAGGTGCTCTCGCCCATCCCCTTCAGGATCAGCATCGACTGGCGCAGCGCGACCAGCGCCGGCAGGTCGCGGCGGAAGTCGGGCAGCGTCAGCGCGAGCGGTTCGGTGGCCAGGCGGAATTCGTAGCTGCGGGCGACCGCGTCGCCGCTGACCGCAAACTGCTTCAGCAGCCACTGCTGTCCGGCGCCGCGTTCGGCGATATTCTCCTCTGCCAGTTTCATCAGCGCATTTTGTACCGTCTGCCGCGAGACATCGTATCGCCGCTGCAGCGAGGCGATCGTCTGCGTCTCGGCGATGCGGCCGGCGGCGAGGTCGCGCAGGATCGCCGCATGGATCTCGCTTTCGCCGTCACCTTCCGCGGTGTCGTCGAGCCGCGCCGTCGCTGCCGGGTCGACGGCGAGCAGATAGCCGCCCTCGGGCTCGACGGTGACGAGTCCGCGCTCGGCAAGTACTTGAAGCGCCTTGCGGATCGGGGTTCTGGAGACGTTGCAGAGCGACGCCAGCGCCTGTTCGGCCAGCCGCTCGCCCGGCGAAATTCCGCGCTCGCCTGCAACGTCCAGTATTTTTTGCGCCAGTTCGACATGGCGATAGCTGGGGCGCTTCGGTTCCGGAATCATGCGCTCAATCAGGCCTCCATCGCCGCGCATGCTGCCCGTTGCGCCGCCGTTTCGCAAGTCTCGCGATGCGGAAATTGTGCATGGTGCGATTTCGGGCGAATCCCTATTGACGTATTTTTTTTATAATTAATACTGCCCAGGCACGCAGTGAAGAGTCCGGATCAACCGGCGGGCTGCATCGCACAGAGGCCAGGAACAAATCAAACAAGGGAGTTTTTTCGTGAAAGCGAGAAACGGAAAGGTCGCATTGCGCGCCGCGGCGGCTGTGATCGCCATGAGCCTGACCGCGGGGACGGCATCGGCCGCAGACCTCGTCATCTCCAACTGGGACGGCTACATGGCGAAGGACATCGCCGAGAGCTTCAAGGCGGCGACGGGCCTGGAGATCGAGGTCGTCAACCACGCGACCAACGAAGAGATCATGGGCAAGCTCATGGCGAGTGGCGGCAAGGGCTACGACATCGTCTTCGTCTCGTCGCCTTTCGCCGAGGTGTTGAATGCGCAGGGGCTCGTCGAGCCGCTGGACAAGTCCGCGATCCCCAATCTCGCCAATCTCTATCCGGAGGCCGCCGCACTCGCCTATGATCCGGGCAACGCCTTCTCCGTCCCCTACACCTGGGGCACGACCGGGCTCTGCTATCGTTCCGACAAGGTGAGCGGCACGCCCGACAGCTGGATGAGCCTGCTTCAGCCGGCAGACGACATCAAGGGCAAGACGACCATGCTGGCGACCGACCGCTGGCTGATGGGCGCGGGCCTGCTCGCCAAGGGCTATTCGGTCAACGAGGCCGATCCGGCCAAGATCAACGAGGCGCGCGATCTCCTGATCGAGGCGAAGAAGACGCTGCTCGCCTATGACGACACCACCTTCTATTCCAAGCTCGTCTCCGGCGAGGCGTCGCTGGTGCACGCCTGGGACGGCTGGTGCAACTACGGCATCTCCGAGAACAAGGACATCAAGTTCGTCGTGCCGAAGGAGGGGTCGGACCTCTGGGTCGACACCATGGTCGTGCTGAAGGGCTCGGAAAACAAGGACAACGCGATGAAGTTCATCAACTTCATCCTGGATGCAAAGAACCACGCCTGGGCGGCGGAGAACATCCTCTACAAGGTGCCGAACAAGGCCGCCATGGAGAGCCTGCCGGCAGCGCTCGGCGAGCAGTACCCGAACATGAAGATGCCGCCGGCCGAACTCGCCAAGTACGAGCTGCTCCGCGACCTCGGCCCGGCACAGAAGGACTATTCGCGCGCCGTGAGCGAGATCAAGGCCGCGAACTGACTTCGTCCTTCTCCCTGCGTGCGGGGAGACGGTGCCGGCCGGCGGATGAGGGGCCACCCCAATTGAGGTGGCGGCCTCCGTTGAGTCCAGCCCCTCACCCCAGCCCTCTCCCCGCAAGCGGGGAGAGGGGGCGCCAGTGTCGTGCCCCGCCGCGCATTTTCCTCATCGGCGGGTGCGTTGGCAGCCACGTCGCTTTTTCATGGAACAGCAGCAAGGCCCACTCCGACGTGTCGTTCAATGCCACCAGACCGAACCTGCTTGCCGCTCCCGGCGTGGCCTGGCTGATGGCCTTCATGGTGGTGCCGTGCCTGCTGGTCTTGTCCTATGCCTTCTTCCAGCGCGGCGTCTGGGGCGGCATCGACTACACCTTCACGCTGGAGAACTTCGCCCGCGTCGCCGATCCGCTCTATGCGCGGATTTTCCTCAACTCCGCCCGCATCGCGCTGACGACCACGGTGATCGCGATCCTGATCGCCTATCCGGCCGCCTATGCCATTTCGCGGGCGCCGCGGCTGCGCCAGCCGATCCTGCTCTTCTTCGCCGTCCTGCCCTTCTGGAGCAACTACCTGATCCGCACCTATGCCTGGATCGTGCTGCTCAACCGGGAGGGGCTGGTGAACAATCTCATCCGTTCGCTCGGCTACACCGGCGAACCGCTGTCGCTGCTCTATACCGAGGGTGCGGTGATCACCGGCCTCGTCTACAACTACCTGCCCTTCGTGATCCTTGCGATCTATTCGACGCTGTCGCGGCTGAACCCGGAGCTGATGGAGGCCTCGCGCGATCTCGGCGCCGGGCCGGTCCGTACCTTCTGGCGCGTGACGCTGCCGCTGACCCTGCCCGGCGTCGCCGCCGGCGGCGTGTTCGTCTTCGTGCTGTCGATCGGCAATTTCGTCACCCCGGCGCTGCTCGGCGGCGGCCGCTTCCAGATGGTCGGCAACCTCGTCTACGACCAGTTCCTGACCGCCAACGACTGGCCGTTCGGCGCTGCCCTCGGCATGGCGCTGATCGCCACCATGATCGTTCTCCTGTTCGCCCAGGCCCGCGCCACCGCGCATGCGAGCGGCGAAGGGAGAGGGGAGGCGGCATGAGCGGGCAGACGACCATGGGCGCGATGACGGCCGCGCCGCCGGCGGCGGGCGCTACCGTGCCGGGGGTGTTTCGGCGCAGGCTGCCGGGCCGCATCGTGCTGCTGTTGGTCTTCGGCTTCCTCTACCTGCCGATCGCCGTGCTCGTCCTCCTGTCCTTCAACGACAGCGGCCTGCCGACGTCCTGGTCCGGCTTCTCCACCCGCTGGTATGTCGCGCTCGCCGGCAACGGCGACATCCTGCGCGCGGCCTGGAACACGCTCGTGGTCGCCGTGTTCGCCACGCTGATCTCGACGGTGCTCGGCACGCTCCTGGCGCTCGGCATGGAGACGCGGCGGCGCAAGAGCAACGGGCTGGAGGCGCTGGCGTTTGCGCCGATGGTGATCCCCGACATCGTGCTCGCCGTGGCCCTGCTGTCGTTCTTCTCGCGGCTGAACCTGACGATGGGGCTGCACACGATCGTCATCAGCCACGTGGTCTTCGACCTCGCCTTCGTCTGCTCGGTGGTGCGCGCACGGCTGAAGAACTTCGACTACTCGATCGTCGAGGCCTCGCGCGATCTCGGCGCGTCCGGCTGGACGACCTTCTGGCGGATCACCTTCCCGGTGCTGCTGCCGGCCATCGTCGCCGGCGCGCTGCTGGCGTTCACGCTTTCGGTCGACGAGTTCATCATCGCCTTCTTCACCGCCGGCGCCGGCCGCTCCTCGATCACCCTTCCCATGCAGATCTACTCGATGATCCGCTTCGGCATCACGCCCGAGGTCAATGCGCTCGCGACGATCGTCATGGGGGTGAGCGCGACCGCGCTGATGATCTCGCAATGGCTCAACAAAGAACAGGTTCGATGAACGCAGAGACGTCCCCCATCCTCCGGATCGAGAGTGTGGCCAAGAGCTTCGGCCCGGTGACCGCCGTCGACGGCGTCTCGATCGACGTGCGCGAGAACGAGTTCTTCGCGCTGCTCGGGCCGTCGGGCTGCGGCAAGACCACGCTCTTGCGCATGCTTGCCGGCTTCGAGACGCCGAATGCTGGTCGCATCCTGCTCGACGGCCGGGACATATCGCCGCTGCCGCCGGAGAAGCGGCCGCTGAACCTGATGTTCCAGTCCTATGCGCTGTTCCCGCACATGAGCGTCCGCCAGAACCTCGCCTACGGGCTGGAGATGGAGCGGCTGGAGAAGGCCGAGATCCGCCGCCGCGTCGACGAGACGCTGTCGACCACCGATCTCACCCAGTTCGCCGACCGCAAGCCCGACCAGCTCTCCGGCGGCCAGAAGCAGCGGGTGGCGCTGGCGCGCGCGCTCGTCAAGCGGCCGAAGGTATTGCTGCTCGACGAACCGCTCGGGGCGCTGGACAAGAAGCTGCGCGAGAAGATGCAGCTCGAATTGAAGCGCATGCAGCACGAGGCCGGCATCACCTTCGTCATCGTCACCCACGACCAGGAAGAGGCGCTGGTGATGGCCGACCGGATGGCAATCCTGAAGGACGGGCGGCTGCTGCAGGTCGGCACGCCGGAGGCGATCTACGAGCGGCCGGCCGATCGCTTCGTCGCCAATTTCATCGGGGTGATGAACTTCATCGACGGCCGCGTGGGCGAGGGCGGCCTGTTCGAGGCGGAGGGACTGCGGCTGGCGCTGGCCGATGCCGGGCCCGGCCCGGCGACGCTCGCCATCCGCCCGGAAAACGTTGCCCTGGGCGCGCTAGGCGAGGGCCTCGCCGGAACGATCGCCGACATCGCCTATCACGGGCTCGACCGCGTGCTGCATGTCAAGACGGCGGCCTCACCGGTGCCGCTGCAGATCCGCGTCCCGGTGAGCGGGACGGCCACCCACCAGGTCGGCGATGCGCTGAGCCTCAGGATCGACCCGGCCCGCTGCCGGCTGTTTGCGGGAGCGGCGGCATGAGGCGTCCAATGCTCGCGGATGCGGGTGGGGCCTTGCCCCCTGCGGCCATGGTCCTTCGCCCCGCTTGCGGGGAGAAGCTGCCGGCAGGCGGATGAAGGACGTTGCCGGGGCAGAACGGAATTCACGGACGTCATAAAGAGGGAACACCATGTCCAAGACCATCGCATTCTTTCCGGAGGCGGCCTTCGGGCCGGCGCTGAACTCGGTCGGCATCGCGCAAGCCGTCGAGGCGCTCGGCCACAAGGCCGTGTTCCTCTCCGATCCGGGCTTCGTGTCGGTCTATGAGGGCTACGGCTTCGAGGCGCATCCGGTCAACCTGTCGGAGCCGATGCCGGCCGAGCAGATGGCGAAGTTCTGGGAGGACTTCATCAACGGCCATATCCCGAATTTCCGCAAGTCCCCGATCGACCAGGTCGACAACTACGTCAAGGACTGCTGGACGGCGATCGTCGACAGCGCCAAGTGGGCGCAGAAGGACCTGCCGGGCGTGCTCGCCAGGATCAAGCCGGACCTGATCTGCGTCGACAACGTCATCCTGTTTCCGGCGATCAAGCAGTTCGGCAAGCCGTGGGTGCGGATCATCTCCTGCTCTGAGAACGAGATCGAGGATCCGAAGATCCCGCCGCACCTGTCGGGCTGCGGCGAGAAGGACTATGCCTGCCATGCGGCCTATCGCGACCGCTTCAACAGGGTGATCAAGCCGATCCACGACGACTTCAACGCTTTCCTGGCGGAGAACGGCGAGGCGGCCTATCCGATCGGCCAGTTCTTCGAGGCCTCGCCCTTCATGAACCTGCTGCTCTATCCGGAGCCGGTGAAGTTCGCGCGCGAGCATCCGCTCGAGCCGAAGCAGTTCCAGTATCTCGAAGGCTGCGTGCGCAAGGAGAAGGCCTACGAGGTGCCGGCGTTCGCGGAGAAGAACGACAAGCCGCTGATCTACATCTCCTTCGGCTCGCTCGGCGCGGGCGACACCGACCTCTTGAAGCGGCTGATCGCAACCATCGGCAAGCTGCCCTACCGCGCGCTTGTCAATGTCGGCGACTACAAGGACCAGTATGCGGACCTGCCGGGCAACGTCATCGTCGACAGCTGGTTTCCGCAACCCTCCGTCATCCCGCAGGTCGACGCGGTCATCCACCACGGCGGCAACAACTCGTTCACCGAGTGCCTCTACTTCGGCAAGCCGGCGATCATCATGCCCTATGTCTGGGACGGCCACGACAACGCCACCCGCGTCGACGAGACCGGCCACGGCTTCAAGATGCCGCGCTACGACTGGACCGACGCCGATCTCGCCGCAAAGCTCGACGCCTGCATCAACAATCCCGCGATGAAGACGAAGCTCGCCGCCACCAGCGCCCACATGCAGGCCCGCAGCGGCCCGAAGAAGGCCGCGGCGATCCTGGACGAACTGGTGAAGACGGGGAAATTCGATGGCTGAGGCATCGCTTCGAGTTCACCCCCCTCTGGCCTGCCGGCCATCTCCCCCTCAAGGGGGGAGATCGGCAAAGGGCGCGCTGACCGCCCCCAACCGATCTTGGAGCACGGCAGGCCTCGAAGGCCTATTGATCGGAACGGCGACAGGACCTGGCGCTTGCCGCGTTCAGTCTCCCCCCTTGAGGGGGAGATGCCCGGCAGGGCAGAGGGGGGTGAGCGAGCGGACTTCGGATCGGAGAGAGGCACTGCCATGACCGAGACCACAAAATCCTCCGCGCCGCATATTCACGGCGCCTCCACCTTCGCCGATCTCGTCGACTGGGGCAGCCAGCCGGACAGCCTCGAGGGCCAGTCGTCCTCCTCGGGGCGGCTCGTCTTCAAGGGGCCGGACAACCGGCCGGAAAGCGGCATCTGGGTCTGCACGCCCGGCCGCTGGCGGCTGTCGATCCCGCGCGACGAATTCTGCCATTTCGTCGCCGGCCGCGCGGTCTATCGCTCCGACGAGGGCGAGGAGATCGCGGTCGAGGCGGGGACGGTCGTGATGTTTCCCGCCGGCTGGACCGGCGAGTGCACCGTCATCGAGACGATGCGCAACATCTACATGCTTGTCTGAGGAGCACCGATGACCACGCCATACTGGCCCGATGCCGCCAAGGTCGCCCTCGAGGACTGGGGCGCCAGCGCCACCGCCACCGAAGGCACGCCGCACATGAGCGGCAAGGTGCTCTCCGTCAACGCCGACGGCACCAGCGAGTGCGGCATCTGGTCGTGCACGCCGGGCACCCGCAAGATCACGATCGCGAGCGACGAGTTCTGCTGCTTCCTCGGCGGCCGGGGCCGGTATGTCCACGAGAGCGGCGAGGAGATCCCGGTCTTTGCAGGCGCCGTCGTCTTCTTTCCCGGCGGCTGGACCGGAACGTCGATCATCACCGAAACACTGACCAAGGCCTTCATGAGCCGCGGCGACTGACATCGAAGAGGAAGCACCATCATGCCCATCACGCCCTTTATGAAAAAGCCGCTCGAACAGGTCGACCTCGTCGACTGGGGCGTCATCCCGACCATGATCGAGGGCGAAAGCCGCACCTCCGGCAAGGTCATCCACAAGGGCCCGAACGGCGAATCCGAATGCGGGCTCTGGATCTGCACGCCGGGCAAGTGGTTCTGCCACGTCACCCGCGACGAGTTCTGCCACTTCCTGGAGGGGCACTGCACCTATGTGCACGAGAGCGGCGAGGTGATCGAGATCACCCCCGACACGGCCGCCTTCTTCCCGCAGGACTGGAAGGGCGAGTGCACCGTCCACGAGACGATCAAGAAGGTCTACATGATCCGGTGAGATCAAAACCTGCCCCTCACCCCGCCCTCTCCCCGCAGGCGGGGAGAGGGAGACGAAACGCTGCGGCGCGCCTCCTTCTCCCCGCTCGCGGGGAGAAGCTGCCGGCAGGCGGATGAGGGCCGTGCGCCGCCAGGAACCCAAGGAAACAACAGCATGTTCAACCCCGCCGAACCCGTCTTCTACCGGCATCCGGACTACGTGCCTGCCGCGGGCAAGCACCATCCGGTGATCGATCCGGCGCGGCTGACCGAGGTCGGCCGGTTCGCGATCACCACGATGGACGAGATGGAGACCGCCCTGGATGCGGCGACCACGGCCCAGCGTGGCTGGCGGAAGCTCGACGCCAAGTCGCGGGCGACCGTGCTGCACCGGATCGCCAACCGGATCGAGGCGACCGACATGCGCCGCTGCGCCGAGCTGATGTCGCGCGAGATGGGCAAGCCCTATCCCGAGGCGATCGGCGAGGTCGCCAACTGCGCCGGTGCCTTCCGCTATTTTGCCGAGATGGCGCGCGACGAGGCCGGCAAGGTCGCCGGCACGACGCAGGCCGGCTCCTTCCAGCATGCCCGCTACGAGCCGCTCGGCATCAGCGTCCACATCATGCCGTTCAACTTCCCGATCCTGCTGATGTGCTGGACCGTCGCCGCTTCGCTTGCCTCCGGCAACGGCTGCGTCATCAAGCCGGCGCCGGCGACGACGCTTTCGACGCTGGCGTTCATGGCCGTCTTCGAGGCGCTGCCGGCCGGCCTCGTCGCCTGCCTGCCGGGCGGCGTCGAGCTCGGCGAGGCGCTGATCGCCTCGCCCAGGACCCATGCGGTCGCCTTCACCGGATCGGTTGCGGCCGGCAGGGCGGTCGCGGTCGCGGCTGCCGGCCAGATGAAGCCGGCGGTGATCGAGGCCGGCGGCTCCGACCCGATGATCATTTCCCGGCATGCGCCGCTGGAGGTGGCCGCCGCCGGTGCGGTCACGGCGGCCTTCCACATGTCCGGCCAGGTCTGCACCTCGGCGGAGCGCTTCTTCGTCGTCGAAGACGTGCACGACGCCTTCGTCGAACGGTTCGCCGCCGAGACCAGGCGGCTTCGCATTGGCAACGGGCTGTCGAAGGCCGAGATCGGCCCGCTGGTGTCGGAGGCGGCGCGCGCCAAGGTGATCCGCCTCGTCGCGGACGCGAAGGCGAAAGGGGCGACCGTCGTCCTCGGCGGCAAGATCCCCGAAAGCGAGCCGGTCGGCTGGTTCTACGAGCCGACGATCCTGACCGGCTGCACCCCCGACATGGCGATCCTGCGGGAGGAGTGCTTCGGCCCGGTCGCCGCGATCATGAAGGTCAAGGACTTCGACGAGGCGATCAGCCGGGCGAACGACAGCGAATTCGGCCTCGGCGCCTCGGTCTTCACCACATCGCTCGAAGAGGCGATGGAAGCGGCCGACCGGCTGGAGGCCGGCATGGTCTGGGTCAACAATCCGCTGATCGACAATGACGCGCTGCCCTTCGGCGGCTGGAAGAAATCCGGCCTCGGCCGCGAGCTGTCGAAGCTCGGCCTCGATGCCTTCCGTCGCTCCAAGATGGTGATCATCGACCACAAGCCGGTGATCCAGGACTGGTGGTATCCCTATCCGGACGACTGGTTCTACGAGGCCGAGGGGCGCAAGCATGTGTGAAATGGCGTCCCTTCTCCCCGCTTGCGGGGGAGGGGCGGTCCGGCAGCGAAAACCGATAATTTGGAACGACAGGAACACGCATCATGATCATCACCATCCTCGGCGGCGCCGGCTTCATGGGCGCTGGCATCGTCCGCGACCTCCTCTCCGACCGCGCCATCGTCGACATCGGAAAAATCCGTCTCTGCGACACCTCGCGCGAGAAGATGCAGGCGCTGGCGGGCGAGCTCGGCGATCCGCGCATCGAATGCGTGGACCTGAACGTCACCGATGCGGCAGCGCTTTCGGCAGCCATCTCAGGCGCCGACATCTGCATCAACTGCGTGCCGACGCTGCTGGGCTTCCAGATGACGATCTTCGAGGCCGCCCTGGCCGCCCGGGTCGCCTACATGGACCTCGGCGGTCTCGGCACCTACACCGTCAGGCAGATCGCCGAGCACGAGCGCTTCAAGGCGGCCGGCGTCACCGCCGTCCTCGGCGCGGGCTCCGATCCCGGCATGTCGAACGTGATCTGCCGGGCGGTGGCCGACGAGCTGGACGAAATCGACAGGATCAATCTCTACTGGGCGGCGGAGCTTGCGGGCGAGGAGAACCCGGTCCTCGTGCCGCCCTACTCGGTTTCGACGGTGCTGGCGGAGTACGCCCATCCGAGCACGCAGTTCTATGACGGCCGGCATGTCGAGTGCCCGCCGATGAGCGGGCGCGAGGTCCTGGACCTGCCGGAGCCCTGGGGCCGTTGCGAGTTCATGCATTCGCCCCATTCCGAGCAACTGACCGTTCCGCTGGCCGACGGCATCCGGGAAAAGGGGATCCGGGAATTCTCATGGAAGCTGCACCTGCCGCATCGCGAGCACGAGGCCTGGGTCGGCCTGGTGAAGGCGGGCTTCGGCGATTTCGACGAGGTTGTCGAAATCGGTGGCGTCGCCGTCAAACCGCTCGACGTGCTCAACAAGGTCATCGAGCGCAACATCCGGAAGAACGCCGACCGCATTCCGGCCCAGGAAAGCCACGAGATCCACTTCGCGATCGGGCAGGGCCGCAGGAACGGCAAGCCCTGCACCGTGCGCGTGGAAGTCGTCGTCTCCCCCGACCCGATGTATGCGCCCTATGTCGACGCCTGCACCTCGATGAACGCCGCGATCGCCGCACAGCTCATCCTTAAGGAACCGAAAAGGCCGGGGGTCTACGCGCCGGAGAGCTATTTCGACGCCGCGACCTACTTCCCCGAGCTGGAAAAGAGGAAGTTCAGGATTTCGAAGACGGTTTCCTGAGGCGGGGCATCCTCAACAGGGCGATCCGCGCATCGCCCTGTTGCGACAAACCTTTCCGGATTCGTTAGATCGCCGAAAATGCCCGTTCATGATTGTGGCGGAAAAGAGAAAAATAAATCCTATCATTCTTATAGACATTCTCTATAATGGTCTCCGGCGGGCATGGCTGCCCGGCTGATGTCCGGCTTGCGTCGATATCGCGAGCCGGGCTTCCAGAGGAAGGATGATGACGATGAGCAACGTGGATGCCTTCGGCAAGGCCGGTTTCGGCCACAAGCGCGAACCGCATGCGCGAGGTGGAGCGCCCGTCCGGCGCCGGACGCTCGACGGCATTGTCTGCAATGCGGTCGCGGGCGCGGCCATCCTCTTCGTTGCGGCGCTGGTCCTCGGCCTGATCGGCTGATCCCGCTGAACGATCCCGACACGCATTCTCTCATTCGCCCGCCCTCGGCGCGACGACGCGAACCTCAGAGGTTCCACATCCTCCTGGCATTGCCCCGGTAGAGTTTTTCCCGTTCGTCCTGCGCGCACGGGCCGAAGATGGCCTGGGTCGCCGCCACCCATGTCGAAAGGCCGCCGCCCTTCGTGCAGACCGGCCAGTCGCTCCCCCAGACCACGCGATCCCAGCCGAAACTGGCAACGATGTGCTCGGCATAGGGGCGGATGGTCTCGACCGTCCAGCTCTGCGGGTCGGCATAGGCGACGATGCCCGAGATCTTGGCCATCACGTTCGGCCGCCGTGCGATCTCGCTGATCCCCCGCTTCCACGTGTCGAGTTCCCCCGAGACGATATCGGGCACGCCGCAATGGTCGAGGACGAAGCGGACGTCCGGGGCGCTGTCGATCAGGGCGAGCGCCAGCGGCTGCTGGCGGGCCAGCATGCAGATGTCGAAGGTCAGCCGGCTGCCGGCCATGCGCCGGAGGTTGTCGCGAAACAGCGCCTGCTCGGAAATGTCGTCGGGGACGACGTGAAGGACGCGCCGGAAACCCTTCACGAAGGGATCGGCCTCGCATTTTTCCAGATAGGCGGCAAAGCCCGTCTCCTCCGGCCGGCAGGCGGCGATGACGCCGGCGATCAGGTCCCCCTGCGCGGCGGCGAGGCCGCGGACCATCTCGGTCTCGACCTCGATGTCCGAGGTCGCCACGTCCACCTCCATGTGCAGGGCCGCCTCGATGCCGAGGCGCTTGGCCTCTTGCGCATATTCCGGATAGGTGAAGTCGCGGTTCAGGTCGCCGGCGCCCGAAAGCCAGGGATAGGCGAGCCGCGACTGGTCGATCAGGTGCAGGTGGGTGTCGATGAACATGGCTTCCTCCCTCGTGGTGCCGCTTCCCGTCGGCAGGCCTTCCCAGGGCCTCTCTGCCGGACACGTCGCGCGACTTTAGAAAATTCGGGGCGCCATGTCCTACAGGAAAGAGCGATTTCAACGACTTGGCGGCAGGAAATCGCATCGTCCCGGTCTCGACGTCACCCGATTGTGATCCGGCCTTTCATGTCGTTGGAATTGCGCAGCTTTTCCTTGGGTGGCAGGATCGCCGAAACGCGACTGCGCGAGCGGCCCGCCTCCGGGGCGTGGCGCTGCGCGCCGAACGGCATATCGAAACGGGCGCGGAGCACGGCGCCCCCGCATACCGACGTATAGCTGCGCAATCCGCCGAACCTGCGTCATCTTCTTCCTGTCGAGTTGGCCTCGCCGGCCGGGCGGGCTGTCCAGGGCCCGTCACTCACAGGTCATGGAGAGATGAAATGACAGATGACGACATCTCGCGGGGCACCGGTCCCCTGCGGCGGGACGTGTTGGCGCTCGGTCTCGGAGCGAGCGTAGCCACGGCGCTCCCGCATTTTGCAATGGCTGCCACAACGCACGACAACAAGGAAAGGAGACAACACATGGGCATGGTGAAGACAAAGGACGGGGTTGAGATATTCTACAAGGACTGGGGCCAGGGGCAGCCGATCGTCTTCCATCACGGCTGGCCGCTGAGCAGCGACGATTGGGACGCCCAGATGATGTTCTTCGTCGAGAAGGGCTTCCGGGTCGTGGCCCATGACAGGCGCGGGCACGGCCGTTCGAGCCAGGTCAGCGACGGCCACGACATGGATCACTACGCTGCGGACGCCGCAGCAGTTACCGAGCATCTCGATCTGCGCAACGCCGTCCATATCGGCCACTCGACCGGCGGCGGCGAGGCCACGCGCTATGTCGCAAGGCACGGCAAGGGCCGGGTCGCCAAGCTCGTGCTGATCGGCGCCGTCCCGCCGATCATGGTCAAGACGGCCGCAAATCCGGGCGGCCTGCCGATCGAGGTGTTCGACGGTTTCCGCAAGCAGCTCGCCGCCAACCGCAGCCAGTTCTACCTCGACATCGCCAGCGGCCCGTTCTACGGCTTCAACCGTCCGAACGCCGAGGTCTCGCAGGGCGTGATCCAGAATTGGTGGCGCCAGGGCATGGAGGGCGGCGCCAAGGCGCAGTACGACGGCATCAAGGCATTCTCGGAGACCGATTTCACCGAAGACCTGAAGGCGATCACGGTGCCGACCCTGGTGATGCACGGCTCCGACGACCAGATCGTGCCGATCGACGATTCCGGCCGGCTGTCGTGGAAGCTGGTCCAGAACGGCACCCTCAAGGTCTATGACGGCTACCCGCACGGCATGTGCACCACACATGCCGACGAGATCAATGCGGATCTCCTGGCCTTCATCCAGGCAAACGGCTGATCCTTGCGCGAGGGACGCTCGCCCGCGGTGACCGTCCCTCGCTTGTGCTGCCGCTCGGCCCGCACGGTCCCGGCAATCGCGAAAACGCCCTGCGGCTCCGACTGCACCGGGATCGGCGCCTTGCGCCTGCGCCACCCGGAGAGGCGAAAAAGTTCACCCGCCCCGTCGTCCCGGTTGGCCGCCCTTCGATGAAGTCATGCGCGCGCCTGTCCGGTCGTCCCAGCCGACCTAACCTTTGCGCCAGCTTGGCGCTGCCGGCGACGCCCCCTAGGGTGATGCACAATTCGTTGTGGCGGTCCCACAAGCCGCGTGTTCGGTCCCTGTCGCTGCGCAGTCCGGCGGGGAGCTTCACGCGCCTTTCCCACCCGGGCGTGAAAGCCTCGGTGCATGAGAGCCGCCAGAGTGCCGTCATCGCCAAAAGGAGGTTTGCCATGCTGCAGAGGCTTTCCGCAGCGGAAACAACCCCGATCATCAACATCGTCGATGACGACGACACCGTTTGCGATTCGCTGGTCGATCTGTTCGGCTCGTTCGGGATCCTGGCCAACGCGTTCGGCGGGCCGGCCGAGTTTCTCGCCGGCTTCGACCCCCAGCGGCCCGGCTGCATCCTTCTCGACGTCAACATGCCCGGGCTCAACGGCCTCGAACTGCAGGCAAAGCTCTCCGAGATGGGCTGCCGGCATCCGGTCGTCTTCATGACCGGAATTGCCGATGTGACCGTTTCGGTCGATGCGATGAAGGCCGGCGCGACCGATTTTCTCCTCAAGCCCTTCGACGGCGGAAAGGTGGTGGCGGCGGCCATGCATGCCATCCGCCTGGACGCCGAGCGGCGAAGCGCGTCGCAACTGGCCGAGGAGGCCAGAAGGCGCGCCGAGAAGCTGACGCCCCGCGAGCGCGAAGTCTTCAAATACGTGGCCGATGGTCTTTTGAACAAGCAGATCGCGCACGAGCTGGGTGTCAGCGAGATCATGGTGAAACTGCACCGCGGACGGATGATGAAGAAGATGGGGTGCCGCTCGCTGATCGATCTCGTCCGCCGCTATGACCTTCTGGTCTCCACGGCGCCCGGCGGCCCCGTCTCTACAAACTGAGGTTGCTGATCCGCCCCGCCTGTCGGCATCCCGGTCTGTTGACAGGGGCAAAATGTGTCCTTTATGTATAAAGTACAGATTGAGAGTCGAAGCGCTGCCGCGCCGGCCGTGGCCGTCGGGGTGTGCCCTCGCAGGCAGCGCAGAATGGGAGGAAAAGATGACCCGGATCACCGGCATGCGCGTGTTCGACCTGCGGTTTCCGACGTCCAGGAGCCTCGACGGTTCCGACGCGATGAACCCGGATCCGGACTATTCGGCCGCCTATGTCATCCTCGACACCGACCAGCCGGGCGTCAGCGGCCACGGGCTGACCTTCACGATCGGCCGCGGCAACGACATCTGCTGCATGGCGATCAGGGCGATGGAGCACCTCGTCGTCGGCCTTGACGTCGACGACGTCCGCAAGGCGCCCGGCAAGTACTGGCGTCATCTCACGGGGGACAGCCAGTTGCGCTGGATCGGCCCCGACAAGGGGGCGATGCACCTGGCGACGGGGGCGGTGGTCAATGCGATCTGGGACCTGCTCGCCCGTCTGGCGGGCAAGCCGGTGTGGCAGCTCGTCAGCGAGCTTTCGCCGGAAGAGATCGCCGACATCGTCGACTTCCGCTACCTGACGGACGTGCTGACGAGGGACGAGGCGATCGCCATCCTGAAGAAGGCGGAAGCGGGCAAGGCGGAACGGATCGAGACGCTCAAGCGCGAAGGCTATGCCTGCTACACGACGTCGGCCGGCTGGCTCGGCTATCCGGAGGAAAAGCTGCGGCGGCTCTGCAAGGAAGCGGTCGATGCCGGCTTCAACCATGTCAAGATGAAGGTCGGCCGCGATCTCGACGACGACATCCGCCGGCTGACGATCGCACGCGAGGTCATCGGCCCGGATCGCTACCTGATGATCGACGCCAACCAGGTCTGGGAGGTCGACCAGGCGATCGACTGGGTCAACAAGCTCGCATTCGCCCGGCCCTACTTCATCGAGGAGCCGACCAGCCCGGACGACATCGCCGGCCATCGCAAGATTCGCCAGGCGATCGGGCCGGTGAAGGTCGCGACCGGCGAGATGTGCCAGAACCGCATCATGTTCAAGCAGTTCATCGCCGAAGGCGCGATCGACATCGTCCAGATCGACAGCTGCCGCATGGGCGGGCTGAACGAGGTTCTGTCGGTGCTGCTGGTTGCGGCGAAGTACGGCCTGCCGGTCTGGCCGCACGCCGGCGGCGTCGGGCTGTGCGAATATGTCCAGCATCTGTCGATGATCGACTATGTCGCCGTCTCCGGCACGAAGGAGGGCAGGGTGATCGAATATGTCGATCACCTGCACGAGCATTTCATCGATCCCTGCGTCATTCGCGCCGCCGCCTACATGCCGCCGTCGCGCCCCGGTTTCTCGATCGAAATGAAGCCGGAATCGATTGCCGAATTCACGTTCCGATCCTAAAAGGTGATCGTCGCATTC
The DNA here is from genome assembly GCF_029210525.1 of Mycoplana sp. MJR14. Taxonomy (NCBI): domain Bacteria; kingdom Pseudomonadati; phylum Pseudomonadota; class Alphaproteobacteria; order Hyphomicrobiales; family Rhizobiaceae; genus Mycoplana; species Mycoplana sp. MJR14. The sequence goes on from NZ_JARGEO010000003.1 coordinate 28,771, forward strand.
GGGGCGGCGCCGCGAGGCGGGCCGCCCCTCCGCATGTAGGGGGAAGAGTTGAGCCAGATCCTGACGATTGCCGACCTCAAGGCGCGCGCGAAGCGGCGCGTACCGAAGATGTTCTTCGACTATGCCGATTCCGGCGCCTATACCGAAGGCACCTACCAGGCGAACGAGGAGGACTTCCACAAGATCAAGCTGCGCCAGCGCGTGCTCGTCGACATGACGAACCGGTCGCTGGAATCGACGATGATCGGCGAGAAGGTCTCGATGCCCGTGGCGCTGGCCCCCACCGGGCTGACCGGCATGCAGCACGCCAACGGCGAGATGCTGGCAGCCCAGGCGGCCGAGGAATTCGGGATCCCCTTCACGCTCTCCACCATGAGTATCTGCTCGATCGAGGATGTCGCCTCGGTCACCACCCGGCCGTTCTGGTTCCAGCTCTATGTGATGCAGGACCGCGACTTCGTGCTGAACCTGATCGATCGCGCCAAGGCGGCGAAATGCTCCGCGCTGGTGCTGACGCTGGATCTGCAGATCCTCGGCCAGCGTCACAAGGACATCCGCAACGGCCTTTCGGCGCCGCCGAAGTTCACGCCGAAGCATATCTGGCAGATGGCGACGCGGCCGCTGTGGTGCATGCAGATGCTGGGCACGAAGCGGCGCACCTTCGGCAACATCGTCGGCCATGCCAAGAGCGTCACCGATCTGTCGTCGCTGTCGGTGTGGACCTCCGAGCAGTTCGATCCGCAGCTCTCCTGGAAGGACGTGGCCTGGATCAAGGAGCGCTGGGGCGGCAAGCTGATCCTCAAGGGCATCCTCGACGAGGAGGATGCGCGCATGGCGGTCTCGACGGGCGCGGACGCGATCATCGTCTCCAACCACGGAGGCCGGCAGCTCGACGGCGCCCCCTCATCGATCAGCATGCTGCCGCGGATCGTCGATGCGGTCGGCGGCCATGTCGAGGTGCATCTCGACGGCGGCGTCCGCTCGGGGCAGGACGTGCTCAAGGCGCTGTGCTACGGCGCGAAGGGCACCTATATCGGCCGGCCGTTCCTCTACGGGCTCGGTGCCGGTGGCAGGTCCGGGGTGAAGCAGGCGCTGGAGATCATCCGCAAGGAACTCGACATCACCATGGCGCTGTGCGGCGAGCGCGACGTCCGCAACCTGTCGCGCCGCAACCTCCACCAGGCCGTCTGAGGCCCTGGTCAGGGCCGTCCGGAATCGCTCCATCGATTAACATTAGTTTAAGCTAATCCTTTTTGATGGGGCGTCCGGAATTGCGAGGGCCGCCAAAGGGGCGCAAACTCCCTTCGTTCTAACGGAGGGAAGCATCCATGACGGATCGCAGACAACTCGAAAGGACTGTCCGCGCGTTCTACAGGGCACGTAACGACAATGACATCGACGCGATCATGGATTGCGTCGATCCAAGGGCCAGCTTCCGCATCACCGGCAGCTACAGGCTCGGCCCTTTGACCCACATGGTCGAGGGCGAGACGGAGATCAGGGCACGGTTCAGCGACCTGATGGCAACCTGGGATCTTTCCGACATGGAGGTCGAGAGCGTCCATGTGGACGGGGACACCGTGCTGGTCCACCGCAGCGGACCGATCCGCTTCATTCCGAAGGATATCTTCATCGATACCGAGATGATGGACAAGCTGACCTTCGAGGACGGCCGCATCATCGAATACACCGAGTTCGTGGATACGCTGATGGCGGCGGAGATGGTCGGCTTCGTCAAGCCGTCCGGCATCTGGACCGGCGTTTCGGCCATGCCGGTCGATCCGCTTGCGGACGAGCGGCCCAACGCCTGATCTTCCGGCGGTTCGCCCTTGCGGCCCCGGAGTCGGCTCAGACGACTTCGCCGTAGAGCGCGCGCTCCAGCGCGGTGACCTCGGCGGCGAAGCGGCGGTATTCCGCACGCTTCAACGCAAGCAGGACGAAATGCAGCCGCTCGCCGAGGGCCTCCTTCAGGAAGGCGGAGCCTGCCGCCTTCTCGATGGCGCTGCGCCAGTCGGGGGCAAGCTGATCGTCCGCGCCTTCGGCATAGGCGGTCGTCTGGCCGCCCGGATCGGCCCTGGCCGCGATCCCCCGCTGCATGGCCGCAAGCACGGTGGCGCCGACGAGATAGGGATTGGCGTCGATGCCGGCGGCGCGCTGCTCGAGGTGGCGGCCGGCAGCGGGCCCGGCCGGGATGCGCACGGCGACCGAGCGGTTGTTGGTGCCCCAGGTGGGCGCGGTCGGCGCATAGCTCTGCGCCGCGAACCGCCGCCAGGAGTTGAGGTGGGGCGCAAAGACGAGCATGGATTCCTCCATCGTCTGAAGCAGCCCGGCCACCGCCTGCGTCAGCATCGGCGACAGGTCGCCGCCGCGATCGGCAAAGAGGTTCTCGCCGGTTTCGTCCGTGAGGCTCGCATGCACATGCATGCCCGATCCGGCGCGGCCGGCAAACGGCTTGGCCATGAAGCAGGCCATCATGCCGTGGCGGACCGCGACGGCGCGCAGCAGGCGCTTGAGCATGGCGAGGTCGTCCGCCGCCCGCAGCGCCTTGCCGTGGCGCAGCGTCAGCTCGAACTGCCCCTGCGCATATTCCGAGATCATCGTCTCGACGGGCAGGCCTTGCGCCTCGGCGGCGCGGTAGACCGCGTCGATGAACGGCTCCAGCCGATCGAGCTCGCTGACCCCGTAGACCTGGATGCCCTCCGGCCGCTCGCCGGTGAGCGGCAGCCGCAGCGGCTGGAAATGGCCGGCGGCATCCCGCTCGCGGTCGAGCAGGTAGAATTCGAGCTCATAGGCGAGCACCGGGTGAAACCCTTCCGCGCGCAGCATGGCGTCCCGCCGGGCCAAGGCATGCCGCGGATCGGCCGCCATCGGCGTGCCGTCGAGCTCGTAGAGCGCCAGCCGCACCTCGCCGCGCGGCGGATCGGTCCAGGGCAGGGGCACGAGCGAGCCGGGAACGGGCCAGGCGCGCCGGTCGGCATCGCCGTCGGACCAGACGAGGCCCGTCTCCTCCACATCCTCCCCGGAGACGTCCAGGCCGAGGATCGACCCCGGCAGGTGGCGGCCGGAACGGAAGATCGCCAGCAGCTCGTGGCGGCGGATGATCTTGCCGCGGGCAATGCCGTTGAGGTCGATCAGGACGAGATCGAACGACCCGATCTCGGGGTGCGCGGCCAGGAAAGCCTCGGCCTCGGCGATGTCGGCCACGCCCTCCGGCCGGGCGGCGGTATCCGTCGTCATGCCTGTTCCCTCCCGCTCAGCCGTGCCAGCACGCTGCCGAATGCCCCCACCAGCCCGTCGGCCTGCCCGGCCGAAAGCGCCGGGCTGACGAGGACCATATTGTGGAACGGGGTGAGGAGATAGCCGAGATTGAGCATGGCGAGATGCAGCGCCTGTTCGATCGTGTCGGACGCCGCTTCCCGTGCCTCCTGCGCATTGCGCACCGGCCGCGGCGAGAACACCACCTCGATCCGCGCCCCGACGCGCGACACCGTCCAGCCGAGGCCGTTCGCGGCGATCGCCGTCCTGAAGCCGGTCTCGATCCGGTCGGCGCGGGCGTTCATGATGCGATAGGCCTCGTCGGTCATCACCTCCTCGAGACAGGCGCGCAGGCAGGCGAGCTGGATCGCGCTGCCGGACAGGGTCGTGCCGATGCCGGAATGACCGTGGCCGCTCTGCAGGCTGCGCACGGCGCGCAGGCGGTCGGACACCGCCTCCGTCATGCCCCAGACGCTGACGGGAATGCCCCCGCCGATCGGCTTGCCCATCACCATCAGGTCCGGCTCCAGCCCGTGCAGGCGCGTGTAGCCGCCCGGACCGCTGGAGATCGTGTGCGTCTCGTCGATCAAAAGCAGCGTGCCGGCCTCGCGGGTCAGCCGCCGCAGCGTCGCATGGAAGCCCGGATCGGGCAGGATCATGCCGCAATTGGTCATCACCGGTTCGGCCAGCACGCAGGCGATGTCGCCGCCGGCGAGCGCCGCCGCAAGGGCGGCCTCGTCGTTGAAGGGAACCGAGACGGTCAGGTCCCCGAGATCGCGCACCTGGCCCAAGAGGTTGCGGCGCGAGACCGTCCGCCCGTCCACAAGGTCGACGAGCGTGTCATCGACCGCGCCGTGATAGCAGCCGTCGAAGACGAGCAGCCTCGCCCGGCCGGTCACCGCGCGGGCGATGCGGATGGCGAAGCGGTTGGCGTCGCTCGCCGTCGCGGCGAGCTGCCAGCGCGGCAGGCCGAAGCGCTCGGCGAGCAGGCGGCCCACCACGGCAGCGTCGGAAGAGGGAAGCATCGTCGTCAACCCGCGCCGGCCGGCATCGGCAAGCGCCCGCAGCACGGGCTCCGGCCCGTGCCCGAACATCGCCCCGGTGTCGCCGAGGCAGAGATCGGTGACGGAATTGCCGTCGATATCGGTCAGCGTGACCCCGGCGGCGGTGTCGATGACCGGCGGGAAGGGCGTCGGCCAATCGAGCATCCAGTGCTGCGGCACCCCGTCGAAGAAGCCGGGCCCTGCCGCGGCGTGGACGGCGGCCGTCCGCGGCCGCCGGCTTGCGAACACGCTCCGTTCCTTCTCGATCAATGCCGCCGCGCGGGCCTCGAGATCGGCCATCCGCACCGGCGTTTCCGCTACCCCCGTCAGCATGAAGCACACTCCTCGAAGCCCGTGCCGCGACCGGCCCGCCTTTTCGGTCTCGGTCGGCTAATGTGATCACTTATATTGAATTGTGATCGCATCGGTCAATGTGTCTGTGGGTTGCCGGGCAACCTGTTCCGGTGGCCATGGCGGCCGCCTGTCGCAAGGCTGCGGCCGACGCCGTCCGAAACATTTCGTAACAATTCTTTGCACATCCGTGCCAGCCCGGGCTGTAAGTCAGTCCCGGCGTGGGCCGAACTGCTCGGGGGCGTGATCCCCTGGAGCCGGCGGGGATTGGCGTGTCCGCCTGTGATCTCCGGGACGTTGACGCTCATGTCGACGAATAACTGCAGTTTCCCATCCGGAATTGTCGTGGTCACCGAGGTTTGATCTGGTTGAATCTCCTGCTTCTGTCGTACCGAGCGCCTGTTGCCGAAGCCATTTCCAGCATCATCCGCGCCGGGGGCCACGATGTGACCTGCGTGTCGGACCCGGGTTCCTTGCGCGAGGCGCTGCGGCGGGAGGCTTATGCGGCGATCGTGACCGAAACGCCGCTGGTCGGGATGGCGCGTGCGCATGCGAACCTGCCCGCCATCAACATCGATGCCTTCATCTACGGATTGTCGGACCCGATGCGCGAGACGGGCACCGCGGGCGCCAGGTTCGACGTCGAGGCCTTTCTCGGGCGCCTGCGCTATGTGGAGCGGCATCAATTCAAGTAGCCGGGACGGGGGGCGGTCACTTCGCGGCTTGCCTTCGATGGCAATAGCCGGAACATATCGGGGCATCCGATGCTCGCGCATACGGGAGCGGGTTCAATCATGGAGCAGGCATGCAGCAGAATTCCGCCGGCGCGCACATACTGATCGTCGAGGACGATCCGGACATCGGAAAGCTTCTTGCCCTCACCATGCAGGAAAACGGCATGCACGCGACGGTCCTCGAGGATGGCAGCCGCATCCAGTCCCACCTTCGCAGCATGGCCTGCGACCTCATCGTCCTCGATGTCATGTTGCCGGGGGAGGACGGGCTGACGATCTGCCGGCGCATTCGCGCCGAGAGCACGACCCCGATCATCCTTCTCACCGCATTGGGAGAGGAGGTCGACCGGATCGTGGGTCTCGAGGTCGGCGCCGATGACTACATCACCAAGCCCTTCAGCCCGCGTGAGGTGGTCGCGCGCATTCGCAGCCTTCTGCGGCGCGCCTCCTACGGTCTGGTCGCCTCTTCGAGCCGGCGTCCGCTGGTCTTCGATGGCTGGCGGCTCGATCCGCTGCGCCGCCAGCTTCACGATCCGAGCAGTGCGCGCATGGCGCTCACGACCACCGAGTTCGATCTGCTGCTGGCCTTCTGCCGCAATCCGGGCCGGGTGATTTCCCGCGAGGAGCTGCTGACTCTGACCCATTCCGGCCTTGCAGGCCCGATCGAGCGAAGCATCGACGTCCATATCAGCCGCCTGCGCCAGAAGATCGAACCCGACCCCCGGGAGCCGAAGCTCCTCCAGACCGTGCGGCTCGGCGGCTACATCTTCACCGCGCACGTCGAAGAGCTCGGGCTGCCATGAACCTGCCGTGCCACCGGATCTCGAGAGCGACATGAAATTCCGTCCCCGCCTTCCCTTCTGGTTCTCGACCGTGCACGGGCAGATCACGGCCATCGTGCTTCTCGGCCTGCTCGTCGTCATCATCGGCGGCCCGGTGGTGGAGCGCTGGTCGCGCCGGGAGACCGGATTTCTGGACATGGAAGACATGGCCGGGCGGGTCCATGCGCTTGCTACCATCCTGAAGGCTGCAACGCCTGCCGAGCGCGAAGTTCTGCTCGACACGGCGCGGAGGAGCGGTTGGGACGTCACTCTGCAGCCGCTCTCGCTTGCGGACGCATTCACGACGTCGTCATCGTCGGAAGGCCTCTACGATAGCGTCATCGATACCTTCTTTCCTTCCGATGGCGCGCAAAGGCCGCTGGGAGGGTGGAGGACGTTCTACGAGGGGCGCCGTGTGGTGGCCGCCAAGGTCGATGATCGGACCATGGTCGTCTTGGGAAACCTGCCGACCGCCCTGTTTCGTGTCGAGGTCGTGCAGCAAGGATCGTACTATGTCGTGTCGCTGGTCACGCTCATCGGGCTGTTTTCGGTCTTCTCCGTAGGGGCGATCACGCGGCCGTTGCGGCGCATCGCTTCGACCGCAAGAGATGCCGATCTCCTCCCGGGACCGACGATCTTCGAGGAGCGCGGCAGCGTCGAGATCGTTGCCGTGGCGCGCGCGCTCAACCAGATGCGCGGTCGGATCGCGACGATGCTGGAATCGCGGACACGGATGCTGCGCGGCATAAGCCACGACCTGCGAACGCCGCTGACGAGGCTGAGGCTGCGGATCGAGCAACTGCCGCAACCGGATGTGCGCGAGGCGCTTCTGGCAGATGTTGACCATCTCGACCGCCTGCTGAAGGAGAGCCTCAGCTATCTGCGCGATACCCACCAGCGCGAGGCGGTCGAACGCGCCGACCTGGCGGCGACGCTCCAAACGATCTGCAACGAATTCTGCGACGTCGGACACCAGGTGACCTATTCCGGTCCCAACCGGCTGATTGCGGCTTTTCGGCCGCTCGCCATCGCGCGTGCCCTCACGAACCTCTGCGAGAACGCGACGAAGTTCGGCGACAACGTCACCGTCGAACTGCGCTCGAACGCTGGAGGCATCGTCATCGATGTCGCAGACGACGGCCCCGGCATTCCCGAGGAGCATCTCGGGAACGTCCTCGAACCCTTCTACAAGGCCGACAGCGCGCGCAGCGGCGACACGGGCTTCGGGCTCGGGCTCTCGATCGTGTCCGAAATCGTCGAGGCCCATCACGGCCGCCTGGAACTGCAGGCCCGGCAGCCGAACGGGCTGATCGCGCGGATGATCCTGCCCGTCCGCCCGTGATCGGGCCGATCGCCTCACGCACCGGGCGCCGCCGCAACCTCCGGCAACAATTCGTAACATAACATTGCGCGCAAGCGGCGGGCGCTGCCGTAGTTCTTCGGGCCGGTTCTCAACGGAGCGGCCCGGCATGTCCAGTTCGAAAAAAGTCCATGGGTTCATAAATTTATCCGAGCCGGAGGCGTCGCGCGGCCGCGGCGCCGACGCGCTGGAAAGACATCTCTCCACCGTGCTTCTGCTGCTCGTCGCGGCCAGTGCCGTCTTTGCGGTGTTTCCCCAGCTCGATCTCGAATTCTCGCGCCTGTTCTTCGACGGGGAGCGTTTTCCGCTGGCCGACAACGCGCTTCTGGAGGCCTTCCGGACCGTGCCGGTGGGCGTCGGCGGCTTCATCGTGATCGTCGCACTGCTGTCCTTGATATCGCGTCGCTTTCGCGCGCGTCTCGGAATCCGGGCCCGCGATGCGCTGGTGCCGATCGCGACCTACGGATTGGGGGTGGGGCTCGTCGTCAACGAGATCCTCAAGGAAACGATCGGGCGGGCCAGGCCGCGTGACGTGTGGGAGTTCGGCGGCGACAGCGGCTTCACCTCCGCATGGGTCATGTCCGATGCGTGCCAGACGAACTGCTCGTTCACGTCGGGAGAAGCCGCGGGTGCCATCGCCATGTATTCCATGTTGGCGCTGTTCTCGCCGGCGTCGTCCTTCCTGCGGCGTGCGGCCGGCGGGGTGATCTGCATGACGGCCGCAGCACTCGGTCTCAACCGGATCGCGGTCGGCGCTCACTTCCTGTCCGATGTGGTGCTGTCGGTGCTAATCACGCTGGCGATCATGCTGGCCGCGAGAGCAGCCCTGCAGGGCCCGATCGGCAGCTTTGTCGACCGGCGGGCATAGGGGGGCATGCCTCCGGAGACCGCGCCAAAGCGGCCCGGTCACCGCAAACCGAAGGCCTTTGCCAGATGATCACTGAAGGCTCTCACGCGCGGCGTGATGTCCCCACGTGTCGAAAAAGACATGTTGAGGGCGATCGGCCTGCGGATCGTGCCCGCCAGGACCTGCCGTAGCACTCCTGTCGACACATCCTTCTCGCAGATGCCGCAGGGAAGAAGGCCGACGCCGTGACCGAGCAGCGCCAGCTCCCGGATCATCAGGAAGCTGTTCACCTCGACGGCGGCCTGCGGGAAGCTTGTCCCTTCCGTCATGCAATCCGCCACGAGTTCCCGGGTCGTCTCCAGCGGCAGGAACAGCGCCTGCACATCCGACAGACTGTCCGGCTCGCCATTCTCGGCGATCCAGTCGGGATGGGCGAAGAAACCGACGTGAAATTCGACCAGTTTCCGGATGACGACGCACTGGCCGCTGGACGCTCCGATCCGGATGGCCAGATCGATGTTCTCCTCGATCATGTCGAGGACATCGTTGGTCAGCTTCACGTCGAAGCGGACGTCCGGATGGATTCTGCGAAACGACGTCATGGCCTCGGCCAGAGGCGCGTACGGGAAATCGGCCGGCGCCGTCAGCCGGATCGTGCCGCGCAGCGTGTCGCGGCCATCGCTGATCTGATCGAGCGCCTGATCGAGCATCGAAAACGGCTCCTCGATCCGGTCATAGAGGGCACGTCCGTCGTCCGTGAGCGAAATCGCACGGGTGGAGCGCCGCAACAGCCGGGTGTCGAGTTGATCCTCGAGGGACTTGACCCGCAGGCTCACTGTCGACCGCGGCAGGCCGAGGCTGCGTGCTGCCGATGCAAACCCGCCCCTTTTCACCACCTCGATGAACGTGGCCAGATTGTCTAGTTTCGCCATTGTCCAGTTTTCCGATCGCAAACGTCAGAAAAGACCGTCTAGTCTGTGCGGAGATCCGCTGTCAAACCGCCGATCTCTTGGCAAGTGAAGAGGAAGATATGACACAGCGTGACCAGTATTCCGGCATCGTCACCGATGACGGCATGAGCGTTGGCCGCTGCGCGAGTGCCATGGTCCGTTCCGGGAGGCCGGCTCGGAGGTCGTGGGAGCCGTTGCCGATGTCTCGATGCCTCTGGGTTGGGCTTGTCGTTTCCGTGTTCGCCCTGTCGGGCTGTCAGGGCGGTGGTTCGTCCGCGGCCGCAACCGGGGCCGGATCGAAGCCGAGAACCCAGGAGGATGCGATGCAGAACCTGAACGCGCTGCAGGCATCCAACAAGAAGATGATGGCTGCCGGCGTCGATCCGACCGGTCTGGCCAAGACGGCCGTGATGATGGATACCATGCAGCGGACGAAGCAGTTCCAGGACGATCTTCCCCTCATGCAGGCCGAGACCAGGAAGAACCTGATGGAGGCCTGCAGCTATCAGCCGTCGATTCCGGAGTGCAAGGATTTCCGGCCGGGCCAGCCTGCCCCGGCATGGCTCTCACGCTAACCGGCGCCTGAACCCGCTTTTGTGGCAACCGGTGCCTTCGACAGGCGACCTCTCCTTCCGAACAACTCAAGATCCGAAAGATCCGTCATGACCCGCATCTGGCGAACCCGCCTTCTTGTAGCCGCCCTTTTTGCCGCAGCCGCCTTTCTGCTTTTCATCGGCATGCCTGCCGCCATCGATCGGGACGCGCCCGACGCCGCCACGCCGGTCCAAGCCGCCGAGGAGGATGCGGATGACATGGAGGCAGCACTCGCGATCGAACAGTCCAAACAGGACGCGATGCAGGCCATCCAGCATCAGCTTTCCAGGCCGTTTGCGGATTTCACCGAGGCGTACGAGACGACGATCCGCGAGCGGCAGGAGAAGGCCGCGCTGCTGGTCCAAGCCATCGTCGTTCCTGGCGACTGCAACGTCGGCGGTCTCGCGGGCATCGCGAAGGCCCCGGACGAATTCGTCAGGTCGAGGGCGCTGAAGGACGGCAGGAACGAGCTGGAGGCCACCCGCGCAAAGCTCGTGGAGGACGCCCGGACCCTGCAACTGGAGCTTTCCTCGGATGCCCCTCCTATCGTGACCGACGACGTCGTCGGCCTGATGGACCGCACCGTGCAGCAGATCGGGACGATCAACGCGGACTACGCGCAATTCTGCACCGACGCGCAGCGAAAGATCTCCGAGCTGCCGGCATCGGATGGCGCGAACATGATGGCCCTGTCGACCAGTCTGCAGGGCAGGGAGGCGGAAGCCGCCAAGCAGATTGAGCAGATCATCGAGACCATGAACAGCGACGTCGATGCCGTCGACGCGGTGCTGGTGAACTGGCTGGCGGATCCAGTTCGGCGGGCGATGGCGAACTAAGTCCTGCCCCTGGGCGGTCGATCCTGGTCCGGCGACGGGAGACAGGCCCGCAAGGCTGCGGCGTTCAGCGCCGCGCGGCGCGGGCGAGCTTCTGTTCGCGGAAGAAGATGAACAGGCCGGAGGCGACGATGCAGCCGGCGCCGATCATCATCGCGGCGCGCGGCACGTCGCCGAAGAACAGCCAGCCGAACAGCACCGCCCAGATCAGCAGCGTGTACTGCAGCGGCACCACGGTTGCGGCGTCGGCGAGCTTCAGCGACCGGTTCACCAGCATGTGCGCGCTCATCGCGACGATGCCGAGCAGGCTAAGGAGAGCGAGGTCGAGCGGCGGCACCGGCGTCCAGTTCTCCGGGTGGACGGCGATGCCGGCGATCGAAACGACCACCGCGGCCGCCATCTGCCAGAAGACCAGCGTCGTATCCGGCGTCGCCCTGAGCGAGCGGCTGAAGATGATCGCGAAGGAATAGGCGACGCTGCCGCCGAGCGCGATCAGGGCGGGCAGCTTCAGGCTTTCCGCAGACGGCTCGAGCGCGATGACCACGCCGGCAAAGCCGATCAGGATCGCCGTCCAGCGCCGCCAGCCGACGTGCTCGCCGAGCATCAGCGGGGAAAGAGCGGCGACATAGATCGGCGCGGCCAGCCAGTAGGTCATGGCATCGGCCAGCGGCATGTAGGCGACGGCGAAGTAGAAGGCGGTCGCCTCGACGGCGGAGAGCAGGGCGCGCAGCACCTGCAGGCGCGGACGGTCGACCCGCACGATCCGGTGCCAGCCATGGCGCCAGAAGAAGGGAAGCAGCACCGCGAGGGCCGCAAGGCTGCGGATCAGCATGACCTGCTGGGCCGAATAGGTCGCGACGAGCCATTTCCCGAGCACGTCGTTCAGGGTGAACATCACCATGCCGAGCAGCATCAGGGCCACGCCGAGGCGCGTTCCGCCGGCATGGGAAAGGGAAGGGGCTGTGACGTCCGTCATGATCGAGGTCCGGCGGTTTGGCGTCGCGCCGGCATGGACCTGCCCGCAGCGAGAATGGGATCACCGGCTGTCCCACATTCCGGCCCCTCAATCCAGTCAGCAAAATTGATGGCTTCATCAGGACCGCGCATGAAGCATCGCCGCCATTGTCGAAAAGCGTGGCGGCACCGTTGATCCGGCCGCCAAGCAGTGAAATGTTCGGCGTCGAGGAAGAGGCGCGAACCGCCGGCCGGTTCGCCGCGCAGACACGGACAGGGAAGAGACGATGGCAGGAAACATGCAGGACCGCGGTCGCCGGTTGCGCTCGCAGGAGTGGTTCGACAACCCCGACCACATCGACATGACGGCGCTCTACCTCGAGCGGTTCATGAACCAGGGGATCACGCCGGAGGAGCTGCGGTCGGGAAAACCGGTCATCGGCATTGCCCAGAGCGGCAGCGATCTGACGCCCTGCAACCGCCATCACGTCGATCTCGCCAAGCGCGTGCGCGACGGCATCCGCGATGCCGGCGGGATCCCGATCGAGTTTCCGACGCATCCGATCTTCGAGAACTGCAAGCGGCCGACGGCGGCCCTCGACCGCAACCTCGCCTATCTCGGCCTGGTGGAGATCCTCTACGGCTATCCGCTCGACGGCGTCGTGCTGACGACGGGATGCGACAAGACCACGCCGTCGGCGATCATGGCGGCCTCGACGGTCGACATTCCGGCGATCGTGCTGTCCGGCGGGCCGATGCTCGACGGCTGGCATGAGGGCGACCTCGTCGGCTCGGGCACGGTGCTGTGGCGCTCGCGCCGCAAGTATGCCGCAGGCGAGATCGATGCGGTGGAGTTCGTCGATGCGGTGATGGATTCGGCCCCCTCGATCGGCCACTGCAACACGATGGGCACGGCCTCGACGATGAACGCGCTCGCCGAGGCGCTCGGCCTGTCGCTGACGGGTTGCGCTGCGATTCCCGCCGCCTATCGCGAGCGCGGGCAGATGGCCTACCGGACGGGCCGGCGCGCGGTCGAACTGGTGATCGAGAACATCCGGCCTTGCGACATCCTCACCCGGGCGGCCTTCCTCAACGCCGTGCGCGTCAATTCCGCGATCGGCGGCTCCACCAATGCGCAGCCGCATCTGGCGGCGATGGCCAAGCATGCCGGCGTCGAGCTGCGCCCGGAGGACTGGCAGGAGCACGGCTACGACATTCCGCTGCTCGCCGACGTGCAGCCGGCCGGCCGCTTCCTCGGCGAGCGCTTCCACCGCGCCGGCGGCGTGCCGGCGATCATGCGCGAACTGCTCGACGCCGGCAGGCTCGATGGCAGCTGTCCGACGGTCACCGGCAGGAGCGTGGCGCAGAATCTCGAGGGACGGCAGGCGACCGATCGCGAGGTGATCCGGCCGTTCGACCAGCCGTTGAAGGAGCGCGCGGGGTTCCTGGTGCTGAAGGGCAACCTGTTCGACTTCGCGATCATGAAGACCAGCGTGATCTCGGAGGAGTTTCGCGCGCGCTATCTCAGCGAGCCGGGCCGGGAGGGCGTGTTCGAGGGACGGGCGATCGTGTTCGACGGCTCGGAGGACTATCACCGGCGCATCAACGATCCTGCACTCGACATCGACGAGCGCTGCATTCTCGTCATCCGCGGCGCCGGCCCGCTCGGCTGGCCGGGCTCGGCGGAGGTGGTCAACATGCAGCCGCCCGACCATCTCCTGAAGCGGGGCGTCACCAGCCTGCCGACCATCGGCGACGGACGCCAGTCGGGGACCGCCGACAGTCCCTCCATTCTCAATGCCTCGCCGGAAAGTGCCGCCGGCGGCGGGCTCGCCTGGCTGCGCACCGGCGACAGGATCCGCATCGATCTCGCGACGGGACGTTGCGACATGCTGGTGGACGAAGCGGAGATCGACCGGCGACGGAAGGACGGCATCCCGCCGGTCCCCGCCGATGCGACGCCCTGGCAGCGGATCTACCGGAAGACCGTCACCCAGCTGTCCGACGGCGCGGTGATCGACGGGGCGGCGGAGTTCCGCGGCATCGCTGCGACCCCGCCGCGGCACAACCACTGAAGCCGCGGCAGACAGCGGGCCGGACGGACGGGCAAGGCGTGTTCGCCGGCCGCCTCAGCCGACAGCCTTCGCCGGCGCCGGCCCGTCGGCAAGACCGCCGGCGTCGCGGTCATCGTTGCCGGCGGTGGTGCGGGCAGCCAGCGCGCTGCCGATGGCGATGAGCACCGGATTGTCGAAGCCGATCTCCGCAATGCCGTCGGCCAGCCGTTCCAGCGTGCCGCTCCATTTGCGCTCCGTCGGCCGGCTGACGTCGCTGATGACGATCGCCGCCGTTGCCGGCGGCAGGCCCTCGGCCACCAGCCGGTCGGCGATCAGCGCCGCGGTGCGTCCGCCCATGTAGAAGACCGTCGTGGTGCGCGGGTCGGCGACCGAGCGCCAGTCGACGTCCGTCGGCAGGCCGCCGTGGCGCGAGTGGCCGGTGATGAAGCGGACCGACTGGGCGTGGTCGCGGTGCGTCAGCGAGAGGCCGAGCCGCGAGGCCATGGCGCTGGCGGCCGTGATGCCGGGGATGACGTCGACGGCGATCCCCTCGCGGTCGAGATGGGCGATCTCCTCGCCGGCGCGGCCGAAGACCATCGGATCGCCGGATTTCAGCCGCACGACCCGCTTGCCGGCCTTGGCGAGCTTGACCATCGTCGCGTTGATGTCCTCTTGGCGGCAGCTCTCGCGCCCGCCGCGCTTGCCGACGAGCAGGCGCTTGGCTTCCCGTCGGGCGAGCTCGAGCACGTCGTCCGAGACGAGGTCGTCGAAGAGGATGACGTCGGCCGCCTGCAGGGCGCGGACGGCTTTCAGCGTGAGGAGTTCGGCGTCGCCGGGGCCCGCGCCGACCAGCGTCACGCGGCCGGCGGAGGGGGCTGTGGCGATCCTTTCGGCGTCTGCGAGAAGCGCCCGGCCGGCGCTCTTCTCCGGCGCGGCGACCGTGGCGAAGGCCCGGTCGACGAAACGCTCCCAGAAGGCGCGGCGCTGCGGGCCGGGCAGCAGGCTTGCATTGACGCGCTCGCGCAAACCTTGCGCGAGTTCGGCCCAGGACTTGAGGCTGCGCGGCAGCAGCGTCTCGATCCGGCGGCGGATCGCCTGCGCGAGGATCGGTGCGGCGCCGTCGGTGGAAATCGCAACGACGACGGGCGAGCGGTTGACGATCGATCCGAACTGGAACTGGCAGAAGGCCGGCTTGTCGATGACGTTGACGGGGACGCCGGCGGCCCGGGCCGATTCGTAGAAGCTCCGGGCGTCCGCATCGTCCTCGCAATCGGCGATCGCCAGCGCGGCGCCAGCGAAAGCGGCGCTGTCCCAGTCCCTCGGGTGATGGACGTAGCCGCCGGGGCGATCGGTGCTGGCGCCGTCTGCTCGCGGGGCGAGCGCCGCTCCGCCCTGGGCGTCTCCCATCAGCGCCGCGAATGTCTCGGAAAGCTCAGGCGCGTAGACATGCACCTCGGCGCCGCAGGCGGCCAGCAGCTCGGCCTTCCAGGCGGCGGCATCGGAGCCCCCGGCGACGATGGCCCGTTTGCCCTGCAGCGACCAGAAGACCGGCAGCTTCGCAAGTGCCTCCATGCGGGCGGGAGCGTCATTCCGCTGCGGCTGCAAGGCATCCATCGATGATCCCCCTGATCTCGGCGCGGCAGGAGCCGCAATTGGTTCCGGCATTGGTCTGCTTGCCGACGTCGGCGACGGTGTGGCAGCCGCCGCGGACCGCGGCGACGATCTGGTTGACGCCGACGGAGAAGCACGAGCAGACGGTCGCGCCCGGATCGGGCCGGTCGGCGCCGGGGCGGCCGGCGACGAGGGTGAAGCGCTTGCGTAGGTCGCCATGTTCGGCGCTCAGCTGCGATACCGCCCAGTTGCGCGCGACCGCCACCGGCTCGCGGGCGAGGAAGAGGGCGGCGAGCAGCCGGTCGCCGTCGAAGAAGGCGAGCCGGAGGTCTCCGGTCTGGCGGTCGGCATAGCCGAGCGGCTCGAGGTCGGGGGAAAGGGCGAAGGTGCTGCGGCACCACGCCGCCCAGTCCTCGACCGCCCGGCCGAAGGCGAGTTCGATCCGCCAGCCGCCATCGGCCCTGGCGATGGCCCAATAGTCCGCCTCGGGTGCCGAGGGCCTTTGGGCGGACACGGCAAAGCCGTATGTCGAGGCCGCGAAGGGGCGGGCGGTGACGGCGACGTTCTTCGATGCCGGCTGGCCGGATACCCTGTCGGTGACCGGCGGCACGAGCGCATCGATGCGGGCCTTTGCGGCGAACTGGTCGTTCCAGTGCATCGGCACGAAGATGCTGCCGCGCGCCTGGCGGTCGGTGACGAGGGCGCGCACGATGGCCGTTCCGAGCGGGCTCTCGACCTCCACGAGGTCGGCATTGGCGACCCCGATGTCCATCGCGTCGCGCGGATGGATCTCGGCGAACGGCTCGGCGATATGGGCGGAGAGGCGGGCGCTCTTGCCCGTCCGCGTCATCGTGTGCCACTGGTCGCGGATGCGGCCGGTGTTGAGCGTGAAGGGGTAGGCGGCGCTGGTGCGGTCCGTCTCGGCCGGCACGGCGGGGACGAAGCGCGCCTTGCCGTCGGCATGGTAGTAACCGCCTTTCGCGAAGAAGCGCGTCGTCGCCGGCCTGCCGCCTTCGGGTTGCGGCCACTGGAACGGCGCCAGGGCGTCATAGGCGGCGTGTCCGATTGCGGCATGGGCGCCGATGTCGAAATCGCGGCTGCCGTCGTTTTCGAAGGTCGAGAGGCGCGCGTGCTCGCCGAAGATGTCCGAGGGCGAGGCGTAGTCGAAGCCGGAATAGCCCATGCGACGGGCCACTTCGGCCAATTGCCACCAGTCGGCGCGGGCATCGCCGGGCGCGGCGAGGAACGGGCGCTGGCGCGAGATGCGGCGCTCGGAATTGGTGACGGTGCCGTCCTTCTCGCCCCATCCGATGGAGGGCAGCAGCACGTGCGCGTGGCGGGCGCTGTCGGTCGTCGCCAGCATGTCGGATACGACGACAAAGGGGCAGGCCCGGATCGCCGCCTCGACCGCGCCGGCATCCGGCATCGAGACGACCGGGTTGGTGGCCATGATCCACAGCGCCTTGATGCGACCGTCGGCCACGGCCTGGAACATGTCCACCGCCTTCAGTCCCGGCCGCCCGGCGATCGTGGGCGACTGCCAGAAGCGCTGCACGCGGTCGCGGTCCTCGGCGTTCTCGATCGCCATGTGCGCGGCCAGCATGTTGGCGAGGCCACCGACTTCGCGGCCGCCCATGGCGTTCGGCTGCCCGGTCAGGGAGAAGGGCCCCATGCCGGGACGGCCGATGCGGCCGGTGGCGAGGTGACAGTTGATGATGGCGTTGACCTTGTCGGTGCCGGAGGCGGACTGGTTGACGCCCTGGCTGTAGCAGGTGACGACCTTCTCGGTCCGCTCGAACAGGCCGAAGAACTGGCGGAGCTCGCTGGCGCCGAGCCCGGTCCGCTCCATCAGCGCGGGAAACGTCATCGTGCTCGCAGCGGCGAAGGCCTCCGCAAAGCCGGCCGTGTGGGCCGTGACATAGTTCTCGTCGATCGCCGTGCTCTTTGCCAGGTGCGCCAGGAGGCCGTTGAACAGGGCCACGTCGCCGTCCGGGCGGATGGCCAGGTGCAGGTCGGCGATGTCGGACGTCATCGTCCGGCGCGGGTCGATGACGACCACCTTCATGCCCGGCCGCGCCGCCTTGGCGGCCGCCAGCCGCTGGTAGATGACGGGATGGCACCAGGCGAGGTTCGAACCGGTCAGGATCACCAGGTCGGCAAGCTCGAGATCCTCGTAGGTCCCGGGCACCGTATCGGCGCCGAAGGCGCGGCGATGGCCGGCGACGGAGGAGGACATGCACAGGCGGGAATTGGTGTCGATGTTGGCCGAGCCGATGAAGCCCTTCATCAGCTTGTTGGCGACATAGTAGTCCTCGGTCAGCAACTGGCCGGAGACGTAGAAAGCGACCGAATCCGGGCCGTGCTCGGCGATGGCCCCGGCGAAGCGTGTTGCCACGAGATCCAGCGCCTCGTCCCAACCGGCCCGCCTGCCATCGATTTCGGGATGGAGCAGGCGCCCGTCGAGGTCGATGGTCTCGGCGAGCGCCGAGCCCTTCGAGCACAGGCGCCCGTAGTTCGCCGGATGCTCGGGATCACCCTTGACGGAGACACGGCCATCGTCTTCGACGCGCGCGATCACGCCGCAGCCGACGCCGCAATAGGGGCAGGTGGTCCGGGTTTCAGTCGGCATTCGGGGCTCCTGTCAGGCGATCAGACGGTCACTCCGCCGCCATCATCACGGCTTCGAGCGCGATGAAGAGCTTTCCGTCTTCGTTCCTTAAGGGGATGGTCCGCACCGAACCCTCGTCGGCGCCGAGCGCCTTGCCGGTTTCCAGCGAAATGACCCAGTTGTGCAGGGGACATGTCACCGAATTGCCGTGCACGATGCCCTGGCTGAGCGGTCCGCCCTTGTGCGGGCAATGATCCTCGATGGCGAAGACCTCGTTCTCGGCGGTGCGGAACACGCCGATCTTGCCCTGCGGCGTCTTCACGCAGCGCGCGCCGCGCAGCGGGATGTCGTCGATGCTGCCGATGTGGAACCAGTTCATCTGCCTGTCCTTTCTGTCCTCTTCCGCGCGGCCGGAGCCGGCTGCCGTGGAAATTTCCCGGCGGGGCAGGTCTCCTCCAGACACCGCCCCGCCCGCCGCTTTGCGGCGACCTCGATCCTCAAGGGAGAGACGCGATCACTCCGCGGCCTCGCTGAAACCGACCGAGGCCATCGGCCGGAACTCGTGCTTGTCCTTGCCGGAGACGCGCTCCGACCAGGGGTCCACCTGGGCGAACTTCTGGGAGAAGACGAAGCGCTCGTAGAAGGCCTTGCGCTTCTCGGCATCGCCCATGATCTGGCGGCGGATCTCGTCGAGGCCGATGCGCTTGGCCCATTTGTAGATGCGCTCCAGGTAGCGGGCCTGCTCGCGGTACATCTGCGTCAGGGCCACGATGTGCTCCAGCGCCTCGTCCTCGGTCTTGACCAGCCCGAGCACCTCGGTGCCCTTGATGTCGAGGCCGGCCGCCCCGGCGAAGTGGATCTCGAAGCCGGAGTCCACGCAGATCACGCCGATGTCCTTGCAGGTCGCCTCGGCGCAGTTGCGCGGACATCCGGAGACGGCCATCTTCAGCTTCGCCGGGGTCCACGAGCCCCACATGAACTTCTCGATGCGGATGCCGAGACCGGTGGAATCCTGCGTTCCGAAGCGGCACCAGTCGGAGCCGACGCAGGTCTTCACGGTGCGCAGGCCCTTGGCATAGGCTTGGCCGGAAACGAAACCGGCCTTGCCGAGATCCGCCCAGACCGCCGGCAGGTCCTCCTTCTCGATGCCGAGCAGGTCGATACGCTGACCGCCGGTGACCTTGACCAGCGGCACGTCGTACTTGTCGACGACGTCGGCGATGGCGCGCAGTTCCTTCGAATTCGTGACCCCGCCCCACATGCGCGGAACGACCGAATAGGTGCCGTCCTTCTGGATGTTGGCGTGGACGCGCTCGTTGATGAAGCGCGACTGGTAGTCGTCGGCATATTCGTCCGGCCAGTCGCAGACGAGGTAGTAGTTCAGCGCCGGACGGCACTTGGCGCAGCCGCAGGAGGTCTTCCATTCCAGCTCCTGCAGGACGGCCGGAATGCTCTTCAGGCCCTTGGCCTTGATCAGCCGGCGGACGTCGTCATGGCCGAGCTCGGTGCAGGTGCACATCGGCTGGACGGCGGCGGGGTTGTAGCTGTCGCCGAGCGTCAGCGTCATCAGCTGCTCGACGAGGCCGGTGCAGGAACCGCAGGAGGCCGACGCCTTGGTGTGGGCGCGCACGTCGTCCAGCGTCGTCAGGCCCTTGGCGGTGATCGTCGAGGTGATCTTGCCCTTGCAGACGCCGTTGCAGCCACAGATCTCCGCGTCATCCGGCAAGGCTGCAACGGCCGCCAAAGGGTCCAGCGGCGACCCTCCCTGGTAGGCCTGTCCGAAGATCAGCGTCTCGCGCATCTCGGAGATGTCGGTCTGCTTCTTCTTCAGATCGTTGAACCAGGCGCCGTCGGCGGTCTCGCCGTAGAGCACGGTGCCGATGATGCGGTTGTCCTTCAGCACGAGGCGCTTGTAGACGCCGGCGCTGGCGTCGCGGAGCACGATCTCCTCGCGATCGTCCCCGTCGGCGAAGTCGCCGAGCGAATAGAGGTCGATGCCGGTGACCTTGAGCTTGGTGGGCGTATCCGAATGGACGAAGGCGGCCGTGCTGTCGCCGGAAAGATGCGAGGCGGCGACCCGCGCCATCTCGTAGAGCGGCGCCACGAGGCCATAGACCATGCCGCCGACCTCGGCGCACTCGCCGACCGCAAGGATGCTGCCGTCCGAGGTCTGCATGCCGTGGTCGACGACGATGCCGCGGTTGACGGCGAGGCCGGCGTCCTTCGCCAGCCCGACATTCGGGCGGATGCCGACGGCCATCACCACCAGCGTCGCCGGAATGATGCGGCCGTCGTCGAGTTCGATGCCCTCGACCTTGCCGTTGCCGATGATCTGCTTGGTGTTGGCCTTGCAGATGACCTTGATGCCGCGTTCCTCCACCGCCTTCTGCAGCAGGTAGCCGGCGGCGGGATCGAGCTGGCGTTCCATCAGCGTCGGCATGACGTGCAGCACGGTGACGTCCATGCCGCGGTTCGCAAGACCCGCGGCGGCCTCGAGGCCGAGCAGGCCGCCGCCGATGACGACGGCCTTCTCGCGCGACTGGGCGGCGAGCAGCATGGCCTCGACGTCGTCGAGGTCGCGGTAGGTGATGACACCCGGCAGGTCCTTGCCGGGAACGGGGATGATGAAGGGCACCGAGCCGGTGGCGATGACGAGCTTGTCGTAGCTTTCCGTCACGCCGTGGTCGGAGGTCACCGTCTTGGCGTCGCGGTCGATCGCGACGATCCGGTGGCCCTTGTAGAGGGTGATGCCGTGTTCGATGTACCAGCCGTCGCCGTGGATGACGATCTGCTCGTAGGTCTTCTCCCCCGAGAGCACCGGCGAGAGCATGATGCGATCGTAGTTCACGCGCGGCTCGGCGTTGAAGATCGTGACCTGGTACTGGCCGGGCGCCTTCTCGAACAGGTGCTCCAGCATGCGCCCGGGTGCCATGCCGTTGCCGATGATGACGAGTTTTTCAGCCATAGTGTTACTCCGCGGCTTCGACGAAGCGGTGACGCTCGTAGAGGAATTTCAGGACGGCCTCGCGGCACTTCAGGTAGGTGCGGTCGGAGGCGAGCTCGATGCGGTTGCGGGGGCGGTCGATCTGTACCGGAAGCACTTCGCCGATCCTGGCCGCCGGCCCGTTCGTCATCATCACGATGCGGTCGGACAGCAGCACCGCCTCGTCCACGTCGTGGGTGATCATCACCATCGTGTTGCCGAGCCGGGCGTGGATCTCCATGACCGCATCCTGCAGGTGGGCGCGGGTCAAGGCATCGAGCGCGCCGAAGGGCTCGTCGAGCAACAGGATCTTCGGCTCCATCGCCAGCGCACGGGCGATGCCGACGCGCTGCTTCATGCCGCCGGAGATCTCCGAGGGCCGCTTGTCCTTCGCATGTGCCATCTGCACGAGATCGAGGTTGTGCATGACCCAGTCATGGCGCTCGGCCTTGGACTTGGTGCTGCTGAACACCTTGGAGACGGCGAGATTGACGTTCTCGTAGACCGACAGCCAGGGCAGCAGGCTGTGGTTCTGGAAGACGACGGCGCGTTCCGGCCCGGGGGCGTTGACCTCCCGGTTCTCCAAGAGGACGCCGCCCGAAGACACCGGCGTCAGCCCGGCGATCAGGTTCAGGAGCGTGGACTTGCCGCAGCCGGAATGGCCGATGATCGAGACGAATTCGCCCTTGGCGATCGAAAGGTTGATGCCTTTCAGAACCTCGGCGCGCACGCCGCCCCGGTCGAAATGCTTGTCGATATGGTCGAGCTTGAGATAGGCGGTCATGTTCGTTCCTCTCAATTGGCCGAAGCGCCGCGGGTGATGATGCGGCCCGCCGCGGCCACGAGCTTGTCGAGGGCGAAGCCGACGACGCCGATGTAGGCGAGGGCGACGATGATGTCGGGCAGGCGCGAGGAGTTCCAGGCATCCCAGATGAAGAAGCCGATGCCGACGCCGCCGGTCAGCATCTCGGCTGCGACGATCGCAAGCCACGACAGGCCGACGCCGATGCGCAGGCCGGTGAAGATGTAGGGGGCGGCCGACGGCAGCATGATCTTCCAGAAGAACTCCAGCTGGTTCAGCCGCAGCACCTGGGCGACGTTGCGATAGTCCTGCGGGATGTTGCGCACGCCGACGGCGGTATTGATGATGACCGGCCAGATCGAGGTGATGAAGATCACGAAGATCGCCGAGGGGTTCGAGTCCTGGAACGCTGCGAGCGACAGCGGCAGCCAGGCGAGCGGCGGCACGGTGCGCAGCACCTGGAAGATCGGGTCGAGCCCGCGCATGGCCCAGACGGACTGGCCGATGACGGCGCCGACGACCACGCCCACGATCGCCGCAAGGCCGAAGCCGTAGGCGACGCGCTGCAGCGAGACGATGACGCGCCAGCCGAGGCCGATGTCCTGGGAACCGTAGTCGAAGAAGGGGAAGGCGATCAGGTCGTAGCTCTCCTGCCAGACCTGGAGCGGCGACGGCAGCGAGGCGGTGGGCGACGAACAGAGCATCTGCCAGACGGCGAGCAGGATGGCGAGCACCACCAGCGGCGGCAGCACGTTGCGGCCGAGCGATGCGGCGATCTTGGCGGCATCGAACTTGGCCGCCGGGCGCTTGGCGAGCGGCAGGATGGTTGCGGTCTTGGGCGCGGCTGCGGCCGTCGCGATTACGTCTTTTTTCTTGGCCAGGGCGGTCATGGAGCGCTCCTCATGGGATCGGGGTGACCGGCGCGGTTCCCGCGCCGGTGGCGGGGATCAGGACGCTGCCTTGATCGCAAGGCTGTCGAGGTAGGCGGACGGGTTCTCCGGATCGAAGACCTTGCCGTCGAAGAAGGTCTCCTTGCCGCGCGAGGGCGAGGCGGGGATGTCGGCCGCGGCCACGCCGAGGTCCTTGGCGGCGGCGCGCCAGATTTCCTCGCGGTTGACCTTGTCGACCAGCGCCTTGATGTCCGTGTCGGGAGCGAACTTGCCCCAGCGGATGTTCTCGGCGAGGAACCACGTGTCGTGGCTCTTGAAGGGATAGGAGACGCCGCCCGCCCAGAACTTCATCTGCAGGTCCGTGCCGTTGACGACCCGGCCGTTGCCGTAGTTGATGTCGCCCTTGAGGCGGCCGAGGACGTCCTTCGGCGGCACGTTGAACCACTGGCGCTTGCCGAGGATGGTCGACATCTCCTCCTTGTTGTCCATGCTGTCGCACCACTGCTGGGCTTCCATCACCGCCATCAGCAGCGCCTTGGCGGCATTCGGATTGGCCTCGATCCAGTCGGCGCGCATGCCGAGCGCCTTTTCCGGGTGGCCCTTCCACAGCTCGCCGGTGGTCGCGGCGGTGAAGCCGATGCCCTGGTTGACGAGCTGCTCGTTCCACGGCTCGCCGACACAGAAGACGTCCATGTTGCCGACCTTCATGTTCGCCACCATCTGCGGCGGCGGCACGACGATGGTCGAGACGTCCTTGTCGGGATCGATGCCGCCGGCGGCGAGCCAGTAGCGGATCCAGAGGTCATGGGTGCCGCCGGGGAAGGTCATCGCGGCCTTGATCTCGCCGCCCTCGGCCTTTTTCTTCTCGAAGGCGGCCTTGAGCTTGGAGGCATCCAGCTGCACGCCCGTCTCGGCATATTCCTTGGCGACGGAGATCCCCTGGCTGTCGTAGTTCAGCCGGGCGAGGATCGCCATCGGCACGGGCTGGTTGTTCTGCGTCACCTTGCCGGTGTGCATGAGGTAGGGCATCGGCGTCAGGATATGGGCGCCGTCGATGCCGTTCGCCGCGCCGCCGAGCACGAGATTGTCGCGGGTGGCGCCCCAGGAGGCCTGCTTCAGGACCTCGACCTCCGGCATGCCGTGCTTCTCGAACAGGCCCTTCTCCTTGGCGACGATCAGCGGGGCGGCATCGGTCAGGGCGATGAAGCCGAGCTTGGCACCGGTCACTTCCGGCGCGGCGGTGGCGGCGAAGGCGCCGGAGGGGAAGGCCGTGCGGACTGCGGTGATCAATGCTGCGGTCGCCGTCGTCTTCAGAATGCTGCGACGGGTGATGCCGGTCGTGAAAGTCTTCTGCATACCGAGTTCCCTCTGCTTGTGCCGGAATGGGGGAATAAAAAAACGCCGCTCGGTTAGATGCGTCGTCGGGAGGGAGGATCCCGGACTGCAAAAACCTTGCGACGTCGATGTCTTTTGTGAGCGCCTATCGCGCGCTCATCTCGCACCGATCGCCGTTGACCGGTGCGATATTGACCTTGCAATCAGCGTGCCAGTTTTGAACTGAAGCTGTAATATGCTGAAATAAAAGGGGAAAATTCAGAATCCCGGCAGGTGCCCGTTTTCAGTGCGGTTGCTTCATCTGCCGATGTTTTGTGCGAATGCCGTAGGCGAATCCTTCGCACCTGCAAGGGAATTGTGCAGCGCGACGGAAATGTCAGGTCTCCCCGGCCTCCCGCGACACCGTGCGGGTGCTGCGCACGGCGAAGCCCGCGACATACGCCTCCAGGCGGGCGGCATTGAAGACGTGGCCGTCCATGAAGCGGTCTCCGTCCCTGTCGCCTTCGACGCGGAAGTCGGCATCCGGCGGTGCGCCGGCGTCGCCGAGCGCGGCCCGGTACAGGTCGGGGCGGTAGGCCGATGCTGCGGCGCGGGCGTTGTCGGGGGTCAGGTCGGCCTGCCCCCAGCGGACCATCTGGCTGTAGATCCACAGGGCCTGGCTCGGCCGCGGATAGTTGGCGAAGCCGCCGTGGAACAGGAAGTAGTCGTCGATGACGCGCCGGTGTCCCTTGGCGTCGAGATTGAACTCGCCGGCAAGCACATGGCGGATGATCTGGACCGGGGCGGCGATGTAGCGCGGATCGGCGAGCGCATCGGCGAGGGCGTCGTGGTTGTCCACCCGATCGCACCAGCGCGCCGCCTCGTCGAGGGCGACGATCAGCCGGGAGACCGTCTCGGGGTGGGCCTCCGCCCAGTCCGGCCGCATGCCGACCACCTTCTCCGGCGCGGAGGGCCAGATGTCCTGCTTGGCGGCGACGATGCGCCCGACGCCGCGCTCGGAGGCCACCATGTTCCACGGCGCGCCGACGCAGAAGCCGTCGATCGCCCCGGCGGCGAGCGCATCGGAGGTCAGCGGCGGCGGCACGACCACGAGCCTCACGTCGCAATCCGGATCGATGCCCCCGGCCGCGAGCCAGTAGCGGAACTCGTAGTTGTGCGAGGAGAACGGATAGGTCATGGCAAGCGTCGGCAGCGTCTCGCCGCGGGCCTTCATGTCGGCGATCACCAGCGCCAGCGCGCGCGCATTCTCCAGCGCGCTGGCCGTTTCCGGCAGGCCGGCGGTGGCCATCATCCGTTCGAACAGCCGTGTCGAAAGCGTGATCGCGTTGCCGCCGCAGCCGAGCGAAAACGGCGTGATCGTCGGCGAGGGGTTTGAGCCGAGGCCGAGCATGGAGGCCACGGGCATCGGCGAGAGCATGTGGGCGATGTCGAACTGGCGGAAGGCGAGGCGGTCGCGCACGTTCGCCCAGGAGACGTCCTTGACGAGGTCGAGCTTGATGCCGTTCCGCTCGGCAAAGCCGAACTCCGCCGCTGCGATCAGGACGGACGCATCCACGAGCGGGATGAACCCGGCCCGCACCACGCGGGCGCCTTCGCCGCCGATGCGGGGCGGCGCTGCGAGCGCCCCCGTCCTGCTGTCGTTCATCGTCATCACCATTCCGGTCTCCTCCGGCGACAGCCCGTGCCCCTCGTCTGCCATCACATCAGCAATCCCGCGGCCGTGACCACGCTTTGGGCAATCTCGGCGATCTTCTTCTTCTCGTTCATCGCAGTCTGGCGCAGGAGGGCGAAGGCCTCCTCCTCGGAGAGGCCGCGCATCTTCATCAGGATGCCCTTGGCGCGGTCGATGACCTTGCGCTCCTCCAGGGCGGATCTGGCCTCGGCGAGCTCGCGCTGCAGCCGGCTGAAGGCGTTGAAGCGGCTCACCGCCATCTCGAGGATCGGTTTGACGCGCTCCTTCTTCAGGCCGTCGACGACATAGGCGGACACGCCGGCATCGACGGCCGCGACGATCGAATCCTCGTCGGACTTGTCGACGAACATCGCGATCGGGCGCTTCACCGCCCGGGAGATCTGGAAGATGCTCTCCAGCATGTCGCGGTTGGGGTTCTCGATGTCGATGACGATGACGTCCGGGTTGATCTCCATGATCCGGCGCGCAAGCCCGTTCATGTCGTCGATGATGGTGACGTTGTCGTAGCCCGCCTCGCGCAGGCCCACCTCTATGATCGAGGCGCGGATGCTGTTTTCATCGATGACGAGCACACTCAGGCTCGCCGGGTTCGGGGTACGACTGGCCACAGGTCTACCGCCGTTCATTCGGGGCGCCGAACCATGCTCGCATCGCAGAGGGGATTTGGAAAGGTGACATGCCCGCCGTGTCGTCCTGTTGCTCCAGGCGCAATCCGCCCCGGAGCCGTCGCCACTGAATGCGCGATGGCAGCCTTAAAATCAAGCATTTTTTTGGACTGCCTAATTTATGGGCGAAGAGGCGGGATTTTCATCGCGCGGCGGAGCGCAGGCGATGTCCTTACGCAAAATCGGGCGCATCTTGCGATGCGCCCGAAGCTGTCGCGGCAGACTGACCGGTATCGATCGCCGCCTCAGGCGGCGTCCGGGCGGTGGACCGTCTTGACCTCGAGGAAATCCTCGAGCCCGAAGATGCCGCCCTCGCGGCCGTTGCCGGACTGCTTGAAGCCGCCGAAGGGGCTGCCGTAGCGGTGCGGGCCGCCGTTGATGTGCACCATGCCGGCGCGCAGCTTGGCCGCGACGCGTTCGGCGCGGTCGGCATTGCCGGTCTGGACATAGGCGGCAAGGCCGTAGTTGGTGTCGTTGGCGATCGCGATCGCTTCCTCCTCGGTGTCGAAGGGGATGATCGAAAGCACCGGGCCGAACACCTCCTCGCGGGCGATGCGCATCTGGTTGTTGACGTCCGCGAAGATCGTCGGCCTGACGAAGTAGCCCTGCTCGAAGCCTTCCGGCTTGCCGGGGCCGCCGACGAGCACGCGCGCGCCTTCGGCGACGCCGGCCTCGATCAGCGCCTGCACGCGGCCGAACTGGATATGCGAGACGAGCGGGCCGATGTGGCCGCCTTCCTCCTCCGGATTGCCGACGCGGGCCTGTTCGCCGGCCTTGCGGGCGATCTCGAGCACCTTGTCGTAGACCGAGCGCTGCACCAGCATCCGCGTCGGTGCGTCGCAGGACTGGCCGGAATTGTTGAAGCACTCGGCGACGCTGCCGGCGACGCGATCTTCCAGGTCGGCGTCCTCGAAGACGATGTTCGGCGACTTGCCGCCGAGTTCGAGGGTGACGCGCTTGACCGTGTCGGCCGCATCCTTGCTGACGGCGATGCCCGCCCGGGTCGAGCCGGTGAACGACATCATGTCGATGTCCTTGTGCTTCGAAAGGGCGGCACCGCATTCGATGCCGTCGCCGTTGACGAGGTTGAAGGTGCCGGCGGGGAAGCCGGCCTCGTCGATCATCTCGGCATAGAGGAGGGCGTTGAGCGGCGTGAATTCGGACGGCTTCAGCACGCAGGTGCAGCCGGTCGCGAGCGCCGGCACGACCTTCAGCGCGATCTGGTTGATCGGCCAGTTCCAGGGCGTGATCAGGCCGCAGACGCCGATCGGCTCGCGGCGGACGACGTCGCCGTTCGGCAGCACCTCGCGGCCCTTCAGCCGCTTCAGTGCATCGATGAAGCCCTGCAGGTGGCCGACGCCGACATCGGCCTGCTGCTCGGTGCTCATGGTGATCGGGGCGCCGAGCTCCAGCGTGATCGTGCGGGCCATCTCGTCATAGCGGCGCTTGTAGATGGACAGGAGCTTTTCCAGAAGCGCGATGCGTTCGTCGACGCCGGTCTGGCTATAGGTGGCGAAGGCCTTCTTCGCGGCGGCGACCGCGCGGTCGATGTCGGCGGCGGTGCCCATGGAGATCCAGGCGATCGGCTTCTCGGTTGCCGGATTGATGACCTCGAGGTCGTTCGGCTTGATCGGGTCGACCCACTTGCCGTCGATGTAGAATTTGCGCTTGTCGAGCATGCTGATCTCCCATTTCCGTTTCTTTCGCCGCTCCCTGCCATTGTCGATCGGCAGGCCGGCGGAGGATGGTCCCCCGCCGGCAAAAGCGCAAGTGGCTGCGACGAAACCCTAGGAGAGCGGCCGCCTCAGCCGGCCTTGACCTGCATGAAGCGGATCCGGTTGCCGAAGGGATCGGTCACCTCGACCTCGAGCCGCCCGTCCGCCTCCCGCAAGCCGGGCTTCATGTAGCGATAGTCCTTCGCGGCGAGTTCCTGCTGCAGGTTGCGCACGCCCTTCATGTAGACGGCCATGTTGCCGCCCGGCGTCGCATCGCCCGCATGTTCGGAGAGGTGCAGCAGCAGGCCGCCCCGCGAGATCTGCGTATAGAGCGGGAAGTTCGGGCCGTAGCGGTGCTCCCAGTCGACCGAAAAGCCGAGGAAGCCGAGATAGAACTCGTGCGCCTTGGCGACGTCGAAGATCCGGACGATCGGCACCGCCCGCTCGAAGACGATCGCGTCCTCCGCCGTGGCCTCGATCCGCGAGGACAGCAAGTTCCAGTTCGCCAGCCCGAACTGCCGGGCGACGATCTCCAGGGCTTCGCTGTGGGTAATGTCAAGATTGCGGCGGGCAAGAGCCTCCCGCATGGCTTTCGCCATGGCCTTCGCGTCGCGATAGTCGCGCATGTCCGTTCCCCTGTCAGGGCGAAGCCTTCGTCAGTGTCCGCATTGCCGACGTCTTCGCCCGACGATGAACGGTCAGGTAAGATCAGCGGAGGCGTTCGCCATGCCCAGGGGGCGCGGACTGCAGGCCGCCTCCGGCCCTCGGCGGACAATAGCCAGGTCGCTGGCCGCTTGGCAACAGGAAGGCGTCATCCGCCCGGCGGTCGCTGGTAGAAGTCGCGGGCATCGGCGCTGAACGCCCGCCGCTGCGACGCGCTGGTGTAGAACATGTGGCCGCCGCGATAGACCCGCAGGCTCGCGCGACCGGCGACGAGCGAGGGTGGCATGTGGTCGATGATGTAGCGGCTGACGCCGTACGGCGTGAGCGCATCGCTGTAGCCGTGGGCGACGAGCAGGCGGAAGGAGGGGGTGACCGACAGGAGCGTGCGCAGGTCACCGGTCGCTCCGGTGGTCGCGCGCGTGCCGTCCCAGTCCCACCGGCGGTTCACGTCCGGTTCGAGCAGGCGATAGGTCATCTCGGTGGAAAAGCGCAGTTCGTCACGGGCGTAGGCGGCGAAGGCAGCGCCATAGGCCCGTGTGTAGCCATCGAGGATCGCGTCGTCGCCGCGATCGGCTCCGGACTCCGGATAGGGGTCGTCGTAGAGAAAGGCCGCGTCATAGGGGCTCGCGATCTTGCCGTCGGGGCGCTTGCGATAGAGGTCGCCGACGAAGCCGCGCGCGCGGGCGACCTCGTCCCGCGCGATCCCGGTCATCTCGGCAATGCGCGTATAGAGCCGGTCGGCCTCGTCCCCGGCGGGAGCCGGGCCGGCGAGCGCAACCAGGTAGTCGCGCATCGCCCATCGTTCGGCCGCGGCCATCTGCTCCGCGCTGAAGCCGCCCTTGCGCTCCAGTTCAGCTGCCGCCAGCGACGGCAGCTGCAGGGCGGCGCCGAGCGGGTCGTCGCTGGAACGGAAGATGAAGCTGCCCTCGATCAGGGGCGACACCATCACGATGCCCGAGACGAGGATGCCCTGGCTGTCCTTCAGCGCGGCTGCGACCTTGGCGGCGCGCAGGCCGCCATAGCTCTCGCCGAGCAGGAACTTCGGCGACGCCGTGCGACCATGCTTCTGCGCATAGAGCGCAATGAACTTGGCGATCGCCTCGGCATCGTTCCGCACCCCGTAGAAGGCGGCCTCGGCGTCCTTGTCGGCGGCGCGGCTCCAGCCCGTGCCTGGAGGATCGATGAACACCAGATCGGTGAAATCGAGCCAGCTGTCCGGATTGTCCGAAAGCGCCGGCTGCGTGCCGTCCCTGTTCTCGCCCTCGAATTCGAGGATCCGCGGACCGGCGAGTCCGAGGTGGAGATAGGCGGAAGCCGCCCCCGGTCCGCCGTTGAAGGCGAAGGTGATCGGCCGCCCGGCCGGCGCGTTCTTCGCCACATAGGCGGTGTGGAAGACCTTCGCGCTGACCTTGCCGTCCTGGCCGCGAAGATCGATCGTGCCGGCCGTCGCGGTGTAGGGCAGGTCGCCGGCGGGACGCTTCAGCACATGCTCGGTGACCGCATCGGCCGGCAGCAGGTGAAACAGGCCGGTCGCCGTGGGCGCGACGGCGGGGTGCGCGTCCTGCGCCGCTGCCGGCAGCGGGGACGCGATCAACGCCGCGAGCAAGACCGTCGAAATCAGCAGGCGGTGCAAGGCGATCCTCCTCCGTTCCATCCGCCGGCCACTCTAGAGGGACGGCGGGCTGACCGGAACTCAACAGTATTTGATCGCGGTGGGCGCAGACGGCGACCGGCTCGGGCGCGGGTCAGGCCGAAGCATGCGGTGCGTCGCAGCAGTCCTCCTCGCTTGCGCCCGTCGCCAGCCGCTCGAGGATCGGGCAGTCGGGACGGTCGTCGCCGTGGCAATGGGACGACAGGTGCTGCAGCGTCATCACCATCTCCTGCAACTGGCGCATCTTCGCACTCAACTCCTCGATATGCTCGCCGGCGATCCGCTTGACGTCGGCGGAGGCGCGGCTGCGGTCCTGCCAGAGCGCGAGAAGATCGCGGATCTGGGCGATGGAAAAGCCGAGGTCGCGCGAGCGGCGGATGAAGGCGAGGGTGGCGAGGTCCTTCGGCCCGTAGGTGCGGTAGCCGGAACCGGTGCGGCCGGCCTCCGGGATCAGGCCGATCGCTTCGTAGTGGCGGATCATTTTCGCGGTGACGCCGCTGGCGGTCGCCGCTTCTCCGATGTTCATGCCTGCTTCTCCTTTGGTTGGCGGAAGCGCTTCAGCCTGAGGGCGTTGCTGACGACGAAGACGCTGGACAGCGCCATCGCGCCGGCGGCGATCGCCGGTGACAGCAGAATGTCGAAGGCGGGGTAGAGCGCGCCGGCGGCGACGGGGATCAGTGCCACGTTGTAGCCGAAGGCCCAGAACAGGTTCTGGCGGATGTTGCGCATGGTCGCCCGGGACAGGGCGATCGCGGTCGCCACGCCCCGCATGTCGCCGGCCATCAGAACGATGTCGGCGCTCTCGATGGCGACATCGGTGCCGGTGCCGATCGCAATGCCGGTGTCGGCGGCGGCGAGCGCCGGGGCGTCGTTGATGCCGTCGCCGACGAAGGCGACCTTCCTGCCGCCCTCGGAAAGCGCCTTCACGGCGGCGACCTTGCCGTCAGGCAGGACCTCGGCCATCACCCGGTCGACGCCGAGGGCGGCCGCCACGGCTTCGGCGGTGCGCCGGTTGTCGCCGGTGATCATCGCGACCTCGACGCCCAGCGCCTTGAGCGCTGCGATCGCTTCTAGAGTCGTCGGCTTGACCGGATCGGTGACGACCAGCAATGCGGCGAGCCTGCCGTCGACGGCGGCGTAGAGCGGCGAGCCGCCCTGGCCCGCCAGCCGTTCCGCGTCAGCCGCAAACGGCGCGGCGTCCAGGCCAAGCGCGGTCATGTGGCCGATCGAGCCGATCTCCACGGAGCGCCCGCCGACGCTCGCCGAGATACCCAGCCCCGATCGGGCCTCGAAGGCTTCGGCTGCGGCAAGCTCCAGGTTCTCGGCCTTCGCCGCCTCATGAATGGCAATCGCGATCGGATGTTCGGAGCGCACCTCGGCCGCGGCCGCCAGCGCCAGTACCTCCCGGCGATCGAACCCTTCTGCCGGGATGATCTCGGTCAGGGCCGGACGCCCGAGCGTCAGGGTGCCGGTCTTGTCGACGGCGACGACGCCGGTTGCCTCCAGCGTCTGCAGCGCGGTGCCCTGGCGGAACAGGACGCCGAGTTCCGCCGCCCGCCCCGTGCCGGTGATGATCGAGGTCGGGGTGGCAAGGCCCATGGCGCAGGGGCAGGCGATGATGAGCACGGCGACGGCCGCCACCAGCGCATGCGCCAGGGCCGGGTCGGGGCCGAGCGCATACCAGAGGCCGAAGGTGAGAAGGGCGACGGCGATGATCGCGGGGACGAACCACTGCGTCACGCGGTCGACCAGCGCCTGGATCGGCAGCTTGGCTGACTGGGCGTCCTCGACCATGCGGATGATCTGCGACAGGACCGTGTCGGCGCCGACGCGGGTGGCGCGGAAGGTGAAGGAGCCGGTCGTGTTCAGGGTGCCGCCGGTGACGCCGTCGCCGGCCTGGCGCTCGACCGGCATCGGTTCGCCGGTGATCATGGATTCGTCGACGAAGGAGCGTCCCTCGGTGACGTCGCCGTCGACGGGGATCTTCTCGCCGGGCCGCACCAGCACCAGATCCCCCGGCACCACCGTTTCGAGCGCGACATCGACCGGCTGGCCGTCCTTCAGGATGCGGGCCGACGTGGCCCGCAATCCGGCCAGGTGCCGGATCGCCTCGCCGGTGCGACCCTTGGCGCGGGCTTCGAGGAAGCGGCCGGCAAGGATCAGCGTGACGATGACGGCGGCCGCCTCGAAATAGACGTCCGCGGCACCGCCCGGCAGCCATTCCGGGGCGAAGGTCGCGACCGTCGAGAACACCCAGGCGGCGGTCGTGCCGATCACCACCAGCGCATTCATGTCCGGCGCGCCGCGCAGCAGGCTCGGCACGCCCTTGCGGAAGAAGCGCGCGCCGGGGCCGGCGAGCACGATCGTCGCCAGTGCGAACTGGATGACGCGGCTCGCCTGTATGCCGATCGTCTCGTGGATGTAGTGCCCGAAGGCCGGGATGGCATGCGAGCCCATCTCCATGACGAAGAGCGGAGCGGTCAGAAGGGCCGCAAGGATGAGCGAGCGGCGGAGGCCTGCAACCTCGGCGGCGCGCCTGTCCTCGTCCGTAGGGGCCGCGGCAGACGGTTCGCGCAGCGCGTGGTAGCCGATCTTCTCGATGGCGGCGGCGAGATCGTCGAAATCGACGGTGCCGCGCAGGAAACGGACGCGGGCGTGTTCGCTGGCGAGGTTCGCCGTGGCGTCGAGGACGCCCGGCACGGCCTTCAGGGCCTTTTCGACCCTGGCGATGCAGGAGGCGCAGGTCATGCCCTCGACGGCAAACTCGAGCGTTTCCTCATCGACACCGTAGCCGGCCGCCCGGACCGCCTGGGCGACGCCGGTGACATCCGGCTTGCCGTCGAAGGCGATGTCCGCCCGTGCGGTGGCGAGGTTGACCCGGGCGCTCGTGACGCCGGGAACGGCGGCGATCGCCTTTTCCACGCGGCGAACGCAGGAGGCGCAGGTCATGTCCTCGATGTTCAGCTTGACCGTCTGCGACGGCAGGGGTTCGTTGACTGTGAGCATGATGCACGTCCTTTCGTGAGAGGATCATGCACCTTCCCATCATGTCAAGGTCAAGCGGCCGTTTTGCCGCAGCCGCCTTTCCGGAACAGGGGCCGCTGCAGCGGTCAGCGCAGGCTGACCACCTTCGGCCGGTCGGCCACGAGGCGTCGCCTGGCCCTGACCTTGCCGGGCGTTGCGAGCGGCACCACCGGCGCCTTCGTCAGCGCCGCGATCGCGGCGGTGGTCATGTCGGTGCAGAGGAAGTCGGCATTGAGCGCGGCGCCGGCCGCGACCGCGGCCTTGAGGTCTGGCTCCTCCTCGTCCTCGCCGGGCTTCCACAGCGCGACGCCCACGCGCAGCGCGGCATAGATCCGCTTCAGGCGCCGGACGGCGAAGCGCGCGTGCTTGAGCGAATCCTGGTTGAGATAGCAGATGACGACCGTATCGAGGTCGCGCACCGGGATCTGGCGGATGCGCGCCGGTTCCATCTGGCGGAAGCTCTCGGTGGCGGCATGCGCGCCCTCGACGCGCAGCACCTGCGCCAGCATCGCGGCGGTGACATCGTCGAGCTCGCCGCGACCGCCGATGCAGAGGATCCGCTGTCCCGCGCCGGCCTCCGCCACGGCCTCCTTTTCCCCGTCCGGCTCGACCAGCGCGTCGTCGCCGTCGTCCTCCTCGGCCTCCTCGAGCGCGATGTCGTCCATGTTGGCGACGAGGGTCAAGCCGCTTTCGGCAACCCTCAGCCGCTGCTCCTCGCTCATCACCCCGCGGGCGCGGTCGCGTTCGGCGAGCACCAGCGCCGGGATGGCGACGGTCGCGTAGTAGTCGATCAGGTAGTCTTCCTCCAGGCGCTCCTCGGCCTGGTCGGTGGCCTCGTCCGGGTCGCCGGCAAGCAGCCTCTGGTAGAGCCTGGCATGCGGCGCCAGCACCGGATCGCTGCCGAACAGCACCTGCAGGAAGCCGAACTGCGGAACATGCTTGCCCAGCACGACCAGGCACACGGTCAAGGGCGTCGACAGCACGAGACCGACCGGTCCCCAGATCCATGCCCAGAAGATCGCCGAGACGATCACGGCAAGCGGCGAGAGGCCGGTCTTCGAGCCGTAGAGCGTCGGCTCCACCACGTTGTTGATCACGAGCTCCATGACGATGAACAGTGCCGCCGTCCAGATCAGCATCGTCCAGCCGGGGGCGACCGCGACCGCCAGGAACAGTGGCAGGATCATCGCGATGATCGGGCCGATATAGGGCAGGAAGCGGAAGACGATCGCGAGCAGGCCCCAGAGGATCGCGTTGGGAATGCCGATCAGCCACAGGCCGAGCGCAACCGGGACGCCGTAGAGAATGTTCACCACGAGCTGCATCAGCAGGTAGTGGCCCACGCGGGTTCCGGCATCCTCCAGCGCCTCGGTGGTGCGGTGCAGGTCGCCGTAGCCGACGAGACGGATGAAGCGGTCGCGCAGGTCCTCCCGCTCGAGCAGCATGAAGATGACGACGACGATCACCAGTCCCGCCATCGCCACCGGCGCCAGCAGCGGCACGATCAGGTTGGTCAGCACCTGGATCGGATGGTCGGGCGCGTAGATCTCGACCAGCACCGGCTTGGGCGGGGCATCGTCGCTCGCCACCTCGCTGCTCATCTCGCTGATCTCGCGGCTGATGCGCTCGAGGACCGCGGAGATCTGGCTGACGACGCCCGTTCCCGAGCCCGCCTCGCGCATCGTCTCGATCTTGCTCACGACATTGGCCTGGTAGGTGGGGATGCTGCGGGCGAGGTGCGAAACCTGCAGCGCGATCACCAGGCTGACGACCGCAATCAGGGAAAAGGCGAACAGGACCGTGGAGATCACCGCGAGAACGCGCGAGAGGCCGACCCTGCGAAGGGTGGTCACGACCGGGGCCAGGGCAAAGGTGAGGAGCAGCGCGATCGCGATCGGCAGGAAGACGTCGCGCGCCAGATAGAGCATCGCAACGGCGCCGACGAAGGTCAGCAGGGTCGGCATGTTCGGCCGGGCGCCTTGAAGCGACGGCACATCCAGGTCTCGGAACTCGTCGCCTCGTTCGGCCATTATCCTCTCCCGTGCGAAAGCAAATAGTCCGCAAAGGCGGGCCGGCAAGTTGAGAACGCGGCGATTTCCGCGCATGGTGGCCCACCCGGGAGAATTCCGGCGTGCCGCGGAACAGCCGGCTCCGGAAAGGGAGGTTTCGAGTGCAGGCGATCACCCGGAAGAGACAGCTTCGTTCCTCCGATCCGCTGTGGTCGCATACGCGCGGCATCGCGGTCCCCACGCAAAGGTCCCTCCCGGACGGGGACGTCGACGTGCTGATCGTCGGGGCCGGCATCGGCGGCGCGCTGATGGCGACGGCGCTCTTGGACCGCGGACTGGACATCGTCCTCGTCGACCGCCGCAAGCCCGTGCACGGCAGCAGCATGGCCAGCACGGCGATGATCCAGCACGAGATCGACGTGCCGCTGCACCGGCTGGCAGCGCAGCGTGGCGTGGCCGCGGCAAGGCGCATCTGGCAACGCTCGGCGCGGGCGGTCGAAAGCCTGACGACGCTCGTCGGATCGCTCGGGATCGACTGTCGGATGCAGCGCAAGAAGACGCTCTACCTCGCCGGCGACGCCTATGGGGCGCGCGCTCTTCGAAGCGAGGCGGAGGCGCGGGCAGAGGCGGGACTGACCGCCGAACTGAAAGGTGCCGCGGAACTGCGGCAGGCCTTCGGCATGGACCGGACGGCGGCGATCGTTTCGGATGTTTCCGCATCGGCAAACCCGGCGCAGCTGACGGCCGGATTGCTGCGCTTGGCCGGATCCAGGGGCGTTTCCATCGTCGAGGGGGTCGAGATCACCGACATCCGCTCCGTCGGCGAGGACAACGTCGTCGCAACCTCGAAGGGCGAGCTCGTGCGGGCGCGCCACGTGGTCTTCTGCACCGGCTACGAGTTCCTCGAGGCGGTCGCCCACAAGAGCCATGCGATCGTCTCGACCTGGGCGATGGCCACCCGGCCGCACCATCCCCGGCCCGAATGGCTGAAGGACTATCTCGTCTGGGAGGGGGCCGATCCCTATCTCTACTTCCGCTCGACGCCGGACGGGCGCATCGTCGTCGGCGGCGAGGACGAGGACAGCGCCGATGCGTTCCGAAACGAGGCGAAGCTGGCCGCGAAGTCCGCCCGGTTGCGGCGGAAGCTGAAGGCGCTGATCGGCTTCGACATCGAGGAGCCGGACTATGTCTGGGCGGCGGCCTTCGGCGTGACGGCGGACGGGCTTCCGATGATCGGTCGCGTTCCCGGGTTTCGCAACGTCCACGCGGCCATGGGCTATGGCGGCAACGGCATCACCTTCAGCCAGATCGCCGCGGAGATCATTGCAGCCGGCATCCTCGGCCATGACGACACGGACGCAACCCTGTTTTCGTTTCGGTAGGAGGAGGGCAGGGATGGCGGCCTCGGGCAAGGACTTCGATCACAGGCGGTTTGCTGTCGGGCTGGCGCGGGGGCTTGCCGGCGCCCTGCTCTTCGCCCTGCCTATGTTCCTGACGATGGAGATGTGGGAACTGGGTTTCTACATCGACCGGGCGCGCCTCTTCCTCTTGCTGCTCGTCAACGTTCCCCTGCTGGTGCTGCTCGCCCACCGCATCGGCTTTGAGCGGACCACGACGCTGCGGGAGGCGATCCGCGACGCGAGCATCGCCTATTTCCTCGGCATGGTCTGCAGCGGCCTCATCCTGCTTGCGATCGGGGTGCTGCGCTCGGACCAGTCGCTCAACGAGATCGTCGGGATGATCGCCATCCAGTCGGTCCCGGCCAGCATCGGTGCGCTTCTGGGGCGGAGCCAGCTCGGCGGGCCGGCCGTGGGCGACGAGGCGGACGAAGACGAAGGGGCCGAAGCGGAGGCCGAGACGAGCTATGCGGGCGAGCTGTTCATGATGGCGGTCGGCGCCCTGTTCCTCTGCCTGAACGTCGCGCCGACGGAGGAGATGATCCTGCTCTCCTACAAGATGACGCCCTGGCACGCGATCGCCGTCATCGTGGCGTCGATCGTCCTGATGCACGGTTTCGTCTACGCGCTGTCCTTCATGGGAGGGCATGTCGTGGAGGAGGGCACGCCCGGCTGGCACGCGCTGGTGCGCTTCACCCTTCCCGGCTACCTCATTGCGCTCGCCATCAGCCTCTACTGCCTCTGGACCTTTCATCGCCTGGACGGGATCGCGATGACGCAGGTGATGATGACGGTGGTGGTCCTGAGCCTGCCCGGCGCCATCGGCGCGGCGGCGGCACGGCTCATTCTATAGTCCCTGGCCATGTTCCAACGCGAGGATGCAGCATGACGAAGATGTCCACCGCCCGGCATACCGAGACCGGCGATCCGCACGTCGTCGAATGGCTGACGGGATTGTTCTCCGCCGCCTGCGTGATCGCGATGATCGCCTGGATGGGGGTGCAGGCGATCGGCCAGCGTGACGAGGCGCCCGACCTGTCGGTCAGCGTCGTCCGGCAGGAGGCCCGCAGCGGCGGCTATCAGGTGGAGTTCGAGATCGGCAATGCCGCCCGTGCGACGGCGGCGCAGGTCCTGGTGCGCGGCGAACTCGTCGACGGCGATGCCGTGGTCGAGGCGGTCGAGACGACGCTGGACTACGTGCCGATGCAGTCGAAGGCGAGCGGCGGCCTGATCTTCCGGCACGATCCGGCAGGCCTGGCTGTCCGCATCGCGGCGGTGGGCTACGCTGATCCGTAGCCGAAGCGGCGGCCCTACGGTTCGAAGCGGCTGACCTCGAGGCCGCTGCCGATCGGCAGCAGGACGCTGGTGATGCCCGGCTTGGCCCGCAGCGCCTGCTGATAGCGGCGGATGTCCTCGCCGCCGGGGCGCAGCATGTTGTCGGCAACCAGGATGGCGCCGGGGTTGAGCAGGGGATAGACCGCCTCCAGGCAGGGAAGATAGAGATCCTTCCACAGGTCGAAGAAGACGAAATCGACCTTCGATCCGAGCGCGCCGATCAGTTTCGTCGCATCGCCGACGACGAACTCCACGTGCCCTTCGAGGCCGGCCTCTGCCGATTTCTGCCGTGCGAAGGCCGACTTGTAGTCGTGATATTCCATCGTCACGAGCTTGCCGCCCGCCGATCGGGCCGCATCGGCAAGCCAGATCGCCGAGTAGCCGAACGATGTGCCCAGCTCGAGAATGAGCGGCGCATACAGACTTCTGGCCAGCGTGTTGAGAAACCGCCCCGTGTCGGGCCCGATGGCGCGCATCCGCATGTCCTGCCCGCCGTCGCGGCCGCCGGGCGGCTCCGTGCGTGGCGTCTGCTGCTCCTCGCGCTGCATCGCGTGATAGGTGTCGAGCACGGCCGTCACCTCGGGGTCCAGCGCGTGCTCGCCGACCCGAAGCGCCTCGGTCGCGGAGGCCGCAGCCGGCCTAACGGGCACGTCGGTCCATTCCACGCTCAGTTCTTCGCGGAAGGCGAAGCGGACGAGATGACGGACGACCACATCCTGCAACTCGGCCATCTGTTCCCGGTCTTCGGCGCCCAGCACGATCCGCAGCGCCGCGGGGTCGGCGGCGAGACGGCATTCGCCGATGGCAAACGAGATCTGGCCTGACAGCGTATCGAAAGTGACCGGGCGCTTGTGGGCAAAGTGCTTGCAGAGCTGCTGAAGGTAGCGGCTTGCGTGCCCGGTGGGGATGGACGCAGTCGCCATGACCGGGTGGGTGATCGACGCGGCGTTGTCCATCAGCTGCGCTCCACCGTTTCGGCGGCCTTGTCCAGTGCCGCGGCGATGGCATTGATGGCCGCCTCGTCGAGCGGACGGCCCTTGAGCCGCAGTCGCATGGCGAGCTTCAGGTTTTCCATGGCCCGCAGGACCTGAAGCGGCAGGTCCTTGCGGCCGCCCGGCTCCATGGCGCGGCCACGGGCGAGAAGCGCGTCGAGAAGGCC
This sequence comes from Mycoplana sp. MJR14, assembly GCF_029210525.1. Lineage (NCBI taxonomy): Bacteria > Pseudomonadati > Pseudomonadota > Alphaproteobacteria > Hyphomicrobiales > Rhizobiaceae > Mycoplana > Mycoplana sp. MJR14. The sequence continues at coordinate 68,107 of NZ_JARGEO010000003.1, forward strand.
GCGGTTGGCGGTGAGGAAGGCCTCGCCCTCGGGGGTGATCCTGTAGCGCTTGCGCCCGCCCTCGACGGGCTCGACGCGCGCGTAGCCCATATCGTCCAGCCAGGCGAGGGTGGGATAGACGACGCCCGGGCTCGGCGCGTAGGCGCCGCCGAACTTTTCCTCGATCGACTTGATCAGCTCGTAGCCGTGGCTCGGCGCCTCGGCGATCATGGCGAGCATCAGGAGGCGCAGGTCGCCGTAGTCGAACAGCCGGCCGCGCCGGCCGCGCCCGTGATGGCCGTCATGATGATTGTGGTGGCCCGACCGATCCTCGGGCGGCGAGAAGAAGCGGCCGAAGCCGAAGTGTCCATGATGTTTCATGGATCACGATATAGAACACGATATATCGGAAATCAAGATATATCTGGAAATAAGATATATCGGAAATTCGGGCGGTCGATGGCAATGCGGGCGCTTGTTCTGCTCGAGCGTCGCGAATGGAGAACGATGGACGGGCGCGCCGGAGCGCGCCCGAACCATTCACGCGACCTTGAAGGTGATCTCGTCGACGCCTTCCACATGGGCGACCATCACGTCGCCCTTCACGATCGCGCCGACGCCGGCGGGCGTGCCCGCGAAGATCAGGTCGCCGGCCTGCAGGGTGAACAGCTTCGACAGGTAGGCGATCATCTCCGGCACCTTCCAGATCATCTGGTTGAGGTCGCCGCTCTGGCGAAGCTCGCCATTGACCTTGCACCAGACGGCGCCCTGGGTCGGATGGCCGACCTCTTCGACCGGGTGCAGCGGGCCGCACGGCGCCGAGGCTTCGAAGGCCTTGCCCGTTTCCCAGGGGCGGCCGAGCTTCTTGGCTTCGCCCTGCAGGTCGCGACGGGTCATGTCGAGGCCGACGGCATAGCCGTAGACGCAGTCGAGCGCCTTTTCGAGCGGGATGTTGTCGCCGCCGCTCTTCAGCGCCACGACGAGTTCCGCCTCGTGGTGGACGTCGTTGCTCTCGGACGGGTAGGGGAAATCGTGACCGGGCAGGACCAGGCTGTCCGGGTTCTTCTGGAAGAAGAACGGCGGCTCCTTGTTGGGGTCGTGGCCCATCTCGATGGCGTGGTCCGCGAAGTTCCGCCCGACGCAGTAGATGCGGTGCACCGGAAAGAGCGCCTGGGTGCCGACCACCGGCAGGGTTGGAATGGCCGCCGGCTTGAAGACGTAAGCGGCGTTGATGGAGGTCATGTCGTTCATTATCGCGCTCCTGCGTAATATTCGATGCGTTTTTCGAAGTGTTCCACGGCCGCGGACAGAAGCATGGCTGCCGCGAAGAGGATGATTGTGAGAGCCCAGAACCGCTCCATGTCGAAGCTGCGGGAATAGAGCTCGAAGAGTTCGCCGTAACCGATGACCGAGACGAGGATCTGCCCGATCACCACGCCCTTCACCCCGCGGATCAGCCCGATCCGGATGCCGGCCAGGATCTCCGGAAGGGCGGAGAGCAGGATGATCTTGGTGAAGATCGTAAAGCGCGAGGCGCCGTAGCAGCGTCCCATCTCGATCAGCGAGGGCGGCACCTGCATGACGCCGGCGCGGGCGTCGAGCACGATGATCCAGACCGCGAAGAGGAAGACGGTGACGAACACCGTCGTCTCGCCGAGCCCGAACAGGATCATCAGGATCGGGACCAGGGCCGACAGCGGGGCGCTGACGAACATGTTGACCCACAGGCCGAAGATGTTGTCGACGACCTTGACCCGCCCCATCGCCACCCCGAGCGGAACGCCGACGGCGATCGCCATCGCCATGCCGAGCGCGAAGGAGCGGAGCGTGATCACCGTCGCGCTCTGCCAGGAGCCCGTCTGCACCAGCCCGATGCCGGCGGCGATCACCGATGTCATCGGCGGGATCAGGAAGATGACGTCCATCCGGCCGACGATCTCCCAGACCAGCGCCCAGAAGATCAGCGACGTCATCATCGGAATTCGAATGCCGAAGAGTGTCATGGCGCCTCACTCCGCATATTGCCTGAGGCCCTGCCAGATCTCCTCGACCACATCGAGATAGCCCTTGTCGCGCCGGATCACGTCCGGTGCGGCGGTGCGGTCGATGGCGGGCTCGATGATCTGGGAGACACGGCCGGGGCGCGGCGACAGAAGCACGATCCGGTCGGAGACGTAGACGGCTTCCTCGATCGAGTGGGTGACGAACAGGAAGGTCTTGCGCTCCTTGTCGACCAGCCGCAGCAGGTCTTCCTGGAACTTGCGCCGGTTCTGTTCGTCGACTGCGGAGAACGGTTCGTCCAGAAGCAGCACGTCGGCGTTGACCGAGAACGCCCGGGCGATGCCGACGCGCTGCCGCATGCCGCCGGAGAGCTCGTGCGGATACTTCTCCTCGAAGCCGGACAGCCCGACCTCGCCGATGTAGTGCCGGGCGATGCGGTGCCGTTCGGCCTGGGGCACGCCCTTCAGCTCCAGCCCGAAGCCGACGTTGCGCAGCACGGTCGCCCAGGGCATCAGCGCGAAATCCTGGAAGACGAAGGCGCGCTCGGGGCCCGGGCCGGTCACGACCCTGCCGTTGATGCGGATCTGGCCCGACGTCGCAGGCACGAGGCCGGCGATGATCTTCAGGAGCGTGGTCTTGCCGCAGCCCGAGGGGCCGAGCAGCGTCGTCAGCTTGCCGCGCTCGAAATCGAGGTTGATGCCGCGAAGGGCCTCGAGGTCGCCATAGCGCTTGCAGATGTCGCGCACCTCGACGATGGCATCCGATCTGGCTGTTCCGGCGGGGTCGGCCGCGCGGGCCGGCATGGGAGTGGCCATGTCACTTTCTCCTCTTTTCGGGACGCAGGAAGCGCAGCTCGACATATTGCAGGGCGGCGAGCGTCAGCGTCGACACGGCGATGATGGATGCCACGGCCGCATACATGTGTGCGTAATTGGCGACCGAGCGGTGATAGGTGATCAGGTCGCCGATGCCGGTGGGGGTGATCAGCAACTCGGCGAGCATGACGCCGATGAAGCCGGCGGCGATGCCGAGCCGAAGGCCGGCGAACAGCACCGGCGTCGCATCGGGAATGATGATCTTGAAGATCTGCTGCATGCGCGTGCCCTGGAACGAGCGGCACATGTCGACCAGCGACGGATTGACGTGGCGCACGGCCTTGTACGAGTTGAGCACGATCACCGGCAGCGCCAGCATGATCACCGCCAGCGTCTTGGCGACGAGACCGATGCCGTAGACGAAGGTGACGAGCGGCACCAGTGCGGCCATGGGCGCGGCCTGCAGCACGATGAAGACGGGGGCCAGCAGCCATTCGGCCTTGTCGGACAGCCCCATGACGATGCCGAGCCCGATGCCGAGGACGGCGGAGACCGCGACGCCGAGAAGAAGCGGCTGGAACGTGATGAGGTAGGCGGGCAGGAGCGTGCCGTCGAGGGCCATCTCGATCAGCGCCGAGAGCGTTTCCAGAAACGTCGGAAAGGCGAAGCTGATCGGCACCCGGCCGGCGATCTCCCATGCGGTGAACAGGATCGCGAGCGACACCACGACCCAGAAGGACTTCCGGCGCCGGGCGAATTCGGCGAGCGTCTCGACGATGCTGGAGGAGCCGCTGCCGGCCCCTCCCGTCGCGCCCACCTTGTGCGGTGAAGCGGCCATGTGCATCTACTTGGTCCCGGTCTTGGCGAGCACCGCGTTCAGCGCGGTGAGATCCCAGAAGTCCTCCACCTTCAGCTCCGCCGGCTTGCCCTCGAGCGCGCCCGAGATCGTGTAGAACTCGAAGTCGTCGCGCGCCGCATCCTCGCCGCCGCCGTTCAGCGGAAGCGTCGCAGCCGCTTCCGTGAAATAGGGCTCGATGCCGGCCACCATTTCCGGCGTGGCATCGGGCAGGAGCTTGTACTTGTCACGGAGCGCGATGGCCGCCTTCGGGTCCGCCGCGACCTCGCGCCACGTGGTGATGATGCTCTCGACCAGGATCTCGATGTCCTTCTGGTTCTTCTGCAGGTATTCGGTGTTGGCAAAGAGCGCCTCGTCCGTGGCGCTGACCTCGCCCAGCGGCAGGAAGATGAACTTGCCGGGGGCCTCCTTTTCGAGAACGCGCTTGCCGGACGAATCCACGATCGTCGCCTTGACGTTGCCCTGCAGCAGCGCGCCCGTCCGCACTTCGGCGCCCGGCACGTAGGAGATGTTGGAGTATTTGATGCCGTTCTTGTCGGCCATCAGCTTCATGATGGCTTCCGTGCCCGACCCGCGCGAATGAACGGCGATCTCCTGGCCGTCCAGGTCCTTCCATTCCTTGTAGGCCTCGGAATTGACGACCGGATAGAACTGCAGCTTTGACAGCTGCATGAAGATGCGGATCGGCGCCTTCACCTTCTGCAGCAGCGCATAGGGTCCGCCGACGCCGATATCGGCCTGGCCGCTGACGACGGCCTGGGCGGCGATGTCCTCGCTCTTGAGGAAGGTGACCTGGACGTCGACACCCTTCTCCTTCGCCCGCTCGAGCGCGGCCAGAAGGTGCAGGGATTCGACGGTGGCGATATCGCCGAAGGCGACGCGCATGGGATCGGCGAGCGCCCATCCCGGGATCGCAGCGGAAAGGCAGAAGACGGCAGCAGCCGCCGACGCCCGCATTCGTCTGGCAAACATGTTCATTTTCTTTCCTCCCAGAAATTGGGCTCCTCGACCCAATCTGAAACCAATTCTTCATTAATATGGAATTGTGTCAACCGCTAAGTGTTGCTGCACGGCAGCAAGGAAACGTGCAGGATGCCGGATTGAAGGCATAAGTAAATGAAATTAAACAGAATAAATAAACCCTGTGTCGGCCGTCTCGCCCCGCGTTGACACCGATCCTCTTGTCCCATATAACCAAAACCAATTCGAAATTGGTTCAGGTGAGACATGATCGAGATCACCGATGCCACAGTGCTGACGCGGCTGCGCGATTTCCTGGCGACGGCGGCATTGCCCGACGACGGGCGGCTGCCGCCCGAGCGGGAGCTGGCGCAATCATTGGAGGTTGGACGGGCCGCTTTGCGAAAGGCGCTGGCGACCCTGCAATCCGAGGGCGTCGTCTGGCGGCACGTGGGCAAGGGCACGTTCACGGGTGAGCGGCCGATCGATACCGTCGCCGACATCAACGCCATGGTCCAGCGGACCAACCCGCTGGAGGTCATGGGCGCGCGCATCGCCTTCGAGCCGGAGGTGGCCCGCTGCGCCGCCCTCCATGCAACGGCGGGCCAGGTGGCGGAGATGCGAAGCTGCATGCTGAAGGCGCAGCAGGCGCCGACCTGGCGGCAATACGAGCAGTGGGACAACAGGTTGCACCGGACGATCGGCGAGGCCTCGCAGAACTCGCTGCTCCTGGGCCTGCTCGATACGCTGAACGCGGTGCGCCGGGCCGTGACCTGGGGGCGGCTGCGCGACACGCCGCTGCGCCCGCCGGCCGACCACCACAGCTTCGAGGAGCACGCCCGCATCGTGGCCGCGATCGCCGATCGCGACGGCGCGGGCGCCGCGGACGCCATGCGCCGGCATCTGCGCAGCGTCGAAAGCCACATGCGCGACCGTCTCTGAAGGGGGCCACCCGCAAAGCGACGGCGCCGATCAGAACGAAAGGCTCACCGCAGCACGGTGAGCCTCATGACGGACGACGTCCGTTCGTCTCCGCCGACCCGATGGGCCCGCAGGCCGGCTACGCGGCCCTGCGCCCGGACGTCTCGCGCTGGCCGGATGGGAGGGCCGCCGTCCCGCCGAGGCGGAACTGCTCGACGCGCTCCTTCAGCCGCGCCGCCTCCATCGCAAGCGTCGCTCCCGCGGCGTTGCTCTCCTCCACCATCGCGGCATTCTGCTGGGTGACCTGATCCATCTGGTTGACGGCGGTGTTCACTTCGCTGAGCCCGACGGACTGCTCGCGCGCCGAGGTGGCGATCGCGTCCATGTGCTGGTTGATCGTGACGATGTAGCCTTCGATCGTCTTCAACGCCCCGCCCGTCTGGCTGACGAGCTGCACGCCGTTCTCCACCTCGCCGGAGGAGTGCCGGATCAGGTCCTTGATCTCCTTTGCCGCCTGGGCGGAGCGCTGGGCAAGCTCGCGGACCTCCTGAGCGACGACGGCGAAGCCCTTGCCGGCCTCGCCGGCGCGGGCCGCCTCGACGCCGGCATTGAGCGCCAGAAGGTTGGTCTGGAAGGCGATCTCGTCGATCACGCCGATGATGTTCGAGATCTGGTTCGACGATTGCTCGATGCGGCTCATCGCCTCGACGGCGTTGGCAACGACCGTGCCCGATTGCCGCGCACTTTCATTGGCCTGGATTGCGACGGCGCGGGCCTCCTCGGCGCGCTTGCTCGAATTGGCGACGTTCGCGGTGATCTCGTCCAGCGCTGCGGCCGTCTGCTCTAGGGACGCCGCCTGCTGCTCGGTGCGCCGGGACAGGTCGTCGGCGCTGTGGCTGATCTCGCGCGAGCCGCTGTCGATCGCGTTCGTAGCGTTCGCCACCGCCGTCAGGGTCTGCCGCAACTGGTCGACGGCCCGGTTGTAGTCGGCGCGCAGGCTCTCGAAATCGGCAGCGAAGGGATCGTCGAGCCGGAAGCTCAGGTCTCCCGAGGCCAGGTGCTTCAGCCCCGTGGCCAGGCCGCTGGTCGCCTGTGCCATCGCCGCCGAGCGGTCCTGCTCCTTCGCGGCCGTCATCCGGCGCTCGTCCTCGGTGCGTTCGCGCTGTTCCTGCGCATCCCGCTCCAGTTGGCGCGTCCGGACGGCGTTGTCCTTGAACACCTGGACGGTGTTCGCCATCGCGCCCAGTTCGTCGCGGCGGTCGCGCCCTTCGACGACGGCGTCGAGATTGCCGGCGGCAAGCTCGGTCATCGTCCCGTTCAGGCGCCGGATGACGTTCCCCAGCCTGCGGGCAAAGAGGAAGAAGGCGGCCAGCGCCAGGAGCGCGGTCACGGTTGCCGCAAGCAGCGACAGGGTGAGGGCAGAGCGGCCGCTGGCATAGGTCGCCGTGACGTCCGATGCGGCCTCGATCAGGCCGATCGTGTCGCCGGAGAAATTGATCAGCGGCGTCGCGGTGACGAAAAGGGTGCGGTCTCCCGAATAGACGTAGCGGCCCGGTGCGGTGCCCTGCGCCATGGCCTGCAGTTCGTCGATCGCCACGAGCGGCTCGCCGTCGTAGGTCGCAGCCTGCCGCTGGAGCGCGCCGTCCTTGGCGACATAGACGGAGAACGCGCCGTTGATCCTCTCGGCCAGCCGGCTGAAGTAGTCGACGGTCAGCTGTGTGCCGACGTCGGCCGACCCGATGGCGGTCGTGCCGTCCATGACGGGGGCGGTTCCGAAGATGGCGATGCTGGCCTTGCCAGGCTCGATGCCGGAGGTCGGCCTTGCTTCCGCCACCGCCGTCTCGATGCCCTTGCGCCGGCCCTTGTTGTTGTCGCCGGCTTTTTCCGGGTCGTGGACGCGCGCGATCACCGTGCTGCCGGCATCCGCAAAGCCGATCGACTGGACCTCGCCGCGCGCCTTCAACTGCGCGTATCCGGTCTCGAGCGTCCTGACGATGCCTTCCCGGTCGCGCGCCTTCATCATCTGGACGATGCCGGGCTGCCCGGCGATGGCGATCGCGAGGCCCAGGTTGGCGCGCTGCTGGGCATCGATGCTGGAGACAAGGACGCCGAGGTCGTTCTGCGATTCGTCCTTCACCGCCTGCTCGATCAGGCTGACCTGCCGATGCCAGCCGATGCCGCCGATCACGCTGCTCGCAAACAGCACCGCGGCAAAGCCGCAGCCCGTGACGACCATCCAGAGCGGTCGGGCGACCTTCGTTTCCGTCTTCACTGCACAAACTCCTTCATGTTGCATTCTGCATGCAGTATTTCCCGCAGAGGTTAGTGCTAACTTAACCGATCATGCGATTTGTCTCACTTTTCGCAACTGGCGGTAGGCGTCACGGCAGTGGGCATTCCCCGGGGGCAGGGCGGACGGCGCGCGCTGCCGCTTCGTGCTGGAAGGTTCGCCCCCGTTCGGCAGCGGATCTACTCGTCTCTTGGAAAATGCGGCATAGCTCTCTAGACTTCCTGCGCGAGACTTCCTGCGCGGCGGGAGGCCGTGGCGAGGGAGGGAGGAGCCCGCGTTTTCGTGAAGCAGCGTTTTCGTATTCTTGTCTGGCTCGTGCTCCTGCCGGCCTTCCTCTATGCGATGATCGTGCCGGGCGGGGCGCTGGCAACCCGCAGCTACATGGATGAAGCATCGTTGCAGGCGGGCTCGGCGCTGCGCCTCGCCGTTTCGGCCCTGCGGGGACACCTCAGCCGCTACGAGCCGCTGCCGGCGCTGATTGCCGATCACGACGACATCAAGCACCTGGTCAGCGATCCCGACGACCGGACGCTGCGCGCGGCGGCGAACGCCTATCTCAAGGAGATCAACGGCCTGCTGGAATCCTCCGACATCTATGTGATGACGATGGACGGCGTCACCATCGCCGCCAGCAACTATGACGGTCCGACGAGCTTCGTCGGGCAGAACTTCAGCTACCGGCCCTATTTCCAGGATGCGGCCAAAGGCGGTCAGTCGCGCTTCTATGCGCTCGGTACGACATCCTTGAAGCGCGGCTATTATTTCGCCTCGCCGATCCGGGTCGACGGAACGATCCGCGGCGTCATCGTCTTCAAGGTCGATATCGATTCGATCGAGGCCTCCTGGCTGGGCGGCGAATACAAGATCTTCGTCTCCGATCCGGAAGGCATCATCTTCATGACCGGCAGCCCGGAGTGGCTCTATTCGGCCATCCTGCCGCTGACGCCGGAGCGGCTTGGGCGCACGCAGGCGTCGCGCCGCTATGCCGAGGCTGTGCTGAAACCGCTGCCCTTTCACGAGGACGAGGCGACGGGGCACCGGCTGATCACCCTCGCCGACGGCGGCGCCGCGCGCGAATACCTGGCGCTGTCCCAGTACATGCCGGAGGCGGACTGGACGGTGAACGTGCTGATGGACACGAGCTCGGTGCGCTCCCAGGCACGCACCATGCTCGTGGCCGTGCTGCTGTTTCTCGGACTTGCCGGACTGGCGGTCGCGATCGTCATCCAGTGGCGGGCACGGGCGCAGGAGCGGATGCGCATGCAGGTCGAGGCGCGAAACGAGCTGGAGCATCGCGTCGAGGAACGCACCGCCGACCTCGCCCGCGTCAACCGGCAGATCGAGCAGGAGATCGCGGAACGCCGGCTCACCGAACAGAAGCTGCGCGAGACCCAGGCCGACCTGATCCAGGCGGGAAAGCTCGCGGGGCTCGGCCAGATGTCGGCAGCGCTTTCGCATGAGCTGAACCAGCCGCTCGCCGCCGCCAAGACCTATGCCGACAGCGCGGCGATGCTGATCGACCGCAACCGCGTCGAGGAGGCCCGCGACAATGTCCGGCGCATCTCCGGGCTGATCGACCGCATGGCCTCGATCAGCCGGCACCTTAGGAATTTCGCCCGCAAGCCGAACGAAAAGCTCGGACCGGTCGCGCTGTCGGCCGTCATGACGGATACGCTGGAGATCGTCGCCGCCCGCCTGAAATCGGCCGATGCCACGCTTCTGATCGACCTCGGAAAGGAGCCGGCCGTGGTCCATGCCGGCTCGGTGCGCCTGCAGCAGGTGCTCGTCAACATCATCGCCAATGCCGCCGACGCGGTCGAGGGACTGCCCGACCGGCGCATCCATATCGACGCGGTGCGCCAGAAGGGAAGGGTGATCATCACGATCCGCGACCACGGGCCGGGCGTGCCCGCGGCGATTGCGGAGCGCATTTTCGATCCCTTCTTCAGCACGAAGGGCGTCGGCCGCGGTCTCGGGCTCGGCCTGTCGATCTCCTACAACATCGTCAAGGATTTCGGCGGCAGCCTTTCGGTCTCCAACCCGCCCGACGGCGGCGCCGAGTTCCTGATCGAGCTGGCCGCCGCGCGGATGATCAGCGAGGCCGCCGAATGACCGCAAGCCGCATTCTCCTGATCGACGACGAGGAGGACATGCGCCGCTCGTCGGCGCAGGCGCTGGGCCTGTTCGGCCTGGACGTCGTCACCTTCGCCAGCGCCGAGCCGGTGCTGGAGCGCGTGGGATACGGCTTCGACGGGGTGGTGGTCAGCGACATCCGCATGCCGGGAATGGACGGGATGACGCTGCTGCAGCGCGTTCGCGAGATGGATGCCGAAATTCCCGTGATCCTCGTCAGCGGCCATGCGGACGTGCAGCTCGCGGTCAGCGCCATGCGCGCCGGCGTCTACGACTTCGTCGAAAAGCCGTTCACCGCCCAGCAGCTCGCCGCCATCATCCGGCGCGCGCTGGACAGGCGCAGCCTCGTGCTGGAGAACCGCCGCCTGCGCGCGGTCGCCGGCAAGCGCGACGACGTCGAGGCGCGCCTGCCGGGTCGCACCCAGGTGATGGTCGACCTGCGCTACCGCCTGCGCGCGATCGGCGCGACAGATGCCGACACGCTGATCATCGGCGATACCGGTGTCGGCAAGGAGGTCGTGGCGCGCGCGCTGCACGACATCAGCGCCCGTGCCGACCGGCCGCTGATCGCCATCAATTGCGCGGCGCTGCCGGAGAACCTGATCGAGAGCGAGCTGTTCGGCCATGAGGCCGGCGCCTTCCCGGGCGCGCTGCGGCCGCGCTACGGCAAGTTCGAGCACGGCCGCGGCGGCACCATCCTGCTCGACGAGATCGGCTCGATGCCGATCGAGCTGCAGGCGAAGTTCCTGCGGGTGCTGCAGGAGCGGGTGATCACGCGGCTCGGCTCGAACGAACCGGTGCCGCTCGACGTCCGCTTCATCGCCACCAGCAAGGTGAACCTCGAGGGCGAGGTGGCGGCGGGCCGCTTCCGCCCCGATCTGCTCTATCGCCTCAACGTCGCGACCATCCACGTCCCTTCGCTGGCCCAGCGCCAGGCGGATGTGCCGCTCCTCTTCCTACAGCTCGTGCGCGAAGCGGCCGCCCGCTACGGGCGCGGCGACGTCGAGGTGCCGCCGGAGGTGGTGACGGAGATCGCCGGGCGCAGCTGGCCCGGAAACGTCCGCGAGTTGCGCAACGCGGCCGATCGGTTTGTCCTCGGGCTCGACCGCCAGCCGGACGAGACGCCGGAGCCCAGCCAGCGGCTGGCTGACCGGGTCGCCGCCTACGAGCGGAGCCTGATCGCCAGTGCGCTGGCGGCCCATGGCGGCAACCTTCGCCCCGTCTATGAACTCTTAGGGATTTCCCGCAAGACGTTGTATGAGAAGATGCAGAAGTACGGGCTCGACAAGAAGGTTCGCGCCATCGACAACGACTATGCCTGACGCCGGCGATGGGTGGAAATCCACCCATTGCTTTATCGGTTTGTCCCCGTTTCTACACATGCTGCGGCGCACACAGGGAAATATTCGAACGGAAGGCAGGCCTTGGCGGTTGTCCGCCGCAGCGCGAGCCGCACAGTTGCCCCATCCATGACCGGTACGGAGGGAGCCGTGCCGGCAGGCCACATCCTGGGGAGGATAACAATGAAGATTTTCAGCACCCTAATCGGCATGACGGCGGTCGCCGCCATTGCGCTCGTTTCCGGATCCGCCATCGCGCAGACCTATCCCGAGCGGACGATCACCATGGTCGTTCCCTTCTCCGCCGGCGGTCCGACCGACACGGTGGCGCGCCTGGTCGCCGAATCCATGTCCAAGGACCTCGGCCAGCAGATCATCGTCGAGAACGTCGGCGGCGCCGGCGGCACGCTCGGTGCCGGTCGCGTGGCGCAGGCCGATCCCGACGGCTACACGGTCCTGCTGCACCATATCGGCATGGCGACCAGCGCCACGCTCTACCGCAAGCTCGCCTACGACACGCTCAATGCCTTCGAGTATGTCGGTCTCGTCACCGACGTGCCGATGACCATCGTCGCCCGCAAGGACTTCGAGCCGACCGACCTCAAGGGCCTCGTCGACTACGTCAAGGCCAACAAGGACACCGTGACCGTCGCCAACGCCGGTATCGGTGCGGCCTCGCATCTGTGCGGCATGCTGCTGATGAGCGCGATCGACACGCAGCTCACCACCGTTCCCTACAAGGGTACCGGTCCGGCCATGACCGATCTGCTCGGCGGCCAGGTCGACATCATGTGCGACCAGACCACCAACACGACGAAGCAGATCCAGGGCGGCACCGTGAAGGCCTATGCCGTCACCTCGCCGGAGCGCCTGCAGGTGCTGCCGGACGTGCCGACTGCCGCCGAAGGCGGGCTGGCCGACTTCCAGGTCGGCATCTGGCACGGCATCTACGCGCCGAAGGGCACGCCGGCGGACGTCACCGAGCGCCTGTCGAAGTCGCTGCAGGTGGCGCTCAAGGATCCGAACGTCGTCGCCCGCTTCGCCGAGCTCGGCACCGTTCCCTCGCCGGAGAGCGATGCGACGCCTGCGGCCCTGAAGACCAAGCTCGAGAGCGAGATCGCCCGTTGGAAGCCGGTGATCGAGGCGGCAGGCCAGTACGCGGACTGACGATCGCGCTTCCAGTGGCCGCCCGCTTCACCGCGGGCGGTCATCGCCAGCTCGGATGCGACCGGATGCGGGCTCCGGGCAGGCGAACGGGTCGGCCAGGCGGGCCGGCCGATGACTTCAGCAGGCTGTCGCGACGGAGCGATCCGGCCGGCGGCGTTCGGCGGTTACGGCCGCACCAGGGGGAGACATGAAATCCTTGACAATCGACAGCACGAACGCGCTCTGCGGGGCGCTGTTCATCGCGCTGGGCGGCTTCTTCATCTATCAATGCCTGAACCTTGAACTCGGTACGGCGCTGCGCATGGGCCCCGGCTATTTTCCGCTGGTGCTCGCCGTCATCCTCACCCTTCTCGGCCTGATCATCCTCATCCAGTCCACCCGGGTCCAGGGCGAGCCGCTCGGCCCGATCGCACTGCGCGGCATGGCCTTCATCCTGCCCGCGCCGATCTTCTTCGGGCTGACCGTGCGCGGCCTCGGTTTCGTGCCCTCGCTGTTTCTCATCGCGCTGATCGCCGCATTCGCCTCGACGCGGATGAAGGCGCCGATGGCGGTCGTGCTGGCGATCGCGATCACGCTCTTTTCCGTGGTCGTCTTCAGCTATGCGCTCGGCCTGCCGTTCGAGCGCTTCGGCCCCTGGGTCCGGTTCTAGGAGGCGCATATGGATCTGTTCAGCAATCTCGCGCTCGGCTTCTATACGGCGGCGTCTCCCGAGAACCTCTTCTTCTGCCTTATCGGCGTGCTGCTCGGCACGCTGATCGGCGTGCTGCCCGGGATCGGCGCGACGGCGACGATCGCCATGCTCTTGCCGATCACCTTCCAGCTCGAGCCCGTCTCGTCGCTGATCATGCTGGCCGGCATCTACTACGGCGCCCAGTATGGCGGCTCGACGACGGCGATCCTCATCAACATGCCGGGCGAATCGTCGTCCGCCGTCACCGCGATCGACGGCTACCAGATGGCCAGGCGCGGCAGGGCGGGGGCCGCCCTTTCGATCGCAGCCCTCGGCTCCTTCTTCGCCGGCACCGTCTCCACCTTCCTGGTGGCGATCTTCGCGATCCCGCTGACCGTCCTCGCCCTGAAATTCGGCGCGGCGGAATATTTCTCGCTGATGATCGTCGGCCTCGTCTCCTCGGTGGCGCTCGCGCACGGCTCGATCGTCAAGGCGCTGGCGATGGTGGCGCTCGGCCTGCTGCTCGGCCTCGTCGGCACCGACATCTACACCGGCACCCCGCGTTTCACCCTCGGCATCCGCGAATATGCGGACGGGCTGAACTTCGTCGCCGTCGCCGTCGGCGTCTTCGGCGTGGCGGAGATCCTGCGCAACCTCGAAGGCGAGAAGACCCGCTCCGTGCTGATGGCCAAGGTCAGCGGCCTCTGGCCGACACGCGAGGACTTCAAGCGCATGATCGGGCCGGTGCTGCGCGGCACGGCGATCGGTTCGGCGCTCGGCATCCTTCCGGGTGGCGGCGCCATTCTCGCCGCCTTCGCCTCCTACACGGTGGAAAAACGCATCTCCGACCGGCCGCAGGAGTTCGGACAGGGGGCGATCGCCGGCGTGGCCGGGCCGGAATCGGCCAACAATGCCGGCGCCCAGACCTCGTTCATCCCGCTTCTGACGCTGGGTATTCCGGCCAATCCGGTGATGGCGCTGATGGTCGGCGCCATGATCATCCAGGGGATCGTGCCCGGTCCGAACGTCGCCTCCGAACAGCCGGCCCTCTTCTGGGGCATCATCGCCTCGATGTGGATCGGCAACCTGATGCTCGTGGTCTTGAACCTGCCGTTGATCGGGCTCTGGGTGAAGCTTTTGACTATCCCCTATTACGTGCTGTTCCCGATCATCATGGCCTTCTGCTCGATCGGGGTCTACAGCGTCAATTCCAACGTCTACGACCTCTATGCGGTCGCCTTCTTCGGCCTGGCCGGCTATGTGCTGGTCAAGCTGCGTTGCGAGCCGGCGCCGCTGCTTCTGGGTTTCGTGCTGGGGCCGCTGCTGGAGGAAAACCTGCGCCGCGCCATGATCCTGTCGCGCGGCGACCCGACCACCTTCATCACCCGGCCGATCAGCGCCATCCTGCTTCTGATCGCGCTCGCCGTGCTGGTGGTGGTGTTCCTGCCGTCGGTGAAGGCCAAGCGCGAGGAGGTGTTCCAGGAGGAGGACTGAGGCTCGATCGGGCGGCCGCGGACCTGCGAACGCCCTTGTCTGCAAAGCAGCTACAACGTGGAGGAAATAGCATGACCCGATTTCACCTGACGCGCCGTGGCGCGCTCGCAGCCGGCCTGTCGCTGGCCGCGATGCTGGCAACCGGTTCGCCGTCGCTGGCGCAGGACTTCCCCGACCGGCAGATCACCATGGTCGTGCCCTTCGCGGCCGGTGGATCGACCGATGTCGTCGGCCGCATCATTGCGCAGAAGATGTCGGACGAACTGGGCCAGCAGGTGATCGTGCAGAACGTCGCCGGCGCGGGCGGCAACCTCGGCGCCGACAACGTCGCGCGTGCGGAGCCCGACGGCTACACCATCCTGATGGGCACGGTCGCGACGCACGCGCTGAACCCGCTGATCCTGAAGTCGACGCCCTACGATCCGAAGAAGGATTTCGCCCCGGTCTCGCTGCTGGTCGTCGTGCCGAACGTGCTGGTGGTCAACCCCGAACTGCCGGTGAAGAACGTCGAGGAACTCCTGGCGCTCCTGAAGGCCGAGCCGGGCAAGTACAGCTACGCCTCGTCGGGCAACGGGACGCCGCTGCACCTGTCGGGCGAACTGTTCAAGTCGATGGCGGGCGTGGAGATGGAACACATCCCCTATAAGGGCTCCGGTCCGGCGCTGAACGACCTGCTCGGCAACCAGGTCTCTATCATGTTCGACAACCTGCCGTCCTCCTCCGGGCACATCAAGAGCGGCACGCTGCGCGCGCTCGCGGTGACGACGAAGGAGCGCGCGCCCTCGTTCCCCGATGTGCCGACGATCGCCGAGGCCGTTCCCGGCTATGAGACCTACACCTGGAACGCGCTCTTTGCGCCGGCCGGAACGCCGGCCGATGTGATCGCCCGCCTCAATGCCGCTGCCAACAAGGCGCTGGCCGACCCGGCCGTGGTCGAACGGATGAAGGAGTTCAGCGCCACGGTCGTCGGTTCGACGCCGGAGGAACTCGGCGCCCATGTGGATGCGGAGATCGCCAAGTGGACCCCGATCGTGCGCGACGCGAAGATCCAGCTCGACTAGACCCCGCGCACCATGTGACGGACAGCACGCCCCGGACCCGCAACGGATCCGGGGCGTTCGCTTGTCCGGGGTGTCCGTGGAGGACGACAATCCGTGCCTGCCCGGTCTTTGATGTTGACGGCCCCGGCGCCAGGTTGTTGAACGCTCTTTCGGTTTCGTTTCGAGGGCCCGGCCGGAGGGATCGACCGGCGCCGGCTTCGACGCATTCTGCCGTCTGCCACGCGTCGGGGCACAGGAGAGGAAGAGGATATGACAACAAACAGCGGCCAGTCGATTGCGACCCTTTCGGCCCGCATCCAGTCGGGGATGCTGGATCCCGTCGCATTGGCCGAGGAGACGCTCGACGCCATTGCCGGCCATGAGGACGGATCCGTCTTCGTCGCGTTGACGCGGGAGCGGGCGCTGAAGGAGGCCGAGGCGGCATCACGGCGCCTGCGCGAGGGCCGTTCGCTCGGCGTTCTCGACGGCATCCCCGTCGCATGGAAGGACCTGTTCGACCTCGAGGGTCTGGCGACCACTGCCGGGTCGAAGGTGCTGGCGACGGCCGAACCCGCCGCCGCGGACGCAGCCGTCGTCGCAGCGCTGAAGGCCGCCGGCATGGTGGCCGTCGGGCGCGTCAACATGAGCGAGTTCGCCTTTTCCGGGCTCGGCATCAATCCGCACTACGGCACGCCGCGAAACCCCGCCTCGAAGGACGTCGCCCGGCTGCCCGGCGGCTCTTCCTCCGGATCGGGCGTCGCCGTCGCCGCCGGCCTGGTGCCGGTCTCGATCGGCACGGACACCGGCGGCTCCGTCCGCATCCCGGCCGCCTTCAACGGCATCGTCGGCTACAAGGCGACGCGCGGGCGCTACGACATGAGCGGTGTCTTTCCGCTGGCGGGCAGCCTCGATTCGCTCGGGCCGCTCTGCCGCAGCGTGCAGGATGCGGTCTGGATCGACGCCGCCCTGCGCGGGCTGACCGCCTCCGAAGTGGTGCGCGGCGCGATCGGCGAACTGTCGCTGGTCGTGCCGGAAACAATCGTCTTCGACGACGTCGAGCCGGGCGTCGCTGCCGCATTCGAGCAGGCGCTGGACCGGCTGGCGCGCGCCGGCGCGAAGATCCGTCGGCAGGCGTTTCCCGTCTTTTCGGAGATATTCGCGCTGGCGGCGAGGAACGGCGCGCTGGTCACGGCGGAAGCCTATGCCGTGCATGCGGCGCGTCTTTCCGGCCCCGAGGCCGCCGAGATGGACCCGCGCGTCGTGGTTCGCACGCGGCTCGGCGAGAAGATCACCGCGGCCGGTTACATCGAGATCCTCAAGACGCGCGAACGGTTGATGGCCGAATTTTCGGCCGGCATCGGCGCCGGAGAACTGATCGTGTCGCCGACGGTGCCGCATGTGGCCCCGCCGATCGCGCCGCTCGTCGAGGACGACGCGCTGTTCTTCAAGACCAATGGCCAGACCCTGCGCAATCCGTCGATCGGCAACTTCCTCGATTGGTGCGCCGTCTCCATTCCCTGCGGGACGGGCGATGCCGGCATGCCGGTGGGCTTCCAGATCGCGGCGCTGCCCCATCGGGACCTAAGCCTGCTGTCCGCGGCCCTTGCCGCCGAGGCGGTGATCCGGGACGGCTTTTCCGCGTAGCGCTCAAACCGACGGGGCGCAGGCGGGTCGTCATCAACGAACCCCGCCTGCACCCCGCAATCGTCTGAACCGGAATTGCAACCCGGCGCCTTAACGGCAGCGCTTGGTGGTCTTGGTCACTTCGCGGTTTTCCGTTTCCTTCTTCACCGTCTTGGTGGTGCAGCGCTCCGTATCGATCGAGCCGACGGCGATGCCGTCCGGGGTCAGCACGATGGTGGGATCGACCTCGTGCGTCTCGTAGGTACGCTTCTTGACGATGGTGGTGGTGTCGGCCAGCGCCGGCAGGCCGACACCGATGGCCGCAAGGCCGGCGATGGATGCAACAATCAGTTTCCTCATGGGGAAAATCCTCCGCTTTCACACGAGGGATGAACGCCGGCGGCGTGGAAGGGTTCCGCGAGCCCGTATCACGAGCTCTTTTATTCAATGAAACCAAGATATTGAGGCGGGCGTGATCGCTCAGGCGGCCGGGTCCAGCTCCAGCTTCAGCCCGTGAAAGCGCTCGAGCGCCTGCAGGACGTCGGCGAGTTCGGCGGCCCTGCGTTCGGGGCTCCATCCCAGCGCTGCGGCCGCGACGCCGGCGATCGTCGTGAGATCCGCGGATGTCAGCGCACCGAGGATCGCCAGCGTCGTTCTCCGGAACACGACGTCGCCCAGATGCACGACGCGTTCGTTGCGCGCGATCCAGTCGATCTCGGCCAGGCTGTATCCGGTCGCATCCGGCAGGCGCTCGCGATCGGAGTGGGAGGATGGGTGCGACAGCACGGCCAGCGCCGTCGTGCCGTAGCGGGCGAGCAGTTCCTCGACCCTTTCGGCCGGCTGCCCGGTCTGAAGCGCGACCTTCCGTATCCATTCCGCGCGGGCCGCGGGGGTGGACGGAAAGCTCTTTCCGCCGCCGATCGCGAGCTTGCGGGTCGAGGTCGTCCGCGCGCGTTGCAGGCGCTTCAGGACGGTGTCGGCAACCTCCTCCGCAAAGCCGCGGAACGTCGTCCATTTGCCGCCGACGAGCGAGATGATCGGGAACGGCCGGCCGTTCTCCGGTTCCCGGACGGGGGCGGAGTGATCCCGGCTGATGAGGCCGGGCGTGGAGGCGTCGGAGGCGGGCAGGGGGCGGATGCCGCTGTAGCTGTAGACGACCTGTTCGGGCCGGAAGGACAGGGCGGGCAGGAGCGAGGTCAGGCTTTCCAGGAAATAGGCCGTCTCGGGCTCCTCGCAGCGGACGTTGTCGGGATCGTCGGACGGAATGTCGGTCGATCCGACCAGCGCCAGGCCGAGATAGTCGTAGACGAGGCAGATCCGCCCGTCGTCCGCCTCGAAATAGATCATGTGGCCGTTCAGGCTTTTCACCAGTTCCGGATGGTCGAGCAGGATGTGCGATCCCTTGGTGCCGCCGATCAGGCGCGAGGGGACCCCGAGCGTCGCGTTCACGCGGTCGATCCAGGGGCCGGCGGCATTGACGACGAGTTGCGGCTTGACCGAAAACCTGTGGCCGCCCGGGCGCTCGAAGGTCAGGCTGCCGCCTTCGGAGGACAGGAGCGTGGTGAAGTTCAGCGCCGCGGCCTTCGGGTTCGCGGCAAGCCCGTCGGCGACCAGTTCGTAGACGAGTCGCTCCGGCCGGCTGATCTTGGCGTCGTAATAGATGCCGCCGGCCACGATCGCGGGCGTCACGGTCGGCATCTCGCGCAGGGCGCGCCCGCGCAGGAGCAGCCGGTGGCGCGGCATCATCTGGTTGCGCGAACCGTAGAAGTCGTAGAGCGCCAGACCGATCTTGACGAGCACGGCGCCGCGGCTGCGCGGCGCGGTGGTCGAGCCGAAG
Source organism: Mycoplana sp. MJR14 (assembly GCF_029210525.1). NCBI lineage: Bacteria > Pseudomonadati > Pseudomonadota > Alphaproteobacteria > Hyphomicrobiales > Rhizobiaceae > Mycoplana > Mycoplana sp. MJR14. Next base: position 87,233 of record NZ_JARGEO010000003.1, read on the forward strand.
AGGGTGCGGAGCGCCGCCCAGATGCCGCGCGTCCAGGAGAAGACGGGGATGAAGGTCGGCAGCGGCTCGACGCAATGCGGCGCGTTCTCCAGCAACAGGTTCCGCTCCAGCGTCGACTGCGCCACCAGCCCGAATTCGCCGGTCTCGAGATACTTCAGCCCGCCGTGGATGAGGCGGGAGGGGGCCGCGCTCGTGCCGGAGCCGAAGTCGGCCTTGTCGACGATCAGGCAGTTGACGCCCTGCAGGCAGAGGTCGCGGAACAGTCCGGCGCCATTGACGCCGGCGCCGAGGATGACGACGTCGGCGCCTCCCTCGGCCAGTCTCGAGAGGCGGAGATCCATGTCGTCGGCGGTATCGGTCATTTCGGGCATTCCAGGTTTCAGGCGTCGTTTCGGGGCGGGGCGTGCGAAGCCTCAGCCGGGCGAGGGGCCGTCGGAAGCGGCAAGCTTCGAGATGCGCGGCCAGAGCGGCGTCATCGCCGCGGCGATGTCGCAGAACAGGCCATAGCGCTCCTCGTAGTGGCGGCTGCGGACGGGGTCGGGCCGGCAGGTCCTGGAGATCTTCGCCAGATCGCGCGGGTCGCTCTGGTGGTCGGCAAACAGCCCGACGCCGGCGCCGGCGCACAGGGCCGCGCCCCAGGCAGCGGACTCGTCCGTGTCGGTGACGGTCACCGGCAGGCCGAGCACGTCGGCAAACATCTGTGCGATCGCCGGATTGCGGGAGATCCCGCCCGTCAGCCGCGCCTCGTCGAAGGCGAAGCCGTCGCGCAGCGCATCGACATGGATACGGTGGTTCATCGCGATGCCCTCGAGGACGGCCCGCAGCATGTCGCCGCGGCCATGCCAGCCGCCGAGGCCCGCAAAGCCGGCGCTGGCGGCCGCTCCGTAAGGCGAGCCGAACAGAAAGGGATGAAACAGGGCCGTCGACGGACGGGCGAAGGCCGCCTCGATTTCCGGGGCAAGCAGGGAATGGATCGACTGGCCGGAGGCCTCCGCACGCGCGAATTCCGCGGCGCAGAGTTTGTCGAGGAACCAGTCGTAGTTGGCGGTCGAGGCCGGCGAGATGGCCATGTTGTGCCATTGGCCAGGCACGATGCCGTTGCGGCAGAACCAGCGGCCGTCGACGCGCGGCTCGAAGGAGACGGTCTCGTTGATCGAGTAGGTGCCGGCGATGATCGCGACGAGCCCGGCCTTGTGGCCGCCGACCCCAAGCGCCGAGGCGGTGACGTCGTGCAGGCCGGCCGTCACCGGCGTGCCCTCGGCAAGACCGGTGCGTCGCGCCACCTCCGCCGTCACATGGCCGACGACTTCGTCGGAGCGGGACACCGGCGGCAGCGCATCCCCGATGGCCTGCAGGCCGTAGAGCCGGAGCGCTGCGTCCGAATAGTCCTGCGTGCGGACGTCGGTGAAGGATGTGCTGGCCTCGGTCCGGTCCGCGCCGATCGTGTTCGTCAGGCAGAAGCGCAGCCAGTCCTTGCAGCTCAGCACGTGCGCGATCTTTGTAAACCGCGCCGGCTCGTTGTCGCGGACCCAGGCGAGCAGGGCGGCGGGCGCGGAGACGTGCGGCGCCTGTCCCGTCAGCGTGATCGCCTGCTGCGCGGTGCCGTCCTCGTTCCATCGGTCCACGATCGCGCCGGCGCGACTGTCGAGCGACAGCATCGCCGGACCGAGTGGTCTGGCCTGATCATCGAGCAGATAGACCCCGTCCCCGTGCGCCGTCGCGGCGATCGCCCGGATGTCGGAGGCCGGCCGGCCGCTGATGCGGATCGCCTCGGCGATCGCCTCGGCCGTTGCGGTCCACAACTCGTCCATGTCGCGCTCGACATGGCGGGGCCGGGGGATCGATTGCGAGACCCGGCGGCGCGCAACGGCGATCGGCGTCCCGTCAATGTCGAAGAGCGCGGCCTTGGTGACGGTCAGGCCGCTGTCGATGCCGAGGATGCTTGGCATGGGCAAACTCCGGGCGGACGCCAGGGTCCGCTTCTATCTCTCGTCCTGCGGCGACCCGGTTCGGGGGCGCGAGGATTGATTTCAATTGCAGCGGCGCCATTCCACAGTCCGCCCGTCAGGGACGGGCCGCACCGGATCCGGCAACCACCACGTTGACGCCCTTCGACTGCAGCCGGTCCAGATGCTCGACCGGCGTATCCTCGTCGACGATGACGGCGTCGAACTCCGAAAGGGCGGCGAAGGCGTGCAGGGCGCGGCGCTCGAACTTGGTGTGGTCGGCGACCAGGATCCGCCTTGCGGCGCATTCGAACATCGCCCGCTTGGTCTCCACCATCTCCGCCGACTGGTGGAAGGCGATGTCGTCGGTGATGGCGGACATCGACATGAATGCGATGTCGGCCCGCAGCCGGCGGATCTCGTGGACCGTCATGTGGCCCATGAACGCATTGCACCAGTTGTAGAACTGACCGCCGAGGCCGAGCAGCGTCAGGTCGCGCACGCCTCTCAGCGCGTTCATGACGTTCAGGGAATTGGTGATCGCCGTCAGCGGCACCTTGGCCGGCAGGTGGACCGTCATCTGCAGCACCGTCGTCGAATCGTCGAGAAAGATCGACTGGCCGGGTTCGACGAAGTGCATCGCCGCCTCGGCGAGGTGCTTCTTCTGCGTGGCCTGGCGGTTGGCGCGGTAGACGTCGCTGGACTCGATCAGGCTGGTCGGCGCCGCCGAGACGATGCCGCGCGACTTGCGGAAGATGCCGCGGCTGACGAGATCGTCGACATCGCGATGCGCCGTCATCAGGCTGATGCCGAAGCGTTCGGTGAGATCCTCGATGCGCAGCGATCCCTCGGCCATGACCGTCTCGGCGATCAGCTGCCGGCGCACCAGTTGCCGGGCGTGCCGGCTGTCGCTCGGCATCGGTTCCGATAGAAGCTGCTCGACATTCGCTTTCCTGGTCACGGTCGTTCCGCCATTCGTCTGGGACTGCAACCTGGCATCCAGGCCTTGCTCGAAGATCCGCATGCCGCCGGCTTTTGCAAGCCCCTCCGACAGGCCGAGGCACGGACCTGTCGCCGGCGATGAAAGAGGGGCGCCCGGCGGCGCCCCTCCGGGATGGCATCACTCCGACAGGACGAACGGCGCGGTGTACTTGTCGACGTTGTCCTTGGTGATCAGCAGGCAATCGAACAGCTGCTTCTCGCTCTTGGCGCCGGTGGCGCCCGTCTTGATGAAGCTGTCGGCCTGCTTGACGGCTTCCTCGGAGAAGACGGCAACCGGCTGGAGGACGGTGTACTGCAGTTCGCCGGCCTTGATCGCGGCCACGGCGTCGGGGGAGCCGTCGAAGCCGCCGACCTTGATGCCGGAAAGCTTGCCGGCTTCCTTCAGCGCGGCGATCGCGCCGAGCGCCATTTCGTCGTTGCCGCTGATGACGCCGATGATGTCGGGGTTGGCCTGCAGCATGGACTGCATCTTGGCGTGGCCCTTGGTGCGGTCCCAGTCGGCCACTTCGCGGGCGGCCTTGACGAGATCCGGGTACTGGGTCAGCACGGTCTCGTAGCCGTTCGAGCGGGTGGCGGCGTTGTTGTCGGACGGGGCGCCGAACAGCTCGACGTAATTGCCTTCCTGGCCGACGCTTTCGACCCACTGGGTGGCGCCGAGGGCGGCGCCCTGGGCGTTGTTGGAGACGAGCTGCGCCTTGGCGAGGCCTTCCTGGTTGATCTCGGCATTGACGAGGAAGACGGGGATGCCGGCGGCGACGGCCTTCTTCACCGCACCGACGGAGCCGTCGGCGTTCGCCGGATCGAGGATGATCGCGACCGACTTGTTGGTGATCGCGGTGTCGATCAGGTTGCTCTCGGTGTTGGTGTCGCCCTTGTGCGCGCTGACCGAGGCCGTGTAACCCATCTTCTCGGCCGTCGCCTTGGCGACCTCGCCCTCGGTGTACCAATAGGGGTTGGACGGATCGTTGACGATGATCGTCATCAGCCCTTCCGCCCAGGCGGTGCTGGCCAGCAGCGGAGCCGCAGCGACGGCGGCAAACAGGATACGCATTCCCTTCTTGAACATGTCTCTCTCCCTTTCAATCAGGATGGTGATGCCGGTCGCCCGGCGTTGCTTTCCGCAATCGGCTGGCCCTCAGGGCCGGGTGGGCCGTCGTGGACAAGTTGGTTGCTCCTTCCGGCCGGCCCCTAGCGGCGGCTGTACTGGATGCTGTTGAGGAGGACGGCGAGCACGATGACGGCCCCGGTGAAGACGGTCTGCCAGTAGGACGAGACGCCGATGATGACGAGGCCGTCGGACAGGAAGCCGATGACGAAGGCGCCGAGCATGGTGCCCTGGATCGTGCCGCGGCCGCCGGTGAGCGCCGCGCCGCCGATGACGACGGCGGCGATCGCCGTCAGCTCGTAGGTGGTGCCTGCGGTCGGGCCGGCCGAGGTCAGCTGCGAGGAGAGCACCAGGCCCGCGATGGCCGCGCAGATGCCGGAAAGGACGTAGACGATGATCTTCACGCGCTTGACCGGAACACCTGACAGCTCGGCGGCGCGTTCGTTGCCGCCCGACGCATAGAGCCAGCGGCCGAAGGCGGTGCGGTTCAGGACGACGGCGCAGATGATGGCGAGCGCAGCCAGCACCAGCACGCCGATCGGGATGCCGGCCAGGCGGTTGAAGCCCAGCCAGTCGAAGCCGGTGTTGCCGAGCTCGGGGCGGCCGCTGAGGTTGTTGTAGGTCAGGCCGTTGGTCATCAGGAGCGCGACGCCGCGGGCGCAATAGAGGACGCCGAGGGTCGCGACGAAGGCGGGTACCCTGAGATAGGCGATCAGCACGCCGTTGACGGCGCCGACGAAGGCGCCGAGCGCGCAGGTCAGGACGACCACGGCCCAGACCGGCGGATAGAGGATCACGCCCAGCGGCTCCAGCTGCACGCCCTGCATCAGGAAACCGGCGACGACGCCGGCGAGACCGAGCGTCGAGCCGACCGACAGGTCGATGCCGCCGTTGAGGATGACGAGCAGCATGCCGATCGCCAGCAACCCGAAGATCGCGACGTGCGAGGACATGATCAGGAAGTTCTCGACCGAAAGATAGTAGGGCGACAGCAGCGAGAAGACCACGATGATCGCGATCAGCGCGAAGAAGGCGCGTCCTTCCAGGAGCAACTGGACGATGCTGGTCTTGCGCTTGGTGCCGTTCGAGACGGATTTCTTGTCGGTTGTGCTTGTGACTGACATGATCAGTGCTCCATGATTTCCGTCTAGTGAGCGACCACGGCCTCGCCCGAAGCGGCCATGATCTTCTCTTTCGTGACATTCGACCCGAACTCGGCGGAGATCCGTCCGCGGTGCATGACGATGATGCGGTGGGCGATGCTGAGGCATTCGCCGACCTCGGAGGTGGAATAGAGGACGGCGAGGCCCTGCCTGGCGCGTTCCGCCAGAAGCTTGAACACCTCGGCCTTGGCGCCGATGTCGATGCCGCGGCTGGGCTCGTCCAGAAGGATCACCTTCGGATTGGTGGCGAGCATCTTGCCGATGACCACCTTCTGCTGGTTGCCGCCGGAGAGCGATCCGATCGCAGCGCCGCCGCCGTCGGTCTTGATGTGCACCTTGCGGATCGCACCATCGACGAGCACGCCTTCGTTGCTGCGCGAGGTGAACAGGCCCCTGGTGAAGCTGCCGATGCTGGCGAGCGAGAGGTTGCGGCCGACCGTCATCGTCTGGACCAGGCCGTCGCGCTGGCGGTCTTCGGGGACCAGCACCAGGCCGAGCGCGATGCGGTCGGCGATGCTGAGGTGGGAGACGTCCTCGCCCTCGAGCAGCACCCGGCCGCTCGAAGCCTTGAGGCGACCGGCGACGCATTCGAGGAGTTCGGTGCGCCCCGCGCCCATCAGACCGTAGATGCAGACGATCTCGCCGGCCCTGACGTTCAGCGACAGCCGGTCGACGACCGAATAGTCGGCGCCCGCGGGATCGGGCACGGTAAGCCCTTCGACGGCGAGCGCGACGTCGCCCATCCGGTGGTCTTCCGGCGGCGAGCCGAGGTCGAAATTGTCGCCCACCATGTTGCGGACGATCCATTCGAGGTCGATGTCCTTGCGCCGGGCGAAGGCGGTCATGTTGCCGTCGCGCAGCACCACGGCATGGTTGGTGATCTGCAGGGCTTCTTCCAGGTGGTGGGAGATGTAGACGATCGACACGCCCTTGCTGTTGAGGTCGCGGATCACCTTGAAGAGCACCTCGACTTCGGTGGCGCTCAGCGCCGAGGTCGGCTCGTCCATGATCAGGATGCGCGAATTGACCGACAGTGCCCGGGCGATCTCGACGATCTGCTGCTGGCCGAGCCGCAGGTCTTCGACCAGCGTCAGCGGATCGATGTCCTCCTCGAGTTCCGCCATCAGCGCGCGGGTCTGCCGCTCCTCCTCGGCGAAATCGACACCGGTCGGCGTGGTGATCTCGCGCCCCATGAAGATGTTGTCGCGCACGTTCATGTTCGGCGCCAGGCTCAGTTCCTGGTGGATGATCGAGATGCCGCGGTCGCGGGCGTCCGAGGCGGACGAGAAGCTGACCGGCTGGCCGTCGAGGATGATCTCGCCGGAGGAGGGCTGGACGACGCCGGAGAGGATCTTCATCAGCGTCGACTTGCCGGCGCCGTTCTCGCCGAACAGCGTGGTGACCTGGCCGCGGTGGACGTCGAAATTGACGCCCTTCAGCGCGTGGACGCTGCCGTAGGACTTGGCGATGTTGCGGGCCGCGAGCACGACCTCGCGCGGATCGTCGACGGAGGGGGAAACCTGGCTCATGCTCATTTCACTTCCAGCTTCACCGGCGTGACCAGCCAGCTCTTCGGGTTGACGAGCTTGAAGACGCCCGTGACCTCCACGGTCTTGCCGGTGAGGTTCGCGACGTCGATGCCGGCCAGGACGGCCTTCTTCATCTCGTTGTTCAGGGCCGAGCCGGCGTCCTGGTACTCGATCTGGTTCTTGAACTGGCCGAACTCGATCGTACCGGTCGCATCGCGCAGGTCCGTGCCGTTCACCGCCGGGCCTGTCTGGACGCGAACGACCAGCTCGGCCGGAAGGCCGTCGATCGTCACGGTGTGATAGTTGGACTTGCGCTCGCCCACGGTCGCCGTGAACGACACGGGAATGACGGGTCCGATGCTGGTGGCCACGCCGTATTTCTCACCGGCGGCGGTCTTGTCGGCGGCGATCGCGTTCGCGACCTCGACGGCCGGCGCGGCGCGCTCCTCGACATTGGCCTTCACCTTCGGGAACTCGTCGGCGCCATAGGTCACCGCCGAAAAGCCCTGCTGGCGCACATCGTTCTCCGACCCGATCCGGACGACCGTCGTGTCGAGGGCGATGGCGCCCAGCACCACGACGGCGGCCGCGACGCTTGCGAGAAGCGTCGGCGAGAAGCGCGTCGATTTGCGGGTGGTTGTCTCGGTCGATGTGCTCATTTCAGAAGACCTTCATGGGGGAATGCCGACGATCGGCCGCGCGCGGTCGATACCGAACCGGATGGGCGGATATCGGCCGCGGCGGCATGCAGGCCGGGCAATGTCAGGACAAGCGGCTGAGGGCAGCGCAAGCGGCGCTGCTGCGGGCAGGGGCCCGGATGATGGCGATGGACATGGAACTGCCTCCTCCTGTGATTGCGGGCGCGCTGCTTCCTCCACTCGCCCGACAGTCGGCCGCGACGCGGCCTCCCGGTTCGGCAACAGGTGATATCAATATGATATCAATGCCGCCATCAATGTTAAAATCTATCGAGCCAGAGACCCGCCCCCTATCAGGCGTCCTCCGTTACTCCGATCCCGTCAGCGGCTCTTGCGGTGCAGCGAAATATGCATCCGCAGCACGTATTTCCTGTCGCAGTCCCGTTCCGCATCCGCCCGACAGGGCGCGCTTCATCTGCGGATGACGTATGCAACATATTGAAAATACGTACCTATCACCTCGTAACGCGTGCGTCTTGTCCTTCCCTGGTTCGCAGTCCCGTAGCCAGCGTGCTCCCAACCCGGCGCCGCGGCAGGGATTGCCTCTGCCGGAAACTGAGATCCATCTTATATGAAAAAAATTACGGCGCCAGCAAAATATTACGTTGATGGTGATATCTTTGTGATATAAGAAAGTGGCCGACGAAAATGTCGACATGCCTTCGGGCTCCGGCCGATGGAGGTGCGCGGGACGGGCGCATCGACGCTGAATGCGCCCTGCGCCTGCCGTCCGGCGGGCGAGCGGGCAGGGAGGACTTGACCATGAACCTGACGAGCGCCTGCGCGCCCTCATCCGATCCCTGCGCCGGGAGGGGGCTTCTCCATGGCTGAGGGTAGCCGGGTGATCATCGGCATCGATGCCGGGACGTCGGTCATCAAGGCGGTCGCCTTCGAGACCGGCGGCAGGCAGCTCGCCGTGGCATCGGCCCGCAACAACTATTCCATGGCCGACGACGGCGCGGCCACGCAATCGCTGGCCCAGACCTGGCAGGACTGCCTGACGGCGCTCCGCGGGCTCGGCGAGAAGGTTCCCGATCTGGCGCGGCGGACGGCCGCCATCGCCGTGACCGGCCAGGGCGACGGTACGTGGCTCGTCGGCGCCGGCAACGCGCCGGTGGGCGATGCCTGGCTGTGGCTGGACGCGCGCGCGGCGTCGACGGTGCGCACGCTCGCCGCGGGTCCCCTCAACCGCGCGCGTTTCGAGGCGACCGGCACCGGCCTCAACACCTGCCAGCAGGGCACGCAGCTGGCCCACATGGATCGCCACGCACCCGAACTGATCGGCCGCGCCGAGGTGGCGCTGCACTGCAAGGACTGGCTCTACCTGAACCTGACCGGCATCCGCGCCACCGATCCCTCCGAGGCGAGCTTCACCTTCGGCAACTTCCGCAACCGCCGCTATGACGACACCGTCATCGAGGCGCTCGGCCTTTGCCACCGGCGTTCGCTCCTGCCGGAGATCATCGACGGGACGGAGACGACGCATCCGCTGACGGCCGCTGCGGCGGAAGCCTCGGGGCTGCTCGCCGGAACGCCGGTGTGCCTCGGCTATGTCGACATGGTGATGACGGCTCTCGGCGCCGGCGTGCGCTCGGGCGGCGAGAATGCCGCCTGTTCGACGATCGGCTCGACCGGCGTGCACATGCGCGCCAAGGCGGTCGCGGACGTGCAGCTGAATGCCGAAGGCACCGGCTACGTCATCGCGCTGCCGATCCCGGGCATCGTCACCCAGGTGCAGACCAACATGAGCGCCACCATCAACATCGACTGGGTGCTGCAGCTCGCCGCCGACCTGATCTCGGAGGGCGGTCGCCCGACCAGCCTGTCCGATCTCATTCCGCGCATCGACGATTGGTTCGGCGCCAGCACCCCCGGATCGGTGCTCTACCACCCCTATATCTCCGAGGCCGGCGAGCGGGGCCCCTTCGTCAATGCCGATGCGCGGGCGGGCTTCATCGGCCTGTCCACCCGTCACCGCTTCGCCGATCTGGTGCGCGCCGTGGTCGAGGGCCTCGGGCTTGCGACCCGCGATTGCTATGCGGCGATGGGCGACATGCCGGGCGAACTGCGGCTGACCGGCGGGGCTGCGCGCTCGGCTGCCCTGCGCAGCGTGCTGTCGGCCTCCGTCAACGCACCGCTCTGCGTCTCCGAGCGGGAGGAGGCGGGCGCGGCCGGCGTGGCGATGATGGCTGCCGTCGCCATCGGCGCCTACCGGTCGATGGACGACTGCATCGCCGAATGGGTGACGCCGCTCCTCGGACGTCCCGAGCCGCCGGATCCGGAGCAGGCAAACCGCATCGATCACCTCTACGGCGCCTACCGCCAGGCCCGGTCCGGACTGGTTCCGGTCTGGGACGCGCTGGCGGGACGGTAGCCATCGGGCCGTCGCCCGGAACGACACGGGGTGCCGGACGGCATCCGAAGGAGCAGAAAATGGCAGAGAACAACACTTTCGATCTGGTCGTCATCGGCGGCGGCATCAACGGTGCCGGGATCGCCCGCGACGCGGCCGGTCGTGGCCTGTCGGTCCTCCTCTGCGAAAAGGACGACCTGGCGGAGGGCACGTCGTCGCGCTCCGGCAAGCTCGTCCACGGCGGCCTGCGCTATCTCGAATACTACGAGTTCCGTCTCGTCCGCGAGGCGCTGATCGAGCGCGAGGTGCTGTTGAACTCGGCGAGCCACATCATCTGGCCGATGCGCTTCGTGCTGCCGCACAGTCCGAACGACCGCCCGGCCTGGCTGGTCCGGCTCGGCCTGTTCCTCTACGACCACCTCGGCGGCCGCAAGCGCCTGCCCGGCACCCGCACCCTCGATCTTGCACGCGACCCCGAAGGCGCGCCGATCCTCGACCAGTACACCAAGGGCTTCGAGTATTCGGACTGCTGGGTGGACGACGCCCGCCTGGTCGTGCTCAACGCGCTCGACGCCGCCGAGAAGGGGGCCACCGTGCTCACCCGCACGGCCTGTTTCAGCGCCAAGCGCGACGGCGGCGCCTGGATCGTGCAACTGCGCGATCAGGCGACGGGCGAGGTCCGCACCGCCCGCGCGAAGGCCGTCGTCAATGCGGCCGGCCCATGGGTCAACGACGTCGTCGGCCGCGTCGCCGGCTCCAACAGCCGTCGCAACGTCCGCCTCGTCAAGGGCAGCCACATCATCGTGCCGAAGTTCTGGAGCGGGCAGCAGGCCTATCTCGTCCAGAACCACGACAAGCGGGTGATCTTCATCAACCCCTACGAGGGCGACAAGGCGCTGATCGGCACCACCGACATCCCCTATGAGGGGCCGCCGGAAGAGGTGAGGGCCGACGAGGGCGAGATCGACTACCTGCTGTCCGCCGTCAACCGCTACTTCAAGGAGAAGCTGCGCCGCTCCGACGTGCTCGAGAGCTTCTCCGGCGTCCGCCCGCTGTTCGACGACGGCAAGGGCAATCCCTCCGCCGTCACCCGCGACTACGTGTTCGATCTCGACGAGACCGGCGGCGCGCCGCTGCTCAACGTCTTCGGCGGCAAGATCACCACCTTCCGCAAGCTGTCCGAGCATGCGCTGCAGCGGCTGGCGAAGTTCTTCCCGCAGATGGGTGCGGACTGGACGGCGTCGGCGACGCTGCCGGGCGGCGAGATCCCCGATGCCGACTACGTGTCCTTCTCCGAGACGCTGCGCGAGCGCTATCCCTGGATGCCGCGCCGGCTGGTCCATCACTACGGCCGCCTCTACGGCGCGCGCACCGGCAAGGTGGTCGGCGGCGCGACGTCGCTTGCCGGGCTCGGCCGCCACTTCGGCGCCAGTCTCTACGAGGCCGAGGTCCGCTATCTGGTCGCCAACGAATGGGCGCGCCGGGCCGACGACATCCTGGTCCGCCGCACCAAGGAGGGCCTGCACATGAGCGAGCAGCAGAGGGCCGATTTTGCGGCGTGGTTCGAGGCCGAGATCGCGCAGGCCGCCTAGGGGCCGCGCCTGACGCCCCGCCCGCCGACCGACAGGAGAACCCCATGGCCTTGACGCTTTCGCTGAACACCAACCCGCTCGTCAACCGGTTCGCCGATCCCGACGACCTGATCGAGACGGTGGCGCGCGACCTCAGGCTGCGCGACCTGCAGCTGACGCACGAATTCATCAATCCGAGCTGGCCGGCACCGGTGATCCGCCGGCTGACGCGCCAGATGGATGCCGCCCTGCAGCGCACCGGCGTGCGGGTGACCTCGGGCATGACCGGCCCCTATGGCCGGCTCAACCATTTCGGCCATCCGGACCGCGACGTCCGCCGCTACTATATCGACTGGTTCAAGACCTTCGCCGACATCACTGCCGACCTCGGCGGCACGTCGGTCGGCACCCAGTTCGCCATCTTCACCTACAAGGACTTCGACGATCCCGCCCGGCGCGAGGAGCTGATCAGGATCGCCATCGACTGCTGGGCGGAGGTCGCCGAACACGGCAGGGCGGCCGGACTCTCCTATGTGTTCTGGGAGCCGATGAGCGTCGGGCGCGAATTCGGCGAGACGATCGCCGCATGCCTGCGCCTGCAGGAGCGGCTGACGGCGGCACAGATGGCGATCCCGATGTGGATGATGGCCGACATCGACCACGGCGACGTGACGTCCGCCGATCCCGACGACTTCGACCCCTATGCCTGGGCACGCGCGGTGCCGAAGGTCTCGCCGATCATCCACATCAAGCAGAGCCTGATGGACAAGGGCGGGCATCGCCCGTTCACCGCGGAGTTCAATGCGAAGGGCCGCATCCAGCCGGAGCCGCTGCTGGCTGCCTTTGCAGAGGGCGGCGCCGTCGACAACGAGATCTGCCTGGAACTGTCGTTCAAGGAGCGCGAGCCGAACGACCGCCAGGTGATCGCGCAGATCGCCGAGAGCGTCGCGTTCTGGGCGCCGCACATCGATACCGGCGCGGCCGGGCTGAAGGTCTAGGCGGCACGGCGCGGCCCGACGGGCAACGCGCATTTTTCAGATGCGCCGCTGTTTTTTGATCGACGGGCGGGGCCGAACAATCCTATCAACCGCTTCGGCGAAGCGGTGCGAGGGCCGGGCCCGGAGGGGCGTGGAAGAGCATGGATCTGAGCTTTGGTGGAGAAGGAAGTCGGTAGCGACCCATGACGGATGCAGACGAATCACTCGCCGTGCGCGCGGCCTGGCTGCACTACGTGGCCGGTATGACCCAGGCGGAGGTCGCCCGCCGGCTCGGCCTGCCGTCGGTGAAGACGCACCGGATGATCGCGCGCGCCGTGGCGGACGGGGTCGTGAAGGTGACGATCGATGGCGACATCATCGAATGCGTCGACCTGGAGATGAAGCTCGCCGAACGGTTCGGGCTCGCCACCTGCGAGGTGGCTCCCGATCTCGGCGAGGACGGCATTCCGCTCAGGGCGCTCGGCCAGGCCGGCGCCGGTTTCCTCAAGCGCGAGATCGAGCGCGGCGAGAACCGGGTGATCGGGCTCGGGCACGGGCGGACGCTGTCGGCGGCCGTGCACCACATGCAGCGGCTGAACGCGAAGGACCTGCATTTCGTCTCGCTGCTCGGCGGCCTGACGCGCAACTACACGGCCAATCCCTATGACGTGATGCACCGCATCGCCGAGAAGACCGGGACACAGGCCTATGTGATGCCGGTGCCGTTCTTCGCCAACACGGCCGACGATCGCGAGGTGCTGCTGGCGCAGCGCGGCGTCCGAGAGGTGTTCGAGATGGCCAACAACACCGACCTGAAATTCGTCGGCATGGGAACGGTCGATGCCGAGGCGCAGCTCGTCCAGTCGGGCATGATCGAGGCCCGCGAGATCGAGGAGATCGCCGCTGCCGGCGGCGTCGGCGAAATCCTCGGCTATTTCTTCGACGCCCGTGGCCGCATCCTCGATACCGCGCTGACGGCGCGCACGCTCGCCGCCTCCTTTCCGCGATCGAAGACGGACCGGCTGGTGGCGCTCGCCGGCGGGCTGGTCAAGGTCAAGGCGATCCGGGCCGTGCTCAACAGCCGCCGCCTGCATGGCCTGATCACGGACGAACGCACGGCCCGCGCCCTTCTCGAAACGGAATGAGAAACAACCCGGGCGGCGCCGGGCGCTGCCTCAACAAGGGACTTGATGATGACGACTGCACCGCAATTCTGGATCGGCACCAGCTGGAAGATGAACAAGACGCTCGCCGAGGCGCGGCTGTTCGCAGAGGGGCTGCGCGCCGCCGATGGCGCACGCGACCGGCGGATCCAGCGTTTCGTCATCCCTCCGTTCACCGCGGTGCGGGAAGTCAAGGCGATGCTCGCCGAGACGTCGGTGAAGGTCGGCGCGCAGAACATGCACTGGGCGGACCAGGGCGCCTGGACCGGCGAGGTCTCGCCGGTGATGCTCAAGGACTGCCATCTCGATATCGTCGAGCTCGGGCATTCCGAGCGCCGCGAGCATTTCGGCGAGACCGACGAGACGGTGGGGCTGAAGACCGAGGCCGCCGTCCGTCACGGGCTCGTTCCGCTGATCTGCATCGGCGAGACGCTGGAGGAGCGCGAGGGCGGCCGGGCCGCCGAGGTTCTCGCACGGCAGGTGCGCGGCGCGCTGTCGAAGCTGTCGGCGGAGCAGAAGAAGGCCGAGATCCTGCTCGCCTACGAGCCCGTCTGGGCCATCGGCGAAAAGGGCATTCCGGCGACCTCGGACTATGCCGATGCCCGTCATGCGGAAATCATCGCCGTCGCCGAAGAGGTACTCGGCCGCAAGATCCCCTGCCTCTACGGCGGTTCGGTCAACCCGGGCAATTGCGAGGAGCTGATCGCCTGCCCGCACATCGACGGTCTCTTCATCGGGCGCTCCGCCTGGAATGTCGAAGGCTATCTCGACATTCTCGGCAAATGCGCCGCCAAACTCTAAGGAGAACATCATGAAGCTTGCAGTAGCCGGAGACAGCGCGGGCGAAGGCCTCGCCAAGGTCCTCGCCGACCACCTGAAGGACCGTTTCGAGGTGCACGAGGTCTCGCGCACGGATGCCGGTCCCGATGCCTTCTACGCCGACCTTTCCGATCGCGTGGCGACCGGGGTGATCGACGGTACCTACGACAAGGCGATCCTCGTCTGCGGCACCGGCATCGGGGTCTGCATTTCGGCCAACAAGGTCCCGGGCATTCGTGCGGCGCTCACCCACGACACCTATTCGGCGGAGCGGGCGGCGCTGTCCAACAACGCCCAGATCATCACCATGGGCGCCCGGGTGATCGGGCCCGAACTGGCCAAGGCGATCGCCGACGCCTTCCTCGCCCAGACCTTCGACGCGAAGGGGCGGTCGGCAGGCAATGTCGACGCCATCAACGCGGTCGACGCCAAGTACAACGCCCGCTGAGCGGACGATCGGCGGTGCCGCGCGGGCATCGCCGGATCTTCATCGGGAAGACCGTTCCGGCGGTTGCCGGGCCGGTCAGGCGACGTTGGCCTTGGGGCCTTCGTCTTCCGCGGGCTCCGCGGCCTGCTCGCTACGGCCCTGGAAAAGGGCGGCGATCAGGTCCGACTGGGTGACGATGCCGACGACGCGGTTGCGCTCGTCCACGACCGGCATGTGATGGAGCCCCATGTCGGCCATCGGCGGCACCAGCTTGGCGATCATCGTCTCGGGCAGGGCCGACTGGACGCGCCGCGTCATGATGTCGGCGACGGTGCGCGGCGTCTTCGGGCGGCCGCCCAGGACGAGACGGACCTTGTCGCCAAAGCCGAACCGCAACTGCCCGTTCTGGCCCAGCGCGGAATTGTGCATGAAATCGGTCTGGGTGACGATGCCGACGAGCCCGTCCGCCTCGGTCACGACCGGCAGCGCCTTGATCCGGTGCTCGAGCAGAAGACGCCAGGCCTCCCGCAACGAGGTGTGCGGCGCGACCACGGCTACGTCGCGCGACATGACCTCGCGGCAGGTGATCTCGCCCGAGCGGCGATGGTAGGCGCGGATCTGCGCCTGGTGCAGCAATTCATCGAGCACGTCGGAGCTGATGTCGACCACCTCGTCATACTGCGCCAGCACGGCCTGGAGATCTTCCGGCACGACACCCAGCCGCTGCGTGGGCAGCGGATCGGCGGTCTGGTGCGGATTGGCCGGTGCCGCCGGAACGAGGTGCGGATAGCGCCGCCCCGTCGCGTTGTTGAAGGCGAAGGCGACGAGCAGGATCAGCGCGGAATTGATGCCGACCGGCGTCAGGATGAACCAGTATCCGGCCTCATGGACCGCCGGGCCGCCGAGAACGGCCGTCAATGCCACCGCACCGCTCGGCGGATGAAGGCAGCCCATCATCATCATGGTCGCAATGGCGATCGAGACGGCGACCGCTGCGGCGATGACCGGGTCGCCGATGGCGAGCGCGCAGCTCACGCCGATGAAGGCGGCGATCGCATTGCCGCCGAGAACCGACCAGGGCTGTGCGAGCGGGCTCGTCGGGGCGGCGAAGAGCAGGACCGCCGAGGCCCCCATCGGCGCGATCAGCAGCGGCAGGCTCGCATCGCCGGACCCGACGGCCATCGTGCTGACGAGGCCCGTTACGAGAATACCGACGAACGCGCCGGCCGTCGATCGGATGCGTTCGTGCCGGCTGGTCGGCGCAATATCGGGGATCAGGCGCTTCAGGAAGGCACTGGCCTTGGACATGACTACTCGCGGGAAAGGCGCTGCGACAGGGATTTGGTCAATCGGATATCATTTGCCTATCCGATAGGCATGAAAAATTGATCCAAATTGTGCAGGAAGTTCGAAAAATATGCAGCGCGGCGCGTCCGCGATGGCGCCGCCCTGCCATCGCTGCCCTCAGTTGAGGCGCAACCCCGTGGCGTCGTCGAAGATGTGGGTTCCCGCCGGGTTGCCGCGGACATGGATCCGTTCTCCGACCCTGATCTTGGCATCGCGCGGAAATTCCACGGTGAGCATCCGGCTTTCGCCGATCTCGACATAGCCGTAGGTCTGGCTTCCGAGCCGTTCGACGACGGCGAGGTCGCCGGTGAACCAGGCGTCCTCCGGCGAACAGCGGACGAGGTCCTCCGGGCGGATGCCGAGCGTCACCCCGGAGGCGGCGGCCCTGATGGCCGCGGGCAGGGCGATCGGCCTGCCTGCCACCGACAGCCCTGTCCCGCCGCCGGCGGCGCCCGTGACCTTTGCGGGCAGGGTGTTCATCGTCGGGCTGCCGATGAAGCGCGCAACGAAGAGGCTCGCCGGCCGGTGATAGAGTTCCAGCGGTTTGCCGATCTGCTCGATCCGGCCGGCGTTGAGAACGACGATCCGGTCGGCGAGCGTCATCGCCTCGACCTGGTCGTGGGTGACGTAGACGGTCGTCGCCTTCATACGGTTGTGGAGCTTGGCGATCTCCAGGCGCATCTCGACGCGCAGGGCGGCGTCGAGGTTGGAGAGCGGCTCGTCGAAGAGGAAGGCGGAGGGTTCGCGCACGATCGCCCGGCCCATCGCCACGCGCTGGCGCTGGCCGCCGGAAAGCTGCGCCGGCCTGCGGTCGAGGAAGGGCGCGATCTTGAGGACGTCGGCTGCCTTCGATACCCGCTCGTCGATCGCCTTTTCGCCGGTGCCGCGCATCTTCAGGCCGAAGGCCATGTTCTCGCGCACGCTCATGTGCGGATAGAGCGCGTAGTCCTGGAACACCATGGCGATATCGCGCTCGGAGGGCGGGAGCGCGTTCACCACCCTGCCGCCGATGTCGAGCATGCCGCCGGAGATCTCCTCCAGTCCGGCGATCATGCGCAGAAGCGTCGATTTTCCGCAGCCGGAGGGGCCGACAAGAACCAGGAACTCGCCGCTTTCGATATCGATGTCGATGTCGTGGATGACGGCAAGCGAGCCATAGGTCTTGCGGATCTTTCTCAGGGCGATTGCGGTCACGGTTTTCTCCTCCGGCAGGCGATGTTGGCCCTTGACCAACATTATCGATATCAATATCAATAATGATACAAACGTCGGTTGGCAACTCCGTGGAAGCTGCGATGTCCTATTTTTCGACGAGGCCGAGTGCCCGCATGAGTGTTGCGAAGCCCGCCAAATCGGCGGCCGCCTTCAACGCGCTGAAGCGCGACATCATGCTCGGCGTCCTGCCGGCAGGAGCCGCGCTCACCGAGCTCGAGCTTGCGGCCCATTTCGGCTGCAGCCAGGGCACCGTCCGCGAGGCGCTGCTGCAATTGCAGGAGGAGGGGCTGGTCCTGCGCCAGGGGCACAAGGGCACCCAGGTCTCCGAATGCACCGAAGATGAGGCGGTGGAGATGTTCCGCGTGCGCCGGCAGATCGAGTGCAACGGCATCCTGCGCGTGGTGCAGGCGCCGAGCCGGACGCTGATCGCCGACCTGAAGGCGTTGTTCGAAGAAATGCTGGACGCCGCACGGCGGGACGACGAGCTGGAACTCGCCTCCGCCGACCGCGATTTCCACCGCCGGATCTTCCAGGATGCGCGCCTGCCGGCGCTCGATCCGATCCTGCATCGCTGCCTCGTCCACAACCACCGCTTCAAGATCTCCCGCAGCACGCTGCCGCGCGATCTCGTCGCAACGGCCCAGCGCCACGCCGTCATCATCGAAGCGATCGAAAGCCGCGATCCGGCGCGCGCCGACGCGGCCCTCCGCCACCATATCGCGACGATCGTCGATCTCGGTCCGAGCGTCTTTCCGGATTTCGTCCAATGACCGGCCCGGACGCCTTTGATCCCACGCTCTCGCCGGAGATGGCGGCGCTGATGGAGCGCATGGCATCGGCCGGCCCGCAGCCGGACCCGACGCTGTTGCCGCCGGCGGAGGGCCGGGCGCTTTCGGAGGAGAACAATCGCCGCTGGAACCGCGAGCTGCCGCCGATGGCGATCGCTACGGACTGCCGCGTCGCGGCGAACGCCGCATTGGGGTCGGTCGCCTGCAGGATGCGGGTGCTGGTGCCGGAGGGTGCCGCCGCCGGCGCCATCCTCTACGTCCATGGTGGCGGCTTTGCCTTCTGCAGCCCGGAGACGCACGAGCGCTGCGCCCGCTTGCTGGCGATTGCGGCCGGCATGCCGGTGCTCGTCCCCGACTACCGGCTGGCGCCCGAGAACCCCTATCCGGCCGGCCTGACGGATGTCGTGGCCTGCCTGCGCGCGGCGTTTGCGGCGACGAAGGCGGCCGGCGTCGTTGCGGGACCGCTGATCGTCGCCGGCGATTCCGCCGGGGCCAACCTGGCGCTTGCCGCACTGCTGCACGAACAGCGGCAGGCCGTTCCGACCGCCGTCGCCGGCGCGCTGCTGTTCTACGGCAACTATGCGCTGGATTTTGCGACGCCATCCTATCGGGCCTTCGAGAACGGCCCCGGGCTGACGCGGGCACGGATGCAGCGCTACTGGGCCTGGTATCCGGCGGCCGGAACCGATCTCTCCGGCGACCCGCTCGCCTGTCCGCTGGCCGCCGACGACGGGGCGCTCATGGCCCTGCCGCCGCTGTATCTGATGGCGGGTGGGGTCGATCCGCTCCTGTCCGACACACTGAAATTGCACCAGCGTCTGCAGGCGCTCGGGCGGAAGGAGACCGTCACGGTCGTTCCGGGCGTGGTGCACGGGTTCCTGCAATACACGATCGATCTCGCAGCGGCGCGGGAGGCACTTGCCGCTGCCGGGATCGCAGCAAGGACGATGGCTGCAGCAACGGCCTAGCCGGCCAAGAATTCAAAGGAGGAGACGACAATGAACTTCAGGAAATTCAGTATGGGCGTTGCACTCGCGGCAACGCTTCTGGCATCCACGGCGTCCGCCGAGACGGTCCGTTTCTGGTATCATTTCGACAATCCGGAAAACCCGATGGCGGACCTCGTCGCCAAGTTCGAGGCGGCCAATCCCGGCATCACGATCGAGGCGGAGAACGTGCCGTGGAACAGCTACTACGACACGCTCTACACCTCGCTTGTCGGCGGCAACGCGCCGGACGCGGCCATGGTGAAGCTGTTCGCCCAGCCGCGCCTGACCGAGATGGGCGCGCTCGAGCCGCTCGGTGACAGGATCGACGCCTGGCCCGGCAAGGCCGACCTGCTCGACAACCTGCTCGAGCTGAACAAGGGCGCGGACGGGCAGCAATACTACCTGCCGATCCAGTACGTCGTCCTCTACCTCTACTATCGCGCCGACCTGTTCGAGCAGGCCGGCCTGCAGCCGCCGAAGACCTGCGAGGAGTTCCGCGACGCGGCGATCAAGCTGACCAAGGCGCCGGAGACCTACGGCTTCGGCCTGCGCGGCGGCAAGGGCGGCTGGGACCAGTGGGGCGCCTTCGTGCTGTCGCAGGGCGGCGAGCTGAAGCCCGGCGGCCTGACCAACGACAAGGCGGTGGCGGCCAACCAGTGGCTGATCGATCTGTTCCAGAAGGACAAGGTCATCCCGCCGTCGGCACCGAACGACGGCTTCCAGGAAATCACCGGCGCCTTCAAGGCCGGCACGACGGCGATGACGATCCATCACATCGGCTCGTCGAACGACATGGTCAAGGCGCTCGGCGACAAGGTGTCGGCGGTGCCGGTTCCCGAGTGCGGCGGCAACCGCTGGACCTCCTATGGCGACGAGTCGCTGGCGATCTTCTCCTCCTCCGAGGTGAAGGATGCGGCCTGGAAGTGGATCTCGTTCCTCGCCGAGGGAGAGAACAACGTCGCCTTCAACAAGGCGACCGGCCAGATGACCGTGACCAAGAGCGGCTCGGAAAACTGGAACCTGCATGAACGCCGCTTCGTCGACGCGACGGTCGATTCGCTGCCCTTCGCCCATGTCCTGCCGCAGACGCCGGCGACGTCCGAGTTCGTCAACACCGCGTGGCAGGCGGCCATGCAGCAGGCGCTGACGGGGCAGATCACGTCCAAGCAGATGATGGAGCAGCTGGAAGGGCTCTTCGCGCAGTAGCAAGCCCGACCTCGTCCCCCACCCGCAGCGTCAGGGCGGGTGGGGGATCATCCCAGCCCGAAAAGGCAAGGAACTGAAATCCGATGACCGTGATCACCTCGTCCGCCGCAGCCGACCCCGCCATCCCGACGCCCTGGAGCACGCGGCTGATGCCCTACATGCTGCTCGCGCCGGCGGTGCTGGTGACGGTGTTCATCGTCTTCATGCCGATGGTGCAGGCGGTCTGGACCAGCTTCTACGACCTCATCCTGTGGAAGCCGAATGCCAGCCGCTTCGTCGGCTTCGGCAACTATGTGAAGCTCTTCGCCGATCCGGTCTTCTGGACCGCGCTGTGGAACACGGTGATCTGGATCGGCCTGACGGTGCCGCTGCAGATGGGGCTCGGCCTTGTCACCGCCCTTCTGCTGAACCGCGAATTTCCCTGGCGCGGTCTCGCGCGCGCCCTCATCATCATCCCCTGGGCGCTGCCGAGCGTCGTGATCGCGCTGATGTGGCGCTGGATCTACGACCCGAACACCGGCGTGCTCAACGACATCCTGATCTATCTCTCGATCGTGCGGAGCGCGGTGCCGTGGCTCGCCGATCCGAACCTTGCGCTCTATGCCGTCATCGCCACGCTGACCTGGCAGGGCTTTCCGTTCTTCGCGGTGATGATCCTCGCCGGCCTGCAGGGCATTCCGAAGAGCCAGTACGAGGCCGCCTCGATCGACGGCGCCACCGCCTGGCGCCAGTTCGTGCACATCACCCTGCCGGGGATCGCGCCCGTGCTGGCGACGGCCGGCCTGCTGCGCGTCATCTGGGTGGCCAATTCGATGGACGTGATCTTCGTGATGACCGGCGGCGGGCCGGGCTATGCGACCCACACGCTGCCGCTCTACGCCTTCGTGCGCGCACGGCAGAACCTCGACTTCGGCTACGGCACCGCGATCGCCGTGACCTTCACCATCCTGCTCGGCGCGATCGTCGCCGTCTATCTGGCCCGTACCATGCGCGAGGTTGAGCGATGAACAGACCTGGCACCGCACGCCGCATCCTGACGACCGACCTTCCGGTTCTCTTCATCGTGCTCTTCGCGATGGCGCCGTTCGCCTGGATGGTCCTGACCTCGCTGACGCCGACCGCAGCACTGAACGCGACCGGCGTCTCGCTCTCGCCGGCCGGCTGGAGCCTCGACAACTACGTTCGCCTGCTCGAGCAGACCTCCTTCCTCGGCAACATGATGGACAGCCTCATCATCGCCGGCGGCACGGTCGTGCTCGGGCTGGCGGTCGCCGTCACCGCGGCTTATGCCTTCTCGCGCTTCCGCTTCGCCGGGCGCAAGCTGCTGATGCTGCAGTTCCTGCTGATCAACATGTTCCCGGTCGTGCTCCTGATCCTGCCACTGTTCGTGCTGATGAAGAACGCCGGCATCCTCGACACGCATTTCGGGCTCATCCTCGCGAACGCCACGGTGGCGATCCCGTTTGCGGTGTGGATGCTGACGAGCTATGTCGGCGCCATCCCGAAGAGCCTCGACGAGGCGGCGATGATCGACGGCTGCTCGCGGCTCAAGGCGCTGTGGCGCGTCGTCCTGCCGCTGACCATGCCCGGCATCATCTCCACCGGCATCTACATCTTCATCACCGCCTGGAACGAATATCTCTACGCGCTGACGCTCGGCGGGCGGAACGTCCGTCCCGTCACCGTCGCCATCCAGACGCTGATCGGCGAATACCAGATCGAGTGGGGCCTGCTTGCCGCCGGCGCCGTTGTCGGCGCCATGCCCGCCACCATCCTTTTCCTTCTCGTCCAGCGCCGCCTGATCGGCGGACTCACGCAGGGTGCGGTGAAGGGCTGAACTTCAAGAAGAGGACTGACCATGAACCCCGTCGGGTTGATATCCATGCAATATGCGCGGCCCTTCACGGCCGAGCACTTCCCGCTGTTTTCGCGGATGCGCGAGCTCGGCTACGACTTCGTGGAGCTGCTGGTGCCCGAGCCGGGCGAGCTGGATCTCGAGAACACGCGCAAGGCGCTCGAGGATGCAGGGCTCGCCGTGGTCCTCGCCGCGCGCGTCAACCTGCAGCGCAACCTCTCCTCCGACGATCCGGTCGCCCACCGCGCCGGCATCGACTACCTGAAATACGCGGCCGACTGCGCCGCGGCCCTCGGCTGCACGATCGTCGGCGGGCCGCTGACCGGCAATCCGCTCGTCTTTGCCGGCCGGCCGCCGCAGCCGGTTTCGGAAGAGGAGCGCCTCGCCAGGAAGACGCGCTGCGTCGCCGGGCTGAAAGAGGCGGGCGATCATGCGCAGAAACTCGGCGTGGTGCTGGCCGTCGAGCCGCTGAACCGCTTCGAGAGCGACGTGCTGTGCACCACGCAGCAGGCGATCGAGCTCCTGGACGCCGTCGACCACCCCGCCGTCCAGCTGATGCTCGACACCTTCCACATGCACATGGAGGAAGCCTCGATCGCCGAGGCGATCCGGCTCGGCGGCCGGCGCGTCGTCCATTTCCAGGCGAACGAGAACCATCGCGGCTTCCCGGGCACCGGCGCCACCGACTGGGTCGACGTCTTCCGGGCGCTGCACGAGATCGGCTACGAAGGCCCGGTCTCGCTCGAACCGTTCCGCCGCAACGACGACCGCTTCGGCGTTCCCTTCGCGCAGTGGCGTCCGCCGCACGAGGACGAGAGCGAACGGCTCGCGGCCTCTGCCGAATTCATCAAGTCCCACATCACACTGACGGAATATCGCCGATGACACTGAAGATTGGTTGGATCGGGTGCGGCATCCACGCCACCCAGATGCTCTTGCCCCAGCTCGTTCGCCACGACGTCGAACTCGTCGCGCTCTGCGACATCGACGCCAAGCGCCTTGCCTCGGCCGGCCGCCAGTTCGGCGTCTCGAGGCTCACGAGCGACGCGGCGGAACTGATCGGCACCCGCGGCCTCGACGCCGTCGGCATGGCGGTCGGCCCCGACCAGCACCTCGCCTTCGGCAAGATGGCGCTGGAGCGCGGCCTGCCGGTGTTCATGGAGAAGCCGCCGTCGGGCAGCGCCGCCGGCGCCCGCGAGCTGCTTGCGGCATCGGAAAGGTCCGGCAAGCCGCTGCTCGTCGGCTTCATGAAGCGCTACTCCGCCGGCAACAAGATCGCCGCCAATATCCTGCGCTCGGGCCGCTTCGGCGACGTGCTGGGCCTGACCGGCTACTACATGACGGCGCCCGGCTATTTCGTCGGCAACGTGGACTATACCGGCTTCTTCCTGCACCATTGCGTCCACTACATGGACCTCGTCTCCTTCCTCGTCTCGCCGGTGAGGAAGCTTTCGGCGCGCAAGGTGGAGAAGGAGCCGGGCAAGGTGCTGTTCCACATCAACTTCGATTTCGAATGCGGCGCGATCGGCACCATCGCGATGGGCACCATCCAGTCGCGCGGCGCGCCCGTGGAGCGCATCGAGCTGATGGGCGACCACCAGCGCATCGAGGTCGACAACGTCATCGAGGTTCGCTGGAACCGCAATCCGCCGTTCAAGGTCGACGATCCGCTGGCGACCCTCACCGACAGCGTCGACAGCCTGACCTGGAAGCCGAACTTCACCGCCGCTGCCAACGAGGACCCGAAGGGCTACTTCTCGCTGCTTGCCGACGTCATCCCGGCGCTCGGCGGCGCGGAGACCGCAGCCCCCACCATCGAGGACGGGGTCGTGGCGATGGAACGGCTGGAAACGCTCCGCCGCGAGCTGGCTCTCTGAGCACGACAGAAAAAGGGCAGGCAGGCCATGAAGACCCCCGTCATCCAGTTCGGCACGAGCCGGTTCCTGCAGGCGCACGCCGACCTGTTTTTGTCCGAGGGAACGCCGGCGCTCGGGATCACGGTGGTGCAGACCTCCGGCGATCCGGCGAGGGCCGGGCGGCTTGCCGCGCTCGCCGCGCCGGACGGCTATCCGGTGCGGATCCGCGGCCGCCAGGACGGCCGCGTGGTCGACGAGGAGCAGCGGGTCACTTCGGTCCGGCGCTGCCTGTCCATGACCGACCAGTATGAGGAGGTCCGGCGCGTCTTCGTGGAGGAGGCGGAATACGTCCTCTCCAACACCGGCGATTCCGGCTACGAGAGCAAGGCGGAGGATAGCCTCTCCGCCTTCTCGCCCGGGATGAGCTTTCCCGCCAAGCTCTATCTGCTCCTGGCCGCCCGCCACGCCGAAAACGGGCGTCCCCTGACGATCCTGCCGATGGAGCTGATTGCCGACAACGGCAAGGTGCTGCGGGGGCTGGTCCTGGAGATCGCGGCGGCCAACAACGCCACCGCCGGACTGAAGCGTTACATCGCAGACGAGACGATCTGGGCGTCGAGCTTGGTCGACCGCATCGTCTCCGCGCCGATCGAGCCTGCGGGGGCCGTCGCCGAGCCCTATGCGCTCTGGGCGATCGAGCGGACAGCGGGCCTGGTCGCTCCGACCGTCCACCCTGCGATCCAGCTCGTCGACGACCTGCGCGAGATCGAGACGCTGAAGCTGCACATCCTCAACCTCGGCCATACGGCGCTGGTGGACATGTGGATCCGGCAGGGTGCGCCGGCACAGGCGATCGTTCGCGAATTCATCGCCCGGCCGGAGGTCAAGGGCGAGCTGGACGATATCTATCAGAGCGAGGTCCTGCCGGCGTTCGCGGCGCTCGGTCGCCGCGACGCAGCGGCGGCCTATCTCGCGACCACCCTGGAGCGGTTTTCCAATCCCTTCCTCGACCACAAGCTCTCGGACATCGCCCAGAACCATGCCCAGAAGGTCGAGCGCCGGATCGTCGCCTTCGTCGATCTCGCCCGGGCGGGTGGCCACAAGGGCGATTTCCCGAGGCTCACGGCGATCGTCGATCGCAGCGGCGCTGCCTGAACGATCGACCGCCGGAACCCCGCGTCGGCGCTCTGGGGCCTATCGCCAGCCGAGCGCCGGTGCCACGTGCTTCAGGATCGCCTCGATGACATGGGCGTTGTAGTCGACGCCCAGCTGGTTGGGGACGGTCAGAAGCAGGGTATCGGCTTCGGCCACGGCCTCGTCAGCGGCCAGTTGCTCCACCAGCCGGTCGGGTTCGGCGGCATAGGACCGCCCGAAGATCGCCCGCGTGTTCTCGTCGATGAAGCCGATCGAATCCTGTTCCTTGCCGCTCTGGCCGAAATAGGCGCGGTCGCGGTCGTCGACGAGGGCGAAGATGCTGCGGCTGACGGAGACGCGCGGCGTGCGGGCATGGCCGGCCTCCTTCCAGGCGTCCCGGTAGGCGCGGATCTGGGCGGCCTGCTGGATGTGGAACGGTTCGCCGGTCTCGTCGTCCTTCAGGGTCGAGCTTTGTAGGTTCATGCCGAGTCTCGCGGCCCAGACGGCCGTCGCATTCGAGCCGGCGCCCCACCAGATACGCTCGCGCAGGCCTTCAGAATAGGGTTCCAGGCGCAGCAGGCCCGGCGGGTTGGGGAACATCGGGCGCGGGTTCGGCTTTGCGAAACCGTTGCCCTTCAGCGCCTCCAGCAGCACCTCGGCATGGCTGCGGCCCATGTCGGCGTCGGTCTTTCCCTCCTGCGGCTGGTAGCCGAAGTACTTCCAGCCGTCGATCACCTGTTCGGGCGAGCCGCGGCTGATGCCGAGCTGCAGGCGGCCGCCGGCGATCAGGTCGGCGGCGCCGGCGTCCTCGGCCATGTAGAGCGGGTTCTCGTAGCGCATGTCGATGACGGCGGTGCCGATCTCGATCCTCTTCGTCTTCGCGCCGACGGCGGCCAGGAGCGGGAAGGGGGAGGCGAGCTGCCGGGCGAAATGGTGGACGCGGAAATAGGCGCCGTCGGCCCCCAGTTCCTCGGCCGCCACGGCGAGATCGATCGACTGCAGCAGCGCATCGCCCGCCGAGCGGGTCTGCGACTGGGGAGAGGGGGCCCAGTGGCCGAAGGAGAGAAATCCGATTTTCTTCATGATGATATCGCCCGATGCTGCCTCGTTTCGACCCTTGATGGCACAAGACGGAGCAGAGCGACAGGCGCGGAAACAAGAACGCTCTGTTCAGCGAGGCGAGCCTTTCGGTTACAGCCTCGCCGGGACGGCACCCGCAGGAACCGGCGAAGAGCAGCCGCAGTGAGCAAATTTCCCTAACGGGCAAGGCTGCGTGGGTGCGGGTGTTAACCATTTGTTAACCGTGAATCGCGTAGGTATCGAGAAGGAAAAATTAACGAAGATTTCCAACGTGTTAACAGATGCTCGCTCGATCCGTATCAAGGGCCGGTCCTTCCTGGCGCTGATGCTCTCGCCGGAACTGCCGCTGGACGAATGGCTGGCGCGCCTGGACGACCTCGCCGGACGTTCGGCGGGCTTCTTCCTGGAGCGGCCGATCGTGCTCGACGTCGCCGAGCTCGACATCGACCGGCACCAGCTGAAGGGACTGCTCGACGAGCTTGCCCGGCGCAACGTGCGCGTCATGGGCATCGAGGGCGGGCGGCCGTCGCTGTTCGAGCCCGGCATGCCGCCTGCGATGCGCGGCGGACGTCCCGCCCCGGACATCGAAGTGCCGGCGGCCGAGCCCGTGGCCACAGCGGCCGAGACGGCGCCGGCAGTTCGCCGGGAGCCGCAGGCCGCAAAGGCCCTGTCGTCGATGATCGTCCGGGAGCCGGTGCGCTCTGGCCAGTCGATCATCTTTCCGGAGGGCGACGTGACGGTGATCGGATCCGTCGCCTCGGGAGCCGAGATCATCGCCGGCGGCTCGGTGCACATCTACGGCACGCTCAGGGGAAGGGCGCTGGCGGGATCGGTCGGCAATGCCGGCGCGCGGATCTTCTGCCGGCGGCTGGAGGCGGAGCTGCTGGCGATCGACGGCGTCTACAAGACCGCCGAGGACATGGCGCCGGACCTGCGCGGCCAGGCGGTGCAGCTGTGGCTCGAAAACGATTCGATCAAGGCGGAAAGACTAAACTGAGCCGGCTGCCGGCCAGCAACAGGAGCGGGAAGATGGCAAAAGTAGTCGTGGTGACATCGGGCAAGGGCGGCGTCGGAAAGACGACTTCGAGCGCCGCTCTCGGGGCGGCGCTGGCCCAGCGCAACGAGAAGACCGTCGTCGTCGACTTCGACGTCGGCCTGCGCAATCTCGACCTCGTCATGGGCGCCGAGCGCCGGGTCGTCTACGACCTCGTCAACGTCATCCAGGGCGATGCCAAGCTGACGCAGGCGGTGATCCGCGACAAGCGCCTCGATACGCTGTATCTGCTGCCGGCCTCGCAGACCCGCGACAAGGACAGCCTGACGCCCGAGGGTGTCGAGCGGGTCATGAACGAGCTGAAGGAACAGTTTGACTGGATCATCTGCGACAGCCCGGCCGGGATCGAGCGCGGCGCCACGCTCGCCATGCGCCACGCCGACGTCGCCGTCGTCGTGACCAACCCGGAAGTCTCGTCGGTGCGCGATTCCGACCGCATCATCGGCCTCCTGGACGCCAAGACCGAGAAGGCCGAGCGCGGCGAGCGGATGGAAAAGCACCTGCTGCTCACCCGCTACGATCCGGCCCGCGCCGAGCGCGGCGACATGCTGAAGGTCGACGACGTGCTCGAGATCCTGTCGATCCCGCTGCTCGGCATCGTTCCTGAAAGCATGGACGTGCTGAAGGCCTCGAACATCGGCGCCCCGGTCACCCTCGCCGACAGCCGCTCGGCCCCGGCGCTCGCCTATCTCGACGCCGCCCGGCGGCTTGCGGGGGAAACCGTACCGATGACCATTCCGGGCGAGAAGCGCGGCATCTTCGGCAAGATTTTCGGACGGAGGGCAGCATGAGCATTTTCAGCCTCTTCCGCAAGCAGACCTCCGCCCCGGTGGCACGGGAGCGTCTGCAGGTGCTTCTGGCGCACGAACGGGCGTCGGTCGGCCAGTCGGACCTCGTCGCCATCCTCCGCGAGGAGATCCTCGCCGTCATCGCCAAGCACGTCGAGATCGACGACGAACGCGTGAGCGTGAAGATGGAGCGCGGCGAGCACGTCACCACGCTCGAGGTCGACATCGAGATCCCAGTCACCGTGACCATCCGCGCCGCCTGAGCACAGCCAATCGATCCGCGAGGTCAGCCTCGCGGATCGGCAAGGACTATCGGACACACTCCACATGCCGGTAGGCGACGACACCCATCCGACGTGGTCGTCTTGCCGATGGATCCGGCCCATGGGCTCCTTGCGGGTTCTTCGGGGTGCGCATCGCGCACCGGTGATCGCGGCGGTCCCCTTCGTCGTGTGGCGCTTGCATGCCGAGAGGAACTGACAAGGCGTTCGCCTTGCTGTAAAACCATCGAGGATTGAACCGGCCGGGCAGCATGATCCCGCGCCGCGGCAGCGGATAAACGGTGTGCCCGTGGACGGCATGAGCCTGTCGTATTGCACGGCGATACCGTAGCCTGCCTTTCCGTTGCAGTCTGCATCTGGGCGGCATGGCATTCCGCCGGGCGCGTCGGGTTCATGGTGGGGGAGGTTCATTGTCCAAGATCAGCGAGACGAGCACCCTGACCCAGGCGACCTGTCCGACCGAGGCGGTGATCCGCGTGGAGCGCTACGCCGCGACGTCCCGCATCCTTCACTGGATCGTGGCGGTGCTGGTGCTGGCGATCTGGCCGCTCGGCTTCTTCATCAAATTCACGAAGAAAGAGGTGACGCTCGACTTCTACATGGTCCACGAGAGCCTGGGGTTCCTGGTACTTTGGATCATGCTGGTGCGGGTCGGCAACAAGCTGCTGGTGAGGGCGCCGCAGCCGGAGGGCCCCGCGATCGAACGCCTGGTGGCCTCGGTCGTCCACGGCCTGCTCTATCTCTTCCTGATCATCATGCCGGTCAGCGGCTTCCTCGCCACGAACGCGCACGGATTTCCGCTTCTCTGGTTCGGCCTCGTTCCGATCTGGAGCCCGGTGGGCAAGGCGCCCGACATTGCCTGGACGCTTTCGGCGATCCATGCCTGGAGCGCATGGATCCTTCTGACGCTTTTCGCGTTGCATATCGGCGGCGTCCTGTTTCATCATGTGATCAGACGCGACAACACCCTATACCGGATGCTCTAGGGAGCGCGATGTTCAAGTTGGAGATGGATGAGGCGACCTGGTCGCGACTGCTGGTCCTTCGGCAGGGCGGGGGCGAAGGCGTGCCCACAGAGGCGGCCTATCGCCTCTACGCGCCGATCGCCGGGGCAACCGGTCGGTTCGTGATCGCGCAGGTGGGCCAGTCGCTCGACGGGCGCATCGCGACGCCCACGGGCGATGCCCGCGACGTCTCCGGTCAGGACGGGCTCGCCCATCTGCATCGATGTCGGGCGCTGGTGGATGCCGTGATCGTCGGCATCGGCACGGTCAGGGCCGACGATCCGAGGCTGTCGGTGAGGATGGTCAAGGGCGCGTCGCCGGTCCGCGTGATCGTCGACTGCCATGCGGAACTGGACGGCAGCGAGAGCCTGTTCCATGACGGCGGAGCGCCGGTGATCGTGTTTCGGAGCGCACGCGCCAAGGGCATCGTCCTGCCGGGTGCGGAGATCATCAGCCTCGAGCCCAAGGCCTGCGGCCTCGACCCGCACGACATCCTCGACGCCCTGGCGCAGCGCAGCCTCGATCGCGTGCTGGTCGAGGGCGGCGCCCGCACGATCGCGCGCTTCATCGCGGCGGGCCTCGTCGATCGGCTGCATGTGGCCATATCCCCGATCATCATCGGCTCCGGCCCGAGCGGCATTGCGCTCTCGCCGATCGAGAGCCTGGCCGGGGCCTATCGCCCCGTCACCGAGGTCTACGATCTCGGAACCGACATCCTGTTCGACTGCGCGCTGCGGCCGCAACGGGCCTCAGGCCGGCAGGGCCAGGAGGTCCGCGTGGCCAACGAGGCCTGAACCGCCGGGCGTGCCGATGGCCCCCAGCCGGTATTCCAGCCAGCCGTCGACCGTCGCCTCAGGCAGGTCCGAGATTTCGAGAAGCGGCCGGCGCAGGCCCTGCAGCAACTGCGCCTGCAATTCGGCGCTCTCCGCATCCAGGTGCCACGGGCTGTCTTCGACCCGCACCGTGAACCCGCGCGCGGCAAGATGGCGCGCGAGGCAGGCGGCCGCGTCGGGACCGAGCGCCGGGCCGAACCCCTTGTCCGTGCGCTGGTGGCTGTTGAACAGCGCCACCATCTGCGCATCGAGCGGATGCGACGGCGACCAGCGCATGGTCCCGTCATAGTTCAGCGCCGCGTAGAGACCGCAGCGCGCCGAGGCGAGCCGGTCGGCGAGCGCGGCGCAGAAGGGCTCGGAGCACAGGTCGAACAGGGCCGAGGCGGTGACGACGCCCACGCCCTCCAGCGGCAGGGCGTCGATGTCGGCGAGGTCGTGCCGGCGGAACGTCACGCCGGCATCCCGGCCGATCCGGCGCGCGGCCTCGTCGAGCAGCAGCGGATCGTTGTCCAGCATCAGCCAGCGCGCGCCGGCGGGCAGCCGGCCGGCGAGGCTCCGCCAGGTGGACCCGGTGCCGCAGCCGATGTCGAGAACAAGGGGATCGGGCAGGCTGCGGACATAGCTGGACAGCGCCTCCGTCAGCCCGCCGTGACGGGCGCGGCGATCGGCGGGCTCGCGCAGCGCCAGCCAGGCCTTGTCGAAGCCGCTCATCGCAGCGTCTCCAATGCTTGTGCGATGATCCCCACGGTCACGTCCCAGCCGGGCAGCGACGCGCCGGCGCGCCTTGCGGCGGCGGCCTTTGTCCGGCGCAGGCTCTTGTCCGCGACCAGGCTCCGCAGCGCGCGGGCGAAGGCGCTCACGTCGTCGACCGGCACCAGCATGCCTGCGTCCTCCGGCACGACCTCGGGAACGGCGCCCGCCCGGCAGGCGACGATCGGCAGCCCTTGCGAAAGGGCTTCGGCGAAGACCATGCCATACCCTTCGAAGCGGCTCGCAAGCGCGAAGACATCGGCGTCCGCCAGCAGCGCGCGGGTGTCCTCGCTTTCGCCGGCAAGCGATATCCGTTCCGCAAGGCCGAGCCTTTCCACCTGCTTTTCCAGAGCGGCGGCGGTTTGCGGATCGAGCTTGTGGCTGCCGACGATCGTTGCGCGCCAGGGCAGATCTTCGATCTCCTTCAGAGCGGCGATGAGCACGTCGTGCCCCTTGCGCGGGGTGAGCGTGCCGATGGAGAGGATATGCGCCGGGTCGCCCTCGCAGGTGGCCATCCGGGCCGGATCGGTGCCCGGGACGGCGACCACAAGCCGGTCGGGGCGGACATCGTAGTGTGCGGCGAGCGCGCGCGCGGTCATGGGCGAGGTGACGATGACGCGTCTGGCGAAGGACAGCGCGCGGCGCTCGCTGTCTTCGAACCGGCGCTGCTGGCCGGTGTCGAGCCCGGTCTCGAGGGCCAGCGGATGATGGACGAGCGCAACGATGCGCAGGCGCCGGGCTTCCCGCTCCGCCCACTGGTCCAACACGCCGAAGGCGAGACCGTCGACCACGAGCAGCCCGCCGTCGGGCAGTTGCGACAGCCGGCGCTCGGCTTCCTCCTTGACCTCCGGCGCGGGAAAGGGAAAGCCTTCGCCGAGCGGCAGGCACGCGACCGACCAGTTGCGTTCGGCAAGCCCGGCGATGACCCGGCGATCATAGGCATAGCCGCCGGTGTTCAGGGCCAGGTCGCCGGGAAAGGCGAAGGTGACATGACGGCTCAAAGGTCGGCCTCGTACCAGCCGCGGGCGGCATGCGATTCGTGAAGGGTCACCTTCAGCCGGCAGATCCGGTGGCTGCCCGGACCGAGCTTCTTCTCCGCAACGGCAGCCGCGAGCGCGTCGAAGATATGCTTGGCGATGACTTCCGTCGTCGTGACCTTGCCGGCGAAGACCGGGAGCGTGTCGAGGTTCTGATAGTTCAGCGGCTGCAGCACCTCGCCCAACACCGTCGTCGCCGCCCCGATATCGACCGCCAATCCGTCCTCGTCGAGATCGCGCGTGAAGAAGGCGGCGTCGACCACGAAGGTGGCGCCATGCATGCCCTGGGCGGGGCCGAAGACCGGGCGGGGAAGGCTGTGGGCGATCATGATGTGGTCGCGGACTTCAACGGCGAACATTCTCTTCCTACTCCGTGTAGCGGATACGATGGCAAAGGGTTTCGGCATCGGCAAGGATAGCCGGATAGGCGGCGGCGAGGTCGGCGAAGTGGGTCTCGCCGGAAATCAGCCTGTCGAGGCGGTCGTCGCGCAAGAGCTCCAGCGCCTTTTCGAGCCGTCGGGCATGGGGCCAGCGCGCGCGCCGCGCCGGCGGCAGCGAGCCGACCTGGGAACTGGCGATGGTGAGCCTGTGGGCGTGAAAGGCGCCGCCGAGCGGCAGGCTGACGGAGCGGTCGCCATACCAGCTCGCCTCGACGATGCGGGCTTCCTGTCCGGCGAGTTCGATGGCTCTCGACAGCGCTTCGGCCGAGCCGGAGGCGTTGACGAGCACGTCGAACGGGCCCGCCGCCGTCTCTCCGGTCGCAAAGCCGAGGCCGAGTGCCGCCGCCAGCGTCCGCCGGGCCGGATTGCGGTCGATCAGCAGGACGTCGGTGCCGATGATGCCCGCGGCGAGTTGGGCGACAAGGGCGCCGACGACGCCGGCCCCGAACACGGCGACCCGGTCCCCCGGCAGGATATCGGCGTCCCAGACGATGTTCAGCGCGGTCTCCATGTTCGCTGCCAGCACGGCGCGTGCCGGGGGCAGTCCCTCGGGCAGCGGCGTCACCGCGTCCGCGGCGACGGTGAAGACATCCTGATGCGGGTGGAGGCAGAACACCGTGCGGCCGGCAAGCGATGGGGGGCCCTGCTCGACCCGGCCCACGGCCGAATAGCCGTATTTCACCGGAAACGGAAAATCGCCGCCCATATGGGGGCCGCGCATGCGCTCGAACTCGCTCACCGGGACGCGGCCCTGAAAGACGAGGTTCTCCGTGCCGCGGCTGATGCCGCTGAACAGCATGCGCGCCCGCACTTGTCCGTCTCCCGGCGGAGGCAGCGGCTGCTCGCGGATCTCGCATATGCCGGCCGCCGGAATCCACAGGGCTCGGGCGCTGGCGGCGCCTGCCATTCCGGCTGTGCCGGTGTCCGGTTTCATGCGTCTCTCCCTGGCCAGCGGTGCGGCGGGCTCATCATCTCGCGGGATGCGGAGCCCGGGTCAAGATGCGCCGAATCTGCGGGGCGTGCCAATAGGTCTGTCTCGCCCGTTCTTTCGGTTTCAGGCTGAACGGGCAATGCCGCAGGCAGCGCGCTTGCGCGGAGGTACAATTTTCTTGTCATTCGATAGGCGTGATTGCCAAGGCAACGGTCTTCGCCAATAGTCCGGTGGAGATTGCTTCGCGTTCCGATGGAGGCATCGAGGTTGCGAGCCGCATTCCCCTGACGGGTGAGGTGAGGGTCGAGAAAGCCGTCTGTCCAACGACCAGGAAGGGAGAGAGCCGGTCACATGTTCGAAATCGCGATCCTTCTCGCAGCGGAGTAGGCGAAGATGCTGTTGGAGGAGACACCGGTCCTGCAGGGGCGTGTTGCGGAAGGCGCGCCGTCGCGAGCGCTGCGGGCCAATGCGCTGACCGTGCTCGGCTGTGTCTTCGCCGCTGCCGTCGCCGCCTATATGCTTGTCGCCTATCACCTGCCGCTCGGCGGTGGCGTCGTCATGGCCGCGGCGGTGCTGCTCCTGTTCATCTTCGCGCTCGTCCTCAGGGGCCTGCAGCATCACGGACACCAGCGCTTCGGCCTCGCCAACACCGTCACGGCGGTCCGGGCGGCGTTGGTCAGCATCATCGCTGCGGCCGTGTTCTATCCGGGCGCAGCGCAGAACATCGCGAATGCACCGTGGGTCTTCGTGGCCCTCGTGCTCGTGGCGCTGGTGCTGGATGGCGTCGACGGATTTGTGGCACGTCGCGAGGCACAGGTGTCCGCGCTGGGGGCACGCTTCGACATGGAGGTCGACGCCCTGCTGATCCTCTGCCTCTCCACCGCCGCCTTTCTGCTGGGCAAGGCAGGCGCATGGGTCCTGCTCATCGGGCTGATGCGCTACGCATTCCTGCTCCTGCACTATCCCGTGCCGCGTCTTGCGGGCGCGCTGCCGCCGTCGCTGTGGCGCAAGTTCGTCTGCGTGGTGCAGGTCGCGGTCCTGTGCCTGATCCTGGTGCCCGATATCGTCCAGCCGGTCTCGTCTTGGCTTGCGGCGATCGCCCTGCTTCTGCTTTGCCATTCCTTTGCGGTGGACTGCTTCTATCTCCTGACCAAGGCCGAGGTGCGGGAATGAACGTCCTGTCCAGTGTCGACACGGCGATCGGCGTCACGCGGTCGATGCTGATCTACTATGGCCAGCCGTGGCGCCGCCGGCAGCTCAGGCGCTTCTATCGCGAACTGGTCTCGCCCGGCGACCTCGTGTTCGACATCGGCGCCCATGTCGGCAGCCGCAGCCGGACGTTGATTTCGCTCGGCGCCGCGGTGGTGGCGGTGGAGCCACAGCCGGTCTTCGCCGACATCGTCGCGATGCACCTTTCCAGACAGTTGAAGGGCCTCGAGCGCCTGGCGGTCGGGGCCGCCGAGGGCGTGGCGACGCTTCATGTCTCGAGCCGCCATCCGACGGTCACGACCCTATCGAAACGCTTCATCGACGGTGTCAGCCACAGCGCCGGCTTTCGGGACGTGGTCTGGGACAGCGAGATCCGGCTGCCGGTGACCACTCTGGACCGGCTGATCGACAAATACGGTCTGCCCGCCTTCTGCAAGATCGACGTCGAGGGCGCGGAAAGCGACATCTTGCGCGGCCTTTCCAGACCGATCCGGCTCATCGCCTTCGAATATATCCCCGCCCTGCCGGAGGTGGCGCGCGAGGCAGTCGACCGGCTCGGGCAGCTCGGCAACTATCGCTTCAAGCGCGTCATCGGCGAGACCCACCGCTTCGTCGATGCCGAGTGGAAGGATGCGGCCGCGCTGTCGGCCGACCTTACCACGCTTTCGCCGGACAGCCCGTCAGGCGACATCTACGCCCGCCTGGCGCCGTGACATCGATGGCTGGTTCCCGTGCTTGCGAATGCCCCCGGCCTGCGCACGGTCATGTCGATCCGGCCGTTGCAAGTTGCGGCCCGATGGTCTGATGTGCGGGCGAAAGGGTGAAGCGGATGGTGCGGCTGAATTCGGAAGGTAGGGGCAAGCGGGTCTTCGGGTGGAAGGCCGCCCTCTCGGTCCTTGTCTTCGTCGTCATCGGTTCTGCCGCCTGCATCCTGCCGGACAGTCCGGACGCCTTCCATCCACAGGCTCTCCTGCGCCTGCCGATCGAGGTGCCGCTGACAGCGCTCGCCCTGCTGTTGCTGCCGCGGCGGGTGGCCATCGTGTGCGCGCTCCTTGCCGCGAGCCTCCTCTTCTGTCTCCTGTTCCTGAAGCTTGCGGACATCGGCGTGCTCTCGGCCTTCCAGCGCCGTTTCGATCCCTATCTCGACATGAAGATGCTGTTCGACGGCTGGAACATGCTGTCCGGCGCAGTCGGCACGGTGGGTGCGGCGCTGGCCATCGGCCTGGCGGTCGCTGTCCTGACCATGCTGGTCGGCATCTTCTTTTGGGCCTGCGTGGCGATGACGCGGCTCGGCCGGACTGCCAGGCGGATTGCCGTTGCAGGCTTTTCGATCGTTCTGGCCGCTGGCCTCGCACTCCTGGCGGCCGGCCCGCGCGGGGGAGGACAGGGCTTCGCCGATCTGCGGGCGGCGTCCTTTCTCGGTGCGCGGCTTTCGCTTGTGGCCACCTCCGTCGCCGACATCCGGGCGTTCGAGGCCGAGCTTGTCGCCGGGGACGCGCATGGTGCCGGCAAGCCGCTTTTCTCCCGCGTCAGGGGCCGCGACGTGATCCTCGTCTTCGTGGAATCCTACGGTCGAAGCGCCATCGAGGATCCGCGCTATGCCGGACTGATCGGGCCGCGGCTCGGGGACATCGGGCGGCGGCTTCAGGGCGCCGGCTTCGCCGTGGCCAGCGGCTGGACGCGCTCGCCGACCGTCGGCGGCCTCAGCTGGCTTGCCCATGGAACGCTGCTATCGGGCCTGTGGATCGACAGCCAGGCGCGCTACGACCGGCTGATGGAAAGCGATCGGGCGAGCCTGAACCGTCTGTTCCGTGATGCCGGATGGCGGACGGCGGCGGTCATGCCGGCGATCACGATGGACTGGCCGGAATCGGCCTATTTCGGCTATGACCAGATCCTGGCCGCGAAGGACCTCGGATACCGCGGCAGCCCCTTCAACTGGGTGACGATGCCGGACCAGTACACGCTTTCGGCCTTCGAGCGCCTTGCCCGTTCGCCGGCGAAGGCCGCGGGCAAGCCCGTCATGGCCGAAATCGCGCTGATTTCCAGCCATGCGCCGTGGACACCGGTGCCGAAGCTGATCGATTGGGATGCGGTCGGCGACGGCACCGCCTTCAACGGCCAGGCCGACAGCGGCGAGACGCCGGCTGTGGTCTGGGCCGATCACGATCGCGTCCGCCGGCAATACGTCGAAACCGTCGACTATGCGCTCCAGGCGCTGGGCGACTACATGCTGCGCTTCGGCGGGGATGCCGTCTTCGTGATCCTGGGCGACCACCAGCCGGCGGCGCTAATCACCGGTCCCGATGCCTCGCGCTCGGTTCCGATCCACATCGTCAGCCGCGACCACGCCCTCGTCCAGGGTTTCATCGCCGATGGCTTCGACGCCGGCATGACGCCGTCTCCGAAGGGGGCGGAACCGTCGATGGACAGCCTGCGGGAACGCCTGATCCGGCACTTCAGCAGGCCGTGATACCTGGCCACTGAACTTCCCCGCGCGCTACTCGGTGAAGGCCTCCTCGCGCTTGCGGCTGATGCTGGGCGACAGCACGAGACCGAGCACGACGACGGCGACGAGCAGCAGCGACAGGCTGAGCGGGCTGCGCACGAAGATCGTCGGATCGCCCTGGCTGATCAGCATCGCCCGGCGCAGGTTCTCCTCCAGCATCGGCCCGAGAATGAAGCCGAGCAGCAGCGGCGCCGGCTCGAAACGCATCTTGCTGAGCGCAAAGCCGACAACGCTGAAACCGGCCATGACGAACACGTCGAACACGCTGTTGTTGATGCTGTAGGCGCCGATGCAGCAGAAGCCGATGATGGCCGGAAACAGCAGATGATAGGGCACCGTCAGCATCCGCACCCAGAGCCCGATCAGCGGCAGGTTGAGGATGACGAGCATGAGATTGCCCGACCACATGGAGACGATCATGCCCCAGAACAGGTCGGGCTCGTCCGAGATCACGTTGGGGCCGGGGGTGATGCCCTGCAGGATCATCGCGCCGACCATGAGCGCCATGACCGGATTGCCGGGGATGCCGAGCGTCAGCATGGGAATGAAGGACGTCTGCGCACCGGCGTTGTTGGCCGATTCCGGCGCGGCGACGCCTTCGATCGCGCCCTTGCCGAATTCGGCGCCGTTGGGCGACAGGCGTTTCTCCATGGCGTAGGAGGCGAAGGAGGCGAGCATCGCGCCGCCGCCCGGCAGGACGCCGAGGAAGGAGCCGAGCGCGGTGCCGCGCAGCACCGGCCAGCGAATGCGCCTGAAGTCCTCTCGCGTCAGCATCAGCCCGGTCACGCGCTTGACGCCCACGGAGCGCTCCTGCTCGTTCTCGAGATTGCGCAGGATCTCGCAGATCCCGAAGATGCCCATGCTGACGGCGACGAAGTTGAGGCCGTCATAGAGTTCGGGAATGTCGAAGACGTAGCGCGGGGTGCCGCTCTCGACATCGGTCCCGACGGTGCCGAGCAGCAGCCCGAAGACGATCATCGCCATCGCCTTCTGCAGCGAGCCGCTGGCGAGCGCGACCGAGGCGACGAGGCCGAGCACCATCAGTGAGAAATATTCGGCCGGCCCGAAATTGAGTGCGACTGAGGCAAGCGGCGGTGCGGCCACCGCAAGCAGGATCGTCGCGACCGTGCCGGCGAAGAAGGAGCCGAGTGCTGCGGTCGCAAGCGCAGCCCCGGCGCGGCCGTTGCGGGCCATCTGGTAGCCGTCGATCGCTGTGACGACCGAAGAACTCTCGCCCGGCAGATTGATCAGGACCGCGGTGGTCGAGCCGCCATACTGCGCGCCGTAGAAGATGCCTGCGAGCATGATCAGCGCGGATTCCGGCGGCAGGCCGAAGGTGATCGGCAAGAGCATGGCGATGGTGGCGGTGGGGCCGAGTCCCGGCAGCACGCCGATCGCCGTGCCCAGAAGGCAGCCGATGAAGCCATAGAAAAGGTTCATCGGCAGAAACGCCGTCGAGGCACCGAGCCAGAGGTTCGAGAAGATATCCATATGCAATCCAATCCGGTTTCGCGGCTGGCGGGGAGTGTCAGGAAAGACCGCCGACGAAGGGGACCCAGGGCCCGAAGGCGCTGACGGGAAGCGACAGGAGCTTCGTGAACAGCAGCACGCAGCAGGCGGCGAGGAAGAGGCCGAGCAGGATCGAATGACGCCAGTTGGCATAGCGGCTGGCCGACGCGACGCCGACGATCAGGAAGAACATGGTCGGCGCAAGGCCGAGGCCCGCCAGCACCAGGCCGAAGCCGATCGGCGCAAGGATCACCAGGCCGTAGGCCTTCCAGTTCCAGGTCTCGGGGCCGTCCTGTTCCGCCTCGACCACCAGCGACTGCACGATGATGAGCGCGCCGAGCGCCATCAGGATCAGGCTGAGCATGGTCGGGAAATAGCCCGGTCCCATCTGGAAGGAGTTGCCGGCTTCCAGTTCGCGGCCGAACCAGATGAACAGCAGGCCGACAAGGATCATGGTTGCGCCGCCGACGAAGTCGCGGCCGTTTCTTATCTTCAGCATGGCATGATACTCGCGCGTGATAGATATGCCGGCCGGAGACGAGCTCCGGCCGGCAGCCGTTCTCACTGAAGCGGCACGTTGGCGGCCTTGATCACCTCGGCCCACTTCGCGGTTTCCTTGTCGATGAAGACCTGGAACTCTTCGGACGTGCTGCCCTCGGGCGTCACGCCCATGGCCTTGAGCTTCGCCTGCATCGCCGGATCGGCGATGATCGCCTGGACTTCCTTGCTGAGCTTTTCGACGATTTCCGGCGGCGTGCCGGCAGGAGCGAACAGGCCGTGCCACGAGGTCGCCTCGAAGCCGGGGATGACGCTTGCCATGGTCGGTACGTCCGCCAGGAGATCGGCCTTTTCCAGGCTGGTCACGGCGAGCGCCTTGACCTTGCCGGCCTTGACCTGCTGGGCGGCGGTCGGGATGTTGTCGAACATCATGTCGACATGGCCGGCGACCACATCGAGAATGGCCTGGCTGCTGCCCTTGTAGGGGACATGGGTCATCGTGACGCCGGCCTTGGTGGACAGAAGCTCGCCCGCGAGATGGATCGACGTGCCGACCCCCGAGGACGCGTAGGTGTGCTTGCCCGGTTCCGCTTTCAGAAACGCGATCAGTTCCTCGACGTTGTTCGCCTTGATCTTGTCCGGGTTGACGACCAGCACGTTCGGCAGGCTCGCGATCAGCGAAATCGGCGCAAAGCCCTTTTCCTTGTCGTACGGAAGGCTCTTGTAGAGCGTCTGGTTGATGGCATTCGAGCTCACCGTGCCCATGCCGATCGTGTAGCCGTCCGGTTCCGAGCGGGCGAGATCGCCAAGCCCGATATTGCCGCCCGCGCCGGGCTTGTTCTCGACGATGAAGCGCTGCCCCAGCCGCTTGTCCAGTTCCTCGGCGACGAGACGGCCAAAGGTGTCCGTGTTGCCGCCGGCCGCGAACGGCACGATGACCGTCACCGTCCTGGATGGGTAATCGTCGGCGCGGCTCGGCTGCATGCCTGCGGCACCCATTGCGGCCGCAACGGCCGCAAACGTCATGAAACGCTTGAGATTCATACTGTTTCCTCCACTTGCCTGGCTCTTGGCCAGCGCGACTGCCCCACTCTTCGAAACCCTCCTGACGAAGAAATGGAAGCGCTTTCATTTTAACTTCAAATTTCCTCACGGCAACCACGGGAGAAAAATTTAATGTCGTTTTGAATCAGCCTTTTAATGTGAATAGTTGCTAAATTTCGCGCAAGGGCACTTGATTGTCTGCAAAATGAAAGCGTAACTCATTTTGGCAGAGATGGCGGACATGGCCGAACACGACAAAGCAAAACACTTCAGGACCAACGGCCCGGTGACGTTGGCCGATATCGCCAGACTCGCCGGGGTGTCGCCGGTCACCGTCTCGCGCGCGATCAATACGCCGAATCTGGTCAAGCCGCGCACGCTGGATGCCATCGAGCGCGTGATCGCGAGGACGGGCTATGTGCCGAACCTGCTGGCAGGCGGGCTCGCCTCCCGGAAGACCCGGCTGATCGCCGCGATCGTGCCGTCCGTCGCCAGCACGATCTTTGCCGAGACCATCGAGGGGCTGAACGCCGAACTGGTGTCCGCGGGCTACCAGCTCCTGCTCGGCCTGTCCGGCTACGATGCCGGCCGGGAGCTCGAACTGACCCGGGCCATCCTGGCACGCCGCCCGGACGGCATTATCCTGACCGGCATCTCGCACCTGAAGGAGACGCGCGCGATGCTGACGGGCGCGGGCCTGCCGATCGTCGAGATATGGGATTCCACGCCGTCGCCGCTGGATACCGCCGTCGGCTTCTCGCACTACGCGGTGGGAAACCTGGTGGCGGAGCATCTTCTCCTCAAGGGTTACGACCGCTATGCCCAGGTGGGCGCGAACGACCCCCGCGCCGTCCAGCGCCGCGACGGTTTCGTCAATCGCCTGGCGGGGATCGCCGAGGTCGAACTGCCGACGATGGACATGGGCACGCCTTCCACCTTCCAGGACGGACGCGTTGCCATGGCGCAGCTTCTGGATCGCGGATCGGGCACGCTCGGGGTGTTCTGCTCGTCCGACGTCGTCGCGCACGGGGCCATGACCGAAGCCCATGCCCGGGGCTGCAGGATGCCGGACGATCTCGCCATCGTCGGCTTCGGCGATTTCGATTTCGCGCCCTTTACCCATCCGCCGCTGACGACCGTGCGGATAGACCGCCGCGACATCGGCACCAAGGCGGCGCGATCGATCCTGCGAAAGATCGCCGGCGATGAGAACGTGGAGGCGATGATCGACGTCGACTTCCACATCGTTGCGCGCGGAACGGCCTGATCCGGCCCGTAGGTTTAGCGCCCGGCCCGTCCGTCGCATCATCGGCGCCGCCGATCACGGGCCATCATGGCTGCAGCTATCGAACCAGGCATGGCCGCTTGTTGTCGAACCGCCAGTCGGGGACAAGGTATTGCATGGCAACCGCATCGTCGCGGGCGCCGAGGCCGTGCTCCAGATAGAGCTGATGCGCCTCTTCCACCCTTTCCATGTCCAGTTCGACGCCGAGCCCGGGGCGATCGGGGACCGCCACATGGCCATCCTCGATCCGGAGCGGTTCGCGCGTGAGGCGCTGGCCGTCCTGCCAGATCCAGTGAGTGTCGAGCGCGGTCACCCGGCCCGGTGCCGCAGCGCCCACCTGGGTGAACATGGCAAGCGACACGTCGAAATGGTTGTTGGAGTGGGAGCCCCAGGTCATGCCGAAGGTCTGGCAGACCTGCGCCACCCTGACAGATCCCTGCATCGTCCAGAAATGCGGATCGGCAAGCGGGATGTCGACGGATTGCAGCTGGATGGCATGGGACAGCTGCCGCCAGTCGGTTGCCACCATGTTGGTGGCCGTCGGCAGACCGGTCGCCCGGCGGAACTCCGCCATGATCTCGCGGCCGGAATAGCCCTGCTCGGCGCCGCAGGGGTCCTCGGCATAGGCCAGCACGTCGCCGCGCCCCTTGCACAGGCTGATCGCCTCGTCGAGCGACCAGGCACCGTTCGGGTCGAGCGTCACGCGCGCCTCCGGAAAGCGGCGGGCGACCGCGGTCACGACCTCGATCTCCCGTTCGCCGGCCAGCACGCCGCCCTTCAGCTTGAAATCCCGGAAACCGTAGCGTCGCTGTGCGGCTTCGGCGAGGCGGACGATGGCGTCGGGCGTCAGCGCTTCCTCGTCGCGAAGGCGCGTCCAGTCGTCCGTCGCGCCGCCGCCGGCGCGGTAGGGCAGGTCGGTCTTCTTCCGGTCGCCGACGAAGAACAGATAGCCCAGCATTTCCACGCGGTCGCGCTGCTGCCCCTCGCCGAGGAGGGCTGCGACCGGCACGCCGAGATGCTGGCCGAGCAGGTCCAGCATCGCCGATTCCAGCGCCGTCACCACATGGATCGTGGTGCGCAGATCGAAGGTCTGCAGGCCTCGCCCGCCGATGTCGCGGTCGCTGAACGTCTTGCGGACCCGGTCAAGCAGCATGTTGTAGCTGCCGATCGTCTGCCCGACGAGCAGCGGGGCTGCCTCTTCCAGCGTCCTGCGGATCGCCTCGCCACCGGGCACTTCGCCGATGCCCGTCCGTCCCGTGTCGTCCTCGACGATGGCGATGTTGCGCGTGAAGAACGGGGCGTGGGCGCCGCTCAGGTTCAAGAGCATGCTGTCCTGGCCGGCAACCGGGATGACGCGCACGGCAACGATCCTGGCCGTCTCCTTCATGAGATGGAGGTCGCGGTGGCTGTTCGCGGGCGTCTGGATCAACATGCTGTCCTCATCGATTGAAAATCCTGTGCTGCCGGGCAACGCCCGAATCAGGGCGGCGGGAAGGTCTGCTGCGCGAATGGCAGGCGCTTCCGGCGCCGCATGAAAGGCTCCCTTCCTTTCGCCGGCCCTATAAGTCGGCCTGTGTCCAGATTTGTCAATATCAGTAAATATTAGTAAATCTGCCGCTTGGAAAGTTCGTATCCCCACGCTAGGGTCCATCATGATCGAGACGAACCAACAGACCCGTCCCGTCGGCGATCTCTCGTCGCACGTGCTGGCCCAGCTTCAGGAAATGCTGGAATCCCCGTCCTGGTATGGCGGTGGCCGGCTGCCGCCGGAAGCCGAGTTGGCGCGACAATTCGGCGTGTCCCGCCCGGTGCTTCGCAAGGCGCTGGCCCATCTGCGCGAGAGCGGACGCATCATTTCCCGCCGCGGCTCTGCAAATTTCGTCCAGCCGAAGGCCGAGGCCGTGGCCAAGGCGTCGGATGTCCGGAGTCTTTCGATCCGCACCGTGTTCGACATGAAGCGATGCATGCGCTTCCGCCAGATCGTCGAATGCGCCGCCGCCGCCGATGCCGCACGCCGGCGCGATCCCGCCGGCATCGCCCGCATCGAAGAGGCGCAGTCGCGGATGCTGTCGTCGCCGGCGGGCGAGAGCATCTTCGAAGCCGATTTCGCCTTCCACATGGCCATCGCCGCGGCCACCGACAATCCCTATTTCACCTTTGCCCTGGCGACGATCCGCGACCAGATCAGGCTGACGGTGGAGTTCACGCGAAAGCTCCAGGGCCGTCCCGCCGACCAGGTTGCGCCCCGCGTCGTCGACGAGCATGGCGCGATCCTGGCCGCCATTCGCGCGGGCGATCCCGACGCGGCGCGGAAAGCCATGCAGGTCCACATGCGGCAGACCGCCATGCGGCTGCTGGCGGAGGAGTTGGACGGCTTCTCTGTCCTGGAAGACTAGAAGATCCGCGCTCCGGATCAACCATCACGCAAGCTTTGACAATGGAGGGAGGCCGTCATGTCGAGGAGACTGGCAGCGTCGTCGAGGATACCGGCAAACAGCACCTGGTTGCGCGCAAGGGCGACGCGCCGATGAAGACCGAACGCACCCTGCTGGCGGCAGCGCTGATGGTCGTGGCCGCCTTTCTCAACAGCCTGGATGCGGTGATCGTGCGCACGCTGGCGGGCGAAGTGCATCCGCTGATGATCGGCTTCTTTCGCTCCTTCTTCGGCCTGGTCGTCGTGCTGCCCTGGGTGTTCGCACGGGTTGACCTGAAGGCCTCTCCCTACCGCTTCCAGCATGTGCTGCGGGCCGGGCTGAAGCTTGCGTCGCTCGTTGCGCTGTTCGTGGCGTTCGCGCATGCGCCGCTGGCCGACGCCACGGCCATCAATTTCACGATGCCCGTGTTTCTCGTGCTCGGGGCTTGGCTGCTTCTCGGCGAAAGGATCGGGCTTTCGAGCATTGTCGGGGTGATCGCCGGCTTTGCCGGGATCGTCATCATCATCCGGCCCGGCGCGTCCGCCTTCGATCCATGGCTGCTGTTTGCGCTGGCCGGCGCGATCCTCACCGCGGCGAGCCAGCTGATGCTGCGCCGCATGGCGGTCCACGACACCACGCAGCGCCTCGTCGCCTGGAACCTGATCGCCACCGTGCCGCTCGGGGTTCTCGCCATGCTGCCGGTCTGGGTGACGCCCACGGGCGGGCAGATCACGCTGCTCGCCCTGCAGGGAGGGCTGGGGGCGCTGAACATGACGCTGATCACCAGGGCGTTCGGTCTGGCGAGCGCATCCTTCCTGGCACCCTTCGATTTCCTCAGGCTGCCGGTCGTCGCCTTTTTTGCCTTCCTGCTGTTCGGCGAGGTGGCACCCGTCGAGACCTGGGCCGGCGCGGCCATCATCTGTGCAGCGGCGTTGTTTTCCACCGGCAGCACCCACTTCCGGCGCCGCAAATAAGACACCTTGTGATTTTTCAAAAAAGGTGGTTCACAAAAATTCCAGATGCACTAGTATATCACTTATGGGTATGGTCGTCCGGGAACGGGCGACCATTTGGCCAATAGAGGAGATTGGTGCCACC
The DNA here is from genome assembly GCF_029210525.1 of Mycoplana sp. MJR14. NCBI lineage: Bacteria > Pseudomonadati > Pseudomonadota > Alphaproteobacteria > Hyphomicrobiales > Rhizobiaceae > Mycoplana > Mycoplana sp. MJR14. Next base: position 132,140 of record NZ_JARGEO010000003.1, read on the forward strand.
CCGGCGCTCCGCCGCAGCGGAGAATCTCAAAACCAGGTGTGAAAACCGCGCATCATTCGCTTCGGGAGGAGACGCATGAGAAGTTTTTTGGGCAAGCGGGCGATAGCCAGCGGCGTTTCGCTGCTGGGTCTGATCGTGCTCGTGTTCTTTCTGTCGCGGCTGACGGGAGACCCGACCAATCTCTATCTGCCGCTTGATGCTTCGACCGAGGCACGCGAGCAGTTCCGCGAGATGCACGGGTTCAACGATCCGCTGATCGTGCAATTCGGCCGTTACGTCGCCGACCTGGCGCAGCTGAATTTCGGCCAATCCCTGCGGCAGGCCCGTCCTGCGATGGAAGTCGTGATCGAGGCGTTCGGCTGGACGCTGTGTCTCGCCGCGGTGACGATGACCATCGTCACCGTCAGCGCCATCGTCATCGGCTCGCTCGCCGCCTTCCGGGTCGGCGGCATCTTCGACCGGATGGCGACCTTCTTTTCGCTTGTCGGCGCATCGGCGCCGGACTTCTGGCTGGCGATCGTCGCGATCGTCATCTTCGCCGTCAATCTCCATTGGCTGCCGACATCGGGCACGGGCTCGGTCGCCCACTGGATCCTCCCGGTCAGCGTCCTGTTCATCCGGCCGTTCGGCCTCATCCTGCAGGTCGTGCGCGGTTCGATGATCAACGTGCTGTCGTCGGCCTACGTGAAGACGGCCCGGGCGAAGGGCGTGCGCAGCCGGTCGATCATCTTCGTCCACGGCCTGCGCAACGCCATGCTGCCGGTCATCACGGTGATCGGCGACCAGGCCGCCTCCATCCTCAATGGCGCCGTCGTGGTCGAAACCGTCTTCGGGTTCCCCGGCATCGGCAAGCTGATGATCGATTCCATCCTGCTGCGCGACTTCACCGTCGTGCTCGCCGTGATCATGGTCTCCGCACTGGCCATCTTCATCATGAACCTCTTGATCGACCTTGCCTATGCGATGCTCGATCCTCGAATTCGGTATTGAGCTATGACCATGACGGATGCACGGATCCTCACCGAAGAGACCCCCAAACGCAGCGGCGCGTTCTCGCGATGGCTGTCGATGCTTTGGGCGGACAAATTCGCCTTCTTCGCCGCCATCTTCCTGCTGATCGTTCTTCTCTGCGCGATCCTCGGCCCCTATTTCCTGGGCGATGCCGCAAACAAGATGAACCTGCGTGGCCGCAACGCGGCTCCCTTCCACCTCCGGCACGGCATCATGTACGTCCTGGGCGCCGATGCGCTGGGCCGACCGCTTCTGGCGCGGGTGATCGTCGCCGCCCAGAACACCATCCTGGTCGCGGCCGCGGCGGTCTGCGCCTCGGCCCTCCTCGGCAGCGCGCTCGGGCTCGTCGCCGGCTACAGCCGCCGCAGCGCGGCGCAATGGATCATGCGGCTCGGCGACGTGATCATGTCCTTCCCCTCGCTGCTTCTGGCGGTGATCGTGCTTTACATGCTGGAGCCGTCGGTCGCCAACATCGTGCTGGTGCTCGCGATCACGCGCATCCCGATCTACCTGCGCACCTCCCGCGCCGAGACGCTGGAAATCCGCGAGCGGATGTTCGTCCAGGCGGCAAAGGTGATGGGCGCGTCGAACACGCGCATCATCTTCCGCCATATCCTGCCGGTGATGCTGCCGACGCTGGTGACGATCGCAACGCTCGACTTCGCCTTCGTCATGCTGGCGGAATCCTCGCTGTCCTTCCTCGGCCTCGGCATCCAGGCACCGGAAATCACCTGGGGCCTGATGGTCAGCCAGGGACGGCCCTACCTCACCAACGCATGGTGGCTGTCCTTCTGGCCGGGCCTTGCGATCATCCTGACCACGCTCTCGCTCAATCTCCTGTCGAACTGGATGCGCATCGCGCTCGACCCGACGCAGCGTTGGCGCCTCGAAATGGGAGGACGGAAGAATGGCTGAGCATCTGCTTGAAGTGAAGGACCTCTCGGTCGAGTTCCACACCGCTGCCGGCACCGTCAAAGCGGTCCAGAACGTCAGCTGGCATCTGGATCGGGGCGAAACGCTTGCCATCCTGGGCGAAAGCGGTTCGGGAAAATCCGTATCCGCCTCCGCGGTCATGAACCTGATCGACATGCCGCCGGGCAAGATCACCTCCGGCACGATCCTGCTCGACGGCCGCGACATGCTGAAGATGACGCCGGAGGAACGACGCGCCATCAACGGCGCCAAGATCGCGATGATCTTCCAGGATCCGCTGGCGCATCTCAACCCGGTCTATCAGGTCGGCTGGCAGATCGCCGAAATGATGACCACCCATGGCGAGAGCGCGGAGAATGCGAAGAGCCGGGCGCGCGAGCTGTTGAAGCGCGTCGGCATCCCCGACCCCGATGCGGCGATGCGCAAATATCCCTTCCAGTTTTCCGGCGGCCAGCGGCAGCGGCTGATGATCGCCATGGCGCTCGCCTGCAAGCCGGACATCCTGATCGCCGACGAGCCGACCACGGCACTCGACGTGACGATCCAGGCGCAGGTGCTGGCGCTGCTCGACGAGTTGCAGCAGGAAACCGGCATGGGCATGCTGCTGATCACCCACGATCTCGGCGTCGTCGCCGAGATTGCCGATCGCGTGGTGGTCATGAACGCGGGCAACATCGTCGAGACGGGCGATGCGGCCGAGGTCTATCGCAATCCGAAGCACGCCTACACCCGCAAACTGATCGATGCCGCGCCGGGCAAGGGCGAGATGCCCGACGAACGCGACAGGAGCGGCGCGCCGCTTCTCCGCGCCGTTGGGCTCGAGAAGAACTACGGTGCGTTCCAGGCCCTCAAGGGCGTCGACCTGACGATCATGCCGGGCGAGACGGTGGCGGTGGTCGGCGAGAGCGGTTCCGGCAAGTCGACGCTTGCGCGCGCCATCCTCAGGCTCGATGATCCCGACAGCGGCAAGGTTCTCTACAACGACCGGGACCTGCTGACGATTTCCGACAAGGAGCTGTTCGGCCTCAGGCGCGACCTGCAGATGGTGTTCCAGGACCCCACGCAGTCGCTCAATCCGCGCATGACCGTCTTCCAGCTGATCTCCGAGGCCTGGGTCATCCATCCCTCCATCCTGCCGAAGCCGCAATGGAAGGAGCGGGTCGCCGAGCTTCTGGTCAAGGTCGGTCTCAGGCCGGAAATGGCCTCGCGCTATCCGCATCAGTTTTCCGGCGGCCAGCGCCAGCGCATCGCCATTGCCAGGGCGCTGGCGATGGAACCGAAGCTGATCGTCTGCGACGAGGCGGTCTCCGCCCTCGACGTCTCGATCCAGGCGCAGGTGATCGAGCTTCTGGACGGGCTGCGGCGCGAATTCGGGCTCTCCTATCTCTTCATCGCCCACGACCTGCCGGTCGTTCGCGACTTCGCCGACCGGGTGATCGTCATGCGGGCGGGAGAGATTGTCGAGGAAGGCCCGGTGCGGCAGATATTCGAGGCCCCCCGCCAGCCCTATACCCAGGCGCTTCTTGCCGCGAGCCTTGACCCCGATCCGGTGGTTCAGGCGGCCCGTCGCGATGCCCGGCAGCAACAGAAAGGACTGATGCCCGCATGAAACCCGATGTTCTCGTTGCCTATCCGCTGATGCCGCGCCAGATGGCGAAGCTGGAGGAAACCTATACGACGCACCGCCTCGACCGACTGGCCGGTGACGAACGGGAGGCGATGCTCGCCGCGGTCGGCCACAAATGCACGGCGATGGTGATCAACGGGCATGTGGCGGTCGACGAAGCCTTTCTCGACAAGCTGCCCGCGCTGAAGCTCGCCTCCTGTTCCTCGGCCGGCTACGACAAGATGGACGTCGCGGCGATGACGCGGCGCGGCATCAAGCTGACCAACACATCCGACGCCTTGCTCGACGATGTCGCCGACACGGCGATCCTGCTGATGCTGGCGGCCAGGCGCAGGCTCGTCGTGGGCGACCGCTATGTCCGTTCGGGCGACTGGGGCCGCAAGGGCATGCTGCCGCTGACCTCGTCGACCTCCGGCAAGAAGGCCGGCATCGTCGGCCTCGGGCGCATCGGCCAGGCCATCGCCCGGCGCTGCGAGGCGATGGGCATGACGATCGGCTACTACGGCCGTTCTCGCAAGCAGGGCGTCGACTACGCCTACTTCGCCGATCTGGTCGAGCTTGCCCGATGGGCGGACGTCCTGCTGGTCGCCACTCCCGGCGGGGCGGAGACCGAAGGGCTGATCTCGGCGCGCGTTCTCGATGCGCTCGGACCGACCGGCAGCTTCGTCAATATCGCGCGGGGCACGGTGGTGGACGAGCCGGCGCTGATCGCCGCACTGCGGGAAGGGCGGATCGCCTCGGCCGGCCTCGACGTCTTCTACAACGAGCCCCATCCGGATCCGGCCTTCGCTGCGCTCGACAACGCCGTGCTCTATCCGCATCACGCCAGCGGCACGGAGGAAACGCGCGACCGGATGGCACAGCTTGCGCTGGACAATCTTGCCGCCTTCTTTGCCGGAAAGCCGCTCCTGACGCCGGTGAACTGACGGATCGCAGGGCCGTTCGCGCGAATGCGGACGGCTATGCGAAATAGTCCGGGAAGGCCTGCCGCAGTTCCTCGACGCGGGCCACGGTCCGGCTCAGGTGATCGCGGATGGCCTCGACCGCGCCGTTCTCGTCCCTGGCCGCGATCGCCTCGATGACGGCCTTGTGCCCGCTGAGGATGCTGAGGATCTTGCCCTTTTCGGGCAGGTGGAGACGGCGGATGCGTTCCAGGTGCCCGGATCGCTCGCGGACGAGCTGGTGTAGGCCGGTACGCTTGACGCCGGCGAACAGCGTCTGGTGGAAGAGCTCGTCGAGCTCCTGGAATATCGCCAGCTGCTCGGGGTCGTCGGCGACGGCCTCCTGCATCTTGATGATGGAGCGGGCCCTGGTGATGGTGCCGGGATCCGGTTCGGCCGCGAGGCGACGGCACACCTCCGTCTCCAGCGCCACGCGCAGGAAATGCGCCTCGTAGACCTGCGGGACGTCGATCCGCGTCACGACGGTGCGCGACTGGGGATAGATCCGGATGAGGCCTTCCTGCTTGAGGAGCTGCATGGCCTCGCGGATCGGTGTCTGGCTGACCTCGTAGGTTTCGGTCAGGTCGGCGCGGGACAGCATGGTGTCCGGCGGCAACTGGATGGTGATGATCCGCTTGCGCAGATCGTCATAGATGCGCTGCACCGTGCCACCCGCCATGACCGGGAAGCCAGGTGCCGAAAGACCCAATGTGGCTGCGAGCGGTGTGTTCATTGCGAAAATTCCCTTTCGTCCCAATTTATCCACTGGCTCATTAGTCGACAAGAATGGGGCAGCGAAATTTACGCAAAAAAGCGGTTGATATAAATGTTCAACTGAAATATTAGTTAGTCCATGGAGCGCGGCGGCGGTTTGCGGTCGCGTAGGGAGTACAGCATGAGCCGGAAAAAGACCTACGACCAGTTGCGTTCGGCGCGCTGGATGGCGCCCGATGACCAGCGGTCCTTTGGGCATCGGTCGCGAACGATGCAGATGGGCTACGCGCCGGAGGACTGGCAGGGACGGCCGATCATCGCGATCCTGAACACATGGTCGGATGCGCAGCCGTGCCACATGCACTTTCGCGAGCGGGTCGACTGGGTCAAGCGCGGCATCCTGCAGTCCGGCGGCTTTCCGATGGAGCTTCCCGCGCTTTCGCTTTCGGAGAATTTCGTCAAGCCGACCACCATGCTCTATCGCAACATGCTGGCGATGGAGACGGAGGAGCTGTTGCGCAGCCATCCGGTCGACGGCGCCGTGCTGATGGGCGGCTGCGACAAGACCACGCCGGCACTGGTGATGGGTGCGGTCAGCATGGGCATTCCGTTCATCTACCTGCCCGCCGGCCCGATGCTGCGCGGCAACTATGCCGGCAAGGCGCTGGGTTCGGGGACGGACGGCTTCAAGTACTGGGACGAGCGCCGCGCCGGTACGATTTCCAAGGAGGAATGGCAGGGAATCGAAGGCGGCATCGCCCGCAGCTACGGCCACTGCATGACGATGGGGACGGCCTCCACCATGACGGCGATCGCCGAGGGCATGGGCCTGACCCTGCCCGGCGCCTCGTCCATTCCTGCGCCCGATGCCAATCACCAGCGCATGTCCGCCGCCTGCGGCCGGCGGATCGTCGAGATGGTCTGGGAGGACCTGACGCCCGACAAGATCATCACGCCGGCGGCGGTCAACAACGCCGTGACGGTCGCCATGGCGACGGGCTGTTCGACCAATGCGATCATCCACCTGATCGCCATGGCGCGGCGCGCCGGCGTTCCGCTTCAACTCGACGACCTCGACCGCATCGGCCGCACGACGCCGGTCATCGCCAATATCCGCCCCTCCGGGACCACCTACCTGATGGAGGACTTCTTCTATGCCGGCGGGCTCAGGGCGCTGATGAAGCAGCTCGGCGACAAGCTCGACCCGACGGCGATCACCGTGACCGGCAGGCCGCTGACCGAAGGGCTCGACGAGGTGAAGGTCTACAACGAGGACGTCATCCGGCCCCTGAGCAACCCGGTCTATCACGAGGGTTCGCTCGCCGTGCTGAAGGGCAATCTGTGTCCGGACGGCGCGGTCATCAAGCCCGCCGCCTGCGATCCCAAGTTTCACCGTCATCGCGGCCCGGCGCTCGTCGCCGACAGCTATCCGGAGCTCAAGAAGATCGTCGACGATCCGGATTATCCGCTGACCCCCGACACGGTGCTGGTGCTGCGCAACGCCGGCCCGCAGGGTGGGCCGGGCATGCCGGAATGGGGCATGATCCCGATGCCGAAGGCGCTGCTGAAGCTCGGCCTGCGTGATATGGTCCGTCTGTCGGATGCGCGCATGTCGGGGACGAGCTTTGGCGCCTGCGTTCTCCACGTGACGCCCGAAGCCTTCGTCGGCGGCCCGCTGGCGCTCTTGAAGACCGGAGACATGGTCGAGCTCGACATCCCGGCCCGCAGCCTCAACATGCTGGTTTCCGAGGCCGAGCTCGAGGCCCGCCGGGCCGCCTGGGTGGCGCCCGAGCCCCGTTTCGAGCGCGGCTACGGCTTCATGTTCACCAAGCATATCGAGCAGGCCGACAAGGGCTGCGACTTCGATTTCCTGAAAACGGAGTTTGGCGGAAAGACTGCCGAGCCCGTCATCAACTGAGGTAAGGACCATGTTGAATCTGAACAACCTGAGCATTCCCGCCCAGCCGCCCAAGGCCGGCTTCGCAAGCGGGCCGGCAAAGCTGGACGCCATCCGCTCGGTCACGCTTTCCTTGGCCTACCTGCCGCTGGCGCGGCCGATCAGCGATGCCAAGGTTCTGACGGGACGGCAGAAGCCGTTGACGCAGGTCGCCTTCCTCTTCTGCGAGATCACCACCGAAGCCGGCCATAGCGGCCTCGGCTTCAGCTATTCCAAGCGCGCCGGCGGCCCCGGCCTCTACGCCCATGCCTGCGAAATCGCCGACAACCTGATCGGCGAGGATCCGAACGACACCGCCAGGCTCTGGGACAAGCTCTGCTGGGCCGGCGCGTCGGTCGGCCGCTCCGGCATCGCCACCCAGGCGATCGCGGCGATGGACATCTGCCTCTGGGACCTGAAGGCCAAGCGGGCCGGCCTGCCGCTGGCCAAGCTCATCGGCGCGCAGCGCGACAGCGTCGCCTGCTACAACACCTCGGGCGGCTTCCTGTCGTCCAGCATCGAGGAGATCAAGGCCGCCATCGACAAGTCGCTGGATACAGGCATCGGCGGCATCAAGATCAAGGTCGGTCAGCCCGACCCGATGGAGGACCTGCGCCGCCTCGACGCCGTGATGACGCATGTCGCCGGGCGGGTCCCGGTCATGGTCGATGCCAACCAGCAGTGGGACCGCACGACCGCCCTGCGCTTCGGCCGACTGGTCGAGCCGCTCAATCTCGAATGGATCGAGGAGCCGCTCGACGCCTACGATGCCGAGGGACACGCCGCACTCGCACGCGAACTGGCAACGCCGATCGCCACCGGCGAGATGCTGGCCAGCGCCGACGAGCACATGGCGCTGATCCGCGCCGACGCCGTCGACTTCATCCAGCCGGACGCCCCGCGCGTCGGCGGCATTACCCAGTTCCTGAAGATCTGCGCCCAGGCGGAAGCCAAGCGCATGCGGCTTGCGCCGCATTTCGCCATGGAAATCCATCTTCACCTGGCGGCCGCCTATGCGCACGAGCCCTGGGTCGAGCATTTCGACTGGCTGGCACCGCTGTTCAACGAAGAGCTCGAGATCAAGGGCGGCCGCATGATCGTTCCGGGTCGACCCGGCCTCGGCTGCAGCCTGACGGGCAAGGCCCGCGACTGGACGGTCGAGACGAAGAGCTTCGGTGGCTGAGGAGACAGGACGATGAACCCCGCAACCCGCGAAAAACTGATGGGCGTCTCCGTGGCGACCCTGTGTTCGGCGCTCTTCAAGCGCGGCCTCAAGAACCAGACCATCCAGGACGTCCGCCCGGTCCGCGGCAAGGGCCGCAACATGGTCGGCCCTGCATTCACGCTGCGCTACATGCCGGCCCGCGAGGATCGCAACCCGATGTCGATCTTCCGCAATGCCGACCATCCCCAGCGCGTCGCGGTCGAGACCTGCCCCGAGGGCCATGTGCTGGTCATGGACAGCCGGAAGGATGCGCGCGCCGCTTCCGCAGGCGACATCCTGATCACCCGGCTGATGGTGCGCGGCGGCGCCGGCGTCGTGACCGATGGCGGTTTTCGCGACGCCATGCGGATCGCCGAACTGGACATTCCCGCCTATCACAGCCGCCCTTCGAGCCCGACGAACCTGACGCTGCATGAGGCGATCGACATCAACGTGCCGATCGGTTGCGGCGACGTCGCCGTCTTCCCGGGCGACATCATGGTGGGAGACGACGACAGCGTGATCGTCATCCCGGCCGAAATCGCCGACGAGATCGCCGACGAGGCCGTCGAGATGACCGCTTACGAGGATTTCGTCGTCGAGCGCGTCAAGCAGGGCGAGACGATCATCGGCCTCTATCCGGCGACGCGGGAGGAAAACCTGGCGCTGTTTTCCGAATGGCGCAAGGCGAACGGCCGCTAGGGCCGTCCGCACACCAAACAGTCTGGAACATGAAGAAGCCGGAACGCTGTTCCCGGCAAGGAGGATGATTTTGACCTGGGAACCGTCCGGCAAGCACCTGATTGCAGGCGAATGGGTCGCCGCGGAGGCGACCTTCCGCTCCGAGCCCGCGCACGGGCCTGCGCATGCCTTCTCCGTCGGAACCGTCGAACTGGTGGACCGCGCCTGCCAGGCCGCGGAGGCGGCCTTCGACGCCTATTCCGCAAAGAGCCGCGAGGAGCGGGCAGCCTTCCTCGATGCCATCGCCGAAGAAATCGAGGCGCGCGCCGCGGCGATCACCCTGATCGGCACGCAGGAGACCGGCCTGCCGGAAGGACGCCTCAACGGAGAGCGCGGCCGCACGACGAGCCAGCTGAAGCTGTTCGCCGAGCATATCCGCAAGGGCGCGCATCTCGACCTGCGCGTCGATGCCGCGCAGCCCGAACGTCAGCCCGCACCGCGCCCGGAAATCCGGCTGGCCCAGCGGCCGATCGGCCCTGTCGCAGTCTTCGGCGCCTCGAACTTCCCGCTCGCCTTTTCCACCGCCGGCGGCGACACGGCCGCGGCACTGGCGGCCGGTTGCCCGGTCGTCGTCAAGGGCCATTCCGCCCATCCCGGCACCGGGGAAATCGTGGCGCAGGCGGTTGCCGCGGCGGTTGCCCGCACCGGCATGCCGGCCGGCGTCTTCAGCCTGATCCAGGGTGGCCGCCGCGATGTCGGCACCGCGCTCGTCACCCATCCGGCGATCAAGGCGGTCGGCTTTACCGGCTCGCTGGCCGGCGGCCGCGCCCTGTTCGACCTCTGCGCCCAGCGCCCGGAGCCGATCCCGTTCTTCGGCGAACTCGGCAGCGTCAACCCGATGTTCCTGTTGCCGCAGGCGATGGCCGCCCGGGCGGAGCAGCTCGGTTCCGGCTGGGCCGCGTCGCTGACGATGGGGGCCGGCCAGTTCTGCACCAATCCCGGCGTCGCCGTCGTGATCGACGGCGCCGATGCCGACCGTTTCCGGGGCGCGGCGAAGGCAGCGCTTCAGGAGGTCGGCGCACAGACGATGCTGACCGACGGTATCGCCTCTGCCTATCGGGACGGCGTCGAACGCTTCAAGGTCAGCAATGCCGTGGCGCCGGTGCTTTCGAACGACAGCGCCGGGCGGGCGGCGCTGCCGAACCTCTTCGAGACCACCGGCGCGGCATGGCTGGCCGACCATTCGCTGGGCGAGGAGGTCTTCGGTCCGCTCGGGCTCATCGTCCGGGTCGGCTCGGCCGCCGAGATGAAGGAACTGGCGGCCGCCTTCCATGGCCAGCTGACGGCCACCATCCACATGGACGATGGCGACCTGCAGGCCGCGCAGGCGCTTCTGCCGGTTCTGGAGCGGAAGGCCGGCCGCGTGCTGGTGAACGGCTATCCGACCGGCGTGGAGGTTGTGGACTCCATGGTCCACGGCGGTCCCTACCCAGCCTCCACGAATTTCGGCGCCACCAGCGTCGGCACCCTTTCGATCCGCAGGTTCCTGCGTCCCGTCGCCTACCAGAATTTCCCTGCGGCGCTTCTGCCGCAAGATCTGCGCAACTGATCCAGGAGAAAATCATGATCGCCCCGACCGACCTGCGTGAAATCATCCGCAACGGCCTTCTTTCGTTTCCCGTCACCCCCTTCGACGCGGAGGACCGCTTTGCCGCCAAGCCGTTCGCCGCCCACCTGGAATGGCTGTCGTCCTATCCCGTCGCCGGGCTGATCGTCGCCGGCGGTACCGGCGAGCTGTTTTCGCTCGCGCCGAGCGAAGTCGTCGAGGTGGTCAAGGTCGCCCGCAGCGTTTCCGGCCATGCGCCCGTGATCGCCGGCTGCGGCTACGGCACCCGCATGGCCTGCGACATGGCGCGGGAGATCGAGAAGGCCGGCGGCGACGGCATCCTGCTCCTGCCGCACTATCTCACCGAGGCTCCGGCCGACGGCATCGCCGCGCGCGTACGCGCCGTCTGCAAATCGACCAACATGGGCGTCATCGTCTACAACCGCGGCCAGGCCCGCGTCTCCGCCGACCAGCTTGCCCAGTTGGCCGACGAGTGCCCGAACCTCATCGGCTTCAAGGACGGCACCGGCGACATCGACACCGTGCGCCGCGTCACCGTCGCGATGGGCGACCGCCTGTCCTACATCGGCGGCATGCCGACCCACGAACTGTTCGCCCAGGCCTACAAGGGTGCGGGCATGCCGACCTACTCCTCGGCCGTCTTCAACTTCGTGCCGGAGACGGCCCTGAAGTTCCATGCCGCCTTCACCGCCGGCGACGATGCGACCTGCGAAAAGATGCTGCAGGACTTCTACTATCCCTTCGCCAAGATCCGCGATCGCAAGAGCGGTTATGCCGTGTCGGCCATCAAGGCGGGCGTGCGTCTGCGCGGCTTCGAGGCGGGGCCGGTGCGTGCGCCGCTGACCGATCTCACCGAGGAAGAGGTCGACATGATGCGCAGCCTGATCGCGTCTGTCCGATGACCGGACCCGACCTTCGGGCCGCGCTCGGCGGCATCTCGGGCATCCTGGTGACGCCGTTCGATACGGACGACGTCATTGCGCCGCAGCGCCTGGCGCCGATCATCGATCGGGCGCTCGGTGCGGGGCTGCACGTCCCCGTCGTCAACGGCAACACCGGCGAGTTCTATGCCCTGACCGTCGACGAGGCTGAGCAGATGGCCGGCGAAGTCTGCGCGCTGGTCGCCGGCCGGGCGCCCGTGCTGGCCGGCGTCGGACGGTCGGTCAAGGATGCCTGCCGGCTGGCCGCTTCGGCGAAACGCGCGCACGCGGCCGGACTGATGGTCCACCAGCCGCCCGATCCTTTCGCAGCGCCGCGCGGCGTCGTCGACTATGTCCGGCGCGTCGCCGATGCCGGCGACGGGCTGCCGCTGATGCTCTACCTGCGCAACGACGCGATCGGAACCGCCGCGATTGCGGCGCTTTGCGCGGTGCCGGGCGTGATCGGCGTGAAATGGGCGACGCCGAATCCTCTGAAGCTCGCCGAGGCCATCTCGGCCTGCGACCCGTCGATCATCTGGGTCGGCGGACTGGCGGAGGTCTGGGCGCCAGCGCTCTATGCCGTCGGCGCGCGCGGCTTCACCTCGGGCCTCGTCAATGTCTGGCCGGAGCGGTCGCTGGCGATCCATGCCGCGCTGGAGGCCGGCGACTATGCCGGAGCGAGGGCGCTGATTGCGGAGATTGCCGTCTTCGAAGAGGTGCGGGCCATGGAGATGAACGGCACCAATGTCACCGGCGTCAAGAGCGCGCTGGCGGCGATGGGCCACGACTGCGGACCGACGCGGCCGCCGGCCGCATGGCCGCTGGCGCCCGAGCAGCACGCCAGGCTGACGGCGTTCCTGGTCGCGAACCGTCTGGTCGCGTCTTGAAACATTTGCTCAACTGGAATATTAGTGTAGATATGCATCAGTTCGATGGGGCCGTTGGAGAGAGGCGGCCCGGCATCGGAACAACCGACCGGCAAGGTCGAATTTAACCCGGAGATCGACACGCACCCGAAATGGTGCAATGGGAGGAGCCTGAAATGAAACTGCGCCTAGCAGCCCTGAATTTTTCGACCGCACTCGCCGTTCTGGCCAGTGGTGCGGCCTATGCCCAGGACGCCAATCGGGACGTGACAGTCGTCCTGGCGGAAACCGTCGATGTCGTGGAGCCCTGCATGGCCGCGCGCCAGGATGTGGGCCGCGTCATCTCCGAAAACGTCAACGAGATGCTGGTCGAGTTCGACTACTCGAACGGCGGCCTGAAGCCGCGGCTTGCCACCGAGTGGAAGCAGCTCAGCCCCGAGACGTGGGAATTCAAGCTGCGGCCGGGCGTCAAATGGCATGACGGCAAGGACTTCACCGCCAAGGACGTGCAGTTCACGATCGAGCGCAACACCGCCAAGAAGGTCAACTGCGAGGTCGGCGGCAAATATTTCGGTGGCACCGAGTTCAGCTTCGAAAGCCCCGATCCGAACACGATCCGCATCACCACCAAGCCGGCCCAGCCGATCCTGCCGCTGCTGATGACGATCATGCCGGTCGAATCGGCGGAGGCGACGCCGGAGGCCGAATATACCCGCAAGCCGATCGGTACCGGGCCCTATACCTTCGACAGCTGGACGGTCGGACAGTCGATCGTCCTGAAGCGCAACCCCAACTACTGGGGCGAGCAGCCGCAGGTGGAAAAGGCAACCTACCTGTTCCGCTCCGACAGCGCCGTGGCGGCCGCGATGGTCGATGCCGGCGAAGCCGATATCGTTCCGTCCGTATCGGTGCAGGACGCCACCAACGCCGAAACCGACTTCGCCTATCCGAATTCCGAAACCACGTCGCTGCGCATCGACACGCGCGTCGCGCCGCTCAACGATCGCCGCATCCGCGAGGCGATGAACATCGCCATCGACCGCCAGGCGATGCTCGGGACGCTGTTCCCGGAACAGGCGCAGATCGCAACGCAACTCGTCGTGCCGACCACGCTCGGTTACAATGCCGACATCAAGCCCTGGCCGTATGATCCGGAGCGGGCGAAGAAGCTGGTGGCCGAGGCCAAGGCCGACGGCGTGCCGGTCGATCAGGAGATCCGCATCATCGGCCGCAACGGCCAGTATCCGAACGCGACGGAAGCCATGGAAGCGATCATGGCGATGCTTCAGGAGATCGGCCTGAACGTCAAGCTCGACATGTACGACGTCTCCGTCTGGAACAACTACTTCGTCGCGCCCTTCGTGGCGGATTCGGGGCCGACGCTGACCCAGTCGCAGCATGACAACGCGACCGGCGATCCCGTCTTCACCGCCTATGTGAAATACGCCGAGGGCGGCTCCCATTCGATGGTCCGGGATCCGGCCGTCGACAAGATGATCGCCGAAGCCACGGCTGCCACGGGCGACGAGCGCACCAAGCTCTGGCAGGCGCTGTTCGCCAAGGTCAACGAGGAGATCATCGCCGACATCCCGATGTTCCACATGGTCGGCTTCACCCGCGTGGCGCCGCGCCTCGACTTCGAGCCGACGATCGCCGCGAACTCGGAACTGCAGCTGTCGCAGATCAAGTTCAAGTAACACCCGCAGGCGGGCCGCATGAGGCGGCCCGCCTCGCTGTTTCGCGGAACCCTTTCCGGTTTCGCGCGACCGTCGAAATGCAGGAATGATGGATTGAGCCATGCCGCTTGTTGACCGCGCAGCCCTTACCGATTTCGCCTACCGCATGCTGACCAGCGCCGGCATGGAGGCCGACAAGGCCGAGGCGACCGCCGCCATTCTGGTGGAGGGCGACATGATCGGTCACGAAACGCACGGGGTCAGCCTGTTGCACTGGTATGTCGAGGCGCTCGACGACGGATCGCTTGCCAGGTCCGGCTCCTACGAGGTCATTAACGACCGCGGCGCGGCCTTCGTCTGGGACGGAAAGCTGCTGCCCGGCGCCTGGCTCCTGACCAAGGCGCTCGATCAGGCCTGCGAGCGGGTGCGCGACTTCGGCATCGTCTCCGCGGCGATCCGCAACTGCCACCATACCTGTGCGCTGTCGGCCTTCATGCGCCAGGTGACCGAGCGCGGCCTGATCGTGCAGCTCTCCGTCTCCAACCCGGCCGCGAGCCGCGTCGCCCCCTATGGCGGGACGAAGCCGCTCCTGACGCCGAACCCGATGGCGGCCGGCTTTCCGACTTCGTCCGATCCCATCCTGATCGACGTTTCCTGCTCGATCACCACGACGACGATGACCCAGACGCTCGCCAAGGCCGAACAGAAGTTCCCCGAGGCCTGGGCGGTGACCGCCACCGGCGAGCCGAGCGACGATCCGAAGGAGATTACCGAGCGCGGCGGGTCGATGATGCCGCTTGGCGGCCAGTCGAAGGGGCACAAGGGTTTCGGGCTCGGACTGATGGTCGAACTGATGGGGCAGGGGCTTTCCGGCAAGGGCCGGGCAAACACCAGGCCCGGGCCGTTGTCGCAGAGTGCCTATCTGCAGGTCATCGATCCCGAATTCTTCGTCGGCCTCGACGCCTTCACCGAACAGGCGGACTGGATGGCAGCAGCCTGCCGCGACAACCCGCCGGCCGCCTGGAACAAGGGCAAGGTCCGCATGCCGGGCGACAGCGCCGCCCGCAGGCGTCGGGACGCGCTGGAGAAGGGCGTGCCCGTCTCCGATCTCACCTGGGAAAAGCTCCTGCGCGACGCGGAGCGCCTCGGGGTCGCGCCCGGTATCTGACGCGCAGGACGCCAATTCCCGCGTAGCCGCGATCGGTGAAAGAATATTCCTCCATCGTCATCGGAAATAATCCATAAAATCTATAAACTAAATTCTAGTTTGATAGGCTGGCCGTATCATTCCACGTGGGGACGTACGATGAGCCAGCAATCCGAAAGCATTTTCTCCGGGGGCCTGTCGCGCCGGGGCCTGATCAAGGCGGCCGGGGTGACGGCGGTGGCGGCGACCGCCGGCGTGATCGGCGCGCGTTCGACGCGCTACGCCATCGCCGGCAACCTCATCCCCATCAAGCTCGAGTGGACCGAGGTCGCCGCCTGCCATTCCCCCGTCGGCTTCGGCCTGTCCAAGGGGATCTACGCCAAGCACGGCCTCGAGGTGGAGCTGTTCTATCAGGGCGCCAGCGGCCAGACGCTCATCCAGGCGCTCGCCACCCGCAAGGCGGAGGCCGGCCCGGGCCTGCTCTACGACTGGCTGAAGCCGATCGAGCAGGGGTTCGACGTGCGGCTCTTCGCCGGCTCGCATGGCGGCTGCCAGAGCATCCTGGTGAAGCCGGACTCCGACATCAAGACGCTGACCGACCTCAAGGGCAGGACGATCGGCACTTTCGACGTCATGTCGCCCTCGCGCGTCGCCTTCTCCGTGGCGCTCGCCAAGGCCGGCCTGAACCCGGAAACCGACGTCACCTGGAAGGTCTTCCCGTTCGATCTCGTCGCCGAGGGCGTGCTGAAGGGCGAGGCCGACGCCGTCGCGCACATGGATCCCTGGGCCTATTCCTACGAGAAGAAACACGGCTTCCGCCGCGTCGCCGATACGCAGACCGGAACGTTCAAGGACCGGGTCTGCTGCGTTCTCGGAGTCAACGGCGACTACTACGAGGCCAACAAGGACGCCATCAAGCGCGTCGCGGCCGCCAACCTCGAAATCCACCAGTACACGGCCAAGCATCCGGACGAGGTCGCCAAGTGGTACTTCGAGACGCTGAAGCCGGGCCTGTCGCTGGAAGACCTGACGGAGGTTCTTGCCGCCTTCACCTATCACGACCACTGGTTCGGCAAGGATCTCCTGAAAGAGGTGAAGATCGGCTACGAGGACCTCAAGCTGACGGGCGTCATCGACGCGGGCACGGACCCCGAGGAGATCGCCAACCGCATCACCATCGACATCTTCGCGTGATGCCATGAGTGCTGCGGTCGAGGACACACTCGGCGGGGCCGGGCGGCGAACGCTCGCCCTGCCTTTCGGGGGCATCTGGCGCAACGGGCTTCTGGCGGCCGGCACGTGGGCTCTCGCCGCGGCGCTGACCTATGGTCTGCCCGACGTCATCGCCTGGGGCGCGACGGGGCTCTTTGCCGCCGTCATGCTCGTCGGCGCGGGGATCTTGCTTGCGCTGTCGGTGACGGTGCACAGGCTCGGCGGCTTCGGCCGCACGCTCATCCACTACGGGCCGTGGTTCATCGTGCTCGGCCTCTGGCTCGGCCTGTGGGAAGTGCTGACGGCCAAGCTCGGCTGGTTGCCCAAACCGTTCTTCTCGCCGCCGCAGGGACTGCTGCACGTCTATGTGACGGACTGGGAGCGGCTTCTGATCTGCATCGCCTATACGGGGCGGCTGTGGGGCCTCGGCTTCTTCTCCGGCATTCTCATAGGCTTCGCCGGCGGCGTGGCGCTCGGCTGGTCGAAGCGTTTCGCCTATTGGGGCATGCCGCTCCTGAAGCTCATCGGCCCGGTGCCGGCGAGCGCCTGGATCCCGTGCACCTTCTTCATCTTCCCGTCGACCTTCCATGCCTCGATCTTCCTCGTGGCGCTGGCGTCGGGCATTCCGGTGGCGATCCTGACGGCGGCGGGCGTCAGCCAGGTGAACCGATCCTTCTACGACGTCGCCCGCACGCTCGGGGCGGACAACCGCTTCCTCGTCTTCAAGGTCGCGATCCCCGCCTCGCTGCCGAACGTCTTCGTCGGCATCTTCATGGGCCTCTACTATTCCTTCGCCGTGCTGGTCGTCGCCGAGATGCTCGGCGCCAAGTTCGGGCTCGGCTGGTATCTCCAGTTCAACACGGCCTATTCGGCCTACGCCAACGTCTATGCCGCCCTCGTCATCATGGCGCTGATCTGCGCCGGGCTCGTGCGCCTGCTCTTCGTGGCGCGGGATCGGCTGCTCGGCTGGCAGAAGAGGATACTCTGATGGCGCTCGCTCTCGCAGCAACCACCCCTTCCGACAGCATCGCGCTCGATGTGGAAGGCGTTTCCCACCGCTATGAGCGCGACGGCACGGAGTTGCAGGTTCTCGACAATGTGAGCCTGACGATCGCGCCGGGCGAATTCGTCGCCCTGTTGGGGCCGTCGGGCTGCGGCAAGTCCACGCTGCTGCGGCTCGCCGCCGGCCTGGAGACGCCGACGACGGGCAAGGTGCTGGAAGACGGCAGGCCGATCACCGCGCCGAACCCGGACCGCATCCTCGTCTTCCAGGATGCGACGCTCTTTCCCTGGCGCACGGTGCGCGCCAACATCGCCACAGGCCTGGAGGCCCGTGGCCTGCTCGGCGAAAAGGGCCATCGGATCGACGAGGTGCTGAAACTGGTGAAGCTGGAAGGCTTTGCCGACTTCTACCCGCACCAGCTCTCCGGCGGCATGGCGCAGCGCGCAGCCCTTGCCCGCGCGCTCGTCAACGATCCGAAGCTGCTTCTGCTCGACGAGCCGTTCGGCAAGCTCGATTCGCTGACCCGGCTGCGCATGCAGAACGAACTCCTCGACCTCTGGAAGAGCGCCGGCTTCACCGCGCTGCTCGTCACGCACGATGTCGAGGAGGCGCTGCTTCTCGCCGACCGGGTGATCGTGCTCTCCGACCGGCCGGCCGCCATCATCGCGGAGGTGCGGGTCGACGAGCCGCATCCGCGCCAGCGCGACGATGCCAGTCTCGTTGCCCTCCGTCGCGCGCTGCTGGAAGAGCTGGGGATTTCCCATGACGTCTAGCGCTCGGCTTTCCTACCGGGCGGTGGCGGCTGTCGGCGGCGGGCTCGCGCTGCTCTCCCTCGGCTGGTGGTGGCTGATCTTCAGCAAGGTCGTCGAGAACGACTACCTCACCGTCCGCCAGGCCGTGACCTGCATTGCCGGGGCGACGGATCTGTGCGCGCTCGCCCAGGCGCTGTGCACCGACGCGCATCTCTACGGCATCCGGTGGTATGCGCCGGAAGCCTTCTGGGCCGCAACGGCCATCCTCGCCGCCGGCGTCCTTCTGTCCGTCCGCCCCTCGCACCGTTGAGTGCGTCTCACCAAAGGAGAAGTGTCATGACGATCCATCAGACCCCCGAGGTCGCCGAACAGGACATCGTGCAGGTTCCCGCCGGAACCGCCACCTTCAAGAGCCGCCATCCGGAAACGATCGCGCTGCACGGCGGCAGCTTCCGCTTCGATCCGGCAAGCGGCGCGGTGGCCGTGCCGATCTACCAGACCAGTTCCTTCCAGCTGCCCGGCACCGATGGCGCCGACAAGCTCTTCGCGCTGGAGGCGCCCGGCCATCTCTACACCCGCGTTTCCAACCCGACGCAGGATGCCTTCGAGCAGCGCCTGGCCGAGCTCGAGGGTGGGGCTGCCGCGCTGGCGCTCTCCTCCGGCCAGGCGGCTTCCGCCTTTGCGATCCTGAATGTGGCGCGCGCCGGCGACAACATCGTCAGCGCCGCCGGGCTCTATGGCGGCACGTGGGCGCTCTTTGCGGCGACCCTGAAGAGTTTCGGCATCGAGACCCGCTTCGTCGATGCCACCGATCCGGACGCCTTCGACAAGGCGACGGACGAGCGCACGCGCGCCTACTATGCCGAATCCCTGCCGAACCCGAAGCTGGAAGTGTTTCCGATCGCCGAAGTCGCCGCCATCGGCCGGCGCCACGGCATTCCGCTGATCGTCGACAACACCGCCGCCCCGCTGATCATCCGGCCGCTGGAGCATGGCGCGGCCGTCGTCGTCTATTCGACGACGAAATACATCGGCGGCCACGGCACTTCGATCGGCGGCGCGATCATCGACAGCGGCACCTTCCCCTGGACGGAGAACCCGACCCGCCAGCCGAACCTCACCGAGCCGGACCCGAGCTACCAGGGCAAGACCTGGATCGAGAAGGCGGCGGCGATCGGCTTCCATCCCTATATCCTGCGCGCCCGCGCCGTGCTCTTGCGCGATCTCGGCGCGGCGGTCAGTCCCCAGAACGCCTTCCAGTTCATCCAGGGCCTCGAGACCCTGCCGCTGCGCCTGCGCCAGCACAACGAGAATGCGGTCAGGATCGCCGAATACCTGAAGGGCCACCCGAAGGTGGAGCGCGTGATATTCCCGAAGTTCCAGGACGGCGCTGCGCGGGCGCGGGCGGAAAAATACCTCAAGCCCGGCCACTTCGGCGCGCTGGTCGGCTTCGAGCTGAAGGGCGGGCGGGAAGCGGGGCGCCGCTTCATCGACAGCCTGCAGCTGTTCTATCACCTGGCGAACATCGGCGATGCGCGGTCGCTGGCCATCCATCCCTCCACGACCACCCATTCGCAGCTCTCGCCGGAGGACCAGCTCGCCACCGGCGTCACACCCGGCTACGTGCGCCTCTCCATCGGTCTGGAACATCCCGACGACTTGATTGCCGATCTGGAGCGCGCGATTTCGCTCGCATGAGGCTTGCCGGCGATCGGCGCGGCGCCGGAGCGCGCCGTGCCACCTATTCCCAGCATTGGAGGAACCCGATCCATGACCATCCACACCAGACCTGTTCACCTGCCGACGGTCGACTTCTCCCGCTTTCACGGGAGTGCCGCCGAGCGCGAGAGCTTCATCAGGGAGCTGACGCTCGTCCTGCACGATCACGGCTTCTTCTACCTGACGGGCCACGGTGTGCCGCAGAGCCTGATCGACGATGTGCTGGCGACCTCGAAGCGCTTCTTCGCCCTGCCGGAGGAGGAGAAACTGGCCATCGAGATGGTGCAGTCGCCGCATTTCCGCGGCTACAACCGCGCCGGCTACGAGCGCACGCGCGGCGAGCAGGACTGGCGCGAGCAGCTCGACATCAACACCGAGGGCCAGCCGGTGGCGGCCGGGCCGGATACGCCGTGGAACCGGCTCTACGGCCCGAACCAGTGGCCGGAAGCCCTGCCGGAGTTGAAGCCGCTCCTGTTGCGCTATCAGCAGGAGGTCACCCGCATCGGCATCGATGTCCTGAAAGCGATCGCCCTTGCGCTCGGCCAGCCGGAGAACGTCTTCGCAGAGATCTATGAGCCTTCGCCTTCGCAGCTCCTGAAGATCATCCGCTATCCGGGCCGGGAGGCCGCCGGCAGCGACCAGGGCGTCGGCGCCCACAAGGACGGCGGTTTCGTCACCGTGCTTCTCCAGGACACGACACCCGGCCTGCGGATCCGCACCGAAGACGGCGTCTGGATCGAGGCGCCGCCGGTGCCCGGCACCTTCGTCATCAACAGCGGCGAGTTGCTGGAGCTCGCCACGAACGGCTTCGTGCGTGCCGACGTCCATGATGTCGTCACCCCGCCCGCCGGCACGGAGCGCTACTCGGTCGCCTTCTTCCTGGGCGCCCGCTACGACGCCACGATCCCCGTCATCCCGCTGCCGGACACTCTGAAGCGCGGTGAGCGCGGCGTCACGGTCGACGCGCTGAACCCGATCTTTCGCGAGGTCGGCATCAACCATTTGAAGAGCCGCCTGCGCTCGCATCCGGACGTGGCGGCAAGGCATCATCCGGACCTGCTCCACCTTCTCGATCTGCCGACCAGGGCCTGATCGAAAGACGGCCGACGCTCGGGGACCTTCAAGAACGAGTGCCGCGAAGCGAGAGATGAAGGAAATGCGCCCTGCCGGGAGAACCAGTCGCTGGTTTCCCGGCAGGCTTTTGCGTTTCGAGCCTTACCGATGCGATGCCCAGGGGACGAGGCGGCGCTCGACCAGCCGGGCGAGGAATTCCAGCAGGATGGCGATCAGCGCGATCACGATGATGCCGGCAATGACGATGTCGGTGACGAGGAACTGCGCCGCCGACTGGATCATGAAGCCGATCCCGCTCGTCGCGGCGACAAGTTCGGCGGCGACCAGCGTCGTCCAGCCCGCGCCGAGCGCGATGCGGATCCCGGTCAGGATCGACGGGACCGAACTCGGCAGGACGACCTGCGCCAGGATCTGCCTCGGGCTCGCGCCGAGCGAGCGCGCCGCGTTCACGTGTTCGCGGGAGACGGAACGGACGCCTGCGGACGTCGACAGTATGATCGAGGGCAGCATGGCCAGCGCGATGACGGTGATCTTGGATGCCTCGCCGATCCCGACCCAGATGATGACGAGCGGCAGGTAGGCGAGCGGGGGCAGGGGGCGCAGGAACTCGACGATGGGATCGAGGATGCCCCGGCCGAGGCGGCTCGTTCCGATGGCCAGGCCCGCCGGGATGCCGATCAGGACGGAGGCGATCAGGGCGCCGAAGATGCGATAGAGGCTCGCGCCCACGTGTTCGAAAAGCGTCGCGTCGACAAAGCCGGTGACGACCAGATTGTAGCCGGCGATGACGACCTGCCGGGGCGAGGGCAGGAAGACCGGCGAGACCACGCCCCGGGCAGAGGCGAGGCTCCACAATCCGATGATGGCAGCGATGGTGAGCGTCGAGATCACGGCGATCGGCACAGGTCTTACCGTCGCGGCAGCCTCCGCGGCCGGCCGTATGCCGGCGGGCGCTTCATTCTTCGCTTCTTCGGCGGCCTCTGCTTCGGCAAGGCGCGACAGGGGGCGAAGTTCGGTGAACAGGGTCATGCGGCGGCCTCCTCGTTCGGGAGCGAATGGATCAGGCTCGTCAGGCCATCGTGCAGGCGCTTGAACAGCGGCGACGCCCTGACCTTTTCGGTCGCGGCGCCGGCCAGGATCTCGGCGCTGAAGCCGGCCTCGATCTCGGCGGTCAGGCGACCGGGGTGAGGGGAGAGCACCAGCACGCGCGAGGCGAGGATGAGCGCCTCGTCGATGCTGTGGGTGATGAGGACCGCACCGGCGCCGCTGCGGGCCTGGATGCGCAGGAGAAACTCCTGCATGCGCGTGCGCGTCAGCGCATCGAGCGCGCCGAGCGGCTCGTCGAGCAGCAGGAAGCGCGGCTCCGCCGCCAGCGCCCGGGCGATGCCGACGCGCTGGCGCATGCCGCCCGACAGCTCCCAGACGTGGTGGTCGCCGGCGTCGCCGAGGCCCACCAGTTCCAGGAGCTGTTGCGCCCGCGCCTGGCGGGTTGCGCGCGGCATGCCCTTCAGCTTCAGCGGAAATGCGACGTTGTCCCGGGCATCGAGCCAGGGATAGAGCGCGTCGTCCTGGAAGACCACGGCGCGGTCGGCGCCAGGCCCCGGGATCGGCACGCCGTCGACGGCAATGGTGCCCGATGTCGGTGCGATGAAGCCGGCGGCGAGGTTCAGCAGGCTGGTCTTGCCGGACCCCGACCGGCCGATGATCGCGACAAGCTCGTTGGAGGCGACCTGCAGGTTGATGCCGTCGAGAACGAGACGGTCGTTGCCTGCGGCGCGGGACCCGGGCCGCGGCGGATAGCGCAGCGAGACGTCGCGAAACGACAGGATGCTCATGGGCGGGTCCCTCCTCTCGGATGTGGCAGTGTTCCGGCATCCGTCCTTGCGGAAGTGGCGGCCCGGTCGCGCACTGACGCGCTCGGGCCGCCGGTCCGCCGCAAGACGGCTGTGGCCTTATTGGGAGGGCTTGGCTGCATCCGTGACCCAGCGGGCGGATACGTAGGGCGAATAGTCGGAGAGTGCCGCCGGGATCTTGCCCTGCTCGAGCAGGAAGGCGGAGGTATCCGCCACCGCCTTCGCCGTGCCGCCGCCGAGCAGGGCCTCGCCGACCTGCTCCTCGAGCGTCGGGAAGGTGTAGCCCTTCAGCAGGGTGGGCACGTCTTCCTGCCTGGCTCCGGTCAGGCGCGCGATCTTCTCGGCTTCCGGCGAGGTGGCGTTCCAGGCGTCCGGATTGGCACGATAGGCCGCCGTCGCATCGCCCGTCACCTTCACGAAGGCCGTCACGATGTCAGGGTGCGCGTCTGCGAAGGCCTTGCTGACGATCCAGGCGTCGAAGGTCGGCCCGCCCCAACCGGCGACGTCGGCCGAGGTCGCAAGCACCTTGCCCGACGTCTTCAACTGGGCCAGGACGGGATCCCACACATAGGCGCCATCGATGTCTCCGCGTTCCCAGGCCGCGGCGATCTCGGGCGGGCGCAGGTTGAGGATCTCGACGGCCTTCGGATCGACGTTCCAGTGCTTGAGCGCCGTCAGCAGGCTGTAGTGGGCCGTGGAGACGAAGGGTGTCGCGATCTTCTTGCCCACGAGGTCTTCCGGCTTTGCGGCGGACTTGACCGTCAGCGCTTCCGCTTCGCTGATCAGCCCGACGACAAAGATGGTCTCGATGGGCAGCTCGCGGCTCGCCGCGGCTGCGAGCGGCGATGAGCCGACATAGCCGATGTCGAGCGAGCCGGACGCGATCGCCGCGATGACGTCCGCGCCGCCGTCGAACTTCTGCCAGTTGATCTTGGCGCCGGTGGCCTTTTCATAGGCGCCGTCGGCCTGGGGGACCCGTGACGGCTCGACGATCGGCTGGTAGCCGATGTTGAGCGTCACGTCATCGGCGGCTGCCGACTGGAACTGCGCTGTGAGGGCAACGGCAGCCGTTGCCGCCAACAAGGCCCTGCGGGTGATGTTCATGGTGGTCCTCTCCTCAATCTGATCCTGCCCCGCTCGGTGCCGGCGGGTTGGATTTAAGCTATCTAATCGATAAAAATAGTAGAGAAATTTTCGCCTCAAAGTTCAGGGGGCGCAGCAATTGATTTTGCGTCGTCTGTCGGCCGCTGAAGAATGCCTATCCGGCTGGAAGGCGGGGACGGATTTGCGTCGGTCCCACAATTGGCCGCGGGCAGGCGACGCGGGTGATGCCGAACGATTACGCCGCCTGCGCAAAAGTGATGGGCTTCCTGGAAAAGCACCTCAATATCATTGTTCTAGGGTGTATAAATTAATTACACAGTTTTTATATGATTTACGCAAATCCATGCCTAGAATGAGCCGGAATCATTTCCATTGAGTGGCCGCTTCCAAGGCACGCCAGACGTCGCAAGTTTTTTTAGAGTGGGCTGAAATGCTGACGAAAAAAGGAAAATACGGCCTGAAGGCGCTCGTTGACCTAGCGCGACTGGCGCCCGGCGAGACGGCATTCGTCAGCGAGATCGCCCTGCGCAACAACATTCCCAAGAAGTTCCTGGATACGATCCTGCTCGAGCTTCGCAACGCCGGCATGCTTCGCTCCAAGAAGGGGCCGGGCGGCGGCTACTCGCTTTCCCATCCGGCTTCCGAAATTCGCATTGGCCATGCCATTCGCGTCCTGGATGGTCCGCTGGCACCGATCCGTTGTGCGAGCCGTACGGCCTATGAGGCCTGCGAGGATTGCGCCGATCCGCAGGCCTGTCAGGTGCGCCGGGCGATGACAGAGGTCCGCGACGCCATTGCCGCGATCCTGGATACGATGACGCTCGAGCAGTTCGTCGCCGTTCCCGGTGCCGCTGCCATCATCGAGGATGGGCAACCGGAGAAGCTGGCCGGTTGAGGCGACAAGCCAGCGGGAACCCTCGCGACCGAAAGTCTGCGGTCGTGCTTCAAAGCTCTTCCGGGGGAGCGCGATGCCGGTCGAGACGCAGGTTGCCCGCCTGACGCAGCATGTCGGCGGTTGGCGCGTGTTCTGCCTCCGGCTCGCCCGTTCCGTGGGTTCCCGAAGCCGGCGCGAATGCTGTTCCGGCAGCACCGACGGCATCGGCTGCGGCAAAGCGCGCTGCCGCTGCCGCCAGGTAGGCGTTGATCCGGTGCTGTTCGGCAATGCCGATCTGGGCAGCGTCGATCGCCCGCCCGGCCTGCTCCATCGCGGCTTCGGCAGCCGATAGCCGCACCGAGGCAAGACCGATCGCAAGGGCATCCGGGGCACGCGCGTCCATCGCCTGTCGAAGCCGCTTTCGGGCGACGCCGATGTGCGCCGCAGCCTCGAGCAGCAGGGCCAGCGCTTGCGGCACGTCCGTGCGCGGCGGTTCGGCGATGGAATGGAGCAGGGCGCCGTTGTCGACGAGCACGTCTTTCAGCAGGACGTGCTCCGGCGGCTGCAGACCCGTGGCGTTCGGCTCGCAGCTGTTGGCGACATAGTGCAGGCCGTCGATCCGGGCGGGCAGCAGGAGTCGGGCGCTCTTCCCGGTATCGGTCCGCGTCGGAACCAGCAGCCAGTCGGCATGGCGGGCGCAGGGCGTACAGAGCGCCTCTCCCCCCAGCCGCCAGCCGACGCCGCTCGCCGCCAGCGGGAGCGGAGCGCCGCTCTCGGCGCCGCGATGAACGGGCCGTGCCTCGCACAGCCTGCCCCCGGCCAGCGCCGCGGGGAAGACCGTGTTCTGCTGGCCCTCCGTCCCATAGCTGCGGACCTGTTCCAGCGCCAGGAAATGGGCGGTGAGGATTTCGGCCAGCGCCGCGGACGTCTCGGACGCGATCGCACAGATTTCTGCCAGCACCACGTTGGATGCGTCGAGGCCGCCGTGCTCGGTCGGGATCGAAACGCCGAGCAGGCCGGACCGGGCCAGGAGGTCCAGCCGTGCCTGCGACGTCCCTGTCGCCGCCGTGGCGATCTCGAAACCGGAGGCGATGGCGTTCGCGATGGCAATCGCTTCGTCCTCCGCGCCGATCAGGGCGGCCGTCCGCACCGGTTGGCCAATCACTGGTGTCGTCCCCATGTCGGCTGCTCCTCGCATCATGCAGTTCAGGACGCACGGACCTTATCAGAGTAGGGAGATCATATTCTATAAAAAATGTATGGATTGATGTTCCCGCCTGTGATCCGATCT
Organism: Mycoplana sp. MJR14; assembly: GCF_029210525.1. Classification (NCBI taxonomy): domain Bacteria; kingdom Pseudomonadati; phylum Pseudomonadota; class Alphaproteobacteria; order Hyphomicrobiales; family Rhizobiaceae; genus Mycoplana; species Mycoplana sp. MJR14. Next base: position 158,305 of record NZ_JARGEO010000003.1, read on the forward strand.
GAAAGGATCTGGGCCGCCGGGCAACCTGGCAATTGCCAAGAATGGCTGGAAAGGGGAAAACTGTTTCCGAAATTAGTACATAAAAAAGATAGACTAACTGTGCTAATTCGTCGCTCCACTCTAGGGTCTGTCCGTCTGGAGCTAGGAGCAGAAGATGACCCGCCAAATCCGTTTCAACGCCTTCGATATGAACTGCGTCGGCCACCAGTCGCCGGGATTGTGGGCCTACCCAGGTGACAAGTCCTGGAAATACAAGGACCTGGACTACTGGCAGGATCTGGCGCGCACGCTCGAGCGCGGCATCTTCGACGGCATCTTCATTGCGGATGTGATCGGCTACTACGACGTCTACAAGGGCTCGAACTACCACGCGATCCACCAGGCGGCGCAGCTTCCGGTCAACGATCCGCTCCAGTTAGCAGCTCCGATCGCGCTTGCGACCGAGCACCTCGGCATCGGGATTACCGCGTCGACGTCCTTCGAACATCCCTACACCTTCGCCCGCCGCATCGCGACCGCCGACCACCACACCAAGGGGCGCGTCGGCTGGAACATCGTCACGTCCTATCTGGAAAGCGGTGCGAAGAACGTCGGCGAGGGCGGCCTGCGCCGCCACGACAACCGCTACGAGGTGGCGAACGAATATGTCGAGGTGCTCTACAAGCTGCTCGAAGGATCCTGGGAGGACGGGGCCGTCGTCCGCGACGGGGAGAAGCGCATTTTCACCCATCCGGAGAAGGTCCACGAGATCGGCCACAAGGGCAAGTATTTCGATGTGCCGGGCTACGGGCTGACGGAGCCTTCGCCGCAGCGAACGCCGGTGCTCTACCAGGCGGGGGCCTCGGGACCGGGCAAGACCTTCGCCGCGCAGCACGCCGAATGCGTGTTCGTCGCCGCGCCGACCAAGTCGCTGCTGAAGGCCTACGTCGCCGAAATCCGTGCGCGCGCCGCCGCCGCCGGCCGTGATCCGAAGAAGATCTATATCTACACGCTGCTCACCATCATCACCGACGAGACGGAAGATAAGGCGCAACAGAAATTCGAAGACTACAAGAGGTACGTTTCCTACGACGGCTCGCTCGTCTTCATGTCGGGCTGGACTGGCATCGACTTCGGCCAGTATGCGCCGACGGATCTCGTCCGGAAGGTCGAGACCAACGCCATCCACTCGATCGTCGAGAACCTCGCGGGCGGCGACAAGTCCTGGACGATCGACGAACTCGCGCAGTTCGGCGGCATCGGCGGCATGGGGCCGGTCTTCGTCGGATCGCCGCAGCGCATCGCCGACATCCTGCAGGAGTGGGTCGAGGACACCGATGTCGACGGCTTCAACCTCGCCTATGCCGTCACACCCGGCAGCTTCGAGGACGTGGTCGATTTCATCGTGCCGGAATTGCAGAAACGCGGCGCCTATCCGACCGCCTACAGGCCCGGCACGCTGCGCGAAAAGCTCTTCGGCGACGGCCCGTACCTGCCCGTGTCCCATCCGGCCAACGGCTACCGGGACATCGAGGCGGTCAAGCGGCGGGAGGCGGATGCCGCCTCGCCGGTTTCCACCCTCAAGACGGCGAAGGGCTGAGACCGGTATGGCGAGCCTGCTCGAACTCAGCGACGTATCGCTCTCCTTTCGCGGCGTGACGGCGCTGAATGCGCTGAGCTTTGCGGTGGCGCGCGGCGAGATCTGCGCTCTCATCGGCCCGAATGGGGCGGGCAAGAGCTCGCTGCTGAACGTCATCAACGGCGTCTACCGCGCCGACGCCGGCGACATCGTCTTCGATGGCCGTCGTTTCGAGGCGATCCGGCCGGGCAAGGCGGCGCGCCTCGGCATCGGCCGCACCTTTCAGCACAATGCGCTCTTCCGCCGCCTGACGGTGCGGGAGAACGTGCTGACCGGGCTGTCCCGTCATGGCGGGGCGAGCTTCATCGAGAACGTGTTCCGCTTCGGCCGCGACCGGCAGGAGCGAAGGGACTTTTCCGCCCGCGCCGACCGGGTGATCGCCTTCCTCGGTCTCGACGCCGTGCGCGACCGCATCGTCTCCACCCTGTCCTACGGGATCCAGAAGCGGGTGGACCTCGCCCGCGCGCTCGTCTCCGAGCCGAAGCTCCTGCTGCTCGACGAGCCGATGGCCGGCATGAACCAGGACGAGAAGACGGAGATGAGCCGCATCATCGCCGAGGTCAACCGCGCCTTCGGCACCACCATCGTCCTGATCGAGCACGACGTCGGCATCGTGCTCGGGCTCGCCCATCACATCGTCGTCCTCGACTACGGCCGCAAGGTCGCCGACGGCGCGCCGGACGCGGTGCGCAACGACCCGGACGTCATCGCCGCCTATCTCGGCACGGTTCACTGAGGAGACGGTGATGGCATTCTTCCTGGAAACGCTGATCGCGGGCCTCTTCGCCGGCCTCATGTACGGCCTCGTCGCCATCGGCTTCGTGCTGATCTACAAGGCCTCGGGCGTCTTCAATTTCGCGCAAGGGGCGATGGTCTTCCTTGCGGCGCTCGTCTTCGTCACGCTGGTCGAGCGGGGCGTCCACTTCTGGGTGGCTTTCGCGGCGACCTCGGCGCTGATGGTTCTTGTCGCGATCGCCATCGAGGCGCTGGTGCTGCGGCCCCTGCGCAACCGCGATCCGCTGACGCTGTTCATGGCCACGCTCGGCCTGTCCTTCGTCATCGACGGCGCGACCCAGTTCTTCCTCGGCACCGACGTCCACATGCTCGACATCGGCATCGAGGACATCGCGCAGGACTATGGCGGGCTGTTCATCAGCCAGTTCGACATCATCGCATCCCTCATCGTCGTCGCGCTCGTCGCCGCGCTCGCGCTCGTCTTCAGCAAGACGCGGATGGGCATTTCGCTGAGGGCCGTCGCGGACGATACGCTGGCGGCGCAGTCGATCGGCATCCGGCTGCCGGTGATCTGGCGCATCGTCTGGAGCGTTGCGGGTATCGTGGCGCTGGTCGCCGGTCTTCTCTGGGGGGCGCGGCAGGGCGTGCAGTATTCGCTCTCGCTGGTGACGCTGAAGGCGCTGCCCGTGCTGATCATCGGCGGCTTCTCGTCGATCCCCGGCGCGATCGTCGGCGGGCTGATCGTCGGGGCCAGCGAGGCGCTTGCCGACATCTATCTCGGCCCGCTCGTCAACGGCAGCGTCTCCACCTGGTTCGCCTACATCCTCGCCGTCGCCTTCCTCCTCGTTCGCCCGGCCGGTCTTTTCGGCGACCGCGACATCGAAAGGGTCTGACCCATGACCACCCTTCAGGACACGCTCCCCGACACCGGCCCGGCCGCGCCCATCCTTTCGAATGCCGCGTTGCTGCGCCTCGCAGTCGTCGCTGCCGGTCTCGTCGTCGCCTTCGGCATCGTTCCGGCCGTCGCGCCCGACTACTGGCTGAGCTCGATCATCATTCCGACCGTCGTCATGGGGCTTGCGGGCATCTCGCTCAACCTGCTGCAGGGCTATGCGGGACTGGTCTCGCTCGGCTCGGCCGCCTTCATGTCGGTCGGCGTCTTCTCCGCCTACAATCTGATCCTGCGCGTGCCCGGCCTGCCGCTGCCCGCAGTTCTCCTGCTTTCCGGGCTGATCGCGGCGGCCGTCGGCGTCTTCTTCGGACTGCCGGCGCTGCGGATCAGGGGCTTCTACCTGGGCGCCTCGACGCTCGGCGCGCAGTTCTTCTTCCCGTGGCTGTTCACCAACTACCCGTGGTTTTCGAACGACAGCCAGTCGTTGACGATCTCGGCCCCGCGTCTCGAATTCCTCGGCTACGACCTGCAATCGCCGCTCGGGCGCTACCTGTTCGTCGCCACCGTCACGGCGCTCCTGATCGGTCTCGCCTTCCTGGTGGTCCGCAGCCGGCTCGGCCGGGAATGGATGGCGATCCGCGACCAGGAGACGGCCGCGTCCGTGCTCGGCATCCGCGTCGCCCGCCGCAAGCTGCAGGCCTATGCCATCAGCTCCTTCTTCCTCGGCATCACCGGCGTGCTCTGGGGTTTTGCCTATCTCGGCACCGCCGACGCCCACACCTACAATCTCGACAAGTCGTTCCAGGTCCTGTTCATCGTCCTCATCGGCGGAACGGCGACGATCTTCGGCAACTTCCTCGGCGCCGCCTTCATCGTGCTGACGCCGATCCTGCTCGACCATCTCGTGCTGGCGGCGAACATCGCCTACCTCAGCGACCAGGGGGCGATCACCAACCTGCAGCGCGTCATCTTCGGCGCGATCATCATCTTCATCCTGATCAAGGAGCCGGACGGGCTGTCTGCCTGGATCCGGCGGGGTGCGGAAGCACTCCGGGCGCGGCCGAAAACCTAGCCGCCGCCCAGGTTCCGTGCGGATCGGGCATGGCGCCGGATCTTCCGCCCGTTGTCGAAAGCCCCGGCGCCATCCTCTCGAGCAACACCATGGGGGTAACCATGTCGATACTATCCAGAACGCTTGCGCTGGCGACCAGCGCCGTGATCGCCGCCGCCACGCTGACCGGGCCCGCAACTGCGCAGGACGCGACCGGCCAGCAGCTCTATCCGCTCTTCACTTATCGCACCGGCCCCTATGCGCCCTCCTTCATCCCCTTCGGCGCCGGCAACATTGACTACCTGCGCTACGTCAACGAGGTGGAAGGCGGCGTCAACGGCGTGAAGATCCTGATCCAGGAATGCGAGACGGCCTACACCATCGAGCGCGGCATCGAGTGCTACGAGCGCTACAAGGGCGGCTTCAACGGCGCGCTGACGGCCGCCATCTATCCGCATTCGAGCGGGCTGGACGTGGCGCTGACCGACAAGGCGCGCCTCGACAAGATCCCGATCGTCAGCCCCGGCGGCGGCCAGAACATCGCCACCGACGGCCGGGTCTTCCCCTACCAGTTCCCGCTGATCTTCGACTACTGGAGCGAGGCGCAGATCATCGTCGACTACATCGCCCAGCAGGCCGGCGGCTATGACAAGCTGAAAGGCGTGAAGATCGCCACGCTCTACCACGATTCCGGCTACGGCCGCGACACGATCGAACCGCTCGGCATCCTCGCCAAGAAATACGGCTTCGAGGATATCCAGATCCCGGTCCCGCATCCGGGCGAGCAGCAGCAGGCGCAGTGGCAACAGATCCGCCGCGCCGGTGCCGACTGGGTGTTCCTGCGCGGCTGGGGCGTGATGACGCCGGTGGCGATCAAGACCGCCGCGCGCGTCGGCTTCCCCGCCGACCGCATCATCGGCGACATCTGGAGCGGCTCGGAAGACGATGCCCGTCCGGCGGGCGCCGCCGCCAAGGGCTATCTCGCCGTCTCCGTTTTCCCGCCGGGCACCGACTACGGCATCCTGAAGACGCTCAAGGAGAAGATCGTCGACGCAGGCCGGTCGGATCTGAAGGACAACAGCAAGTTCGGCACGGTCTACTACAACTACGGTGTGATCGAGGCGATCACCTTCGTCGAGGCGCTGCGCACCGGCCAGAAGAAATTCGGCAACCGGCCGCTGACGGCCGAGGAAGGCCAGTGGGCGCTCGAAAACCTGAACATCGACCAGAAGCGCATCGCCGAGCTTGGCGCCGAAGGCCTGATCAGCCCGCTGAAGACGACGATCGACAACCACAAGGGCGAGACGATCGCCGCCAAGATCATCCAGTGGAACGGCGAGACCTGGGACACCAGGACCGACTGGATCAAGGCCGACGCCACCCTGTTTGCCGACGTGATCAAGGCCAAGGCCGCTGCCTACGCCGCCGAGAAGGGCATCACGCCGCGCCAGGACGCCTCCAACTGAACGCAAGCAAGGGATCGCCGATCATGACCGAACCGAAAGCCGGCTTCCTCGAAGTCCGCAACGTGGAGGCCCTCTATGGTCAGGCGATCCTGGCCGTGCGCGACGTCTCGCTCAAGGTGGAGGAGGGCAGCATCGTTGCCCTCCTCGGCGCCAACGGCGCCGGCAAGTCGACGACGCTGAAGGCGATCTCCAATCTGCTCGGGCCGGCCCGCGGCCGGGTGAGCAAGGGCGACATCCGCTGGCGCGGCGAACCCGTCAGCGCGCTATCCGCCTCGAGGCTCGTTGCCCGCGGCATCGTGCAGGTGCTGGAGGGACGCCACGTGTTCCCGCAGCTGACGGTGGAGGAGAACATCCTCTCCGGCGGGTTCGTGCGCAGGCCGTCCCGCAGTGCGCTCAGCGACGGCCTCGAGCAGGTCTACACCTGGTTTCCCCGCCTCAAGCAGAAGCGAAGGACCAAGGCCGGCCTGACCTCCGGCGGCGAGCAGCAGATGGTCGCGATCGGCCGCGCCCTGATGACGAAGCCGAAGCTCGTCCTGCTCGACGAGCCGTCCATGGGGCTGGCGCCGATCATCGTCCAGGAGATCTTCGAGATCATTCGCGGCTTGAACCGGGATTCCGGCGTGAGCTTCCTGCTCGCCGAGCAGAACGCCAGCCTGGCGCTCAAATATGCCGACCACGGCTACGTTCTCGAAATGGGGCGGGTCGCCCTTTCAGGCACCGCCGCGGAACTGCGCGCCCGCGACGACGTGCACGACTTCTATCTGGGCGGTGCGCAGTCGCGCGTTCCCCACTGATTTTCAGCCAACAAGGAGCAGTCGCTGCCATGACCTTCGTCTACAGGGAAAACGTCCAGGGCGCCCGGCCGGATCTCTTGCAAAAATACGCCCCGGTGTTCCGCCGGATCGCCGAGGGTGCGCTCGAGCGCGAGCGCCAGCGGGTGCTGCCGCACGAAGAGATCAAATGGTTGAAGGAGGCGGGCTTTGCCGCTGTCCGCGTTCCCCGCGAACAGGGCGGCGACGGAGGGTCGCTGGTCGACCTGACGGCGCTTTTGATCGCGCTCGGCGAGGCCGATTCCAACATCCCGCAGGCGCTGCGCGGCCACGTCGTCTTTTCCGAGGACCGGATCTTCGCCGATCCCAGCCCGGAGCGGGACGTCTGGCTGAGGCGTTTCGTAGCCGGCGAGATTGCCGGCAACGCCTGGACCGAGATCGGCAATGTCGGCCTCTGGCAGACAGCAACCAGCGTGAAGACCGTGGACGGCATCTTCCGCCTCGACGGCCGCAAGTTCTACACGACCGGCAGCATCTTTGCCGACTGGATTGATGTCCTGGCGCGTCGCGAGGACGGCGTCGACGTGCTGGCGCTGGTCCGCGCCAACTCCGAAGGCGTCACCGTCAGCGACGACTGGGACGGCTTCGGCCAGAAGACGACGGGCAGCGGCGAGGCGGTCTTCCGGTCGGTCGCGGTCGATCCGGACAACATCCTTCCGTTCGAGGCGCGCGTTCCTTACCAGCATGCGCTCTACCAGCTCGTGCTCCTGGCTGCGCTCGCAGGCATCGGGCGCGCGATTGTGCGCGACACCGCCGAGCAGGTGCGCAACCGGACGCGCGTCTACAGCACCGGCACCGGCCCAACAGACCGTCAGGACCCGCAGATCCAGCAGGTGGTGGGCCAGCTTGCCGGCTTCTCCTATGCGACCGAGGCGGCCACCTTGCGCGCCGCTGCCGCCATCCAGCGCGCCTTCGAGGCGAAGACGGCCGGCCCGGACGCCGTCAAGGCCGCGACCGAGGCGGCCCATGTCGAGGTCTATTCGGCGCAGATCGTCGTGACCGAACTCACCCAGCGCGCCGGAAGCCTGCTCTTCAACGCGCTGAGTGCCTCGGCTGCCCGCGACAGCCACGCGCTCGACCGCCATTGGCGCAATGCCCGCACGATCTCCTCGCACAATCCGGTCATCAACAAGGAGCGGGTGATCGGCGACTGGCATGTCAACGGCGTCGTGCCGCCGATCAACTGGTCGATCGGTGTGCCCACGCCGCCGGTGGCATAGGCAGCCGGCAACCTCCGCCGGCTTGTTGGCGGTGAGCGGCGGCAGCGCCTGATCGGTGGCACGGACGCCGGCGCAACGGCGTGGTGCGCGAAAGGCCCGGCTGGGGGCAGCGTTAGGAGAAAAAACTCATCCTTGCGTGAAGCTTGGATTTTGCGTTCTCGCAGTTCGCTAAATTCTATAGATTATATGTTTTAACAGAATTTCTCACGAGGGGACGTCATGAAAATTTCGCGCCGCATATTCTCGACCGCACTCGCAGCCTCGCTCGCCATGCCGCTTCTGGTCGAAACCGGATGGGCGTCCGACAAGGTCGTCCGCATCGGTTACCAGAAATACGGAACGCTCGTTCTGCTCAAGGGGAAGGGGCTATTGGAAGAGAAGCTTGCGAAGATCGGCTACACGGTAACATGGACCGAGTTTCCCGCAGGCCCGCAGCTGCTCGAGGCGCTGAATGTCGGTGCGGTCGATTTCGGCACCACCGGTGAGACGCCGCCGATCTTCGCACAGGCCGCCGGCGCGCCGCTCATCTATGTCGCGCACGAACCGCCGGCCGCCCGCGGCGAGGCGATCCTCGTGCCGAAGGACAGTCCCATCAAGACGGTGGCAGACCTCAAGGGCAAGACGGTTGCGCTGAACAAGGGATCGAACGTGCACTTCCTGCTGGTGAAGGCGCTGGAAGAGGCCGGCCTCAAATACACCGACATAAAGACGACCTTCCTGCCGCCGGCCGACGGCCGCGCCGCCTTCGAGCAGGGGGCGGTGGATGCCTGGGTCATCTGGGATCCCTTCCAAGCCGCCGCCGAGGTGGCAATCGAGGCCCGTGAACTGCGAAACGGCGAAGGCATCGTGCCGAACCACCAGTTCTATCTCGGCGCCAGGCCCTTCGTGGAGGGCAACCCCGAGGCGGTGGACGTGGTGATCGAAGCCGTCGCGGCGATCGACGAGTGGGCGAAGGCCAATACCGCTGCCGCCGCCGCCGAGCTCGCGCCGTCCGTCGGCATTCCCGAGGACGTGCTTGCCGTCGCGCTGGAACGTCAGTCCTACGGCATCAAGGCCATCGACGAGAGCGTGATCAAGCAGCAGCAATCGATCGCCGACACCTTCTTCGACCTCGGCCTGATTCCGAACCGGATCTCGATTGCGGATGTCGTGCGCAAGGGTGGCGCCTGATGGCCGAGACGTCGGTGGCCGGCTACGCTGCCGGCGACATTCGCAGCCCCGTCCTGAAGGGCCTGGGGAGGGCGCTTGCGCCCTGGGCCCTTCCCATCGTGCTGCTGATCGCATGGGAGATCGCGGCCCGCACCGGTCTCGTCACGGCGCGCCTCATGCCGGCGCCAACGACGATCGCCGCGGCGTTCTGGAGATCGCTTCTGGACGGCTCGCTGCTCTTCCACACGCTCGCCTCCACGCAGCGCGCCCTGATCGGGCTTGTCATCGGCGGCGGGCTCGGCTTTGTGGCGGGGGTCGTCAACGGCCTGTGGAAGCCCGCCGAGACGCTGTTCGACAGCACGCTCCAGATGGTGCGCAACATCCCGCATCTCGCGCTCATTCCGTTGGTGATCCTCTGGTTCGGCATCGACGAGACGGCCAAGATCTTCCTTGTCTCCATCGGCGTTTTCTTCCCGATCTACATCAACACCTTCTACGGCGTGCGCACGATCGATCCGCAGCTCGTCGAGATGGCCTCCGTCTACGGGCTTGACCGCAAGGCCCTGATCCAGCGCATCATTCTGCCCGGCGCGCTGCCGTCCATTCTCGTCGGCCTGCGCTACGCCCTCGGCTTCATGTGGTTGACGCTGATCGTTGCCGAGACGATCTCGGCAACGAACGGCATCGGCTACATGACCATGAACGCGCGCGAGTTCCTGCAGACTGACGTCGTGCTCCTGGGCATTATCGTCTATGCGCTTCTCGGCAAGCTCGCGGACGTCGCGACCCGCGCCATCGAAAAGCGTGTGCTCCTCTGGCACCCGGCCTATCAGGTCAAGCAGGGGGACCGGCAATGAGCGTGGCCGATTTGCATGAGCCTGAAAGCGCTGGCGGCCTGCCGATAGCCCTGACCCGGGTCGAAAAATCCTTCGGCAGGCTCAGTGTGCTCGGCAATCTCAACCTGGAGATTCCCGCCGGCCAGTTTCTGGCGGTTGTCGGGCGGTCGGGGGGCGGCAAGTCGACGCTGATGCGCCTCATCGCGGGCCTCGACACGGCGAGCAGCGGCGGCGTCAGCATCGGCGGGCGCAAGGTCGAGCGGCTCCATCCCGCAGTGCGTCTGCTCTTTCAGGAGGCACGCCTTGTACCCTGGCAGCGCGTCGGCGAGAATGTCGGCATCGCCCGCGGCGTCGACTGGCAGGCGCGGGCACGGCGCGTCCTTGCCGATGTCGGGCTGGAGGGGCGCGAGAACGACTGGCCCACCGTGCTCTCCGGCGGACAGCGGCAACGCGTGGCGCTGGCCCGGGCGTTGGTCAGCGCGCCGCAGATCCTGCTGCTCGACGAGCCCTTCGGTGCCCTGGACGCGCTGACGCGCATCGAAATGCACCGCCTGCTGGAGCAGATCTGGTCCGACAGGGGATTTACGACGGTGCTGATCACCCACGACGTCGCCGAGGCCGTCGCGCTGGCCGATCGGGTCATCGTGCTGAAGGAGGGCGGCATCGCGCTTGACATCGACATCGATCTCGAGCGCCCCCGGCAGGAGCTTGCCGATCCGCGGGCCGTCGATCTCCAGCGGCAGATCCTCGAAGCGGTCTGATCCCGTCCGGTTCGGCCGCGAGGCCGGGACGATGACGGGCGTGACAGCGTCCCGCCGGAAGCGGATGGCCTTTCGTCGAAGCGCGACGCGGCCGCGATCGGCCGGACCCTGTTTAACCGGCATCGTTGGAAACGAAAAAACCGTTCGGGTTGCCCCGAACGGTTGCTGCGCGTCTGCGGGTCGACGATTACGACGCCGATGTGAGCTTGACGTTGCCGCCGTGGCCGCCACCGCCGAAGACGTGGCGGGCGCCGAAAGAGGAGCGGAGCTGGCCGTGCGGGCCGGGCAGGCCGAGCTCGGGGAAGAGCAGTTCGGAGACCCGGTAGGCTTCTTCGAGATGCGGGTAGCCCGAGGCAATGACCGTATCGATACCGAGCGCCTGGTACTCGCGCAGGCGGGCGGCGACGGTCTTCGGCGAACCGACCAATGCGGTGCCGGCGCCCGAACGCACGAGGCCGATGCCGGCCCAGAGGTTGGGCGAGACTTCCAGCTTGTCGCGACGGCCGTTGTGCAGCGCCACCATGCGCGCCTGGCCGACGGAATCGGAGTTCTTGGTCAGCACTTCCTGTGCCGCGGCGATGGCCTCGTCGGAGAGCTTCGAGATCAGCCGGTCGGCCGCCTCCCAGGCTTCGTCGTCCGTCTCGCGCACGATGAAGTGCAGACGGATGCCGAAGGAGGCCTCGCGGCCATGGGCGGCGGCGGCCTTGCGGGCGTGGGCGATTTTTTCGGCCACCTGCGCCGGCGGTTCGCCCCAGGTCAGGTACTTGTCGACGAGGCCGCCTGCGAAATCGATCGCGGCATCGGAGGAGCCGCCGAAATAGATCGGTGGGCGCGGCTGCTGCACCGGCGGCAGGCCGAGCTTGGCGTCGATCGCCTTGATATACTTGCCGTCGAGCGTGGAATGGCCGGTCTCGATCAGCTCGTTGAAGACCTGGAAGAATTCGGCGGCGTGGTCGTAGCGCTCGTCATGCGGCAGGAAGATGCCGTCGCCGGCCAGTTCCTGGGCGCTGCCGCCGACCACGATGTTGAGAAGAAGCCGGCCGTTCGAGACGCGGTCGAGCGTCGAAGCGAGGCGGGCGTAGTAGGCGGGGGTCGCGGTGCCGGGGCGGATCGCCACGAGGAACTTCAGCCGCTCGGTGCGGGCGGCGAGGTCGGCGGCCAGCACGAAGGATTCCTCGCAGGCCGCGCCGACCGGGATCAGCACGCCCGAATAGCCGAGACGGTCCGCGGCGACGGCGATCTCGCGGAAGTAGCCGGGATCGGCCGGCCGGGCGAGTTCGTCCGAACCGAGATAGGAACCATCGCCCGAGCTGGGGATGAACCAGAGGAAATCGAGAGGCTGGTCGGTTTTGGTCATGAAATATCATCCTGCATGGGCGGGCTGTCGATCAGGGGGCAGGCTTCCGCCTGCCCGGTCGCGGACAGAATAATAAATTCTATAGTTTGAGTAAGGAATTATATTTCTTCCTGGGTGGGCTCCTGGGATTTTTCGTCGCCGGCAGGCCCTGAACGGGGCCGGGGCTATGGGCGCCTTGCGCCCGCCGTGAGCTTGTTCTCCAGCCAGCGGCTGTAGCGCGACGCGCCGAAGCAGATGACGAAATAGACGACGGCGACAACGAGATAGGCCTCGTTGTAGAAGCCGAGCCATTGCGGATCGGCGGCGGACGCGCGGGCGGCGTTCAAGAGGTCGAAAATGCCGATGACGGCGAGCAGGGAGGTGGCGAGCAGGAAGCCGATGGCAAGGTTCACCATGCCGGGAATGACGATGCGCAACGCCTGCGGCAGGATGACGAGCCGCTGCGTGCGCCAGTAGCCGAGCCCCAGCGCCGTCGCCGCCTCATGTTGGCCGGAGGGGATGGCTTGCAGGCCGGCGCGGATGACCTCGGCGATGTAGGCGGCCCAGAACAGCGTGATCATGACGATGGCGCGCAGCATCTTGTCGAGGGAGAGCGCGTCCGGCAGGGCCATCGGCAGGATGAGCATGGCGACATAGAGGATGGCGACCATCGGCGTGCCGCGCATCAACTCGATGTAGAGCACCGAGAAGGTTCTGAAACCTCCGAGCGTCGAGCGGCGGGCAAGCGCCAGGAGCACGGCGATCGGCGTTGCCGCCGCAAAGCAGACGGCCCAGACGAAGAGCGTTACCGGCAGGCCGCCCCACTGGTTCGAGGCAACGGGTGTCGACGTGAAGGCGCCTTGCATCAGAAGCCAGCAGGCAAGGATGGTCAGCGGCCAGGCGATGAGCAGCGTGCGGCCCCACAGGCGCGGCAGCGCACTCGCGGTCAGGATCGCCGCCAGGAGCAGGATGACGAGTGACGGCCGCCATTGCAGGGCCGGCGGGTAGAAGGCGAAGAGGATGAAGCGCAGCTTGGCCGTCACGAAGGCCCAGCAGGCACCCTCACGCGTGCAGGACGTGGCATTTCCCGAGAAGGTGGCATCGAGCACCGCCCAGCGGAACAGCGGCGGCAGAGTCTGCGAGAGCAGCAGCAGCGTCGCGACGGTGACCAGTGTGTTGGCGCGCGTGCCGAAGAGGCCGGTGCGTAGCGTCGTGAGCAGACGGGGGGAGGCGGCGGTCATCGGGTGGAGCCCCGCAGCGCGACGCGGTTGTTGTAGAGGTTCATCAGGGCGGAGAGCGCGAGATTTATCGCGAGGAACGTGCCGATCAGGATGATCAGCGCCTCCATCGACTGGCCGGTCGTGTTGGCGGTGGTGTTGACGATGCTGACGAGGTCGGGGAAGCCGATGGCCACGGCAAGGCTCGAATCCTTGGTGAGATCGAGATAGCTCGAGGTCGTCAGCGGCGTGATGACGCGTAGAGCCTGCGGGAGCACGACGAGGCGGATGATCTGCCCGTCATGCAGGCCGAGCGCGCGGGCGGCTTCCCACTGGCCGGTGCCGACCGACTGGATGCCGGCGCGCACGATTTCGGCAATCAGCGCGGAGAACTTGACGACCAGACCGGTGAGGAGGGCTGCGAATTCCGGCGACAGATTGAGGCCGCCGCGGATGTTGAAGCCGGCAAGGGCAGGCACCTGTACGACCGGCCGGCCGCCGGAGAGCGCAAGCACGAGCAGGACCGCGATGACCGCGGTCGCGGCGGTGGCGGCGCCGGAGCGGCGTGACAGCCGGCCGGAAAGACGGAGCAGCAGCCAAAACACCCCGCCGAGGGCGCCGGCAAGCGCCAGTGCGGGGAGGAGGCCGAAGGGGCTACCCTCCAGCGACAGGGAGGGAATGGAGACGCCGCGATTGGTGAGGAACACGGCGCCGAAGAGGGCGGGCGCCTGGCGCGGGGCGGGCAGGGCCTTTGCCAGCGCCATCCAGAAGAACAATTGCAGGAGCAGCGGCGTGTTGCGGGTGATCTCGATGAACCAGCGCACGAGGCCGGAGAGCAGGAGATTACGCGACAGGCCGGCGACGCCGATGACGACGCCGAGCACGGTGGCGAGCAGGCAGCCGAGCAGCGAGACCTTCAGCGTGTTGAGAAGGCCGGCGGCGATCGCCCTCAGATAGGTGTCGCCCGCGCGAAAGGGGATGGCGCTTTCGCCGATCTCGAAATTGGCGGAGCTGGAGAGGAAGCCGAAGCCGGGCAGGATGCCGACGCGCGCCATGGTCTCCAGCACGTTGGAGACGAACAGCCAGCCCAGAAGTGCCAGCACTCCCAGGAAGGCGAGCTGGCCGAGTGGCCAGCCGCCCCACCAGGCGCGAATCCTGCCGAAGCGGCCGGGGCTCTTGAGCCCCGGCGCGGCGGTGCGGAACAGGCGTCTGTCGGACATCAGCGGAACGGCGGCGAATAGAGCAGGCCGCCATCGGTCCACAGGCTGTTGTAGCCGCGTTCCCAGCCGAGCGGCTTGAGGTTGCGGTCATAGATCTCGCCGTAATTGCCGACGGTCTTGATGATGTTGTAGGCCCATTTCGGATCGAGGCCGAGGTCCTTGGCAAAGGACGGATCGACGCCGAGGAAGCGCTGGATGGCCGGGTCCTCCGATTCCAGGAACTCGTCGACATTGGCCGAGGTGATGCCCCATTCCTCGGCCTGGAGGGTGGCGTTCACCGTCCAGTTGACGAGCTCCAGCCAGCGGTCGTCGCCGCCGGCAATCGCCGGTGCGAGCGGTTCCTTGGAGAGGCGCTCGGGCAGAAGCACGTAGTCGTCCGGCTTCTTCAGCTGCGTGCGCTTGCCGACGAGGTCGGAGGAATCCTGCGTGATCGCGTCGACGCGGCCCGATTCCAGCGCATCGATGAACTGGCCGGTGTCCTCGATGGTGACGGGCGTGAAGGTCTTGCCCGTCTTGCGGAAGAAGTCGGCGACGTTGAGTTCGCCGGTCGTGCCGCTCTGCGCGCCGATCGTGGCGCCATCGAGATCGGCGGCCTTGGTCACGCCGAGGTCCTTGCGCACCAGAATCCCCTGGCCGTCATAGAAGACCGTCGGGCCGAAGTGGAAGCCGAGCTTGAAGGCGCGGGTGGTGGTGACCGTCACGCCCGACAGCAGGATGTCGAACTCGCCGCTCTGGAGGGCGGGAAGGCGCTGCTGCGGCGAGGACGAGGTGAACTCGACCTTGTCGGGCGTGCCGAAGACGGTGATGGACAGCGCGCGACCGAAATCGATGAAGAAGCCCTGCCATTGGCCGTTGCTGTCGGGCGCGAAGAAGCCGGGCGTCGTGCCGACGCCGACCTTGATCGCACCGCGCTGGTTGATCTTGTCGAGCGTCGGGCCGGCATGGGCAAGGCCGGACAGCATCGTGGTTGCCAGGAAGGCGGCGGCAGCGGCCGACTGCATCGCTCGCCGGATGGTATTGTGCGCTATCATATTGAAATGTCCCCATTTTCAGAAAGAACTGAGCTTCCGTCGCATGGAGGTTCCGCCAAGCGAGAGAAGATATATCTATAATATCTATAAAAAGAGTATGATTAAGAAATGTGCATCCCAAATTGTTGGATGATAGAGGAAATTACTTCCGTGGGCTTGAGGATGAGGCACTGATTCCGATCTCCGCCCTGAACGAGGCGTGCTCGCGAACGGCGCGGGTGGCATTGGCTGGTGGGATGTCTGCGGCGTCTCTCCGTCCTTGATGGGGATACCCTTGAGCGAGGAGCAGACTGTGGCGACGGCTGGGTGGCAGGCATTCGGGGAGGCGCTGCGTTCAGCCTCGTTGCGCGTGCGGCGTTGAAAGAAACGGCATTCCAATTTAAACAACATAAAAACCATATATTTGCTGTATTTTTTATGCAGACCACCTACGCTCGCCGCCAGTTCCAACCGTGACCGATCGGTCGCGACAGCGACGAGTAGAAGAGCATGACGCAAATCGAGAATGCCTGGGGCGCCGGCCCCGACGACGGATATGAGGCGCTGGCGGAACCGTTTCGCCCGATCTTCGCGGACATCGCAGCAAAGGCCACCGATCGTGACCTGCAGCGCGACCTCCCGCACGAGGCGATCCGCCGCCTGAAGGCGGCCGGTTTCGGCGCCGTGCGCCTGCCGGTGGCGGCGGGTGGCAAGGGGGCGAGCCTGCCGCAGTTTTTCAATCTGCTGATCGAGCTTTCCGCCGCCGATTCCAACGTCACGCAGGCCCTGCGCGCCCATTTCGGCTTCACCGAGGATATCCTGAACACCAAGGATGCGGAGCGCCGCGCCCGCTGGTTCGCCCGCATCGCGGGCGGGGAGACGGCCGGCAGCGCCTGGAGCGAGATCGGGGCCGGGGCGACACTCGACCGCTTCTCCACCCATGTCGCGGAGAAGGACGGGACGCTCGTTCTCAACGGCGCGAAGTACTACACGACCGGCTCGCTCTTCGCCGACTGGATCGATGTCGGCGCGTCCAATGCGGCCGGCGAGGGCATATCGGTCGCCGTGCGCCGCGAGGCTGCCGGCGTCGAGGTCGTCGACGACTGGGACGGTTTCGGCCAGACGCTGACGGCGAGCGGCACCACGACCTTCCGCGATGTCGTGGTCGAGCCGCAGGACATCGTCGTCGACGAGGAGCGCTTCAAATACGGCGCCGCCTTCTACCAGCTCGTGCATCTCGCCACGCTCGCGGGCATTGGCCGGGCGATCACCGCCGACGTCGCCAGGGCCGTGGCGGAACGTCGCCGCACCTACACCCACGCCGCCGCGGCGCGCTCCAGCGAGGATCCGCAGGTCCTGCAGGTGGTGGGGCGCGTCCGCGCTGCCGCCTATGCCGCGGGGGCGATCACCCTTCAGGCGGCACGCAGTCTGGAGCGCGCCTTCGCGGCGCATTTCGTCGACGACGCGGTGGCGGAGGAAAAGGCGAATGCCATCGCCGAACTCGAGGCCGCACAGGCCCAGACGGTCGTCTCCGATCTCATCCTCGAGGCTTCGACGCTGCTTTTCGACGCGCTCGGCGCTTCGGCGACGAAGAAGCCCGCCGGCCTCGACCGCCACTGGCGCAACGCCCGCACGCTCGCCTCGCACAATCCGCGCATCTACAAGCACCGCATCATCGGCGACTTCGCCGTCAACGGCACGCCGCCACCCTATCAGTGGCGCATCGGCGCCAGCGCCGGCTGACGACCGCAGTAAGGCAAGGCTTGCTCCCCGGAACGGCGATTCGCGGGCGCCGTCCGCCGGGCGTCGTGGCTGACGGGCTGGCGGAAAGCGAGGCGGACGGTTTCAACCTCGCCCGCACCGCCGCGCCGGACGGCTGCCACAATTTCATTGCGCATACGGGGACGGTCGCTCCAAGGCCGCCCATGGCGGCAGCCTGCGCCGCGCCTCTCCGGCCCGGGCGACCGGCTTCCTGTGCGGCGAGCGGCGATTGACCTTACCCGGTGTATTCGATGATCGACAGACCGGCATTGTAGTCGGTGGCGTAGACGAGGCCGCTTGCGTCGACGAAGACGTCAGCGGACTGGATCACCCTCGCCCGTCCCGGTCGCCTGTCGGTCATCGTGCGGGGAGGGGCGGGGACCAGGGCCGCGGTTTCCTGTGGCCGGTAGGGATCGGAGATATCGAAGGCGCGGATGCCGGCATTCTGCCAGGTCGCGAAGATCAGCGTGTCGGAAACGAAGGCGCCCGGCCGGTTCTCGTGCAGGTTATGCGGGCCGAAATGGCCGCCCTTCCGCGCGTAGTCGATCTCGCCGGGGGTCGGGAAGGTCGAGATGCTGATCGGATTGCCCGGCTCGCGGATGTCGAAGACCCAGGTGTGCTTGCGGCCGTCCTCCTCATGGTCGAGCACCGCCTCGTCGGCGACGACGAGCAGGCCGCGCCCGACCAGCGGCAGCGGCGAATGCGTGCCGCCGCCATAGGGCGGGCACCAGTTGTGGTGCTTGATCAGTTTCGGATCGGCATGGTCCCTGACGTCGAGCAGGGTCAACCCGCCGTCGCGCCAGCAGGCATAGGCCGTATCGCCGTGGACGAGGGCGTGATGCAGGCCGTAGCGGCGGCCTTCCGGCGCCGTCGAGATTTCCCCGGCCGCCTTGTTCATGCCCGGCAGCCACCAGCGACCGACCAGTTCTGGCTTCGTCGGATCGGTCATGTCGATGGTGACGAAGATGTAGTCGCTGAAGCCGTCGAGCAGCGCCGAGGCGTAGGCATGGCGGCCGCCGACGTACCAGAGGCGGTGGAAGCCTATGCCGTCGACGTCGAGCTGGCCGATCTTCCGCGGCCTGTCCGGCGTCGAGATGTCGTAGACCGTCATGCCCGCCGTCCACGCCCGTTTGGCCGACGCGCCGCCGATCGTCTCTCCGACCGGCCTGGTGTAGTAGGCCTTCTCGTCGGCAAAGGTCTCGACGCCGGCGAACAGGTCCAGGGCGTTGATCACCAGCAGGAGGTCGTCATGCGTCTGGAGATGGATGTTCCAGGTGTTCGGCGGCGCCGGCACATAGGTGACATCGCCCGGCCTCCTCGGATCGCGCACGTCGACGATGGAAAAGCCCTGCGACCAGGGATGGCCGACATAGGCGAAGCCGCGATGGACCATCAGTTGCAGTCCGTCGCCGCGGCCGCCGATGTCGGAATGACCGACCAGTTTCATGTTACGGGCGAAATCGGGGGGCGGAAGGCTCATGGTGCCACTTCCTGGGGAGGAACGGGACGCCGCAAAGCGTCCGTCGTGAAGATAGTCGGCAACTTGCCCGGCGCGCGCTCATTTCACGACCTAAGGCGGAGGCGAGGGGTGGTTGCCCGAGACTGGGGTGCTCGCGAGCGCCTGCGGAGAGAAGCGGCGCCCCACCCGCTCGTCAGGCGAAATCCGAGGCGTTCAGGGGCGTGAAGGCGCCATAGCGGCCGTTGCTGTAGACGAGCGACCGGCCGTCGCCGATCGTCACCTCGACGACACGGCCGAGGATGATGCCGTGGCTGTGGCGCTCGATGATCTCCTCGACAACGCAATCGATGGATGCGAGGGCGCCGTGGAGCACGGGAGCGCCGCTGAGCCGCGTCAGCCAGTTCGCCCCCTCGTAGCGCGCCTCGCCCTTCGTTCCGCCGATGCCGGCGAAGCGGTTTGCGATCGCCTGGTGCTCATGGCCGAGGATATTGACGCAGAAGTGGCCGTAGCGG
Organism: Mycoplana sp. MJR14; assembly: GCF_029210525.1. Classification (NCBI taxonomy): domain Bacteria; kingdom Pseudomonadati; phylum Pseudomonadota; class Alphaproteobacteria; order Hyphomicrobiales; family Rhizobiaceae; genus Mycoplana; species Mycoplana sp. MJR14. The sequence goes on from NZ_JARGEO010000003.1 coordinate 177,378, forward strand.
CTGATGACGGGGAAGGTCGAGGAACTGCGGTTGATGTTGACGATCATCGTCGGCGGCTCCATCGACAGGGCCGTTGCCGATGTGACCGTCGCCCCCGTCCGGTCGGTGCCTGCGCCGGCCGTGATCACCGAGACGGCGCCGGACACCGTCCTCATGGCGGACTTCAGCAGCGCGGGATCGACGATGGCGCGCGGGCCTTCGGCATTGTCGCGCTCGTTGCGCGTCAGGCTGACCATGTTCATTCGCGACCTCTTCTCTTGCCGCCCCGTGGGAGCATTTCGCGGCCAGAATGCAAATGGTTGCTTCTATTGTCAATAAAATTTATGGATTTAATATCATTGGGAGTCGCTCCCTTGCCACTGCAGCATTCGGCGCCGCGAGCGCCAGATGCGCTCGTAGAACGGAAACGATAGGCTATGATCGCGTGTGGAACCGTAGAGTTTAGGAAAATGATTGCGACGCCGGTCATTCGTTCCGTGGCAATCGTGGGCGGCGGCTTTGCCGGCGCCGCGGCGGCCTATCATCTCGCCGGCCGGTTGCCGCACGGTACGGCCAGAATCACCGTCTACGAACCACGCGCCTTCCTGGGAGGCGGGCTTGCCTACGACACCGAGGAACCCGTGCACCGCATCAACGTACCGGCCGTTCGGATGACGTTGCTGCCGGGCGACGACGAACATTTCCTGCGCTGGCTCGCAGACAGCGGCGCGCTGGCGGACGATCCGGCGGCCACGACGGCGGACGGCCATGTGTTCGCACGCCGTTCGGCCTTCGGCCGCTACGTGGCCGCCCAGCTCGAGCCGCTCTTGGCGAGTGGCGTGGTGGAGCATCGCAAGGCGCGCGTGCGCGCCATTGCACCGGCCGGCGACGGGCGCTGGCGTGTGGAAGCCGAGGGCTGCTCGCCGCTCCTTGCGGACGTCGTGATCGTCGCCACGACCCATCCGAGCCCGCAGGCGCCTGCAGCGCTCGCGCGGGCCCTGGAAGGACACCCGCGCTATGTCCCGGACGCCACCGTTCCCGGGGCCCTGTTCCCGATCCGTTCCGGTGATCGGGTGATGATCATAGGCGCGGGCCTGACGGCCGCGGATGTGATTGCCGTGCTGGACGCCGCAGGGCACCGGGGCGCGATTGCCGCGGTGTCCCGCCGCGGACTGCGCTCGCGCGGTCATCATCTTCCGCCACAGGAGCCGTTCGGCGAGTTCGTCACGAGCCCGGCCCGTTCGGCCCGGTCGCTGCTGAGGCGCGTGCGCCGGGCGGTGGCGGAGGCGGCAGCCGTGGGGGTGAGCTGGCACGCGGTCTTTGACCGTCTGAGGACGCAGGGGAGCGACATCTGGCGGGCGTTGCCCGTCACAGAACAGCGGCGGCTCGTGCGTTTCCTGCGTCCCTATTGGGACGTGCACCGCTTCCGGATCGCGCCGCAGGTGGAAGCCGTCATCGAGCACAGGCTCGCAGCGGGCACGTTGACGGTCGATGCCGCCGCGATCGTCGGCGTCGAGCGCCAGGAAGCCGGAGAAATCGCCGTCCGCCTCCGCCAGCGCCGGGACGGGAAGACGGTCGAGAAGCGCTGCGACGCCGTCGTGGTCACCACCGGGCCGGGGCACAGCGGGGTCCTGCGAAGCCAGCCGTTCCTGGCCGGGCTCGCCGCGGCGGGCGTGCTGCAGCTCGACATGGTCGGGCTCGGCATCGCTGTCGACGATAGCAGCCGACCGCTCGCCGCCGACGGCAGGCCGGCTGAGGCGCTCTACATCGCGGGCCCCTTGGCCCGTGGCACGTTCGGCGAACTGATGGGCCTGCCGCAGGTCACCGAACACGCAATCTTCGTGGCGGAGCAGGTTGCGCGCGACCTGATGCGCGCGGACGGAATGGCGACCTCGTCGCGGTGAGCGGCAGGAGCGCCAGGCCGGGCCTGGCTTGCCTGACTGGCCTGCCAACCCTTCAAAGCGTTCCATAATGTATATTATGCGAGATATTGGTCTAGCCGGGGTGAGGTCCAGTTTCAAATGCAGCGAAGGCGATATTCCCCATGATTCCGGGAGGATGAAATGGCCGCCTGCAGTGGCACATGGACGAACAGCGCCTCCCCCCGGCGCTCCGTCCGGAGCTAGTCCAGCGTCCGTACGAGCTTGACGAGCCAGTCGACGAAGACGCGCACCTTGTTGCTGAGGTGTCGTGTCTGCGGATAGACGACGTAGAGCGGCAGCGGCTCGCAGGTCCAGTCCGTCAGCACCGGCACCAGGCGGCCGTCGGCGAGCGCTTCGCGGGCCATGAACAGCGGCGCCTGCGCGATGCCGAAGCCCGACATGATGGCGGTCATGTAGGTGCGGGCGTCGTTGGCGGAGACGAGGTAGCGGGGCACGATCTCGGTGGTCTCGCCGTTCCTCGCGAACTCCATCGGCAGGATCCGCCCGGCCTGGGCCTGGAGGTAGCCGACGGCGAAATGGTCGCGCGTCAGGTCTTCCGGTTCGGACGGCAGGCCATGCTTCTCGATATAGAGCGGGGCCGCACAGGTGATCATCCGCATCTCCGACACCTTGCGGGCGACCAGCGACTGGTCGCTGGGCGTTCCGCCGCGCAAGGCGCAGTCGACGTTCTCGGCGATGTAGTCGACCAGGCGGTCGCCGACGCCGAGGTCGATATGGATCTGCGGATAGCGCGTGTGGAAATCGCACAGGGCCGGAACGACCAGGAGGTCGGCAAAGGCGCCCGCCATCTCGACGCGCAGGCGGCCGGACGGCTGGGCCTGCGAATTGGTGAGCGAGCCGTCGAGCTCGTCGATCTCCGACAGGATCTGCGTCGCCCGTTCATAATAGAGCGCGCCGTCGGTGGTCACCATGACCCGCCGCGTGGTACGGTTCAGAAGCGTGGTGCGCAGATGCGCCTCCAATCCCTGAATGAGATTGGTGACGGTGGTCTTGGGCATGTTGAGAGCGGTGGCGGCGCGCGAGAAATTGCCCGTCTCCACCACTCGAACGAAGACCCGCATCGCCGAAAGCTGGTCCAATTCCGTCGTCCTTCTCGCTGCAATGCACTATTATTCGAAATTTGGAACAGTGATGCCCAAAATCCCGCCCTTATCCAAGGGGGATGGAATAATAATATAAGAATTAAGTTGAGCAGGCACCCTTCCCTTCCGGAAGCAGGTTGTATGCGAAAGGCCAGAGCGATGAAAAGCGAATGGCGGGAGATGGAAGTCGACGGTGCGGCGGACCGCTATATGCCGATCCGCATCTACGACAGCGCCACCCGCGGAAAGACACCGCCGCTTGTGCTGTATTTCAGCGGCGGCGCCTTTCTCGACAGAGATAGGAACGGTGAGAGCCCGATTGCAAGGGCGTTTGCCAATTCGGGGGCGGTCGTCGTCGAGGCGGACTACGCCAAGCCCTCGGAGAACGTCTTTCCGAAGGCGCTGGAATTCGCCTTCTCCGCGTTGCGCTGCCTGAGCGGCAAGCGCAAGCAGTTCGGCAGCCAGCGTTCGCTGCTGCTGGTCGCCGGCGAAGAGGCGGGCGGCAATCTGGCGGCGGGCGTGGCGCTGAAGGCGCGCGACCAGATGCCGGACGAGATCGACGGCCAGATCCTGCTGTCGCCTCTGATCGACCCGCTGATGGCCACGGCCTCCTTCCGCGAAGCCGAAGGGGCCGGGATGCGGGAACGGTGGACGGAAGGCTGGAACCACTATCTCGGTTCCGGCGGGGGGTATTGCCACCCCTATGCCGCGCCGGGACATTGTTCGCGTCTGTCAGGAGTGGCTCCCGCACTCATCCTGACGTCCGCGGATGACCCGTTGCGGGACGAGGCCGCCGACTACGCTGCACGCCTGGCGGCGGCCGGCGTGACCGTGAAGAGCCGGGTGCTCCCGGCCTGCCGGGGCTGGACGCAGATATATGGTGCGGACCGGACGGAGGGTTGTGCGCCCCCGGACGAACTCCGCAGGGAATTTGAGGACTTTATCGGGGAACTGCAAAACAGGGCCTCCTGATTTTGAGAGAACAGATCGGTCCCATCTAGGACCGCAAGGAGATAGCAATGTCGTCGAACAAGAGACGCTGGGCCCTGTGGGGCGCCGGCCTGGGAATCTTCGCGTCCGTTTCCGGCGCAGCCCTGCACCTGGATTTCACCCCGGACGCGCATGCGACGTCCGAGGCCGCAGCGCCGGCTCCGGCCGTGCCGGTCACCGTCGTCGCCGTTCAACCGCGCAGCGTGACGACCTGGCAGGAGTTTTCCGGCAGGCTCGAGGCGGTCGACAGGGTAGAGGTTCGCTCCCGCGTCGCCGGTGCGATCCAGTCCGCGCATTTCCGCGAGGGCGCGCTGGTCAAGGCCGGCGACCTCCTGGTGAAGATCGATCCGGCGCCCTTCGAAGCGGCGGTCGCCCAGGCCGAAGGCCTCGTCGCCTCGGCCCGCGCCAAGCTCGATCTCGCCGATACCGAACTCGAGCGCGGCCGCAAGCTGGTCGTAAAGAACACGATCTCCGACAGCGACTTCGCCCAGCGCCAGAGCCTTCGCAGCGAGGCGCTGGCGAACCTGCAGGCGGCCGAGGCGGCGCTGACCACGGCACGCCTCGATCTCGGCTACACCGAGATCCGCGCGCCGATCTCCGGACGCGTCGGCAAGCTGGAGATCACCGCCGGCAATCTCGTCGCCGCGGGGTCGGCCTCCCCTGCCCTGACGACGCTGGTGTCCTCCGGGCCGATCTATGCGAGCTTCAACGCCAATGAGGAGCTGGTGGCGCGCGCGCTCGCCGAGCTTCCCGCAGCCGCCAACGGGCTCGCCGCGATCGACCAGATCCCGGTCGAGATCGGCACGCTCGGCGACGAGGGCACGCCGCTCGTCGGCAAGCTCCAGCTCATCGACAACGAGGTGGATGCGCAAAGCGGCACGATCCGCGTCCGCGCCGTCTTCGACAATCCCGGCGACCGGCTCATTCCCGGCCAGTTCGTCCGCATCCGCCTCGGCGAGCCGAAGGCCGAGGAACGGCTGATGGTCAGCGAACGCGCGGTCGGCACCGACCAGGACAAGAAGTTCGTCTTCGTCGTCGACAGCGGCAACACCGTCAACTACCGCCAGGTGCAGCTCGGCGCCTCGGTCGAGGGCATGCGCATCGTCGAGAAGGGCCTTTCGCCCGGCGACCGGATCATCGTCAACGGGTTGCAGCGCGTGCGCGCCGGCGTCGTCGTCGATCCGCAGACGGAAGTGGCCGCGGCCCAGTAACACTCACGACCGGCGGGTCGCGCCCGCCGGATTTTCCGATCGTTCAACTCTGCCTGCGGCCGCCGGCCGCAAGCCGGGGACTTTGCGTCCCCCGTTCAGCCCTTTGGAGAGGGTACCGCCATGAATATCTCACGGTTCTTCGTCGACCGCCCGGTCTTTGCGGGCGTCTTGTCGCTGTTGATCGTCATCGCCGGCCTGATCGGCATGCGCTCGCTGCCGATCTCGGAATATCCCGAAGTCGTCCCCCCGTCCGTCGTCGTCCGGGCCCAGTATCCCGGCGCCAATCCCAAGGTCATCGCCGAGACGGTGGCAACCCCGCTCGAGGAGCAGATCAACGGCGTCGAGGACATGCTCTACATGTCGAGCCAGGCGACCGCCGACGGCGTCATGACGCTGACGGTCACGTTCGCGCTCGGCACCGATCCCGACAAGGCCCAGCAGCTGGTGCAGAACCGCGTCTCGCAGGCCGAGCCGCGGCTGCCGGCGGAGGTGCGCGCGCTCGGCGTCACCACGGTGAAGAGCTCGCCGGACCTGATGATGGTGATCCACCTCAGCTCGCCCGACAACCGCTACGACATCACCTATCTGCGCAACTACGCCGTCCTCAACGTCAAGGACCGGCTGGCGCGCATCGATGGCGTCGGCCAGGTGCAGATCTTCGGCTCGGGCGACTATTCGATGCGCGTCTGGATCGATCCGCAGAAGGCCGCCGAGCGCGGGCTCGCGGCCAGCGACATCGTGGCGGCCATCCGCCAGCAGAACGTCCAGGCGGCGGCCGGCGTGATCGGCGCGTCCCCGAGCGTCGACGGCATCGACCTCCAGCTCTCAGTCAACGCGCAGGGACGTCTCCAGTCGCCGGAGGAATTCGGCCGCATCATCGTCAAGAGCGGCGAGAACGGCGCGATCACCCGCCTGCAGGACGTCGCCCGTGTCGAACTCGGCGCCGCCGACTACTCGCTGCGCTCGCTGCTCGACAACAAGGCGGCCGTGGCGATCCCGGTCTTCCAGGCTCCGGGTTCGAACGCGATCGAGATCTCCGATCAGGTGGCGGCGACGATGAACGAGCTGCAGGTCGCGATGCCCGAGGGCGTGCGCTACGACATCGTCTACGACACCACCCAGTTCGTGCGCGCCTCGATCGACAAGGTCGTCCACACGCTGCTCGAAGCGATCGCGCTCGTCGTGCTCGTCGTGATCCTGTTCCTGCAGACCTGGCGGGCGTCGATCATTCCCCTGCTCGCCGTGCCGGTCTCGATCATCGGCACCTTCGGCGTGATGTACGTCTTCGGCTTCTCCATCAATGCGCTCAGCCTGTTCGGACTGGTGCTGGCGATCGGTATCGTCGTCGACGACGCGATCGTGGTCGTGGAGAACGTCGAGCGCAACATAGAAAACGGGCTCTCGCCGCGTGAGGCGACCTACCGCGCCATGCGCGAAGTGTCGGGCCCGATCATCGCGATCGCGCTCGTGCTGGTCGCCGTCTTCGTGCCGCTCGCCTTCATCACGGGCCTGTCCGGCCAGTTCTACCGCCAGTTCGCGCTCACGATCGCGATCTCGACGGTGATCTCGGCGATCAACTCACTGACGCTGTCGCCGGCCCTCTCGGCGCTGCTCCTGAAGGACCATCACGCGAAGAAGGACTGGTTCACGCGGCTGATGGACCGCACGCTCGGCTGGTTCTTCCGCGGTTTCAACCGGGCGTTCGGCGCGAGCTCGAAAGCCTACGGGCGCGGGGTGGGCGCGATCCTGTCGCGCAAGAGCATCGTCATGGTGATCTACCTGCTGCTTTTGGGCGCCACCTACCAGCTGTTCCAGGCCGTTCCCGGCGGCTTCGTGCCGGCGCAGGACAAGCAGTACCTGATCGGCTTCGCCCAGCTTCCCGATGCGGCCACCCTCGACAGGACCGAGGACGTGATCGAGCGGATGAGCGAGATCACGCTCGCCCAGCCCGGTGTCGAACACGCGATCGCGTTCCCGGGGCTGTCGATCAACGGCTTCACCAACGGCTCGAACGCGGGCATCGTCTTCGTCGGTCTCGCGCCGTTCGAGGAACGCACGACGCCCGAGCTTTCCGCCGGCGCGATCGCGATGCAGCTCAACCAGAAGTTCGGGGCGATCCAGGACGCCTTCATCGCGATGTTCCCGCCCCCGCCCGTCCAGGGCCTCGGCACGACCGGCGGCTTCAAGCTGCAGATCGAGGACCGGGCCGGACTTGGCTACCAGGCATTGGACGAGGCGACCAAGGCCTTCCTCGCCAAGGCCTACCAGACGCCGGAGCTCGCGGGCCTGTTCTCGAGCTTCCAGATCAACGTGCCGCAGCTCTACGCCGACCTCGACCGCGAGAAGGCCGAGCAGCTCGGCGTCTCGGTGACCGACGTCTTCGATACGCTGCAGATCTACCTCGGCTCGCTCTACGTCAACGACTTCAACGCCTTCGGCCGCACCTACAGCGTGCGCGTCCAAGCCGACGCGAAGTTCCGCGCCCATGCCGAGGACATCGGCGCCTTGAAGGTTCGCTCCCAGTCCGGCGAGATGATCCCGCTCGCCACGCTCTTGAAGGTCGAGGCGACCACGGGGCCGGAGCGCACCACGCGCTACAACGGCTTCCTCGCCGCCGACATCAACGGCGGCCCGGCGCCGGGCTTCTCCTCCGGCCAGGCGCAGGATGCGATCGAACGAATCGCCGACGAGACGCTGCCGCCGGGAATCGGCTTCGAGTGGACCGACCTGACCTACCAGCAGATCCTGGCCGGCAATTCGGGCGTGATCGTCTTCCCGCTGGCGCTGCTGCTCGTCTATCTCGTGCTGGCGGCCCAGTATGAAAGCCTGACCCTGCCGCTTGCGATCATCCTGATCGTGCCGATGGGCCTTCTGGCGGCGCTGACCGGCGTCTGGCTCACGGGCGGAGACAACAACATCTTCACCCAGATCGGCCTGATCGTGCTGGTCGGGCTATCGGCGAAGAACGCGATCCTGATCGTCGAGTTCGCCCGCGAGCTCGAATTCGAGGGCCGTTCGCCGGTCAAGGCGGCGATCGAGGCGAGCCGGTTGCGGCTGCGGCCGATCCTGATGACGTCGGCGGCCTTCATCATGGGCGTCGTGCCGCTCGTCGTCTCGACCGGGGCGGGTGCGGAAATGCGGGCCGCGATGGGTGTCGCCGTCTTCTCCGGCATGATCGGCGTCACGCTGTTCGGCATCTTCATGACCCCGGTCTTCTATGTGCTCGTCCGCCGCCTGACCGGCGATCGGCCCCTGAAGCAATCGGGCGAATCGACCTTCGTGGCCGCACCGGCGGAATAAGCCGGATCGACATAGCGTTTTGCGAGACCTTCGACCCCGGGATGTCCTCATCCCGGGGTTTTGCGTATGGGCGGCGCCGCGCCGGTTACGGCCGGTGCGGCAGCAATCAGGCTCGGGCAAGTCAGCATCTCTAAAGCAGGGCACGGCGGTCGAACCGCCGGTTGTATTGCGGATTTTTTGATTTGAGGGCTTTGCAATTATGACGTCGATCGTTGCCTCCATGAGCATCACCCAGATCAGGTCCCTCCCGGCCTCGACCATCGCGTCCTGGACCGAGGAGGATGCGGCTGCGCTCACCGCTGCGCAGGCCGGCGCGCTGACCTCGTCGCAGGTCGCGGCCCTGTCGGCCAAGGTCGTCGCCAGCCTGAGCGCGTCGCAGATGTCCGCCCTGTCGCCGCAGGCGGTGATCGGGCTGAACCTGGATCAACTGGCGGCGCTGTCGACGGACAAGATCGCAAGCCTGACGAACTCGCAGGTCGCCGCCCTCAGCACGAGCCAGATCGTCGGTCTGTCGAGCAAGCAGGCGGAAGCGCTGACGTCGGCCCAGGTCGCAAGCCTCAGTGCGGCGCAGATCGCAGCCCTCAGCTCCAAGGATCTCGCGACCTTCTCGGAGGCCGATATCGCCGCGATCACGCCTGCGGCGCTGCGGGGGATGTCGGCCGAGGCAGTGGCCTCGCTCACCCCGGAGCAGGTCGCCGCGATGACGCCCGCGCAGATCGCCGCCCTGAAGGGCGACCAGATCGCGGCGCTGACGCCGGACCATATCGCCGTCCTCAACGCATCCCAGATCGGTGCGCTCACCGCCACGCAGGTCGCGTCCCTGTCCGGCGAGAGCCTGGCGGCATTTTCGCCCGAGCAGATCGCGGCCCTGAGCCCGAAGGCAATCGTCGGTCTCACCGTCGGCCAGGTCGCCTCGCTGAGCCTGGAGCAGACGGCGGCGCTGACGCCGACGCAGATCGCAAGCCTCAGCCTCAAGCAGGTCGGTGCCTTGAGCGCCGAGCAGCTCGGAACCTTCTCGCCGGCCGACATCAAGATGATCAGCACCAAGGCCATCGCCGGCCTGAGTGCCGCAAACGTCGCGTCGCTGAGCCTGGAGCAGGTTTCCGCCCTGGCGCCGGGCCAGATCGCGGTCATGGCCGCGAGCCAGCTGGCGGCGCTGTCGCCCGAGCAGGTTGGCGCGCTTTCGACCGCGCAGGTGGCCGCCCTCACCGCGACGCAGCTGGCAGCCCTGCCGCTCGACAGTATTGCGGCCTTGTCCGGCGAACAGATCGCGGCCCTCAGCGGCAATGCCGTTGCCGGCCTGACCCCGGCCCAGATCTCGTCGATGAGCCCCGAGCAGACCGAGGCGCTGACGAAGGCGCAGGTGGCGCGGCTCGGCGCCAGGCAGATCGCGGCCCTGACGCCGGATCAGCTGGCAACCTTCTCGCCCGACAAGATCGCCGCGATCACGCCTGTCGCGCTTTCGGGCCTGTCCGCCGACAACGTCGCCACGCTGACGGTGGACCAGGTCTCCGCCCTCACGCCGTCGCAGATCGCGTCGCTGAAGGGCGGCCAGATCGCGGCCCTGACGACGTCGCAGGTGCAGGCCATGACGACGACGCAGTTCCGCGCCCTCAGTGCCGCGCAGGTGTCGGCTTTGCCGGGCGACAGGATCGCCGCCCTGACCACCGACCAGCTGGCGGCGCTCAGCCCCCGGGCCATCGCGGGCCTGACGCCGGCGCAGATCACCGCCCTGTCTCAGGCGCAGATCGGATCCCTGACGACCACCCAGGTGGCCTACCTCAGTTCCAAGCAGATCGCCGCGTTCAGCCCGGACCAGCTCGAAGGGCTTTCGTCCGCCCAGATCGCCGCGATCGGCGCAACCGCCTTGTCGGGCCTGGGGCCCGAGGACGTGGCCGCACTGACGCTGGATCAGGTCTCGGCGCTGTCGCCCGGCCAGATCGCGGCCTTGAAGACCAACCAGATCGCCGCGCTGACGTCGGAACAGCTCGAACGCCTGTCGTCGGCGCAGATCGGTGCCCTGAGCGCGGCCCAGATCGCGGCCGTGCCCGCCGACCGGATCTCCGCCCTTTCCGACGAGCAGATTTCGGCCCTGACCACGCGCGCGGTCGCCGGCCTGACCGCGGGCCAGATCGCGGCCCTGTCGCCGGGCCAGATCGATGCGCTGTCGACGGCGCAGATCGGCGCGCTCACCTCCACCCAGCTTGCGGCGCTGAGCGCCGAGGCGCTTGCGACCTTCTCGGCCAAGGATATCGCCGCGATCAGCCCGAAGGCGCTGCCCGGACTGAGCCCCGCAAATGTCGGCTCGCTGTCGGCCGACCAGCTTGCCGCGCTGACGGCCGCCCAGGTCGCCAGCCTGAAGCCGGCCCAGGTCGCCGCCCTTTCGCCGAGCCAGGTGTCGGCCCTGACGCCCGCCCAGGTCGGCGCCCTGACCGCAGCCCAGGTCTCGGCCCTCGGCATCGATCATATCCGGGCGCTCTCCACGGAGCAGGTCTCCGCCCTGACGACCAAGGCGATCGTCGGGCTGACGGCCGCGCAGATCGCCGCGCTGTCGCCGGTGCAGGCGGAGGCCCTGACGGCCACGCAGGTGGGAAGCCTGAGCCTGGCGCAGGTGGCAGCCCTCGAGGCGGAGGATCTGGCCGCCTTCTCCGCCGCAGACATCGCCGCCATCAGTGCCAAGGCGATCGGCGGCCTGTCGGCCGCCAACATCGCCCTGCTGAGCCCGGAACAGGTGGCAGCCCTCACGCCTTCGCAGATCACGGCGCTGAAGCCCGCCCAGGTCGCGGCGTTCTCGCCCTCGCAGGTCGAGGCGCTCACGGCGACCCAGGTGCGGGCCCTCAGCGCCAGCCAGGTCGCAGCGCTGGGTGTCGAAAGCATCCAGGCCCTTTCGATCGAGCAGATTGCCGCCCTGAACGTCAAGGCGGTCGGAGGGCTGACGGCCGCCCAGGTCGCAGCCCTCGGACCGGAGCAGACGGAGGCCTTCACGGCGGCCCAGATCGGCGGGCTCACCGCGGCGCAGGTCGCAGCCCTGGAGGCGGAGGACCTTGCGACCTTCACGCCGGAGGAAATCGCGGCCATCCCGGCGGCGGCGATCTCCGGCATGACCCGCGAGAACATAGCAGCCCTCAGCCTCGACCAGATCGCCTCCTTGACGCCGAACCAGGTCGCCGCCCTGAAGGCGGACCAGGTCGGGGCCCTGACGCTCGCCCAGGTGCAGGTGCTCTCGCCGGGTCAGATCGCGGCGCTGACCGCCACCCAGGTGGCCGCGCTGCCGCCGGAGAACGTCGCGGCGCTTTCCATCGACCAGCTGGCCGCGCTGAGCACCAAGGCGATCCCCGGCCTGACGGCAAGCCAGATCGCGAGCCTGACCCCCAGCCAGGTCGACGCGTTCTCGGCCACGCAGATCGCGGCCCTGACCGCGACGCAGCTCGGCGCCATGTCGCCTGAGCAACTGGCGACGTTCTCGCCCGAAGACATCCCGGCGATCGGCACGGGCGCCGTCCCCGGGATTTCCGACGAGAATCTCGCCGGTCTCCCCGTCGAACAGATAAAGGCGCTGACCACGGCCCAGATCGCGGCCCTCAAGCCGAGCCAGATCCGTTCGCTGACATCGGCGCAGCTCGCGGCCCTGTCGGCGGCCCAGATCGGCGCCCTCAGTGCGACCCAGCTGGCGGCCCTGTCGCCGGACCGGATCGCCGATCTTACCACCACCCAGATCGCCGCGCTCAACCCGAAGGCGATCGCCGGTCTGTCCGCAGAGCAGGTGACCGCGCTGACGCCGACGCAGGTGGATGCGCTTTCGACCCCGCAGATCGGTGCGCTGACGGCAACGCAGATCGCCGCACTCAGCGCGGAGGATCTGGCGACGTTCTCGACCGCCGACCTGGCGGCGATCAGTGCGGCGGGCATCGCCGGGATGTCGGCCACACAGCTCGGCTCGCTCGGCCCGGACCAGATCGCCAGCCTGACCGCCGCGCAGATCGCGGCGCTGACGACCGAGCAGATCGGCGCCCTGTCGCCGTCTCAGGTCGGAGCCCTGACGACGACGCAGGTGCGCGCGCTGACCGCAACCCAGGTCGCCGCCCTGACGAGCGCGGGTCTCGCCGCCCTGTCGACCGGGCAGATCGCGGCGCTCGATCCGAAGGCCATTCCCGGCCTGACGGCATCGCAGATCGGCGCGCTGACCCCGTCGCAGATCGATGCGTTCACCACGAGCCAGCTCGCCGCCCTGACGGCGACGCAGGTCGCAGCGCTCGGACCGGACGATATCGCCACATTCGCGCCTGCCGACATCGCGGCCATCACCGCGGCGGCGATCACCGGCCTGTCGACCGAGAACATCGCAGCCCTCGATCATGAACAGCTGACGGCGCTGACGACGGGCCAGATCTCCAGCCTGACCTACTATCAGCTGAAGGCCCTGAGCACCGACCAGATCAGCGCGCTCACCCCCGGCCAGATCGGCGCCCTGAACCCCGTGCAGGTGGCAGCGCTCGGAACCGAGAAGATCCCGGCGCTCTCCACCGAACAGATCGCCGCACTGTCGCCCAAGGCCGTGGCCGGCCTGACCACGGCCCAGATCGCGGCTCTGAGCACGGCCCAGGCCGAGGCCCTGACGCCTGCCCAGGTCGCCGGTCTCACCGCGGAACAGATGGCGGCACTGAGCTCGGACAACCTGCGGACCTTCTCGACCGAGGACATCGCAGCGGTGAGCAAGACCGCGATCTCGGGCCTGACGGTGCTGAACATCAAGAGCCTGAGGCGCGAGCAGCTGCAGGCGATCACGCCCACGCAGATGGAAGGGCTGAGCTCGCAGCAGATCGCGGCGATCATCGCGGCCTACGAAGCCTTCTAGAGCATTTCCAGTGAAATCCAGTTCGGATTTCACGCCCGGACAATGCGTTAGAACAAGAAGCTAGGGCATTCCCGGTGAACCCGCGCTCACCGGGAATGCCCTAAGGCCTCATGGCGGGTCCGCGAAGGCGGACGGGGTTCATCGAAGACGCCGCCGGGGCAATGCCCGGCGGGCGCGCGGCCTGCAAAACATGAAGCCGCGGCAGCGACCACTAGTGTTCCCTCAGCCAGTCCTGCAGCTCCGCTTCGGCGCGCTCGAGCGCGCTGTAGTTCAGCAGCTTCCTCAGGAACGCCACCGTGACGGCGCGCGCACGCAGATTGAAGCGGCTGTCGTCCGGGTCGGCGGCGGTGGTCTGGTAGACCTCCAGCTTGTCGTAGAGGTGCTGCAGCCGGTTCTGAACGCTGCGCAGCGAGAGGTTTCGCCGCCGCGCGATCGCCCGGTCGGTCAGGCCGAGCGCGATGTCGACCAGCACCTCGTATTCGGAATCGGTGAAGCTGCGGGCGTGGCTGAGGCTCTTCTGCTGCAGGCCGCGCACCTCGCGATCGATCACGCACTGGCTTTCGACGAAGATCGAGCGCAGCGCCAGCTTCAGCCGCTCGTCGGAGGCCGACTTCAGCACGTATCCATAGGCCGCCCCATCGGGAACGATGCGCGACACGCCGCGGACATAGGCCTCGTCGGAATAGTTCGACCAGAACAGGATGCGCGTCTCCGGGCGCTCCTTCCAGATGGCGCGGGCCGCCTCGATGCCGTTCCGGTTTGCCATCTGCAGGTCCATCACGATGTGGGCGGAGCGATGATCCCGGGCGAGCCGCTCGCCGGCAATCCCGTTCTCGGCCTCGATGACGGTGTCGCATTCGGGCAATGCCGCACTGACCGCCTCGTGCAGATACGAGCGGTGCAGCGGGTCGTCTTCCACGATCAGAACCTTCATTGCGCGTCCTTCGTCGCCATGTCGTCCTCCAGTCCGGGCCGGCCGAGCGACAGCTGCACGGTCACCGTCGTGCCGCGATTGCCGCGTCCGGGCCCCAGCGCGAACTTCGCCGATATCAGCCGCGCCCGCGTCTTCATGTTGTCGATGCCGCCGCCGATGCGGCGGCGCCTGTCTGTCAGGCCGTTGCCGTCGTCGGTGGTCTCGATTTCGACCTGGCCGTTGGCGACCCGCAGCCGCACGGTGATCGACATCGGCTGGGCGTGGCGAACGGCATTGTTGATTGCCTCCTGGGTGATGCGGAAGAGGGCGACGCTGACCGTCGGCTCGAGATCGTCGAGGGCGCCCGCGGTTTCGTCGATCAACGCCCATTCGATCGGCGTGCCGCTGTCGCGGACCGACCGGTCGAGATGGTTCTCCAGCGCCTGGGCAAGGCCGAAGAGCTGCAAGACCGACGGCTTGGCCTCCTCGATGATCTGTCGCAGGTCCTGCATGCAGTGCTGCAGGCCGCGCGACACCGGCTCGAGCGCCGCCCCTGTCAGCTCGCCCGATTTCGCCAGCCGGTCGATCCGGCGCGACAGGCGCGTCAGGTCGGCGAGCGTCTGGTCGTGCAGGTCCATGCCGATGCGCTGGCGCTCCTGCTCGAGCGCCTCGGTCAGTTTCAGCGCGCCCTGCCGCAACCCCTCCTCCCGTGCCCGTGCTTCCGCCTCGACGATGGCCGACAGCTGCGCCTGCTCGGCCGCGCGCAGCGCAAAGAAATAGGGCGCCAGGAGATCGGCGATGATGCAGGCCCGCTCGACGTCCTCCATCGTATAGATGCCCGGCTTCTGCGACGAACAGCTGAGGGCGGCGATGATCGTCCCCTGCACTTTCAGCGGCACGTGCAGCCGGCTGCGCAGCGTCTGCTCGACGATCGGCCGCTTGAACGCGCCTTCGAAATGGAAGCGCGGATCGGCCATGGCGTCGTCGGTGAGCATGTAGTCGACCTCGCCGCGCAGCAGCGAGCGGATCGGGCTGTTGGCGACGGGCGCGGAGGCGACATCGCCCCAGGCCGTGTCCATGCCGGTTTCGTAGGCCGTGTGGTAGTTGCCGTCCACCATCAGCATGCAGACATCGAGATGGTCATGCGGGATGATGTGCGCCACCTCGGCTGCGACCGCGCGGATCGCCGAGCGGAAGTCGAGCTGGCCGGCGAGCAGCCGGGAAATACCGAGATAGTGATCGACCAGCGCAGCCGGTGCCATGTGCAGCATGTCGGCAATTCCTCCCGCGGTCGCCCCGCCCCGAACCAGGTTCGGGACCAGGCGCTCCTCAACGCCGCGACCGCTTCCTACAGTAAGCGCCCAAAGGGTCGCGTGCGTCCTGCATGAAACCGCAACTCGTTGCGCAATCCCCGCAAACAAGTTGCCGCATGGCGCCTATACAGATCGCCCGTTCTCCCTCATCCTGCCCTTACTGAGAGGAGGAAGCTCAGTGCAAGAACAATTTTCGTCGGCCTGCGGATCGAACGCGGGCGATGAACCGATCCGGTCGAAGGACGGATCCTGAGGGAGGATGACATGACAATTCGCAAGATGCTTCTGGCATCGGTCGCCGTCGCGTGCGCCGCCATGCCGATCACCGCGTTTGCCGACACGTCCGGCAAGAAGATCGCGCTGTCCAACAACTACGCCGGCAACTCGTGGCGACAGGCCATGCTGACGAGCTGGGACAAGGTGACCGGCGAGGCCGTCAAGGCCGGCGTCGTCGCCGCCGCCGATCCGTTCACGACCGCCGAGAACCAGGCGACCGAACAGGCCGCGCAGATCCAGAACATGATCCTGCAGGGCTATGACGCGATCGTGCTCAACGCCGCCTCGCCGACGGCGCTGAACGGCGCCGTCAAGGAAGCCTGCGATGCGGGCATCACCGTCGTCTCGTTCGACGGGATCGTGACGGAGCCCTGCGCCTGGCGCATTGCCGTCGACTTCAAGGAAATGGGCCGCAGCCAGGTCGAGTATCTCTCCAAGAAGCTGCCCCAGGGCGGCAACCTCCTGGAGATCCGCGGGCTTGCCGGCGTCTTCGTCGATGACGAGATCTCGGCGGGCATTCATGAGGGCGTCAAGCAGTTCCCGCAGTTCAAGATCGCCGGCTCGGTGCATGGCGACTGGGCGCAGGACGTGGCGCAGAAGGCCGTCGCCGGCATCCTGCCGAGCCTGCCGGAGATCGTCGGCGTCGTGACCCAGGGCGGCGACGGCTACGGCGCGGCACAGGCGATCGCGGCGGCCAAGCGGCCGATGCCGGTGATCGTCATGGGCAACCGTGAGGACGAGCTGAAGTGGTGGAAGGAGCAGAAGGACGCCAACGGCTATGAGACCATGTCGGTCTCGATCGCGCCCGGCGTCTCCACCCTCGCCTTCTGGGTCGCCCAGCAGATCCTGGACGGCAAGGAGGTCAAGAAGGACCTCGTGGTGCCGTTCCTGCGCATCGACCAGGACAACCTCGAACAGAACCTCGCCAACACCCAGGCCGGCGGCGTCGCCAACGTCGAATACTCGCAGGAAGACGCGCTCAAGGTCATCGAGGCAGCCAAGTAAGTACCTCCCAGACTGGCCGCGTGACCCCACCGGGTCGCGCGGCCGATTTTTTTGGAGTAGAAGACGACAGCAATGACGGGTGACATGCGCAAGGCGGTGATCGCGGTCGATGACGCCAAGGTGAGCTTCGGCGCGGTAAAGGCGCTCGACGGCGTGACGCTGTCGATCATGCCCGGCGAATGCGTCGGCCTCGTCGGTCACAACGGCGCCGGCAAGTCGACGATCGTCAGCGTCATCAACGGCGGACTGACGCCGCACCAGGGCACGGTTTCCGGCGACGGCGCGGTCATCGCGCCCTACGGCATCAATGCGGCCAGGACCCGCGGCGTCCGCTGCGTGTTCCAGGAGCTTTCGCTCTGCCCCAATCTCACGATCATCGAGAACACCCGCATCATGCACCGCCATCTCGGGGGCTTCGGCTGGCGCAAGCGCGCGAGACGGGTCATTGAGTCCAGTCTGGACACGGTCTTTCCCGGCCACGGCATCGAGAGCGACAGCACCGTCGGCGAACTGTCGATCGCCGAGCGGCAGATGGTCGAGATCGCCATGGCCTTTTCCGACGCCGGCATCGCGCCGAGGCTGGTGATCCTGGACGAGCCGACCTCCTCGCTCGATGCGAGCCTCGCCGAGCAGATGCTGGCCCATGTCCGCCGCTTCGTCGCGGCCGGCGGCGCCGTCGTCTTCATTTCGCATATCCTGCACGAGGTTCTCGCGACCGCGAGCCGCATCGTCGTGATGAAGGACGGCCGCATCGTCGCCGAGCGGCCGGCGGCTGCGTTCAGCGAGCACAGCCTCGTCGAGGCGATGGGCAGCGTGGTCAAGGGCGATGCCCACCGCCGCCGGTCCCGCGATCTGGCCGATGCCCCCGTGGCGCTCGAGCAGTCCGGACGGGGCATGGCGTTCAGGGCCGGAAAGGGAGAGATCGTCGGGCTCGCGGGGCTCGCCGGCCATGGCCAGACGCGAATGCTGATGACGCTGCACGCGGCCAACAGCGGTGACTGGCTGCCCCGTCGCGATCCGCTCGTGACCTTCGTCGCCGGCGACCGCCGGCTGAACGGCGTGTTCGAGCTCTGGAGCATTTTGAAGAACCTGTCGATCGCATCGCTCGACGGCGTCGCCAAGCGGGGCGTCCTGAACGCCGGCGCCGAGGCCGGGCGCGGCGCGGAGTGGAAGCGCCGCATCGAAATCCGCACGCAGGACATGGAAAACCGCATTCTGTCGCTGTCGGGCGGCAACCAGCAGAAGGTGCTGTTCGCGCGTGCGCTTTCGACGCGCGCGCCGGTCGTCTTGATGGACGACCCGATGCGCGGCGTGGATGTCGGCACCAAGCAGGAGGTCTACGAGATCGTCCGCCAGGAGGCCGATGCCGGCCGCACCTTCGTCTGGTATTCGACGGAAATGGAGGAAGTCTGCCTCTGCGACCGTGTCTATGTCTTCCGGGAAGGCGCGATCGTCGCCGAACTGACCGGCGAGGCGATCACCGAGGACAACATTCTGGCCGCCTCGTTCGCGGGAGCCGCCGCATGAAGCGCAGGATTTCCTCCGATGCCCTGCGCCTGGCGATACCGGCGCTGTCCCTGACGGTGCTGCTCGCCGCCGTGTTCTGGCTGCAGCCGCGGGCGATGAGCTATGTCGGGCTCAACCTGCTCTTCAACCTCGCCGTCCCGATCGCGCTCGCCACCATCGCGCAGATGCTGATCATGTCGGTCAACGACCTCGACCTGTCGATGGGCACCTTCGTCAGCTTCGTCGCCTGCGTGACCGCGACCTTCCTGCGCGACGCGCCGCTTGTCGGGGCGATGATCCTGGCGGGCGCCGTGGTGGTCTACGCCGTGCTCGGCGTCGTGATCTACCTGCGCGACCTGCCGTCGATCGTCGTCACGCTCGGCATGAGCTTCGTCTGGGCCGGCCTTGCCGTGCTGCTGCTGCCGGCGCCCGGCGGGCAGGCGCCGGACTGGGCGCGCGCGCTGATGACGGCCAAGCCGCCGCTGGTGCCGATGGCGATCGTCGCCAGCATCGTCATCGCCATCGCAGCCCATCTCCTCGTCATGCGCTCCTCGCTCGGCGTGCGCATCCGCGGCGTCGGCGGCAACCAGCGCTCGGTCGAGCGGGCGGGCTGGTCGGTCGTCGCCACACGCGCTGCGGCCTATGCGCTCGCGGGCGCCTTCGCCGTCCTCGCGGGCATCGCGCTCGTCGGGCTGACGACCTCGGCCGACGCCAACATCGCGCTGCGCTACACGCTCCTGTCGATCGCCGGCGTGATCCTCGGCGGCGGCGAGTTCATCGGCGGGCGCGTGTCGCCGATCGGCGCGGTGATCGGCGCCCTCACCCTGACGCTCGCCGGCTCGTTCCTCTCGTTCCTGCGGATTTCGCCCGACTGGCAGATCGGCGCGCAGGGCGCGATCCTCATCGTCGTGCTGGCGCTCCGCCTTCTTCTGCGGCGCATCGAAACCCGGGAGCAAGCACGATGACCGCAATCGCGCGACTTTCGCGAAAGCCCTGGATCTGGTCGTGGATCGCGGCCTTCGCCGTCTGGTTCGCCACCATCCTCGTCACCGGCGGGGCGAGCACGTTCGGGCTGTCCCAGGCGGCGCTGACCTTCGCGGCCTTTTCCATCATCGTCGGCATCGGCCAGATGTTCGTCATCACGCTCGGTCCCGGCAATATCGATCTCTCCGTTCCAGCGACGATGACGCTCGCCGGTACGGTGGCGCTGAAGCTGATGGACGTCGACAACGGCATGATCCTGCCGGGGCTGCTGGTTGCCGTCGCGATCGGCGTCGCGGTCGGGATCGGCAACTACGCCCTAATCAAGGCGCTGCGCATCCCGCCGATCATCGCGACGCTGTCGATGAGCTTCATCGTCCAGTCGGCGGCGATCTGGACCAACCGCGGCCTGCGCATCAAGCCGCCCTCCTTTCTCGCCGATTTCACCACGTCCAGCACGCTCGGTGTTCCGAACGTGGCGATCATTGCGCTGCTGATATCGCTGTTTGCCTGGTTCCTGCTGGAGAAGACCATCTACGGGCGCTGGATCTCGGCGATCGGACAGAGCATGCCGGCGGCCAGGATGGCGGGTATCCCGGTGGACGGCACGCGCTTCGTCACCTATGTCTTCTGCGCCGTTCTCGCCTCGCTCGCCGGCTACCTGCTCGCCTGCTTCTCCGGCGGCGCGGCGCTGAACATGGGCGGGGAATATCTCCTGATGTCCATTGCCGTCGTGGTCATCGGCGGAACGGCCGTTGCCGGCGGCGATTCCAACGTGCCGGGCATATGGGGAGCCTCGCTCTTCATGTTCCTGGTCGTGTCCATGCTCAATACGTACGGTCTCGGTGCGGGCATCCGCCTCGTGATGACCGGGATCATCATCATCAGCGTCATTCTGCTCGCCGGCGGCCGGCGGCCGGGCATGCGCTAGTTTCAGGACGACCCATCATGGCCCGCGACAGCCTCTACCAGATCGACGACCCACGCTTCATCCACCTGACTGTCGGCAGCGCCCGCCTGGAGGAACTCTATTCCGGCTGCCGCTGGGCGGAGGGGCCCGTCTGGTTCAGCGACGCCAACCAGCTCCTGTGGAGCGACATCCCCAACCAGCGCATGCTGCGCTGGGCGCCGGAGGCGGGCGTCTCGGTGTTCCGCCAGCCCTCGAACTTCGCGAACGGGCATACCCGCGACCGGCAGGGGCGGCTCGTCTCCTGCGAACACGGGATGCGGCGGGTGACCCGGACGGAAGTGGACGGCACGATCACCGTGCTTGCCGAGAGCTACCAGGGCAAGCGGCTCAACGCGCCGAACGACGTCGTGGTCCGGTCCGATGGCACCGTCTGGTTCACCGACCCCACCTACGGGATCCTTTCCGACTACGAAGGATACCGATCCGACCCCGAACAGCCGACGCGCAACGTCTACCGGCTCGACCCGCTCACCGGCGAGCTCGATGCCGTCGTCACCGATTTCAACCAGCCGAACGGTCTCGCCTTCTCGCCGGACGAGAAGATCCTCTACGTTGCCGACTCCGGCGCGAGCCACGACCAGGTCCTTCCGCGCCATATCCGCGCCTTCGACGTCGTCGACGGGCGCCGACTTGCCAACGACCGCGTCTTCGCCCTGATCGACAACGGCATACCGGACGGCATCCGCACCGACATCGCCGGCAATCTCTGGTCGAGCGCCGGCGACGGCGTGCATTGCTTCGCGCCCGACGGCACCCGCCTCGGCAAGATCCTGGTGCCGCAGACGGTCGCGAACCTGACCTTCGGCGGGCCGAGGCGGAACCGGCTCTTCATCGCCGCAACCAATTCGCTCTATTCGATCTACGTCACCGCCACCGGCGCCCAGGTGCCCTGAGCGGGGCGATTTCCGAAGGGCGTGCGTTGCATCGGAAGGCCCGGCCGCGGGTCGGCCGGCCGATTTCCGTGCCGCCGGTTCACTTGACCTGAAGCCGCCGGATGGGGTCTACTGCCCCCCGCAAGCCCCATTCCCGCTTCCCGGCTGGCCAAGCGACGTTCCGGCCGCCGCCGATTGATGTCACGCAAACGAGACGTTGGAGCGCTATGCTATCACTCTTGGCGATGTGTGCCGTTCGAGCCTGGATTTCGGCATGATTGACCCCTCTCCCGCGGGGCGCGTGCGCGCTGCGGGCGGGTTGCTGTCGAATTCGGACGCATCGGACGGCGGCCTTCAAGAGCTTTCGCAAATGACCAGAAGGAGTGGATATGATGTCCGAGCTATCCGGCATTCCGACTGCGCAGATGCTTTCCGACGCCTATTCCTACACCCTGGACGCCTGGCAGCGTTCGATCCTCTTTCTCGACGTCATGCGGCAGCGCGGCGAACAGTACGAGCAGCACGCAGCAGCCCGGGCGCCGCACGTGCTGGACTACGATGCCGAGCTCGTCTGTGACGGTCGCGAGCTGCCGCGGCCGGTGAACTACGGGCTGGTGCGGATCATTCCGCCCGAGGGCGTCACGATCGATTTGTCAAAGCGCCCCTTCGTCGTGGTCGACCCGCGCGCCGGGCACGGACCCGGCATCGGCGGGTTCAAGGCCGACAGCGAGATCGGCGTCGCGATGAAGGCCGGGCATCCCTGCTACTTCATCGGCTTCCTGCCCGAACCGATGCCCGGACAGACGATCGAGGACATCGCGCGGGCGGAGGCCGTGTTCCTCGAAAGGGTGATCGAGCGTCACCCCGATGCCGACGGCAAGCCTTGCGTCATCGGCAATTGCCAGGCGGGTTGGGCGATGATGATGCTGGCCGCGATGCGGCCGGAGCTGTTCGGGCCGGTCATCATCGCAGGCTCCCCCCTCTCCTATTGGGCGGGCGTGCATGGCCAGTACCCGATGCGCTATTCGGGCGGCCTGCTCGGCGGCAGCTGGCTGACGGCGCTGACCGGCGACCTCGGGGCGGGCAAGTTCGATGGCGCCTGGCTGGTGCAGAACTTCGAGAACCAGAATCCGGCCAACACGCTCTGGTCCAAGCAGTACAACCTCTATTCCAAGATCGACACCGAGGCCGAGCGCTATCTCGGCTTCGAGCGCTGGTGGGGCGGGCATGTCACGCTCAACGCCGAGGAAATGCAGTTCATCGTCGACGAGCTCTTCATCGGCAACAGGCTCGCCTCGGGCGAGGTCCGCACCTCCGACGGCACCGCGATCGACCTGCGCACGATCCGCTCGCCGATCGTGGTGTTCTGCTCCAAGGGCGACAACATCACGCCGCCGCAGCAGGCGCTCGACTGGATCCTCGACCTCTACGACAGCGTCGACGAGATCCGCTCGCTCGGCCAGACGATCGTCTACGTCGTCCACGAGAAGATCGGCCACCTCGGGATCTTCGTGTCTGCCGGGGTGGCGCGCAAGGAGCACGACGAATTCGCCTCCAACATCGATCTGATCGACGTGCTGCCGCCGGGGCTCTACGAGGCGGTCTTCGAACCGACCGGCGAGGCCGTCGAGCATCCGGAGCTGGTGACGGGCGAGTGGATCATGCGCTGCGAGGTCCGCACGCTGGACGATATCCGCGCCCTCGGCGGCAATGACATGGAGGACGAGCGCAGCTTCGAGGCCGCCGCCCGTCTCTCCGAGATCAACCTTTCGCTCTATCGCGCCTTCGTCCAGCCGGCGGTCAAGGCCGCGGTCAATCCGCCGATGGCCGAGGCGATGCGGCGGCTGCATCCGCTGCGCCTGTCCTACGAGTGGTTCGGCTCCTCCAACCCGTTCATGGCCTGGATTGCGAGTGCCGCCGAGCATGTTCGCGACGACCGCCACCAGGCCACGCCGGACAATCCGTTCATCGCCGTCCAGGAGCAGATGTCGACCCGGATCGTCGAAGCGCTCGAAGGCTGGCGCAAGATGACGGAGACGATGGCGGAGGAGACGTTCCGGATCGCCTATGGCGCACCGGCGCTGCAGGCGGCACTCGGCATCGATCCGACCTCGGACACGCCGCCGCGCAAGGCGCCGAAGAGCCTGCTGACGAAGACGCTGATCGAAGCGAAGACGGACGCGCTCAGGGCCAGGATCGCCCAGGGCGGCACCGTGGAGGGGCTGGTTCGTGCGCTGCTCTACGTCGGCCTGGCCCGCGGCGCGGTCGACGAGCGGGGTTTCGAGGCCATCCGCAGGGTGCGGCGGGCGCATGGGGACGCGACGCGGCTGAAGCTCGCCGATTTCAAGATGCTGGTGCGCGAGCAGTACGACATGCTGCTGATGGACGAGGCGGCGGCACTGGCGGCCATCCGGAAACTGCTGCCGGACGACAGGGACCAGCGCCGGGCCGCCTTCGATGCCTTGCGGGGCGTGCTGGAATCGTCCGGCACGCTCGGCGAAGCGGCAGCCGGGCGCCTGCGCCGGGTGGCCGAACTTTTCGATCTCGAAGACAGCAGTCCCGGCGATGCGCCGGCCCCTGTCGCCGTCCGCAGTGCCCACCGTACCCGCAGCGCATCCTGACCAACAGCCGGAGCCTGATCATTGACCGATCCCAGCGCGACAAACGCCGCACCGTCGAAATATGACCGCCTGATCGCCGCAGCCCAGGAAGCGCCCTCGGCGGTCACCATCGTCGCCCACCCCTGCGACGAGACCTCGCTGCGCGGGGCGCTGGAGGCCGCCGAGCAGGGCCTGATCGTCCCGGTGCTGGTCGGGCCCGAAGCCAGGATCCGCAAGGTGGCGGCGGAGAACGGGCTTGACCTCGACGATCACGAGATCGTCGATGCCCCGCACAGCCATGCCGCCGCTGCGAAGGCGGTCGCCCTGATCCGCGAGGGCAAGGGTGACCTTCTGATGAAGGGCAGCCTGCACACCGACGAGCTGATGCGCGAGGTCACCGCCTCGGCCACCGGCCTTCGCACCGAGCGTCGCATCAGCCACGTCTTCGTAATGGACGTGCTGGGACACGCCGACACGCTGTTCATCACCGATGCGGCGATCAACATCTTTCCCGACCTCGACGCCAAGCGCGACATCGTCCAGAACGCGATCGACCTCTGGGTCACGATCGGGCTCGGCGAGCCGCGGGTGGGGATCGTCTCGGCGGTCGAGACGGTGACGACGAAGATCCCCTCCACCATCGATGCGGCGGCGCTGTGCAAGATGGCCGAGCGCGGTCAGATCAAGGGCGGCATCCTCGACGGCCCGCTCGCCTTCGACAATGCCATCAGTCCGGAGGCGGCCGAGATCAAGGGGCTGACGTCGCCGGTCGCCGGCCGGGCGCAGATCATCGTCGTGCCGGACCTGGAGGCCGGAAACATGCTGGCCAAGAACCTGACCTTCCTCTCCCACGCGGACGCGGCCGGCATCGTCCTCGGCGCCCGCGTGCCGATCGTCCTGACCTCGCGCGCGGATTCGGTCCGAAGCCGGCTTGCCTCCTGCGCCGTCGCCTCCCTCTATGCGGCCGCGCGGCGGCGGCAGACGCAAGTGGCGGGCTGAGGCATGGACGCCATCCTCGTCGTCAACGCCGGCTCCTCGAGCCTCAAGTTCCAGATCTTCGGGGTGGCCGACGGTCGGCTGTCGCGCAGCATTCGCGGCCAGATGGACGGTATCGGCACCCGCCCGCGCCTTTTCGCCGGCACGGCTGCGGGCGAGACGCTGATCGAGCGCAGCTTCGAGCCGGCGGCGGTGAAGGACCTGCCGGCCGCCATTGCGGAGACCCGCACCTGGCTGCAGTCGCTCGGCGGGTTCACGCTGCGGGCCATCGGTCATCGCGTGGTTCACGGCGGGCCGGACTATGCGAAGCCGATCCTGATCGATCACGATATCCTCGACCGGCTGGCGACCTTCCAGGAACTCGCGCCGCTGCACCAGCCGAACAACCTGGCGCCGATCCGGCTTGCAATGGAGATCAATCCCGACGTTCCGCAGGTCGCCTGCTTCGACACCGCCTTCCATCGCGGCCATGCCCCGCACACCGACTGCTACGCCCTGCCCCGGGACTACTATGAGCATGGCGTGCGGCGGTACGGATTCCATGGCCTGTCCTACGAATACATCGCCGAGCGGCTGGCCGAGGTGGCCCCGGACGTCGCCCGCGGGCGGGTCATCGTCGCCCATCTCGGCAGCGGCGCATCGATGTGCGCGCTGAAGGACGGCCGCAGCGTCGAGACGACGATGGGCTTCACCGCCCTCGACGGCCTGCCGATGGGAACGCGACCCGGCCAGATGGATCCGGGCGTCGTGCTCTACCTGATCGAGCACAAGGGCATGAGCGCCGGCGAGGTCACCGACCTGCTCTATCGGTCGTCCGGCCTGAAAGGGCTTTCGGGGATCTCCGCCGACATGCGCGACCTGCTCGAAAGCGAGGACCCGCGGGCCGCCTTCGCCATCGATCATTTCGTCCATCGCTGCGCGCTCAGCGCCGGTCTTCTTTCCGCCGCCCTCGGCGGGCTGGACGCCTTCGTCTTCACCGCCGGAGTCGGCGAGAATTCGGCGCCGATCCGGGCCCGTATCGCCGAACGCCTCGGGTGGCTCGGCGCGGAGCTCGATCCGGCGGCGAACGCGGCCGGCGCGACGCTCATTTCCGCCCCGTCGAGCAAGGTCGCGCTCCACGTCCTGCCAACGGACGAGGAGCTGATGATCGCCCGCCACACGCTGGCGCTGATCGCCAGATCCTGAAACCCGCAGCCAATGGAGAAGCAGCCATGTCCCTTCCGGTCGTCAGTGCACAGCTTCTCAAGGGAAAGAAGGGCCTCGTGGTCGGCATCGCCAACGATCGGTCGATCGCCTGGGGCTGCGCGCGGGCCTTCCGCGCCTTCGGCGCCGAACTGGCGGTGACCTACCTCAACGACAAGGCGAAGCCGCATGTCGAGCCGCTCGCCCGCGAGCTGGACGCGCCGATCTTCATGCCGATGGACATGGCCGTCCCCGGCCAGCTCGAGGCGGTGTTCGAACACATCGCCGGCACCTGGGGTGAACTCGATTTCCTCGTGCACTCGATCGCCTTCTCGCCGAAGGAGGCGCTCGGCGGCCGCGTGGTCGACGTCTCGCGCGAGGGGTTTGCGCAGACGATGGAAATCTCCTGCTGGTCGTTCATCCGCATGGCTCACCTGGCCGAACCCCTGATGAAAAACGGCGGCACGCTGTTCACCATGACCTATTACGGCTCCCAGATGGTCGTGGAGAACTACAACATCATGGGCGTCGCCAAGGCCGCCCTCGAAAGTGCCGTGCGCTACCTTGCCGCCGAACTCGGGCCGAAGGGCATCCGCGTGCATGCGATCTCGCCCGGGGCGCTCGCGACGCGCGCGGCCTCGGGCATACCGGAATTCGACGCGTTGCTGGAGAAGACGCGCACCAGGGCCCCGGCGCGGGAGCTGATCAGCGTCGACGATGTCGGAGCGGCGACGGCCTTCCTCGCCCACGACGCCGCCCGCCTGATCACCGGACAGGTCCTCTACGTCGACGGCGGCTACCACATCGTCGATTGACCGGAGAGGCAAAGGGCGGGGACAGACAGGTGTGACGGCGGCCTGCTTCAATCGGCCGCCGCGACCGTTCCTAACCCTGCTGGAGAAACGCCAGCACCTGCTCTCGTGTCGGGATCGGGGCGACGGCGCCGTAGCCGCAGGTCGAAAGCGCTGCGGCGGCATTGGCGTATCGCGCCGCCTCCAGCGGCGGCTCGCCGCGCACCAGCATGGACAGGAACGCGCCGTCGAAGGTGTCGCCGGCGCCGGTGGCGTCCACCGTCTCCACCTTCCGCCCGGCGATGCGCCGGCGATCGCCCGGCTGAGCGACGAGCGCGCCTTGCGGCCCGAGCTTCAGCACCACGAGCGGCACGCCGAGGCCGAGGTAGAAGTCCGCGATCGCATCGGGGTCCTCGAGCCCGGTCAGCACGGTGGCGTCTTCCAGGCTCGGGAAGATCACGTCGCAGAGCGGGATGGTGGCGTGGGTGATAGCCCGTGCCCGCTGGAGCGGCCAGAGCTTCAGGCGGAGGTTGGTGTCGTAGGACACCTTGACGCCGTTTTCCCGCGCGATCTCGATGGCGGCCAGAACGCTGTCGCAGCAGCTGTCGCTGATCGCCTGGCTGATGCCGGACAGGTGCAGGAACCTGGCCCCCGCGATATAGTCGGCAGGCAGGTCGGCCGGCTTCATCAGGCTTGCCGCCGAGCCCGCCCGGCGGTAGCTGAACACGTGGCCTGCCGGCCCGTGGGTGACGAAATAGAGCCCGGTCGGCGCCTCGCCGTTACGGATGACCCTGCTGGTGTCGACGCCTTCCTGCCGCCAGAGTTCGACGAACATGTCGCCGAAGGTATCGTCGCCGAGCGCGGTCAGGTAGCCGGCGCGCGCCCCCTGCCGGGCCGCGGCGATGATGGCATTCGACGTGTCCCCGCCGTGGCCGAGACGGTAGTTCGCCGGCTCGGTGCCACGGGACGCCTGGTTGAACTCAATCAGCGGTTCGCCGAGCGCAATGATGTCAGGTTGCATGGGCTGTCTCAAATGCGTCCGTACTTCGCGAGACCCTCGCGGAGCGAGCCGGACTCGATGATCAGGCGGGCCTGTTCGAGTTCGCGCCGGTCGATTTCCAGGGCCATTTCGAGGACGGCCTCGGCGTGCTGGCGCGGCACCACCACGACGCCGTCGATGTCGCCGACGATGATGTCGCCGGAATGGACCATGATGCCGCCGATGCGGACCGGCTGGTTGGAGGAATAGGTGCGATAGCGACCGAGCGTCGTGCCCGGCGACGCGGAGCGCGCGTAGACGGGGAAGTCGTAGTCGCGGCGGATTTCGACGATGTCGCGCACGCCGCCATCCAGGATGGCCGCCTCATGCTTGTTGGCGACGGCGCCCGCCGTCATCAGCCCGCCCCAGACGGCGACGTTCTCCTCCTCGATGACCGAGATGCAGATGACGCTGCCCGCCGGGCTCTCGTCGATGATGTCCAGCGCGTGCTGGGGCGGGACGAATTCGTCCGAAGGTCCCTCCAGGACGGTGACGGCCGGCCCCACGATCTTCTTTTCGTTGATGCGCGGCTTGATGGTGCTGTCCATGTAGCCGCGGATACCGACGATCTTGTCCACTGCGTCGGCCGCAGAGGCCGTTGCCACGGTTCGAAATCCGGCAACCAGTTCGTCCAAAGTCATTTCGCATTCTCCTGCTTGTGGTCGTTGATGGGGTCCTGGCCGGCGGTCCGTTCCCAGCGGTTGACCCAGTTGCGCGGCACCTCGCCGCGGAACACGCGGTCGATTTCCTCGCTGGCCTTGCGGCGCAGGTCCCGGACGGACTCTTCCGAGTACCAGCCCGTATGATCGCTCACGATCACGTTCGGCAGGCTGAGGAGCGGATTGTCCTTTGCCGGCGGCTCCTCCTCGAAGACGTCGAGGCCCGCGCCGAAAAGGCGTCCCTCGGACAGCGCCTCGTAGAGGGCGCCGGTGTCGACAAGCCCGCCGCGCGAGGTGTTGACCAGGATCGCGCTCGGCTTCATCAGGGCCAGCCGCTCGCGGTTGATGATGTGCCGCGACTGGGCGGTGAGCGGCGCATGCAGCGAAACGACGTCCGCCTCACTGCAGATGCGTTCGACGCTGGCGAGCTCGGCCCCCTCAGGGGGCGTGGTGAGGAACGGGTCGAACACCAGTGTCCGCTCGTATCCGAGGGCCCGGGCCTTGCGATGGAACGCATGGCCGATCCGCCCATAGCCGACGAGGCCGAGCGTGCCGCCGCGGAGGCGGTACATCGGTTCGGCCCTCGCTATGTTCCAGGCGCCGTCGCGGACGGCCCGGTCCCGTGAGACGATCCTGCGGGCGACGGCAAAGAGGAGCGCGAGCGCATGGTCGCTGACCTCCTCCACGCCGTAGTCCGGGACATTGGCGACGAAGATGCCGCGCTCGGCCGCAAACGCGCGGTCGATGTTGTCGACGCCGACGCCGTAGCGGACGATGGCCCGGCAGGCGGGCATCGCCGCGATGGCCTCGGCGTTGACGGGGCTCTCGCGGACGAGGATGGCGTCCGCTCCCTCGACGGCGCGCCGCACCGCGTCGGCCCGGCCATGGCACGGCCTTTCGACAACGCGCGCGCCGAAAGACGCCAGCACGCTCTCCTCGATCTCGGTGCCGCCATAGCCCTCGTCGAGAACGACGACGAGGGGGCTTTGCAGGTGCGACGCGATTGTCATTTCCGACCTTTCGTTCTTACTGGCTGCCGCCGGCCGCCTCGACGGCCTTGACCAGCTTGTCCACCCATTCGGCGCCGACCTCGCTTTCGAGGTGCTTGCGCACGACCGGCTGGGCGAGATCGCGGAAGGCCGCGATCTCTTCGGCGCTCGGGACGTAGACTTCCATCCCGACGTCGGTCAGCGTCTTCTCGGCGGCAAGGTCGGTCGCGCGGGTCATGTTGCGGTGAATGTCGCGGGCTTCGACGACGCAGGTGTCGACCGCCTTCTTCTCGACGTCGGTCAGGCCCTGATAGAAGGTGTCGCTCATGAGATAGGCGTGCAGGCTGTAGACGTGGCCGTCGAGCGTTGCGTATTTCTGGCTCTGGTAGAGGCTCGCCGCCATGATGTTGGTGACGCCGTTCTCCTGGCCGTCGACGGTTCCCTGGGCCAGCGCGGCCGGCAGTTCGCCCCAGTCGATCGCCGACGGGCTGGCGCCGAGGCTTTCCATCAGCGAGATGAACACCGGCGCCGGCTGCACGCGCATCTTCAGGCCCTTGAGATCGTCGGGTGTCTTGATCGGGTGCTTGGAGTTGGTGAAGTGGCGAATGCCGTTGTCGGCATAGGCGAGCAGGCGGATGCCCGTCTCCTTCAGCATCGCATCGGCGAATTCCTTGCCGAAATCCCCGTCCAGCACCTTGTAGGCGGTCTCGTGGTTGGGGAAGATGTAAGGCAGGGCGAACACGTCGAACGGGCTGTAGACGCTCGAGATGCCGCCGTCGTGGACGACCGCCAGCTCGAGCGTGCCGAGGCGAAGGCCCTCCAGCGCCGTCGTCGCATTGCCGAGCTGGCCGGCCGGGAAGATCTGCACGTCGATCGAGCCGCTGGTCGCACCCTCGACGCATTTCTCGAAGGCGAGTGCCGCCGCATGCTTCGGCTGGTCCTCGCGGCCGGGCTGGTAGTGCGTGTATTTCATGACCTTCGGCGCGGCCGCGGCCATCGTGGCGTCCAGGGCCACCAGCGCGGTGGCGAGCAGGGCGAATTTCTTGAGCATTTCAGTTCCTCCCAATTGAACTGTTCAGGGTTGGTTTGATGTCAGCGGACGTATCCGAAGAGGTTGGGCAGCCAGGTGCTGAAGGCCGGCACCAGCGTCAGCAGCGCGAGCACGACGATCTCGGCGCCGAGAAGCGGCCACAGCTCGCGCACGAGCGCGTTCATCGGCACCTTCGTGACGACGGAGGTCACGAACAGCAGGCCTCCCACCGGCGGCGTGATCATGCCGAGCGTGAGATTGAGGATCACGATCATCGCGAACTGCAGGGAATCGATGCCGACGGCGTCGGCGACCGGCGCTAGGATCGGCACCAG
The DNA here is from genome assembly GCF_029210525.1 of Mycoplana sp. MJR14. Taxonomy (NCBI): domain Bacteria; kingdom Pseudomonadati; phylum Pseudomonadota; class Alphaproteobacteria; order Hyphomicrobiales; family Rhizobiaceae; genus Mycoplana; species Mycoplana sp. MJR14. Next base: position 208,195 of record NZ_JARGEO010000003.1, read on the forward strand.
GATCATCACGCCCGGAAGCGGCTCCATGAAGATGCCGAAGAGCAGCAGGAAGATGTTGACCGCGATCAGGAAGCCGAACGGGCCGAGGTCCAGCGAGACGATGAACTCCGAGATCGCCTGCGGCACCTGCAGGACGGTGAGCGCCCAGGAGAAGACGTCGGAGGTGGAGATCATCAGCATGACGGAGGCCGTCATGATCGCGGTTCGCACCAGGATGCCGGGAATTTTCTCGATGGTCAGCGTCCGGTAGACGAAGCGGCCGGCAAACCAGGCGTAGAAGACGGCGACGGCGGATGCCTCGGTGGGGGTGAAGGCGCCGGTGTGAATGCCGCCGAGGATGATCAGCGGCAGCATCAGCGCCGGAACCGCCCGCCAGACGATGACGATGAACTCGCGCAGCGTCGGGCGCATGTCCAGGCTGCGGTAGTTGCGCCGCACCGATATCCAGTGGTTGGTGAGCAGCAGCGCACCGGCGATCATCAGGCCGGGCACGATGCCGGCCAGGAACAGGCCCGCGACGCTGACGCTGTTGTCGGTCAGCGCATAGATCACCATGATGATCGAGGGCGGAATGATCGGGCCGACGATGGCCGCGGACGCCGTCATCGCGGCGGCGTAGCCGGGGCTGTAGCCGGTATCCCGCATCATCTTGGTGATGAGCGCGCCGGGGCCGGCGGCATCGGCGAGCGCCGAACCGCTGATGCCGGAGAAGAACGTCATCGTCAGGATGTTGGCATGGCCGAGGCCGCCGCGAACATGGCCGACGCAGGCAGATGCGAAGCGCAGCAACACTTCGGTGAGGCGCCCGCCGCTCATCATTTCCGCGGCCAGCAGGAAGAACGGGATCGCCAGAAGCGGAAAGCTGTCGAGCCCCGCGAACAGTCGCTGCGGAACGATCATCGCCGGGAAGCGACCGTCCACCAGCACGGCGACGAGGGTGGAAAGGCCGAGCGTGATGGCGACCGGAACGCCGATGACCAGGGTGATCAGGAAGCTGCCGAAGAGAACCGCACTCATAGGACGCTGAACTCCGCAGCCTGGGCCTGGGCGTCGCCGCTGTCTCTTGCGGCAAGCAGCTTGTGGGCGGTCAGACAGACATGGCCGAGCATCAACAGCGAACCGATGGGGATCGCCATGTAGACGGCGCCGAGCGACAGCCTGAGAACTGCGCTCTGCTGGCGCCATGCGAAGCTGGCATATTGCCAGCCGTACCAGGCGACGGCGGCGAAGAAGACGACGATCGCGACAAACACCACCAGCCGGAGCAGCCGTGCCCAGGGTTCGGGCAGGGCATTCTGGAGATTGTCGATGGCAATGTGGGCGCCCTCGCGCATCGCCAGCCCCACCGCCAGCCACGACACCCAGATCATCATGTAGCGGGTCAGTTCCTCCACCCAGGGAAGCGAGATGCCGGCGGCATAGCGCAAGGCGACATTGGCGAAGACCAGAACTGCCATGATCAGCAGAAGCGTCCCCACCACGAATTGATTGGCCCAGACGAAGGCGCGATCGAACCTAGAAAGCATTGCATTCCTCCAAGGGGATGCCGCCGGGCGGCATCCCCTGCATGCGATTTAGTTGAGATATGGCTCTGCCTTGACCGGCAGGCGCCAGATCGTGAAATTCGGAACGGACGGGTTCTCGAAGTTCATGTCCTGATCCACCCAGAGGTGGAGATGGTTGGAAATGACATGCAGGCTGCCGTCCGGCGCCCAGGCCAGCGTGTCGGGCCAGGACATCTCCGGATGATAGGCGACCTGCGACAGGCGGCGCGTCGCAGGATCCCATTTGAGGACGCCGTTCAGCTGGAGCGCGGTCAGGTAGACGTTGCCGTCCTTGTCCGCGGTCAGGCCGTCGGTGTTCGAGGGCAGCGTCACCTCCTCCCGGATGGCGCCCTGCAGCTCCGCTTCGGAGACCTTCGGATCGCGCAGCAACGCGGTCGGCAGCGAGTAGAGCGTGTTGCCCGTCAGGTTGGTCCAGTAGAGCGTCTGCTTGTCGCCGGAGAGCGCGATGCCGTCGGCACCGGTGCGCATGCGGCCGTTCTTGAGCACCTGGCGGCCGTCGATGGCGAAGCCGAAGTTGGGCTCGTCGTTGGTGAACCTGGTGGCGTTCAGGACGCGGCGGGCGGTGTTGGTGTTTTTGTCGTAGACGATCAGGCCGCCGCAGAGCGGGTCGCTGAAGATGCCGCTGTCGGTGATGTAGGCAAAGCCCGACGCGTTGTCGACGACGACGTCGTTCAAAAACGAGCAGGTCTTGTTCGACACCTCCGGCCCGAAGGCCAGCCGCTGGATTTCCTTGCCGGCCTTGATGTCCCAGAGGACGAGCTTCTCATCCTTCTCGCCCGAGGGGGCGCCGGCGACGTGGCCCTGGTCGAGGATCCACATGACGTCGTTCTCGTCGATCTCGAAGCCGAGAACGGCCTTGAGACCATCGGGGTTGTCGACGTCGTTCAGGGCTTGCGACGGAAATGGCTGGAGCGCGTAGCCGTCGCCGGCCTTGACGAGCTTCGAGACGGTCGCCGGAATGTCCGCGCCGCCCCAGCGGGCCGTCGTGACATACATGTCGCCGGCCGAATCGAACTTCAGCCCCTGCACCAGCGCCTTGCCCTTCAGGGGGCTCGCGTCCCACCGCTTCTGGATGTCGGCGTCGCCGGCCTGATAGGTCAGCGCGTTCAGACGGACGACCGGCTCGGCCGACTTGTCCTGAGCGTGCACTGCGCCGGCGCCGGCGAGCATGCCGAGGACGACTGCTGTCGTCGCCTTAAGAATTGTCATGATATCCTCCCTCCCAAATGGCATCTTCCTCTATGGATGCCAAACTGCTACCTTAGACAGCAGATGAAACTAAGGTAGCAGTTTCTTCACTGTTGTAAAGGGGTCCCTGATGAAGTCCTTGGCCAAGCCGTCGCCACGCAAGACAGCCGCGACCGAGAACACCGAAAAGAGAACGACGCGGCTCACCCGCCCTGCCCTCCTGGTCGACGAGGTCGTGCGCGCCATTCGCGACATGATCGTCGAAGGCCGGGTGCTGCCGGGCGAGCGGCTGTCGGAGAACGTGCTGGCCGCCGAACTCGGCGTATCGACGACGCCGGTGCGCGAGGCGATCGCGCTCCTGCGCCGCGAGGGGCTTGTGACGGTGCAGCCGCAATCGGGAACCTACGTTTTCGAGCTGCAGCCGGGCGAGCTCAACCAGCTCTGCGAGCTGCGGTTCGCGCTGGAGCCGGCAGCCGTCCAGCTCGCGCTCGACAAGCCCGGATCGAAGCTCGGCGACGAGCTTGCGGCGATTGTCGAGAAGATGGAGCGCGCGCAGGCGGAGAAGCGGACGAAGGACTACCTGGCGCTCGACACCGCCTTCCACGACGCGATCATCGCTGCGTCCGGAAATCCTTACATAACGAACGCCTACGCCCTGATCGGCGCCAAGATGGCGGCGCTGCGCAACCGCCTCGGCGACGATCCGCACCACATGGAGAAATCGATGCGGGAGCATGTGGAGATCGTCAGCGCGATCCGCGAGAAGGACCTTTCCCGCGCCGCCAACATCCTCGTGCGGCACATCGCCCGCAAGGAAGGCTCCTATTGGGAGCACCTCGACCCGGACCAGGCCTCGTCCTTCGTCAGTCCGGCTCGCGCCGACTGAGCCCTCCGGGGCGGCGGTGCGCCGGCTTGATCCGGGCGCCGCTGCCGCCGCATCCCTCCTGCCATCCGGCGGCCGAACGCCGCTTGCATCTTTAAAGGCTGGTGCCGGGACGATAAGGCTCTATCCTTGGCAGTCACGCGACCGGCGGACTGCGGCCCGTGCCCGCCGGGAGGAGGCGGCTGCAGGCGGCCGGCGCGCAGACAGAGGAGGAAACGATGCCAGAGGCTCCCAGGCCCCATCCCCGCGGCGGACTGTACTTTGAGGATTTCGTCGTCGGCACGACCATTGCCCACCGGCTGACGCGCACGGTCACCCAGATGGACAACATGCTGTTTTCCAACATGACCCTGAACCCGCAGCCGCTGCATATCGACGCGCATTTCTGCGCCACGGAAACCGAATGGGGAAAGCCGCTCGTCAATTCGCTGTTCACGCTCGGCCTGATGATCGGCATCTCCGTCAACGACACCACCGTCGGCACCACCATCGCCAATCTCGGCATGACGGACGTGAAATTTCCAGCCCCGCTGTTCGAGGGGGATACGGTCAACGTCGCCACCGAGATCGCCGGCAAGCGCGAGTCCAAGTCGCGCCCCGATGCGGGCATCGTCGAGTTCCTGCACCGGGCCTACAAGCAGGACGGCACGCTGGTCTGCGAATGCCGCCGCCAGGCCTTCATGCTGAAGAGGAGCAGGTGATGCGCTCGCTCCTGTTCGTTCCCGGCGACAGCGGAAGAAAGCTGGAGAAGGCTCTCGCCTCGCAAGCCGATGCGCTGCTGATCGACCTGGAGGATTCCGTGTCGCTCGAGGCCAAGGACGAGGCCCGGGCGATCACCGCGGCGTTCCTGCAGGAGCATGTCACGAGCCACGGCAGGCCGCGGCTCTTTGTGCGCGTCAACGGGTTGCAGACCGGCCTCATCGATGCCGATCTCGACCGGATCATGCCGGCGGCACCCGATGGCGTCGTGCTGCCGAAGGCGGTCGGCGGCACGGATGTGGCCCAGCTCGCAGCCCGGCTGTCGATGCGCGAGGAAAGTGCCGGCCTGGCGGCGACGCGGATTCTTGCGATCGCAACGGAAAATGCCGCGGGCGTCTTCGCGCTCGGCACCTTTGCCGGCTGCAGCGATCGCCTGGTCGGCCTCGCCTGGGGCGGCGAGGATCTTTCGGCGGACATCGGTGCTGCGTCCAACCGCACCGACAGCGGGGCCTATGCCGATCCCTACCGGCTGGCGCGGACGCTGACGCTGCTGGGCGCCGCGTCGGCGGGCGTTGCCGCCATCGATGCGGTCTACACGAATTTCCGCGACATGCAGGGGCTGGATGCGGAATGCCGGGAGGCGCGGCGCGACGGCTTCGTCGGCAAGATGGCGATCCATCCGGCGCAGGTCCCGATCATCAATGCGGCCTTCGCGCCGACGCCCGAGGAGATCGCCAGGGCTAGGGCGGTCGTCGCAGCGTTTGCCGACAACCCGGGCGCCGGCGTGGTCGGCGTCGACGGCGAGATGCTCGACCGGCCGCATCTGTTGCGGGCCGAGCGGCTGCTCGCCCGCGCCGGCGAGGGGAACTGAGCGAACAGGGCGTCGTGGCGGCAGGCGGGGTCGTGTCCCTCCCCTACCCCTGCGCCGCCTTCAACGTGCGAAGACGCTGTCGAAATCCTTGAACCCCTTGACCTCGATCGGGTTGCCGCTCGGGTCGAAGAAGAACATCGTCCGCTGCTCGCCCGGCTCGCCCTCGAAACGCACGACCGGGGGGATGTCGAAGGCGATGCCGCCCGCTTCGAGCCGCGCGGCCAGGGCGAACCAGTCGTCGAGCGGCAGGACGACGCCGAGATGCGGCATCATCACCATATGGTCGCCGACCTTGCCCGTGCGGGTCACTTCGAAGGGCTTGCCGAGATGCAGCGAGATCTGGTGGCCGAAGAAGTCGAAATCGACCCAGGTGTCGGTCGAGCGGCCCTCGGCGCAGCCGAGGACGCCGCCATAGAAGCGGCGCGCCTCGTCGAGATCGGTGACGTGGTAGGCGAGATGGAAGAGGGAGCGCATCGGTTCTCCTTGATGCCTGTCTGCGAGGACGAGTTCAGCATGGGTGCGGCCGCCTGCCGGCCTCTCCTGCTTCTCACGAAAGCGTTGCGATCGAAGGTTTCTCCGTCATGCCGGCGATGGCGTCTGCGAGCGCGCTCAGTCCGTCGATCAGCAGGTCTTCGGCCTCCGCCTGCGAGATCGCGGCGAAACGGACCGGGCGCCCGCTCGGCGTCTGCGCCAGCCGCGGCAGATCGATCGAGGCGACGGTGGCGATCTTCGGATAGCCGCCCGTCGTCTGGCGGTCCGCCATCAGCACGATCGGCCGGCCGGAGGCGGGTACCTGGATGGAGCCCGCCACGGTGCCGTCGGAGACGATGTCGTGGCCGCCCGCTGCGTGCAGCCGCGGCCCGTCGAGGACCTGCCCCATGCGGTCCCGGCTGGGGGAGACGATGAAGGGCTCCTCCAGAAAGTCCCGCCAGGCCGCCGCGTCGAAACGGTCGTCCTGCGGGCCCGGGACGACGCGAATCGGGCCGCGGACCTGCTGCCAGAACCGGCGGAATGCCAGAAGCGGCCCGGCCGCGGCCCAGCCCAGCGGCAAACGATCGTCCGCAGCCAGGCGGCGGCCGTCCAGGCCGCCGAGCCCGGAGCGAAGATGGGTCGCCCTCGCCCCCAGCACCGGCGGCGTGTCGATGCCGCCGGAGAAGGCGAGATAGCCCCACACCGCATCCCGCATCGCGCCGATCGCCAGCCTCTGCCCCGGCAGGAGGTGGTGGCTTTCCCAGGGGAATGCGGCCACGCCGTCGATCCGGATGTCCACCGCGCCGCCGGTGACGGCGAACCGGACGGGCTCCCACACCTCGAAGACGCCGCCGGTGCCGGCGAATTCGAGAACGGCGCAGTCGGCACCGTTGCCGACCAGCGCATTGGCAAGATCCATGGACGGGCCATCCATCGGACCCGACCCGGACACGCCGGCATGCAGCAGGCCCTTGCGGCCGCGATCCTGTACCGTGACCATCGGACCGGCCTGTCTGACCAGAAGCTCGGTCATGCGGGCTCGGGCTCCGCCCCCGTCAGGCCGGCCGCACTGGCAGCATCGAGCTCGGCCGCCTCGTCGGGGCCGATCGGTCGAAAGCGCACGCGGTCGCCGGCACGGAGCAGGAAGGGCTCGCTGCGCGATGGATCAAACAGCCTCAACGGCGTGCGGCCGATGTAGCGCCAGCCGCTGGGGCCGGGGACGGAATTGATGCTGGCCTGCCTGCCGCCGATGCCGATCGCGCCAGCCTCGACCCGCTGGCGCGGCGTGGCGAGCCGCGGCGTGTGCAAGATCTCCGGCAGCCCGCCGAGATAGGCAAAGCCCGGTGCGAAGCCGATCATGTAGACCCGGTACTCGGCATCGGCGTGGATCGCCACGAGCTCGTCCGTGCTCAGGCCCTTCATGTCGGCGAGTTCGTCGAGATCGAGGCCCACTTCGCCGCCATAGACGACCGGGACGACGAAGCGTCGGCCCGCCCGGCGGCCGGGCGTCGCTGCCCGCAGCCGTGCCTCCAGTTCCGGTTTGAGCGCCTGCGCACGCCGGACGGCGGGATCGTAGAGGACGAGCAGCGAACGATAGGTCGGCACGGTTTCGAGGATGGCATCGATCGGCCGTTCGGCCAGATCCGCGGCCAGCGCGACGACGCGGGCATTGACGTCCTCGTCGATCCCGTCCGACAGCTCGATCGACAGGGCGCTGTCGCCGCAGGCGACGATGCGGGGATACGTCACGGGCATCGCATCATGCGTCCTTCGATTCATCCTTGCCCCGGGGGCCGTTCCACGTCATTTCTTTTCCCAGGCCGGCGCTGCCCGTATGCGTCATGGCGCGGCAGGCCGGGCCGGTGACGTCGATACGGATCGCGCCTCGTTGCCGGCTCTGCACCGCTTCAGGACGGACTTGGCAATTCAGGACACCAACTGTATGCGAACACTGAGGATCATATGGGTGGAGTCCATTGCATGCAACACGTGAGGGGTAGCCGCCCGGGCGCAACGCCCGCCCTGAGCAGAGACACTGTGAGAGCATGACGAGCATCGATCTGAACTGCGACATGGGAGAGAGCTTCGGCGCCTACAGGATCGGCGACGACGCGGCGATGATGGATCTCATCACCAGCGCCAATATCGCCTGCGGCTTCCATGCCGGCGACCCGGTCGTCATGCGCGACACGATTCTTGCCGCCAAGGCGCGCGGCGTGTCGATCGGCGCGCATCCCTCGTTCATGGATCTCTACGGGTTCGGGCGCCGGCGCATTTCCGGCGAGCGGCCGGAGGATATCGAGGCCCAGTTGATCTACCAGATCGCGGCGATCCAGGGCATGGCGGCTGCGGCCGGCTGGCCGATCACCCACGTCAAGACCCACGGGGCGCTCGCGAACATGGCCGCCGAGGATGCCGAACTCGCCGCCGTCTGCGCCAGGGCGATCAAGGCCGTCGATCCCGGGCTGGTCCTCGTCGCACTTCCCTATTCGCAGGCGATGCGGGCGGCCGAGGCGGCCGGCCTGTCCGTGGCCTGCGAGGTCTATGCGGACCGGCGCTACGACGACAACGGCATGCTGGCCTCCCGGCAGGCGGAGGGTGCGGTCATCCACGACCTCCGCCAGAGCGTCGACCAGGTGCTGTCCATGGTGGTTGGGGGGCGCATTCCGACGATCGGCGGCAAGCAGCTGCCGGTGGAGGCTGCGACCGTCTGTATCCATGGCGACACGCCCGGTGCCGTCGGCGTGGCTCGTGCCCTGCGGCAGGCCCTCGCCGCGGAGGGGATCGAGTTCGCCCCGTTCAAGAAGCCCCATCTCCAGTAGAGGACATCCTTTTGACCCGTATCGTCTACCTGAACGGCGCCTGGTTCCCCGAGGCAGACGCCAAGGTCTCCGTCTTTGACCGCGGCTTCCTCTTTGCCGACGCGATCTACGAGGTGACGGCCGTGATCGGCGGCAGGCTCATCGAGTATGCCGGCCACGCCGCCCGCCTGCAGAGGTCCCTGGCCGAACTCGCCCTGCAACTCCCCCTGTCCCCGGAGGAGCTGTTGGCCGTCCATCGCGACATCGTCCGGCGCAACGACCTGCAGGAGGGTCTGATCTATCTGCAGGTCTCGCGCGGGGCTGCCGACCGCGACTTCTCCTATCCGAAGGACGCGGTCCCGACGGTCGTCCTGTTCACCCAGGCCAAGCCGGTTCTCGACAATCCGCGGGCAAAGACCGGAATATCGGTGGTGACGCAGCCCGATCTCCGCTGGGCGCGCCGGGACATCAAGACGGTGCAACTGCTCTATCCCTCCATGGCCAAGATGGAGGCCGCACGGCTCGGAGCCGACGATGCCTGGCTGGTCGAGGACGGCTTCGTCACCGAGGCGACGTCCGCAACCGCCCATATCGTGACGCGGGACGGTACGCTGGTTACCCGGGAGCTGTCGAACGCGATCCTGCACGGCATCACCCGCGCGAGCACGCTGGAAATCGCGCGGGGGGCCGGCATTCCCGTCGACGTGCGCCCGTTCACGCCGGAAGATGCGCTGGGCGCGGCGGAGGCCTTCATCACCTCGGCGACGAGTTTCGTGCTGCCTGTGACGCGGATCGACGGCCGGCCGGTCGGCAATGGCGTTCCGGGCCCGGTGACGGCGCGGCTGCGCGAACTCTACATCGCCGAAAAGCTCGCCAGCGCCATCTGAAACTGCGACAGAGGCGCGTCCGGTGGACGCCTCGGGGCGGAATGGCCAAGCGGCGAACGCCCAGAAGCGCCGGGCCTGTCCCGCACATGGATTGCGGGGTGCGGCCCTGCCGGGCCACCCGCTTTCTTTCCTGTTGTCTCACGACCCACCGTGCGGTAGCGGACGGCGTCCTCTCCTTTTCGAAGCCCTCATGTTCCTGTCCGAGATCCTCGCCATTTCCGCCGCCGCCTGCATTGCGCTGAGCGGCATGATCATCGGCGAACTCGCCGGCCGGGTGCCGCTGCTCGTCTTGACGCGCTGGCAGATGGTCGCAAGCTTCCTGATGACGGGCGCCGCTTCGCTCGCCGTCGGAGGGTGGTCGACGATCGCGCCGTGGCAGGCGGGCGCGCTGGCGCTGTCGAGCCTGTTCGGGATCATCATCGCGAGCACCACCTATTTCGCAGCGATCTTCATCGCCGGGCCGCGCCAGACCGCGCTGCTGTTTTCGCTGACCGCACCGTTTGCCTTGTTATCCGGCTACCTTTGGCTCGGCGAGACGGTGTCGGTCCAGCAGGGTTTCGGCATCGCGCTCGTGCTTGCGGGCGTGCTGCTGGCGATCGGCGCCGGCAAGCCGCGCCAGGACGGCAGGCGTCAGGGTAGGACGGATGCGGCCTCGCCGCCCGGCCGGCTTGCCCTCGGGGTCGCGCTCGGCGTGATCACCGCGCTCGGCCAGGCGCTCGGCAGCCTGGCCGCACGACCGGCGATGGCGGCGGGCGCCGAGCCGTTCACCGCCATGGCGATCCGCTCCGGCATCGCGGCCCTCTTCTTCGTGGCACTCCTGCCGCTCGGCGTCCCCGGGACGCGGAGCGCCGTCGTCCTGCCCATGCGCACGCGCCTGCTTGCGATTGCTTCCGCCTTCTTCGGCACCGGTCTCGGCATGTCGCTGCTGATGGCGGCGCTCGCACACGGCAATGTCGGCATCGTCTCGACGCTGTCGTCGCTGACGCCGGTCCTGATCCTGCCGATGGTCTGGGCGCGGACGGGCCATGCGCCGCCCGCCTCCGCCTGGGCCGGCGCGCTTCTGGCCGTCGCCGGCACCGCGCTGATCAGCCTGCAGATCGGCCCTGCGCCCTGAAAACGCCCGGTCCGGAGCAAGATTGTGTGCCTTTTGCGCAAGCAAGCCGGTGATATCCGGCAGGCTGCATCTTTCCATTCCGGCCGCAACCCGTTAATGGCTGTCGCAAAACTGTCATACATGGGAAAACTATCGTGCTGAGTTGGTTTCGCGCCCTGATGCCCCGGGAAGACCGGTTCTTCGACCTGTTCGATGCGCATGCGCTGACCGTAGTCGAGGCCGCCGAGGCGCTCGAGCAGGTCCTCGCTGGCGGTCCGGACCTCGAGCGGCATTGCACGAGGATCGTCGAACTCGAGGACAAGGCCGACCGGATCACCGCCGACGTGCTACTGGCCGTGCGCAAGAGCTTCATCACGCCCTTCGACCGCGGCGACATCAAGGACCTGATCCAGTCGCTCGACGACGCCATCGACATGATGCACAAGACCGTCAAGACGATCCGCCTGTTCGAGCAGAAGAGCTTCGACCCCGGCATGCGGGAGATGGGCGCGATCATCGTCAAGGCCGCCCGCCTCGTCGCCGAGGCCGTGCCGCTGCTCCACAAGATCGGGGCCAATGCGACGCGCCTGAACACGATCGCCGAGGAGGTGATGCGCATCGAGGGCCGTGCCGACGAGCTGCACGAGAAGGGGCTGAAGGACCTGTTCCAGCGCCATGGCGCCGCCAACCCGATGGCCTACATGATCGGCAGCGAGCTCTACGGCGAGCTGGAGAAGGTCGTCGATCGCTTCGAGGACGTGGCGAACGAAATCAGCGGCATCGTGATCGAGAACGTCTGATGGAGGCGACCCTCGCTCTTCCGTTGCTGGTGGCCCTCATCGGCATCGCGCTCCTGTTCGACTTCCTGAACGGCCTGCACGACGCGGCGAACTCGATCGCGACGATCGTCTCGACGCGGGTGCTGCGGCCGCAGTTCGCGGTGATGTGGGCCGCCTTCTTCAATTTCATCGCCTTCCTGTTCTTCGGGCTGCATGTGGCCGAGACGATCGGGAGAGGGATCATCGACCCGGCGATCGTCTCGCCGGCGGTGATCTTCTCCGCCCTGATGGGGGCGATCATCTGGAACGTCGTCACCTGGCTGTTCGGCATTCCCTCGAGCTCCTCGCATGCCCTGATCGGCGGCCTCGTCGGCGCCGGACTGGCCAGGAGCGGTTTTGATTCGATTGTGCTGTCGGGTGTCCTCAAGACGGTGGGCGCGATCTTCCTGTCGCCGGCGATCGGGTTCTTCCTGGCCCTGATGCTGGTTCTGCTCGTCTCCTGGATCTGCGTGCGGCAGACGCCGTTCGCCGTTGACAACGCGTTCCGCGGCCTGCAGTTCGTCTCCGCTTCGCTCTATTCGCTCGGCCACGGCGGCAACGATGCGCAGAAGACCATGGGCATCATCGCCGTCCTGCTCTATTCCCAGGGGCATCTCGGCCCGGAATTCCACGTCCCGCTCTGGGTGGTGATCACCTGCCAGGCCGCGATCGCGCTCGGCACGCTGTTCGGCGGCTGGCGCATCGTCCACACGATGGGTTCGAAGATTACCCGGCTCAACCCGATGCAGGGCTTCTGCGCGGAGACCGGCGGCGCGATCACGCTGTTTGCCGCCACCTGGCTCGGCATCCCGGTCTCGACCACGCACACCATCACCGGGGCGATCATCGGCGTCGGCGCGGCGCGGCGCCTCTCGGCGGTGCGCTGGGGGCTTGCCGGCAACATCGTCATCGCCTGGTTCATAACCCTGCCGGCGGCAGCGCTCGTCTCCGCCCTCACCTACTGGATCGTCGGCCTTTTCGGCGGCCACTGAACCGGGCACACCTTCTCGGTGCGCGGGAGCTCCGCACGGGCAAACGGCCCGTAGCGGACATACGCGCGTGGTTACATGTAGCTCCCTTGATCGCACTATCTTTGCCTCCGCAGTTGGAGGATAGTGATGATCCGACGATCGACCATGCCGTGTCCGGGAGGGCTTGCCTGAAAGCGGCCGCGCGGCGATGGCGGGGCATCCGGGACTGAAGCAATGTTCGGCGCAAGCCGCGGGAGGGCTGAAGGTCATGGGATTCGACGGGTTTTCACGTTCGTTGCGCTGGTCTCTTGTCATCGCCTTGCCGCTGGCCTTCGTCGGCGGGCTGGCGCCTGTTTCCCGGGCACTGGCGCAGCAGCAGACGGCGGCTGCGTCCGGCGCCGCTGGCGAAGCGGCAGACGAGCAGCCGGATCTCCTGACCGCGGACGAGCTGGAAGTGCTGGTGGCGCGCATCGCGCTCTACCCGGACGAGCTGGTCGCCCTCGTCAGTTCCGCCTCGCTCTATCCGCTGCAGATCGTCGAGGCGGAGCGTTTCCTGGGCCAGAAGGAGAAGGACAAGGACCTGCAGCCGAAGGACAGCTGGGACGACAGCGTCATTTCGCTGCTCAACTATCCCGACATCGTCAAGATGATGAGCGAGGACCTCGAGTGGACGCAGGCGCTGGGCAGCGCGCTCGCCTATCAGCAGAAGGACGTGCTGATGGCGATCCAGACGCTGCGCGACAAGGCTGTCGCGGACGGCGTCATCAAGACCGACGACAAGGTCAAGATCGTCAACGAGGGCGACAACGTCGTCATCCAGCCGGCCGATCCGGAGAAGGTCTACGTGCCGCGCTACGAGCCGGAAATGCTCTACGAGCCCGGCTATGCGCCGGCGCCGATCAGCTACTACGAGGACCCCTACCCCAACTACTACTATCCGTCCGCGCCCTATTTCGCCGCCGCGGTCACCGGGGCTGCGATCTGGGCCGCGACCGTCGACTGGGACGATTGGGGCGTGTGGGGCGGCCGCTGGGACGGTGATGTCGACATCGATTGCGACAAGTGCTTCAACGACATCGATATCGATCGCGACAAGTTCAAGATGAACGACGTCGACTGGAAGAACGTCGACCGGTCGAAGATCAAGTTCGACAAGAACCAGTTGGCGAATGTCGACCGCGACAGGATGAAGAACGAGTTCAAGGCCAACCGCGACAACAATATTTCCAAGCGCGCGAAGGACGTCCGCAAATCCGGCGGCGACATCGCTGCCAAACGGAGCGGGAAAGTCTCGGTCGACGATATTCGCAAGAGCAAGGTGGATGCGGATCGCGCCCGCCAGCGCGCGGGCTCGGCCGACAGGGCGCGCGGCGGCGGCCAGGCTGCGGCCGCCCGCCGGGATGGCGGAGGTGCGGTCAACCGCGCAGGCGGTTCCGCCGCGAGCAAGAAGGTGGCAAGCGCCAAGCCGAAGAACGTCAACCGGCAGGCCAACAAGCCGCGCCCCGGCGGACAGGTGCAGAAGCGCTCCGGCGGCAAGCCGTCGGCGCTCGGCAAGGTGAACAACCGCAAGCAGACGCAATTCGCCTCCCAGCGCGGACGGCAGTCGATGAGCGGCGGCGGGCATCGCCGGTCGCATGCCTCCGGCGGCGGCCGCCGTGGCGGCGGCGGTGGCGTCAGGCCGCGTGGTGGCGGTGGCGGTCGCAGGCGTTGAGGCAACCGGTCGGGAGGCTAGGATGAGACGTACAGCTTTCGATAGGGTGGCATTACCGTTCGCTGCCGCAATCCTTCTGGGCACGGCGATCGTTCCGCTGCCGGCGGCCGCCGCCGAGACGGAGGAGGATGTCCCGCTCACCGAATACCTGTCGGAAAAGGATCCGCCCGAATTCGACAGCCCGGAAAAGGCGGTGGATGCGTTCAAGTCGGCGGTGACGAATGGCGGCTTCGATCAACTGGCGGAACTGCTCGGACTCGACGCGGCCAAGGCGAAGACCAACGAAGACGCGATGGATACCTTCGCCGACATCCAGGCGGGCGTGCAGGAAAAGGTCGTCCTCGTCGATCAGGGTGCGGACAAGGTCCTCGAGATCGGCAACATCCTGTGGCCGCTCCCCTTCCCGCTCGTCCGCCACGACGATGGCAAATGGGCCTTCGATACGCTCGCAGGCCTCGACGAGATCGCCGACCGGCACGTCGGGGAGAACGAGCTGGAGACCATCGAGACGCTGAAGGCCTATGTCGATGCCCAGGAGGACTATGCGTCCGAGGATCGCGACGGCGACGGCGTTCTCGAATACGCCCAGCGGCTGATCAGCAGCGAGGGGGCCCATGACGGGCTCTACTGGCCCGCCGAGCAGGGCGACGCGGAGCAGAGTCCGGCCGGTCCAGCGCTCGCCGACGGCGACGCATTCGAAAAGGCGAAGGCCGGAGAGGGCTATCACGGCTACCGCTACCGCATTCTCGGCGGTCAGGGGGACAACATCGCCGGCGGTAAATACGACTATGTCATCAACGGCAACATGATCGCCGGCCACGGTGTCGTCGCCTGGCCGGTCAGATACGGCATCTCGGGCGTGAAGACCTTCCTCGTCAACAAGAACGGCATCATCTACGAGGCCGACCTCGGCGAGAACACGCCGGAAATCGCCTCGAGGATCCGCACCTTCAACCCGAACGACGAATGGGACATCGTCGCCGAGTGATGGCGCGGGAGGGAGGGCCCTGCCTGCAGGGCCGAACGCCTGAGGCGGCCGCGCCGCTTGCCTCAGACCTGGCGGGCCAGGTCGGCGAGATAGGTGTTCTCCGCGCGCGAGCCCGCATAGGCGGCCGGATCGATCTCTGCAAAAATCAGCGCCTCCCCTTCCGCCGGCGCCTGCACCAGCAGGTTGCCGTCCGGGGCGGCGATGCGTGACAGGCCGGCATAGCCGAAGGAGGGGTCGGCGCCGCAATGATTGACGTAGGCGACGAAGACCTGGTTTTCGAAGGCGCGGACCTGGATCATCTTCTCGGCGACGAAGGTTCCGGACGCGCCCATGGGCAACGCCGTCGGCACGACGACGAGGTCGACGCCGGCGAGCGCCAGCCGGCGGACGTTCTCCGGAAACTCGACGTCGTAGCAGATCAGCATGCCGAGATTGAGCCCGCACAGCTTGACCTGGACCGAGGAGGGAACGTCGGGACGGAACCACTGCCGTTCGTAGTCGCCATAGAGATGGGACTTGCGATAGACGGCATTCGTCCCGATGCCGTCGGTAAAGAGGGCACTGTTATAGACGTCGTCGCCATCGCGCTCGGCAAAGCCCGCGATGATGGCAAGGCCGCTCTCGCGCGCGATGGCGGAGAGCCTCTCCGCGACCGCGCCGTCGGCGGGCGAGGCGATGTCGGGAAAGGCGGCACCGGCGCCGTAGCCCGTCACCGCGAGCTCCGGCGCGACGAGCAGCTTCGCCCCGCCCGCGGCGGCCCTCTTCGCAGCGTCGGCGATCCGCGCGATGTTGGCATCGACGTCGCCGGGAACGGCCTGCATCTGCACGGCTGCGATTTTCATGCATTGTCCTCCCGCTTGTTGGCGCCCTGGAATATGGGGGTTTCCTGACCGTTTGCAATCATGTCCAGCGCGGCCTGGCGCCGCATGCCGTCATGCCCGCGCGGGATCGATCGCATCGAGGAAGCGCGACACGACGTCGTCGCCCGTCACCGGCTCGCTGCCCGCCATGACGGCGACGGAAAAGCCGATCAGCGAGGAGACCGGATTGTGGGTCGTCGCACCCGCCCTGAGGTTCATGACCAGCGTCGGGCAGAGGAACAGGCCGAGCCGGAGCACCGTCCGCCAGTCGGCCGGAAGCATGCCGCGCGCCGCGAGTTGGGCGAGCAACGGCCGCCACAGCCGTTCCGCCTTCACCTGCAGCAGCCCGAGCCGCACTTCGCTCGGCGCCCAGTCGGTGGTGACGTCGAGCACGCCGTCGGCATAGGTGGCCGTCGCCGCATAGCGCTCTGCTGCCATTGCCGGATCGTAGAGCCACAGCGGGTGGGCGAGGATATTGTGGAAGGTCGTCTTGATCTCGGCAAGCAGCGTCGGCACATGCTCGCCGGCAAAGGCCGGATCGAAGAAGGCAAGCGATGCCCGGCCCTCCTTCTCCTGGTACCAGACATTGGCATTGTGGGCGTCGCCATGGGCGGTGACGCCGCCGGCGTCGGCAAGGGCTTCCGGCTTCAGCCGCTGTACGGCGGCATCGAAGAGCGCGCCGACCGTACGCGTGTAGAGGGTGCCGTTGACGCGGAAGCGTGCCTTCGCGAAGGCCTCCCAGCCGAGGCTGACGCCGGGAAAGGCGAATTCCTGCCCGACATAGAAGCCTGCGAGCCGCCCGCCGGGATAGCGGCCGTCCGGATGCTCGACGAGCCGGTCGTAGAAGAGCCGATGGACGGGCTCGGCCGCAGCCTGTTGCGGCGTCACGGCATGCAGCGTCCGGCGATAGACGGCGAGGACGGCGTCCGAGAGGCCCGTCTCGGCAGCGATGGCAAGCCTGGTTCCCTCGGCATCCGGCTCAAGATCGAGCGCGCGCAGCACGTCGGAGAAGCGCGGGTCGGTCCGGCGCCGGTAGACGAGGATCTGTTCTCCCGGCAGGACGGACATCAGCACCGGCTGGTCGACCGGCAGCCCGGCGCGGGCGAGGATGTCGGCGCGGTAGTATTCGCCGCTCATCGCCTCCTCGCCGTCCTCCTGGTGGAACTTGAAGAAGAAGCCGCCCTCCGGCGTCTCGAAGAAGCCGTTCAGCGAATTGAGGCTGTACTGGTCGCGGTTGATCGTCAGACCGGTGGCCTCGACGGCGAACAGATCGCGCAGAAGCGCGACGAGCATGGCTTCCGCCGCACCGTCGCCCGCGCCGGCGAGCCTGCGGATTTCCGCGGTTCTGCTGAGGGCAATGCTCATGGATGTGGGCTCCTGTGGGCCATGGCCGGCACGTGGCCGCCATGCTTCATCGGCTGTTCGGGCGATAGCGGCTGCCGAGCGTGTAGCGGCTGCCGACATAGGTGAAGATGTTGACGGTGGCGACGAGCGGGCCGCTCCAGGTCTTCCGGTCGAGCACCAGGCAACTGTCTCCCGGCTGGATATGGAGCAGGCGCGCCTCCTGCGCCCCGGCGGGGCGTGCGCTGATCAGATGCTCCACTTCCGTCAGCGGCGTGGCGTTCTGCAGATATTCGTAGGTGGCCGTCGTCCTGAAATCCTGGTCGACATAGCCGGCAACCAGAGCGGGGTTGACGTAGCGCTCCTCGAGCTGCACCGGCAGGTCGTTCTCGAAGTGGATGATGACGGAATGGTCCACCGGCCGGGCGGAGGCGAACTCGAAGGCGAGCAGCAACTGCGGCGTTGGCCGTTCGATCCGTTCCAGCACCACGACCTCGGCGCGGTGGCGGCTGCCGCGGCCGCGGATCTCGGTGGCGATGTTGCTGATCTCGATCAGCGTCGACTGCGGCTTCGGCGGGGCGACGAAGGTGCCGACGCCCTGGATGCGGCGCAGATGCCCCTCGGACGTCAGCTCGCGCAGGGCCCGGTGCACGGTCATGCGGGAGACGCCGAGCGCGGAGACGAGCTCGTTTTCGGACGGCAGGCGGGTGTTTCTCGCCCACTTGCCGCTGCCGATGTTGCCGAGCACGAAATCCTTGACCTTCTCGTAGAGGGGGGATGCGGAATCGGAAAGCACGTCCATGGTCTTTGTCTCCCGCCAGGTTGTCGGCCTGTTGCATGGGGCGGCGGTCGCAGCCGCCCGTCAGTCGGCGATCGCCACGATGGTCTTGAGCGCGGCCGCCTCGCCCCTCAAGAGCCGGATGTAGGCGTCGGGCACCGCGTCCAGCGACGGCAGCACCTCGCACAGGCGGTCCAGCGGATCGGCAAGCCGCGGCAGGAGCGCCACGGCCTCGGGCAGTTCCTCGGCAAAGGCATGGCAGCCGACGAGCGCGATCTCGCGTTCCACCAGGATGTTCGGATCGAAATCGAGCCGGCCATGGCTGATGCCGACGAGCGCCAGGGCGCCGCCGCCGTGCAGAAGATGAAGCGCCTGGGCGATCGCGGCGGTGCTTCCCGTCGCGTCGATCGCATAGCGCAACCGTGCGCCGCCCAAGGCCGACGCGATGGCTCCGGCATCGAGCGCGACGGGGTGGCCGCCGGTCAGTCGTGCGACAACCTCCGTCCGGGCGGCATTGCGGTCGGCCAAGACGAGCGGGCCGTCGTGCAGGTCCGAAAGCAGGAGCGCGGCCAGGCCGCCGATGGTGCCGCAGCCGACGACGAGCACCGGTTCGCCGGCACGCGGGGCCAGGCGGCGCACGGCGTGCAGCGCCACGGCAAGCGGTTCCGCCATCGCCGCGACCTTCGCCGGCACCGAGGCCGCGTGCCGCACGAGGAGCCGCGCCGGCAGCTGGACCGCTTCGGCAAAGCCGCCGTCGCAGACCTCGCCGACGAAGCCGAGCGCCTCGCAGACATTGGTACGGCCGCTCTTGCAGGATGCGCACTCGCCGCACCAGAAGCGCGAATCCGCCACGACGAGATCGCCGACGGAGAGGTCGCCCACCCCTTCGCCCACCGCCGTCACCCGGCCGCAGAACTCGTGGCCGGCCGTCGACGGTCGGCGGCTGATCCATTGACCGGTGCGATAGTTGTGCAGGTCGGAGCCGCAGATGCCGGCGGCACGAACCTCGAGGGTGACGAAGCCGGCCGGCGGGGCGCCGGGCCTTTCGACCTCCTCGACCCGCAGATCCATGGCGTCGTGCAGCCGGACCGCCTTCATCGCTCAGGCATCCTTCTTCAGGTAGGCCTCGCGCAGCGGCGAGACGGCGAGCGCATGCGAGGAGAAGCCCTCGTAGAGCGCGAGGTTGTGGGAGTGCTTTGCAAATTCCGGATAGGCCGGCGCGGTGACGTAGCCGATCGAGCTGCGCTTGACGAAGTCGGTGACCGACAGCGGCCCGAAGGTGCGCGCCCAGCGGCTGGTCGGCAGGACCGCGTTCGGCCCCAGCGAGAAATTGGCGATGCTCACCGGCGTGTGCGTGCCCATCAGGATCTCGGAGGCCTCGGTGATGTGGCCGAGATGGATGAAGGGTTCGGTGGAGAGAAGCTCCAGGTGCTCCGGAGCATAGGCGTTGACGAAGGCGTAGCTCTCCTCGATCGAGGACGTCAGCACGACGCCGCCGGTCTTGCCGGTCAGCACGGCCCTGGAGAAAGCGACGCGCTGCTCGGTCATCCTGCTCCAGTGCTCGGGGAGCGCGGCCAGCGCCTGCTCGGCGACGCGGCGGCTGTGGGTGACGAGGTAGGCCGAGGAATCCGGGCCGTGCTCGGCCTCGATCAGGAGGTCGAGGGCGGCGAGGCCGCCGTGGACGGTGTCGTCGGCGAGGATCATCACTTCCGAGGGGCCGGCCGGCAGGCCGGTGTCGATGACGCCGGAGAGCGCCCGCTTGGCGGCCACGACCCAGGGGCTGCCGGGGCCGACGATCTTCAGCGCCGGCTTCACCGTTTCGGTGCCGTAGGCGACGGCGGCGACGGCCTGGGCGCCGCCGACCTTGTAGACGGTCTCGACGCCGGCGAGGCGGGCGGCGACGAGGGTTGCCGCATCGACCGTGCCATCGGGCGCCGGCGGCGTGATGATCGCGAGATCGGGAACGCCGGCGACGACCGCCGGCACCGACGTCATCATGGTGACGGAGGGAAACGAGCCTTTGCCGCGCGGGACGTAGAGCGCCACGGACCGGATCGGCGTGAAGCGGTCGCCGGCAAAGGCGCCGGGCCGGATCTCCTTCAGCCACATGGCCTCCGGCTTCTGCTCCTCGTGGAAATGGCGGATGTTGTCGATGCCGAACTTGATCGATTCAAGGACGCTGCCTTCGACCAGCTTGAAGGCGGCGTCGAATTCGGCCTCGGTCACCTTCAGGTTCGCCTCAGTGACGGCAGCCTTGTCGAGGTCGCGGCCGAAGCGGGCCAGTGCGGCGTCGCCCTCGGTGCGCACGGCCTCGAGGATCGGCGCGACCTTTTCGATGAAGCCGGAAATATCGGTCTCCGAGCGACGCAGCAGCGCGGCCTTCGCGTCGGCGGAGAGCGTCGCATATTCGTAGAATGACACGTCAGTCATGGCTTTGTCCTTCATGCCGGCCCGTTCGGCCGCTCCGTCATTTCGATTTGAGGAATATGTCGAGGCCGACCAGCCGGTCGAGCACCGCGATCGCGATCGCCGCGCTTGCGATGAACACCACCGATATGGCGGCGAGATCGGGCGTGATGATCGAACGGATCGAATTGTAGATCTGGACCGGCAGGGTGACGCTGCGCGCATCGACCAGAAGCAGGCTGACCAGGAACTCGTTGAGCGCCAGGATGAACATCAGGAGCGAGCCGGTGATGACGCCCGGCAGCACGGCGGGAAGCGTGATGTAGAGGAAGCGCTGCAGCGGCGGCGCGCCGCAATTGGCGGCGGCGAGTTCCAGGTCGGGCGACAGGTTGCTGGCGCTCGCCGTCACCGCCCAGATCATGAACGGCAGGTTGATGACGCAGCAGGCGATGCCGACCGGCCAGAGGCTGCCGAGCACGCCCATGTTGCCGAACACCAGCATCATGCCGATCCCCGAGCCGATCAGCGGGATGGTGAAGGGCAGCAGCAGGTAGATCTGGATCGATCGGGCGAAGCGGACGCGATACTTGGCGAGCGCGATGCCGGCGAGCGTTCCGACCGGGATCGAGACGATCGTGCAGATGCTGGCGACGATCAGCGAGCGGACGAAGGCCTGGCGCAGGTCGCTCGCCTGGGCGATCGCGCCGTACCACTTCAGCGACAGTCCTTCCGGCGGGAAGGTGATGATGTTGCCGGCGGTGAACGAGGCGCCGAGCACCACGATCGTCGGCGCCGACAGCATGACGAGGGCCGTGACCACGAAGGTCCAGATGACGATGGACTTGCTGCGGCTGCCGGTCATTTGCCCACTCCCGTCATTTGCGCTCTCCCGTCATGGCGAGCGTGCCGGCGCCGAACAGCATGAAGACGAGCCCGACCAGAAGCGAGCCGACGGCGACAAGCAGCAGCGACAGCGTGGCGCCCATGCCCTGGTCGGAGGTGCGGAAGAACTGGTCGTAGATGGCGTTGGCGATGAAATCCTGCGAGCCGCCGCCGAGGATGGCCGGAATGGCGAAGTCCGTCAGCGACAGCGTGACGACGACGAGGCCGGCGCCGACCAGGCCGGGGCGGGCGAGCGGCAGCACCACATGGCGGAAGGTGCCAAGCCAGGTGGCGCCGAGCGAGCTCGCGGCCGCCTCCAGCTCGGCCGGGATCGCCGTCAGCGCCGGCGCCAGCATCAAGACGGCAAAGGGCAGCATGTACTGGATGAGCCCGAACAGGACGGCCGGGTAATTGTAGAGAAGCCGCATCGGCGGTACGCCGACGAGCCCCAGCGCCTCGTTCACCATGCCCTGGTTGCCGAGGATGATCAGCCAGCCATAGGCGCGCACCACCTGGCCGATGAAGAAGGGCAGGAACAGCGCCACCAGCAGGACCTTGCGCAGTGCCGAGGACGGCGTGCGCACCATCAGGTAGGCGTAGGGAAAGGCGAGAATCAGGGTGATCACGGTGACGATCACCGAGCCGAGCAGGCTGCGTCCGGCGACGGTGGCGAAGAAGCTTTCGGTCAGCGCCCGCCGGTAGTTGGCGAGCGTGTAGTCCTCCGACATCAGGAAGGTCGAGGTATCGAGGACGCGCAGGCTGGAATCGCCGATCTGGACCAGGCCGAGCACGAGGATGCCGACGAGGAGGACGGCCGGCGCCAGCATCAGATAAGGCAAGGCCTTCGCGAAGCGGGCCGGCCAGAGGCGGGCGGCGATGGCTTCGAGCATGTCCATGACGCGCCACGTCAGGGGATAGGCGGCACGGGATTTGAGCATGGTTTCGGTCCTGCTGGCGATCTGTCGCTGTCTTGCGGGGCAGCTTTGCGGGGCGGTGCCCGCAGGGTGTCCCGCCGCGCCGGTCGCGCGGCGGGAGCCTGGGCATCAGCCCTGCATGATTTCCTTGAACTTTGCGAACCACTGGCTCTCGTTTTCGACCTGGATCTTCGAGGAGATGCGGATGAGATGCTTGAAGTCCTCTTCGGTCGTCGGATAGGACGGGTCGCCGACGAGATCGGCCGGCGGCGTCAGGCCGGGCACCACGCCCGGAAGGCCGAGGCCGTCGAGCCAGACCTGCTGGGCTTCCTTGGTCAGCGCATGGTTGATGTACTGCTTGGCCCAGTAGAGTTCGTTCTCCGGCAGGCCCTTGGGGATCCACAGGCCGTCGGTGTCGAACTTGGCGCCCTCCTCCGGCACGACCCAGGCGAGTTCGATGCCGTTCTTCTTGGCTTCGCGGGCATTGGTGGAGATCGTGCAGGCCGCGTCGATCTCGCCCTTCTGGAACCAGGTGGTGAAGTCCGGATCCTCGCCGAGCAGCGGCTGCTGCTCCTTGATCTTGGCGATGAAATCCCAGGCCGGCTGCATGTTGGCGGGGATGTCCTCCAGCTTGCCGCCGCCTGCGACCTGGGCGGGGAAGTGGAAGCCGATGCCGTCGTTGTAGAGCGCGATGCGACCCTTCAGCTTCGGATCGAGCAGGTCCTTCCAGGACTTCGGCGCGCCGTTCGGGAAGGCCGAGGGGCGGTAGGCCAGCACATAGACATAGCCGTAGGTGTTGACGATCGGATAGCCGTCGAGGCCGACCGGCTTGGCGAGTTCGGTGGTGTTCTTCAGGTTCGGAAGATCGGACAGGTCCTCGGTGACGCCGCGCAGCGCCGACTTGGTGGCGTTGGTCGTGGTGTCCCAGTTGATGTGGATCGGCGGCACGCGACCTTGCGCAACGGCGGCCCAGACCTTCGGCTGGATCTCGTTGTCTTCGGTCAGGTCATGGCGGACGGCGATGCCGGTCGCCTTGGTGAAGCTGTCGGAGACGCCGGCCTTCAGGCTGTCGACCCAGCTGCCGCCCCAGGCGCGGACGATGATCTCGGCCGGCTTCTCGGGCTCCTGGGCGAAGGCCTTGCCGGTGCCGAGCGTGGCCGATGCGCCGACGGCTGCCATCGAGGCGAGCAGCGTGCGGCGGCGGATTTCAGTGGTCAGGAATTTATCATGCGACATCGTGCGTTCTCCTCTGGCCGAAACCTTCTCGGGTTTACTTCTTGAAGACATGCATGTCCCGCGAATTCCAGCCGAGGCAGACGGTGTCGCCCGGGCTGAACTGCAGGTGGTTGACGGGATCGTGGTCGAAGACGCGGACGAGCTGGTCGCCGAGATGCGGCACGCGCACCTCGTAGACGATGCGCTCGCCTTCGAAAATGGCATCGGCGACCGTGCCCTCGAGGATGGTGTCGAGGCGGTCCAGCGCGTCCGCGCGCGGGGCGATGCGGATCTGCTCGGCACGCACGGCACCCGCGCAGGCGCCGCCCGTGGCCGGCGCGTCGCCGACCGCGACGCCGGTCAGGGTTCGTCCATGGGCCGTGACGGAGACGAGCGCGCCGTCGCGCGCGGCCACGACGCCCTCGATGAAATTGGTGACGCCGATGAAGTTGGCAACGAAGGTGTTGGCCGGGCTGCGGTAGGCGTGCACCGGTTCGGCCTTCTGCTGGATCCTGCCGCCTTCCATGACGATCACTTCGTCGGAGACGACGAGCGCCTCGCGCTGGTCATGGGTGACGTTGATCGTGGTGACGCCGAGTTCCTTCTGGATGCGGCGGAACTCGAGCTGCATCTCCTCGCGCAGCTTGCGGTCGAGGGCGGCGAGCGGTTCGTCGAGCAGGAGCAGGTCCGGCTCGAACACCAGGGCGCGCGCGATCGCCACGCGCTGCTGTTGGCCGCCGGAGAGTTCGTTGATGCGCCGGCCGCCATAGCCGCCGAGGCGGACGAGCTGCAGATAGCGCTCGACCTTCTCCGGGATCGCACGCGCATCATGGCGGCGCATCTTCAGTGGAAAGGCGACGTTTTCGGCCGCCGTCATGTGCGGGAACAGTGCCAGCTTCTGGAAGACCATGCCGATCGCCCGGCGATGCGGCGGAACGGCGCTGACGGGGCTGTTGTTGATGAAGATCTCGCCGCTCGTCGGCGCGTCGAAGCCGGCGATCATGCGCAGCAGCGTCGTCTTGCCCGAACCGGAGGGGCCGAGGATGGTCAGGAATTTGCCCTTGGGGAGGTCGAAGGAGGCGTTGCGGACGGCGTGCACGTCGCCGAAGGCCATGCCGACGTCCCGGACGGAGACGGCGATGGATTCGCGGGAAACGCGACGTTCGGCGGAAGCGGCTGGCATGGCTGGTCCCCCTGCCCTTGCGGGCTCATGCGCGGCGTTGCAGTTTCTCGGAAGACTGCTCCTTTGCCGCCAAGTTGTCTATACAAATACATACAGAGTGCGTCAACCGCATCTGCGTAAAAAACATGCTGCGGCGCGAAATGCCTTGAATATGGGCAGGACGGGCAAAGCCCGTGCAGGCCATGCGATGTCGTCGCCTCTCATATCGAAGCGAGGTAGCCACCGTCCACCGGAATGCAGTGACCCGTCACATAGGCGGCCGCATCGCTGCACAGGAAAATCACCACGCCGCCGATATCGCCCTCGCCGCCGAAGCGCCCCTGCGGGATCTTCGCCAGCATGCGCTGCTGCCAGGCGTCGTCGTCATAGAAGACTTCGGTCATGGCGGTGCGGAAATAGCCGGGCGCGATCGCGTTGACGCGGATGCCGTGCGGCGCCCACTCGGTCGCCAGGGCGCGCGTGATGCCGAGCAGGCCGGTCTTCGAGGCGCCGTAGGGGACGGCGGTCGGAATGCCGACGAAGGAGGTCAGCGAGCAGAGGTTGACGATGGCGCCGCCGCCGCGCTCCGCCATGATCCTCCCCGCGGCGCGGGCGCAGAAGAAGGCGCCCTTGAGATTGGTGTCGACGATGTTGTCCCACAGCGCCTCGTCGACCTCGAGCGAGGGGCGGACGCTCTCGAAGCCGGCATTGTTGATCAGGATATCGAGGCCGCCGAGCGCCTCTGCCGCCTGCTCGACCGTGGCCATGGATGCGCCGGTGTCGCGCACGTCCTGCGCCAGCGGCACGCACCGCACTCCCGCCTGCTCGACCAGCGCGACCGTCTCGGCCAGCGCCTCCTGCCTGCGGGCGGTCACTGCGACGTCGGCGCCGGCGCCGGCAAGGGCGAGCGCGATCGACTGGCCGATGCCGCGGCTGGCGCCTGTCACCAGCGCGCGCCGGCCGGCAAGGTCGAAAAGGGTGCGGGGCATGGCGGCTCCTTTCATGGCTTGTGGCCGGATCACAACATTAAACGCTTTACATGTCTATACATATGTACAGACTAGGCGGGCCATAGACGACCCTGGAACGACACTCATGGAGAATACCCAAATGGCCGATCCTTCAAGCCCCATTCGCGCAGAGGTTCGCGCCATTGCTCCCTACAATGCCGGGCTCACCATCGACGAGGTCCGCAGGCGCCACGGGATCGAGGTCGTGGCCAAGCTCGGCTCCAACGAGAACCCGAACGGCCCCTCGCCGTCTGTCGCGTCTTCTTTGTCGGCGATCCATGACCTGGCGCGGCTCTATCCCGACCCGAGCGGGCGGGCGCTTGCGGCCGAGATCGCCCAAAGGTTCGGCGTGGAGACCGGCCAGATCGTCCTCGGCAACGGCTCGGAGGACCTGATTGCCGTCATCTGCCGCTCGGCGGTGCGTCCGGGCGATGTGGTTGCCACGCTCTTTCCGTCGTTCCCGCTGCATGAGGACTACACGACGCTGATGGGCGGGCGGATCGACCGCGTCGTCGTGAAGGCGGACCTCACCGTCGACGTCGACGCGCTTGTCGAGGCGGTGCGCCGCAAGCCGCGCCTGCTTCTCTTTTCCAATCCGATGAACCCGGTCGGCGCCTGGCTGACGCCGGCGGACCTTCAACGGGTGATCGCGGCGGTGGATCCGGAGACGCTCGTCGTCGTCGACGAGGCCTATGCGGAATATGCGGCAGGTGAGGACTATCCCTCGGCGGTCGATGTCCTTCGCGCCACGTCCCTGAACTGGGCCGTCCTTCGCACCTTCTCCAAGGCCTACGGGCTCGCCGGCCTGCGCATCGGCTTCGGCATCACGAGTTCCGCGACGCTGTGCGGTTTCTTCGACCGGGCGCGCACGCCGTTCAACACCAATGCCGTCGCCCAGTCGGCCGCGCTCGCCGCCCTCGCCGACACGGCGCATCTCGATCATTCGGTCGCGATGGCGCTGGCGGAGCGGGATCGGATCGGCCAGGCGCTGTTCGCCCTCGGCTACAAGGTGGCGCCGTCGAAGTGCAACTTCCTGTTCTTCGATGCCGGCATGGACGCGACGGTGCTCGCCGAAGCGCTTCTGGCCCGCGGCGTCATCGTCAAGCCGTGGAAACAGCCGGGGTTCGAGACCTTCGTCCGCGTGAGCATCGGCAGCCCGCAGGAGAACGATCACTTCCTGGCGGCACTGAAGGTGGTGCGGGGCAGATGATGCAGATGTGGCTGCATTAACAGCTGTTGCACTTTCTCATGGCACGATATCGGGATGCCAAATGAGATTATTGCTCTGATTGACAAGCCACACCTGTTGATCGCTGTCCTCTTTGTTGGAGCATTGATTGGCATGGCGGTCGAGCACTTTGCGTCTGCCAGATCGCGACGGTTCTGGTGGGACACCAAGCGCAACCACAAGGGTGGCAACGCTCACACTCGGTTCGGAGCACAGATCGGGCCACAGCTTGTCAGGAAAGAAGATGCCGCCGATCAGTTGAGGACAGTAATGAGCGCGGACTTTGTTGTCCAACCGCTCCTGTCCAAGAGCGAAGCCCGAGTGTTTAAAGAACTCGAGCGTATCGTGTCGGAATGCAGCTCGACTTGGCAGGTCATGGCACAGGTATCGCTCGGGGAGGTGCTGCATTGTGCGGACGCGGACGCCTACCGTTGCATCAACTCCAAACGCGTCGATCTGTTGTTGATAGACGGTGACTGCCGGCCAAGGCACGCTATCGAATATCAGGGTTCAGGTCCTACCAGGGAAATGCGGCCGCGCGCGACGCCGTCAAGAAGGAGGCGCTGCGTCGAGCCGGCATCGGTTATCACGAAGTCGTTGCCGGTCTCACGACGCCGTCCGACCTCAGGCGGCTGATCGAAAGGCTCATGGACCAGCCGGCTGCGCGTTCGCAAAGCTCAAAGGGCGAAATCGCCTAGGTAGTTCTCGCGTCTACCTGTCGTTGTTCGCCATCGCTCCCAGCAGCTTCGGCAGGTCGCCGAAGCGGGCGACGAGGCCGAAGATGAGGGCTGCGATCGCCACGAACAGGATCGTCACCGAAGCCATGGTCGGGGTGTAGCCGTAGCGCAGCGCGTTGAAGATCTTGATCGGTAGCGTTTCCATGGTGAAGCCGACGGTCATGTAGGCGACGATGTATTCGTTCAGCGACAGCACGAAGGCAAACGCATAGCCCGAGACGAGGTAGGGCAGGATCAGCGGCAGCACCACGGTGCGGAAGATCGTCCGGTCGTCGGCGCCCATGGTCGCGGCCGCCTCGACCAGCGAGCGGTCGATCGAGGAAAAGCCGAGCGACAGCGTCACCAGCGGCAGGGTGACGAAGAAGATCGCGTGGCTGATCGCCGCCGTCCAGGGCTGGCCGTAGAAGCCGGTCGTGGCCCAGAAGGTCAGAAGTCCGAGCGCGGTGATGACCGGCGGCAGGGTGAAGGGCGCAATGCCGAGCAACTGGAAGATGTTGGCCCAGGGCGCGTGCCGGCGCCACAGGAACCAGGCGAGCGGCAACGCGATCGCGAGCGCCAGCGCTGCCGACACGGCGGCGAGCGTTACCGAGGCGAGAAGCGCGTTGCGCCATTCCGGATTGGTGAAGATCTCGCCGTACCAGGAGAGCGAGAAGCCCTGCGGCGGAAAGGCGAGCGTCTGCTTCTCGTTGACCGAGACGCCGGCGACGACGATCAGCGGCAGCGACAGGAACAGGCCGACGACGCCGAGGAAGAGGCGCTGCAGAAGCGTGGTCATGCGGCTTCTCCCTTGCGGCCGGCGATCAGCGTGAGCGCGACCAGGCCGAGCGTGACGAGCACGAGGAACACGGCCATGGCGGCGGCGAACGGCATGTTCGACTGGTAGATCGCCTGGTCGGTGATCAGCACCGACAGCGTCCAGTGCTGCGGCCGGCCGAGGATCTGCGGCAACAGGTAGGAGCCGAGCGCGAAGATGAAGACCATGATCAGCGTCGCCACGATGGTGTTGCGCAGCGCCGGCACGACCACGGTAAAGAAGGATTTGACCGGCGAGGCGCCGAGCGTGCGCGCGGCCTCCGTCAGCGTCGGGTCGAGCCGGACGAGCGCGGGATAGAGGACGAGCACGGTATAGGGCAGCGCCTGATAGACCATCGCCGTCAGCACCGCGCCGAAGCTCGGGTTCAGCGCCACCGGCTCGCCCATCAGGCCGATCGCGACGAGAAGATTGGTGATGCCGGCGGTGCGCGAGAACAGCGTCGACCAGGCAAAGCCGATGATGACTTCGGAGAGCGACAGCACCGATAGCAGCGCCACCAGCCAGACCACCTGCGTCCTGCGGCGCGCGCGCGACAGAAGATAGGTGAAGGGCACGGCGATCACGACGCAGCAGATCGCCACCGTGATCGCGAGAAACAGGGAAAAGCCCAGCACCTTGCCGAAGAACAGGCTGAGGAAGCGGGCATAGTTGTCGAAGACGAAGGCGGTCGAATAGAAGCCGGCCGGGTCGCGCTTGAAGAACGACACCGCGATCATCGTCGCGAACGGAATGACGAAGAAGACGATCAGCATGCCCGCCGGGAACAGCAGCGGGCCATAGTCGGAAAGTTTCTGCGGCGCCTCCCGTCTCATGACTTCAGCACCACGCAGGCCTCGGGCGACAGCCGGATGCCGACCTCCTGTCCGACGTGGACGTCCGGGCGGGCGTTCGGCATGGAGACGGCGACGATCTGCTTGTCGCCGGCCTCGACGAAGGTCTCGATCGTGCCGCCGAGATCGCGGATGAAGGTGACCCTGGCTGCGATCGCGCCGGGACCGGGGGCCGTCAGGTGGACGTCCTCGGGGCGGACGGACAGGACGCCGCGGGCCAGCCCGGCGGGCGCGGCCAGGCCCTCCACGGCGGTACCGAGGACCGTGACGCGGCCGGCGCTGTCGGTGGTGAAATCGATCAGGTTGGTCATGCCGATGAAGTCGGCGACGAAGGTGTCGGCGGGGCGGCGGTAGATCTCCACCGGGGCGGCGGCCTGGCGGATCTCGCCGCCGTTCATGACGACGACGGTGTCGGCCATCGTCATTGCCTCGCGCTGGTCGTGGGTGACGACGATCGTCGTGATGCCGAGCCGCTGCTGCAACTGCCGCAGTTCGACCTGCATCGCCTCGCGCAGCTTGGCGTCCAGCGCCGACAGCGGCTCGTCGAGCAGGAAGAGTTTCGGCGAGATGGCGAGCGCGCGGGCGATCGCGACGCGCTGCCGCTGGCCGCCGGACAGTTTCGAGACCGGACGGTCGGCATAGCCGGGCAGGTGGATCATCGACAGGAGTTCGTCGACGCGCTTCTTCTGGTCTTCCTTGCCGGTGCCGCGGATGCGCAGCGAATAGGCGATGTTCTCGCCGACGCTCAAGTGCGGAAACAGCGCCAGCGATTGGAACACCATGCCGAGCTCGCGCTTGTGCGTCGGCACGCGGGTGATGTCCGTGCCGTCCAGCTTGATCGCCCCGCCGGTGGGCAGGTCCAGCCCGGCGACCATGCGCATCAGCGTGGTCTTGCCGCAGCCGGACGGGCCGAGCAGGCAGACGAAGGTGCCGTGCGGAACGGTGAGGTCGACATTCTTCACCGCGGTGAAGCTGCCGAATTCCTTGGTGACGTTTTCAAGGGCCAGGCCGGACATGGTTTTCCCGTTCATTCGCGCCGCGCGCTTGAGTAGGTTCGCGCCATCCAATGAATACACTTGGACAGCCCTGCTGCACGGAGCATTTCGTTGCGCAGTCTACACCTCCCCCTTGAGGGGGGAGGTCGCGCGGAACGCGCGGGTGGGGGTGATGCCGCTGCGGACGCCGCGTGTCACCCCACCCCGGCACTGCGTGCCGACCCTCCCCCTCGAGGGGAGGGGTGTTGGTCAGCCGACGATCAGCTCGGTCCACTTCTGGTTCAGCCAGTCGGACTTCGTCTGGTACATGTCGTAGCGCGGGATGATCGGCTCGATGTCGGAGGAGACGGCCGCGAATTCCGCGTCCGTCAGGTCGAGCATCTCGCGCTTGACCGTCGGTGCGGTGCCGACCTTGCGCGACAGCGTCGCCTGGATCGCCGGCTGGCTCATGTAGTCGATGAAGACATGCGCTTCCTCGACCTTCTGCGAGGCGCGCGACAGCGCCCAGCAGCCGGAATCCTGGATGCCGCCTTCCTTCGGGAAGGTCGAGCGGACCGGGTGACCGTCGGCCGCGGCAAGGCCGGTGACGTCGTGATAGTACTGGCCCATCGGGATCTCGCCGGACTTCAGCGCCTGCTCGAACTGCGCCTCGTCGCGATACCAGAGCGCCACGTTCGGCTTGACTTCGGCAAGCTTCTCGAAGGCCTTCAGGATGCCTTCCTCGGTGTCGAGCACGCCGGTGCCGCCCATGAAGGTCTTGGCGGTGACTTCCAGCAGGAAGGAGTTGGAGACGAGGGCCAGCAGGCCGAGCTTGTCGGCATTGGCCGGATCCCACAGCGCCGCCCAGGAGGTCGGCGCTTCCTTGAAGACGCCGGTGTTGGTGACGAGGGTGATGTACCAGGCGACGGCCCCGATGCCGGCGACGCGGCCATCCGGATACTTGTTGACGAAGCGCTCGATCAGGTTGGCGCCGTTCTTGATCTTGCCCATGTCGAGCGGCGCCCAGAGCTCGGTCGCCTGGCCCTTGAGCATGGCGACCTGCGACATCATCGAGACGTCGGCGGGCGCCTGGCCGGCGCGGGCGGCCTGCTCGAGCTGGACCAGCCATGCCTCGCCGGTCGGCTCTGCGACGGATTCGACGGCGATGCCGGTCGCCTTGGTGAATTCGGGGAAGATGTTCTTGTCGAACGAATCCTTGAAGTAGCCGCCATAGACGCCGACCTTCAGGGACTTCTCCTGGGCGCGCAGGATCGACGGCATCGCCAGCAGCGATGCGCCTGCCATGCCGGCGCCGAGCACGCCGCGGCGGCTCAGGGTCACATTGAGGATGTCACGCATTGTCTTTCTCCATTCTGCACCCGAGGGGTTCGGCCGCCGGGTTGTTCCCATATTATAGTGCAAGTCAAGCCTTTGCGCCGACCGAAGGGCTGAACACCATCAGGCTCAGGATCTCGAACAGAACCTGGGCGCCGGCATGCGCGGTGTTGGTGGTGGCGTCATACTGGGGCGCGACCTCGACGACGTCGCCGCCGACGAGATTGACGCCCTTCAGCCCGCGCAGCAGTTCCAGCACTTCGCGAGTGGTCAGTCCGCCGATTTCCGGCGTGCCCGTTCCGGGTGCGAAGCTCGGGTCGAGGCTGTCGATGTCGAAGGAGAGATAGGTCGGTCCGTCGCCGACGACCGCCTTCGCCTTTTCGATGATCGCGGCAATGCCCATGTCGGTGATCTCCTCGGCATGGATGACGGTCATGCCGGATTCATAGGAGAATTCCCAGAGGTACTCCGACGAGCCGCGGATGCCGATCTGGATCGTGCGGGTCGGGTCGAGGACGCCGTCGAGCACGGCGTTGCGGAACGGGCCGCCGTGATGGAACTTGGTGCCGTCGAAGGAGCCGCTCGTGTCGCAATGGGCGTCGATGTGGATCAGGCCGACCGGCTTGTTCTTGCCGACCGCCTTCATGATCGGGTGGGTGATCGAATGGTCGCCGCCGACCGCGAGCGGGATCACCCCGGCGTCGACGATCTGGTTGAAGCGCTTCTCGATGTCCTCGTGGCTCATCTCCAGCCGGTAGCGGCTGCGGAAGGGGACGTCGCCGATGTCGGCGACGCGCAGGTCCTGCACCGGGGCGCAACCCAGAACGTGGTTGTAGGGGCCGATCCGCTCGATCGTGCGCATCGCCCGCGGTCCGAAGCGCGAACCCGGCCGGTTCGTCACGCCGAGATCCATCGGCACGCCGGTGATGGCCACCTGCAGATTGCCGAAGTCGGGGTTCTCGGCCTCGACCGGCATGTGCGGGGCCGCGAGGAACGTCGGCACGCCGGCATAGGGCGCCAGCCGCGTGCCGCTCTTGGAAAAGATCTTGTCGGCGACCTTGCGGAAGGCCGGATCGAAAATGTCTCCGCCGTGCCCGTCGCCGAATTTCTCGCGCAATGCCTGGAGCTTGCTGTCGTCGAATGCCATCGTCCGCCTCGCTTCTGGTCGCAATGGGGCAAGCGGGGGAGCCTGGTCTGGTCGCCGATGATGTCGTTCCCCCGGGCTTTTGCCCTTGTTTCCGTGATTACGTCGCAAAACGGCTGGAAAATCAATTGACAATGTTATAGGGTTTTACGTGAGAAAATTTCACATGTGAATCCGCTTCCGCCACCATGTCGAGCCGACTGCCGCCCCTCAATCCGTTGCGCGCCTTCGAGGCGGCCGCCCGCCGCGGTTCGGTCACGGCGGCGGCGCGCGAGCTCAACGTCACCCACGGCGCCATCAGCCACCAGATCCGGGCGCTCGAGGAGTCGCTCGGCGCCGTCCTGTTCGAGCGCGGCGGCAAGCGGTTGAAGCTGACATCGCAGGGGGCGCTGCTGCTGCCGGCCGTCACCGAGGCCTTTGGCGGCATTGCGGCGGCGACCGCGCTGATGAAGCGCCCGGCCACGAGCGGCTCGCTGACGATCACCTGCGTGCCGGCCCTTCTCTCGCTCTGGATCGTTCCGCGCCTCAACCGCTTCACCGAGCAGTATCCCGACGTGAAGCTGAGCCTCGTCGCCTCCAACGAGCCGGCGCAGGTCTTCTCGCGCGACGTCGACGTGTCGATCCTCTATGGCGACGGCAACTGGCCCGATTGCTGGACCCGCCTCTGGAGCCACCTGCGGCTGTTTCCGATCGCGAGCCCGACGCTCCTCAACAGCAGGCCGCTGCGCTCGGTGCGCGATCTCTCCGACCACACGCTGCTGCACGGGGACCGGGACGGGCGGGAGTGGAACACCTGGTTCGCCGCCGCCGATGCGGTCGACCTGCCGCGCGGGCAGCAACTCTTCACCAGCGATGCGCGCCTGTCCACCGAGGCGGCCGTGCACGGGCAGGGTATCGCGCTCGGCGATACGATCACAGCCGCCAACCTCATCGCGCGCGGCGAACTGGTCGTGCCGTTCGACCTCTCCGTGCCGGCCAACGACGCCTTCTATGTCGCCTGCCGGCACGAGGTGCGCGCTGCGCCCATCGTCAAGGTGTTCATCGACTGGCTGTTCGCCTCGCTGCAGGAGGACGGTCTGCCCGGACCGCAGACCTCGGCGCGCATGCTGTTGCGCACGCGCGGCGGACGCGCCGGCGAGGGCTACCAGCCGGTGTCCTCGCCGCGCACGCGTCCGCACGACAATACAAGAAAAAGCAGGACACGCGCTTGACGCGCTCCCTCATCGCAAGGACCGATCCCATGCCCAGATTCAATCCCCTCGTTGCGAACCTTGCCGCGCCGCCCATCCCCACCGTGTTTTCATGGGGCAGGAGCTATGACGGCCGCAGCGGGCCGCTGATCGACCTGTCGCAGGCGGTCCCCGGCTATCCCGCCCACCCGGAGATGTTGCGCCGGCTTGGCGACTATGCCGCCTCGAAAGCCTATACCGGCTACGGCCCGATCGAGGGGGAGAGCGTGCTGCGCCAGGCCTATGGCGCGCATGTCGCCTCGGTCTATGGTGCAGCACTCGACGCGGAGAACATCCACATCACGGCCGGGTGCAACCAGGCTTTCATCTGTGCCGCCATGGCGATCGCAGGCGCGGGCGATGCGATCCTGATGACCGATCCCTACTACTTCAACCAGGAGACCACCCTTGCGATGCTGGGCGTCAAGGTCCGGCTGGCGGCCTGCGATCCCGACAACGGCTTCCAGGTCGATCTCGCGGCGATCGAGGCGGCGATGGCGCCGGATGTGCGCGCGCTGGCGCTCGTCTCGCCCAACAACCCGACCGGTGCGGTCTATTCACCGGAGCTTCTGTTCGCCGTGTTCGATCTCTGCCGGAGCCGCGGCGTCTGGCTCATCCTGGACGAGACCTATCGCGACTTCCTGCCGGAGGCCGGTGTCCGCCCGCACGCCCTGTTCGAGAAGGCGGGATGGCAGGACACGCTGATCGGGCTCTACAGCTTCTCCAAGTCCTTCTGCATCCCGGGCCATCGGCTGGGCGCCATCACCGCGAGCCCGGCGGTCGTCGAACAGGTGGCCAAGGTGATGGACAACGTGCAGATCTGCCCGCCGCGCTCGGCGCAGGTGGCCGTCGCCGAGGCGCTGCCGCTTCTTTCCCAATGGCGCGAGGACAACCGCCTGGAGATCGCCCGCCGCGCCACGGCGCTGCGGGAGACGATGGAGGGGCTGAACGGATGGTCGATCGGCGCGGTCGGCGCCTACTTCTCCTTCATCCGCCATCCCTTTGCCAACAGGACCTCTGCGGAGGTTGCCGAGCGGCTGGCGAAGGAGGCGGGCATCCTTTGTCTGCCGGGCAGCTATTTCGGGCCGGGACAGGAACGCTATCTGCGCTTTGCGTTTGCCAACGCCGATGCGCCGACGATCCGGCTCCTGCGGCAGCGGTTGCAGGAATTCGGCGATCCTGCCTGAGCCGGTTCGCACCGGCCGCCGCAGTCTCGCATCGTAAAAGGCGGGGCGGCTGGCGGTAGGCCGGAGGGCCACAGGAGCATTGTCGTTTATCCCCAAGCGGGTGCCCCCTACTCCGACTTAACATATTGCCAACCGCCTCGATTGAGAGGA
Organism: Mycoplana sp. MJR14; assembly: GCF_029210525.1. Taxonomy (NCBI): domain Bacteria; kingdom Pseudomonadati; phylum Pseudomonadota; class Alphaproteobacteria; order Hyphomicrobiales; family Rhizobiaceae; genus Mycoplana; species Mycoplana sp. MJR14. Next base: position 243,337 of record NZ_JARGEO010000003.1, read on the forward strand.
CCCTCACTTCCGGCAATGGCGAGGAGGCGCCTGATGGACACCGCGGTGGAAGTCATCGGACAGGAGGAACTCGACAGTGCCTGGATCGAGCGAAGCGTCCTGTTCCAGATCAAGCGTTCCCAGTCGCTCCTGGCGCGACGTTTCCAGACGCGCTTTGCCCCCTTCGGCGTCACACCCAGCGAATACGGTGTCCTGCTTTTGATCGCCACCAACCCCGGCCGCAAGCAGACGGAGATCGCCGACGCGCTCGGCATCCAGCGCGCCAACTTCGTGCCCCTGATCAATGCGCTGGAGCGCAGGCTTCTGACCGAGCGCCGCCCCGCCCCGCAGGACAGGCGCTCGAACGCCTTGTACCTCACCCCTGCCGGCGAGGCGTTCGTCGAAAAGATCTGCCAGGCCGAGGCGCGATTCGAGGCCGAATGCACGGCCCAGCTCGGCGGGCGGGAAGCCCGCGAAGCCTTTCTCCTCCTGCTGTCGCGGCTTTCCATCTGATGACCGGGCTGGCGCCTGAGCCCGGCCTTTGGCCTTAAGCCGAGGAAATGATTCCGTTTCCGGCCGCGCTCCGGCTTGTGCTTCCGCCGAATAGACCTTGACGGCAACCGGGAATCGCCGCACCGTCCCTAACGGAAAACGATACCCAATTCGGTTTTCCCCGTAACCTCGGCCTTCGCCTGTTACATTCGGCCCGTGACGTATGCGTGGGGCGGCAACAGGGCAATGCCGAAAAGTCTCTCTTCCGGTCAGGGCGGCGGGGCGGCAAACGGGCGGGGCGCAACCGGAATTGGGCCGGATTTGGGAAGGACGCGCATGGCCATGTCGCCGAACATGACGACGGGTGCGGAGCCGACCGCCGACGAGGCGATCGCTTCCGATGCGCGCATCCTGTCGGCCCAGCTCAAATCCATGCGCGAGCGCTTCTTTCCTCCGACCGCGCGCAAGGTGTTGCGAAGCTTCACCTCCGGCGAGGCTGCCCGGCTGATCGGTGTTTCCGACGGCTATCTGCGCCAGCTCTCGCTGGCCGGCGAGGGACCGCAGCCTGAAACGGGTCCGGGCGGGCGCCGCTTCTATTCCCTGACTGACATCAATGCGCTGCGTGCGCACCTGGCCGACCAGGCGCTTGCCAAGGGCAATAGGACGAAGGCGCGCGCCTATCGCAAGTGGCGCGACGGCGCCAGCGGCGAGCACCTGCAGGTCGTCGCGGTGACGAACTTCAAGGGGGGCTCGGGAAAGACGACCTCGGCGGCACATCTGGCACAGTATCTGGCCCTTGCGGGCTATCGCGTGCTTGCCGTCGACCTCGACCCGCAAGCCTCGCTTTCGGCCCTGTTCGGCTACCAGCCGGAAATCGATCTCGAGGGCAACGACACGCTCTACGGCGCGATCCGCTATGACGACGAGGCGCGGCCGCTGAAGGACATTATCCGCAAGACCTATTTCGACGGGCTCGATCTCGTTCCGGGAAACCTGGAACTGCAGGAGTTCGAGCATGTGACGCCGCGGGCGCTGGCCAGCCGCCAGACGATGGCGCCGGGGCAGCCGCTGTTCTTCGCGCGCGTGCACGCAGCGCTGCGGACGGTGGAGCAGGACTACGACGTCGTCGTGCTCGATTGCCCGCCGCAGCTCGGTTATCTCACCCTGTCGGCGCTCTGCGCCTCGACGTCGGTGCTGGTCACCGTGCATCCGCAGATGCTCGACGTCGCCTCGATGAACCAGTTCCTGTTCATGACGTCCGATCTCCTCGGCGTGGTGCGCGAGGCCGGCGGCCGCCTGAACTTCGATTTCCTGCGCTATCTCGTCACCCGCTTCGAGCCCAACGACGGGCCGCAGGCGCAGATCGTCGGCCTGATGCGCTCGCTCTTTGCAGACCGCGTGCTGACCTCGCCGATGGTGAAGTCGACCGCCGTATCGGATGCCGGCCTGACCAAGGAGACCCTCTACGAGGTGGGACGGGAGAATTTCACCCGCGCCACCTATGACCGGGCCATGGAAAGCATGAACGCCGTCAACGCCGAAATCGAAGGCCTGATCTTGCAGGCCTGGGGCCGCGGCACATAGCAATTGCGTCCGGTCGCAGACGATCAGCGGCCGGGCATGATGAAGCAGAAACAGGAAAGGATCAGAGCAAGAAAAAAGGCCTCCAAAACGTCGCCGCTCCGGAAGCCCTCTTCAATGTAGCAATTCAAGAGAATCACTTCCGACCGTCAAAGTCAAGAGTCCGCACGGATTTCCCCCGGCGCGGAACCGATATCCTGTTGCCCGCCCGGTTGTGGTGGATCGACAGGAATGCTCCAATTTCAATGGGTTGGAGCCATCGCGCACGCTCTTAATGAACGTGCGAACGCTTTGTTGCGCCGTCCGGTTCGGCCTCTTGCCTCCTTGAGAGGGATGACCATGACGGAGAGACTGGCAACGACGCCTTTCGGCGGCGGCAGGATGACTGCGCGCGTCTTTGCGATGCAGAAGCATGTCGCGGATACCCAGGCGCGCCTTGCGGCGGACGGGGGCGGCAACGAGAACGGCACCAGCGAGAAGTGGCAGCTCTTGCGCGCCCTGACGGAGGCGCGCGTGCAGTACGGATTGTCCGATCGGACGCTGGCCGTGCTGGAGGCGCTCCTGAGCTTCCACCCGGACCGGATCCTCGACGGGCGCGCGCCGATCGTGGTCTTTCCCTCGAACGCGGAACTGTCGGTGCGCTCCAGGGGCATGGCGCCTGCGACGCTGCGGCGGCATCTGGCGATGCTGCAGCAGGCCGGCATGATCCTGCGTCGCGACAGTCCCAACGGCAAGCGCTACTGCCGCCGCGACGACCGCGGGGTGGTGGAGGACGCGTTCGGCTTCGATCTCGCGCCACTGGCGCTGATGGCCACCGACATTCACGAGCGCGCGGAACAGGCCCGTGCCGAGGCACGGCGCGTCCATGCGCTGCGTGCGGAGGTGACGCTGCATCTGCGCGACATCGCCAAGATCGTCGAAGCAGCGCTTGCCGAAGGACGCACGGGAAGCTGGGCCGAACACCAGTTGGCCCTTGCCGGTCTCTCGGGGCGGCTGGGCCGCGCCACGCCGGCGGAAGCCCTCATCGAGCGGAAGACGGCGCTGCTTGCGCTCAGGCGGGTCGTCGAGGACGACTACCTGAAATCGCTCACGGACGAAGAAATGAGCGCCAATGACGATCAAACTGAGCGGCATATTCAGAATTCAAACTCAGACCATCCAATTGAATTAAAAGGCCATGACATAAATCAGGAGGCGCGGGCGGCAAACGAGACCAAGGCGGAAGCCGGCAAGGGCGTCGCCGTCAGCCTGAAACGCGTGCTGGCCGCCTGCCCTGAAATCGGATCCTACGCCAGGGAAGGCATTTCCAGCTGGGCGGATCTGATCAAGGCTGCGGCGCTGGTCCGCTCGATGCTCGGGATTTCGCCGGATGCGTTCGAGAAAGCGCGCGCCGCAATGGGTGAAAGTGCCGCTGCGGTCGTGATCGCCGCCATGCTCGAGCGGTCCGACCAGATCCGCTCCCCGGGCGGGTACCTGCGGGAACTGACGCGCAAGGCCGAAGCCAAGCAGTTCTCCGTCCTGCCGATGATCAAGGCGCTCGAATGAGGGAAATCCGCTCATGCTGCGGACCACCCTATCCGGCGGGCAGGACCGGCCAGGTGGTGGTGATCCGCCCGTTTTCCATGATCTGGAGCGGTCCGAACTGCTGCAGCACCGCTTCGGACTGGGTGGGGCGGAAGAAGACGAGATCGTCCGGCGCAACCGGGTGGCTCGTCGAAAACGCCATCAGCTGCTGGTTGGAAGAGTCGCCCCAGATCCGGTTTCGCTTCAGGCCGGGCGGATAGACGGGCCGGGCCATGAACTTGCCGCCATAGAGGAAGCAGCCGTTGCGCGGAAAGAGGCCGAGCGCCTGAAACAGGGCGGACATCGGCCGCGGCCCCGGCAGTCGGGTCTTCAGAACCTTCAGCACGGGCGTTGCGATGAAGATCGCCGGTGCCAGCGCCCCCAGTCCGGGCCGGTCGAAATCCGTCGGCTTGACGAGGGCTGAGCCGATCGAGACTTCGTTGGCCACCATATTGTCGCTATGCGAAAAGGCCGTCTGACTGCCGCCCGTGTTGAGGATGGCCCGCTGCCCCGGGGGAAGAACGGCGACGAATTCGGAGAAGTGGGCCCGGGCCTGGAAAAGCGCGGCTTTCGGCCCGCCGAACAGGGCGGGAATGGCCGGGACATGGGCCTCGTATCCCATCACGCCCTCACATAGCAGCAGCGGTTCCGAAGAGGCGGCGCGGACGGCGCTGGCGAGATCGGCCGGCGTCTCGAACCCGCCGCGCTGCATGCCGATGTTGATCTCGAAGGCGATGCGCAAAGGCGTGCCGAGCGAACGTGCGAAGGACGCGTATTGGCCGAGGCGGACTTCGCTGTCGATCAGCCATGTCACCCGCCCGGCGAGCGCGCCGGCCTGATCGCGATCGGCATGCGCGAAGGCTTGTGTGACGGCGGCGATCGGCATGGGCTTGCCGAACAGGGCGTGCACATCGGGAAATTCGGCGAGCACCGCCAGCGTCACCGGCAGGTGGAAGCTCATGATCTTCCGTGTTCCGAGGATGCGCATCGCATGGGCGAGAAGGGGGAGCGCGGGAAGGGACTTGTCGACGAGGCGGATCGCGGGTCCGCCGCGCATCGCTTCGCGGAGGATGGAGAGGTTGGCGTTCAGCCGCTCGAGATCGATCACGAGCGCGGGCCGATGAATGCCTGCTTCTTCGAGCGCTGCCGACATCATGCCGAAATAGGCGGTTCTCTTCATGCCGAAAGACCGAACAGGCGTGCGAGATAGGGCGAGACGAAACGCTGGTCCGGGTCGAAGCTGCGGCGGACCTCCATGGCGTCCTTCCATCGCGGATAGAGAGCGGCAAGATCTGCGGCCACGAGGTTGTGCATCTTTCCCCAGTGCGGGCGGCCGCCGTAGCGCCGGAAGATCGTCTCCGCCGCAGCCATGAAGGCTCCCGGATCCTCGGCTGCGTCGTGATGGATGGCGATCGAACAGGTCTGGCGCCGATAGAACGGGCTGAGCCAGAAATTGTCTGCCGCCACCGAGCGCACTTCCATCGGGAAATAGACTTCAGGAAAGCGCTTCTCCGTCAGGGCGATGATCTCGGCCAGCGCCTTCGGGCCTTCTTCGAACGGCAGGTGATATTCCATCTCGTTGAACTTGCGGCGCCGGTCGCTGGCATAGACGTGCAGCCAGTCCTGGACGTAGTCTTCCTCCGGCAGGCGGGCCAGTGCGGCGCCGATCAATGCACGCCGCAGAGGCGGGAACCAGCCGAGCCAGCGCCGCAGGTTCTTCAGCGTCGACAGCCCCTCCTCGTCCTCCTCGGACGGGCGCGGCGTCACCGCGGCGGTGGACGGGTCGCTTGAAATCAGCAAGGCATGCCCGGAAAAGGGAATGAAGTAGAACTCGGCCGATCGGTGGCCGTTCATGAAGCTCTCGAAGCCGGACAGGATGTCGCCGATCGGGACCACCCAGCGGCGCCGGCGCAGGCGGTAGGTCGCGACGTTCTGCAGCGTCACCTCCGTCAGCGCCCCGAAGGCGCCGAGCGTGACACCGGTGGCCTCGATCGTCTCGCGATCGTTCTCCATCGAATAGCGCCGCACCTCTCCGCGACCATCCACGATCTCGATCCTGCGAAGCTGGGTGTGGTAGGCGCCGAGCGCGGGGCCGGAGCCGTGCGTCGCCGTGCCGAGCGCCCCGCCGATCGACTGCTTGTCGATATCGCCCATGTTGGGCAGCCCCTGCCCTACTCCGTGGAGTTGCTTGGTGAGATCGCCGAGGCGTGTCGCCGCTCCCACCGTTGCCTGCAGTTCGATCGGGTCATGCGACACGAGCCCCTGGAAGCGGTCGAGGTCGAGAATGGTCCCCTCGGTCTCGACCAGCGGCGTGAACGAATGGCCGGCGCCGGCGATCCTGATCGGACCGCGCGCCGTCCGGATCGTGTCGGCAAGCTCGGCAAGGCCGCGCGGTCGCAGGATCGCTGCGTTTCTGGCGACGACGCTTCCCGACCAGTTGCTCCAGGCGAGGTTTACGGTCTGGTTCATGCGCTGCCCTTGCTCTCGCGAATAGCGGGGGCGCGCGATACCCGTCCGCGCGCGTCGAGGATGCAGAAGGTCGCGAGCAGGACGAGCGAGGCGAGCAGGCAGCCGATGCCGAACAGCGGCACGGCTCCGACGCCCCGCGCCGATATCAGGAGCGTCGCGCCGACCGGTCCGATCGCCGCCCCGAGGAGCTGGCCCGCGGGCACGAGCAGCGCCGTGCGCCGGCTGGGATCGGCGACGATCGTCATCCGGATCTGGTAGGGCACGACAAAGAGCCAGACGTAGCCGGTAAGAAGGGCTGCAAACCAGAAAAGGGCGGCGCCCGGCACAGCGGCGAAAAGGCAGGCCGCCAGAAGGGCGCCGGCGATCGACAGGGCGATGGCGAACCTGTAGTCGAGCCGCCTTTCGACGAGCGTGGCGGTGAAGGCGCCTGCCACCTGCACCGCAAGTGCTACGGCCGTGATCAGTCCGACCGTCTGCGCGGTGAGCGCGGATGCCTGACCGAGCGGCTCGAGGAAGGCCCAGAGGGCGCCGATGAACAGGTAGAACGTGAAGATGACGGCGAGCGACAGCGTCGCCATCGGTCCGCCGATGCCGGCGCTCACCTGGAGGGTGTCGGGGATCGCCTCGTAGCGGCGGGGCAGGAACGGTACGGCGGCGATCGAGGCGACCGTCAGCAGGGCCAGTGCCTCAAAACCGCCGGCGGAGCCGGATGCGGGGATGACGGCGAGCGCGAGAACCGCGGCCAGGATGCACTGGGCGCCGGTCTGAAGGGTCAGGAAGATCCCGCCGAGCCGCTCGGGCCGCGTGGAGCGGGCGACCAGTTCCGTGGCGATGGCGACCAGGCCGCCCTCCGCCAGGCCGGCCAGCCCGCGCAGGCCGATCACGAGGTGCGGGCTGGTGGCCGTCGCGGTCAGATGACAGAGGAGCGCCAGCACAAGCAGAAGCGTCGCAGCCTTCGGGCGCAGGCGGTCGGGGGCGAGCGCCAGCGCCATCACCGCCGAGCCTGCCGCGATCGCGACCATCTCGATGGTCGCGGCCAGCGCGAGCTCGTCGAACGTCATGCGGTTGTCGGCAAAGAGTGCGCCGAGCAGGACGGGTTGAAGACCGAGAATGAGCAGGCCCACGGAACCGGTCCAGAGGGCCGCGGCGACCTGGCCGGGACGTGGATCGCCGCAGAGCCACGCATTCGCCGAAAGCCCCTCTCCTGCGCGGTCCACCATGCAGACGGCCTCCTGCCCTCATACCGCCGAAATATGATAGGGTATCATATTCACGGAATCGTGATGGTTCCCCCTCGACTTGTCAATGACAAAGTGCGCGCGCGCGAACGGCCGTCAGGAGAAGTGCGGCCGATGGCGCATTTTGGGACGTTCCAGGCGGAGGCGGGAAGAGTTCATTAAGTTTGAGTTGTTTTAGTAGGCTATCATGATGATGCCTCGGTGCCTCCGCGTCCAGCGCGGCGACGCAGCTTCGTTCACGGAAGCAGCCGAGAAGAAGCGAGGGTAGGCAGGTATGACGGCAGAGGCCGATGATCTCGCGCAGCGCCTGCGGCGCAAGCCGAAGCAGGAGCGCAGCCGGGAACGCGTCGAGGAAATTCTGCGCGTTGCAAAGCAATTGATCGGTGAAAAGGGCATCGACGGAATGACGATGCGCGAGGTGGCGCTTCTGACCGGCGGGCCGATCGCATCGGTCTATCAGTATTTTCCGAACAAGTCGGCGATCATCGCGATGCTGTACGAGCAGTACAGCGCGGCGACGCGCGCCGGCATCGAGGCCAGCCTCTCGAAGCTCACCGACCTTGCAGACGTGCGCGACGCCGCCGACGGCATCTTGGACGGCTACTATCTCCGTGTGGCCGGCGACCCCGCCATCCAGGACCTGCTCAACGCGATCCAGGCCGACAAGGAACTCCAGAACATGGACATCACCGAGACGCGGCGGCAGGCGGACCTGTTCTGCCAGCTGTCGTCGCATCTTGTGGCCGAGGGCGATCGCGAGCGGTTCGGGCGGCTGGTCTTCCTGCTGTTCCAGCTCGCCGGAAGCATGGTCCGCCTGGCGATCACGCTGCCGGCGGACGAGGCGGAGAACATGCTGGTCGACTTCAAGCAGATCATCCACGGCCAGCTTGCCGGCTTCTGTCCGGCGGGCAGCCAGCGCAACGCGCCGGAAAGCGCTTGACCTTCCCACGTGGGATGGCTCCAGGATGGCCGCCTGCAACAGGGAAAGATGAGATGCCGAACGAAGCTGCCATTGCCATGATCGTCGAGGACATGACCTGCGGCCACTGTGTCCGCACCATAACGTCCGCTGTGGAGGGTGCCTTTCCCGGCGCCAGGGTGTCGGCGGACCTGGCCACCCACCGCGTCACGATCTCCGGAACCTCGGACGCGCGCGCCGTTGCGGACGTGGTGGCCGCCGAAGGCTACGCGCCGGTACTCGTGGATGCGGCTGGCGCCCGATAGCGGGCCGGGGCGACGCTGACGCCTGGAAGAGCCGGCAGGGTTACGCAAGTCTGAAAAGCGTATGGCGTCGGAATGGCGCCTGCATTGCAAAAACCCCGGAGACCAGAGGCCTCCGGGGAAGGTGGGGCTCGCCGTGCGGACCGGCGGGTCTGCCCGGGGAGGATCAGAAGAAGCCCAGCGCCTTGGGGCTGTAGCTCACCAGCATGTTCTTGGTCTGCTGGTAGTGGTCGAGCATCATCTTGTGCGTCTCGCGGCCGACGCCGGACTGCTTGTAGCCGCCGAAGGCCGCATGGGCCGGATAGGCGTGGTAGCAGTTGGTCCAGACGCGACCGGCCTGGATCTCGCGGCCGAAGCGATAGGCGCGGTTGCCGTCACGCGTCCAGATGCCGGCGCCCAGCCCATAGAGCGTGTCGTTGGCGATCTCGAGCGCTTCCTTCTCGTCCTTGAAGGTCGTGACCGAGACGACCGGCCCGAAGATCTCCTCCTGGAAGATCCGCATCTTGTTGTGGCCCTTGAAGATCGTCGGGCTGACATAGTAGCCGCCGGCCAGGTCGCCGCCGAGATCGTTGCGCTTTCCGCCCGCCAGGACCTCCGCGCCTTCCTGCCGGCCGATCTCCAGATAGGCGAGGATCTTCTCGAGCTGTTCGCCCGAGGCCTGGGCGCCGATCATCGTGGCGGGATCGAGCGGATCGCCCTGCCTGATCGCCTCGACCCGCTTGACGGCCTTTTCCATGAAGCGGTCGAAGATGGATTCCTGGATCAGCGCCCGGCTCGGGCAGGTGCAGACCTCGCCCTGGTTGAGCGCGAACATGGCGAAGCCCTCGAGCGCCTTGTCGAGGAAGTCGTCGTCCTCGGCCATGACGTCGGCAAAGAAGATGTTCGGGGACTTGCCGCCGAGCTCGAGCGTCACCGGAATGAGGTTCTGGCTGGCATATTGCATGATCAGGCGGCCGGTGGACGTCTCGCCCGTGAATGCGATCTTGGCGATGCGCGGGCTGGTCGCCAGCGGCTTTCCGGCTTCCAGGCCGAAGCCGTTGACGATGTTGAGCACGCCAGGCGGCAGCAGGTCGCCCACGAGCTCGGCCCAGACGAGGATCGACGCCGGCGTCTGTTCGGCCGGTTTCAGGACGACGCAGTTTCCGGCCGCAAGCGCCGGCGCGAGCTTCCAGGCGGCCATCAGGATCGGGAAGTTCCAGGGGATGATCTGGCCGACGACGCCGAGCGGCTCGTGGAAATGATAGGCCACGGTATCCTGGTCGATCTCGCCGATCGAGCCTTCCTGGGCGCGGATGCAGGCGGCGAAATAGCGGAAATGATCGATCGCCAGCGGAATATCGGCCGCCATGGTCTCGCGGATCGGCTTGCCGTTGTCGAGGGTTTCGGCGCGGGCCAGCAGTTCGAGATTGTCCTCCATCCGCTGGGCAATCTTCGTCAGGATATTGGCGCGCTCGGTCGTGGATGTCCGGCCCCACTGGTCCTTGGCCGCATGGGCCGCGTCGAGGGCGGCCTCGATGTCGCGCTCGTCGGAACGGGCGACCTCGCACAGCTTTCCGCCGGTGACCGGCGTGAGGTTGTCGAAATACTTGCCTCCGATCGGCTGGCGCCATTCGCCGCCGATATAGTTGCCGTAGGTCAGCTTGAACGGTGTCTCGACGATCTTCTGATGCAGCATGTGATCCTCCCTTGATCTGGCTCGCTGGAAGCGACGGGCGGGAGTGTGCGTGCGTTTTCTCTAATGGAATAGCGGGGTCGGACGCTTCGGGGGCGCACCCTGTCGCAGGATTGAAACAGATGGCGCCGGCAAATGGAGCCTGGAACGGATTGCGATTTCAAGGGGTGACGGGCGCGTTCGCGCCGCCGTCTGCGCGACCGCAGGGCGGCCGTTCACGTTCGATGGCCGAACAGGCGTCGTCCCGAAGACGGCCGACCATCGGAAGACGGCTGCGATCAATGCAGCTCGAGCTTCTTGATCTTCCGGTGCAGCGTGGCGCGGCTCATGCCGAGGGCTGCGGCGGCGCGGGAGATGTTGCCATTGGTGCGCGAGAGCGCGCGGCGAAGCGCTGCCCGTTCCGCCTCCGCCAGTTCGCCGCTCGGCGCGTCCCGGCCCTCCTGCAACGCGTCGGCGGCGGGCAAGCCGGCGGCGATCCGGCCGTCGTCGAGCTTGAGCGCCAGGCGCGCCGCCCGTGTCGCGCCGACCACGAGATCGTCCTTGTCGACGGCCAGCAGGGCGGATGCCGAGTTGGCGCCGGCCGGCAGCATGATGAAGCGGGCGTCGGTGAAGGCGCTGCGGAACAGGTTGATCTCGATGCGCATGGCGGCATCGCGGACCGCCTGCGACAGGATCGACAGCGTCATCTCGTCGACATCGCCGCGGCAGGTCGAGATGTCGAGGGCAGCCGCGAGTTGGCCGCGATGGTCGCGGATCGGGGCGGTGGTGCAGGAGAGGCCGATGTTGGAGCAGAGGAAATGCTGGTCGCGGAAGACGGTCACGCAGCGCTCGTCGGCAATCGCCGTGCCGATGCCGTTGGTGCCGACGCTCGCCTCGGTCCAGACGGAACCGGTCCAGAGACCGAGGTCGTAGAAGTCCTTGTCGTCGCCGCGCGCGCCGCGCCGTTCGAGCGCGACGCCATGCCTGTCGGTCAACAGGATGCAGTAGCCCGCCCTGCCGAGCATGGCGAACAACCGATCCAGTTCGTCGGTGGCGTTTGCCACGAGCTGGCCGGACATCTCCTGGGCAAGATTAAACTCGCGCTCGGTGAGCCGCACCGGCGTGCGCGCCTCTTCTGGCGCGAGGCGATGCAGCGTCATGCAGCGCTGCCATGAGGCGACGATCGGCGAACTCGCCGCGGCCGAGCCCCGCAGCGCGGTCGAATAGACCTGTTCCGCATGCGCAGTTTCCGCGGGCGCGGGTTGTCCCACCATCGGCTCCTCCCTGAACCGCGGCGGATTGTGGCGCAATCTGCGGTCCGGGGCAACCGCGGCCTGTCGGGATGCGGGCGGGAGCGGCACGGAAAGTGTCTCAGTCTTGCGACACCTCCGGGCTCGCGCACGTCGTCCGGTGCGATCTTGCCGCGGCGACTGCCCGTCATGCCGGAAGACCGGCACAGGAAGGCCTTGATATGTCGACAGTTTGTCTGCAAACAAGGAAGGCAGAAGGCTGCCGGACGGGCGTCGGGACGAGGTAGGAGCAAGGGTTCGATGGAGTCAAGCAGGGCACGGGGCTCCGGCACCCAGTCGGTCTACAATGCCATCCGCCAGGAGATTCTCGCGATGGTGCTGGCGCCGGGCAGTCCGCTGGACGAGGTCCGCCTTTCGGAACGCTTCGGCATGTCGCGGACGCCCGTGCGCGAAGCGCTCCTGCGGCTGGCGGCGGATGGCCTGGTGACGACGCTGCCGAACCGCAACACGGTCGTCTCGGCGATCGATTTCGCGACGTTGCCCGCCTATTTCGAGGCGCTGACCCTGATGTATCGCGCCACGACGCGCGCGGCCGCCATGCACAGGGCGCCGAAGCTGATGGAGAAGGTGCATGCCCGCCAGCGCGACTTCCGCAAGGCGGTCGAGGATCGGGACGCCTTTGCCATGATCGAGGCCAACCGCGAATTCCACGTGGCGATCGCGGAGGTCGGCGGCAACGGCTACTACACGGGTTTCTTCGCGCGGCTCCTCGACGAGGGCCGGCGGATCCTGCGGCTCTACTACTCGACCTTCGAGGACCGCCTGCCGCGGCAGTATGTCGACGAGCACGAGGCGATCATCGCCGCGATCGAGGCCGGCGACGTCGATCTCTGCGACCGGCTGGCGACGCAGCATGCCGCACAGATCGTCCGCCAGATCCAGGACTATATTGCCCGCGACCTGCGCCAGCCGATGGACCTCGCCGAACGGTGAGGCGGGATCGGGTCCGGCTTCGGCCCCTCCCCCTCCCTTGCACCGGTCAGAGGCGCGGCCCGCCGCGCTCCTTTGTCATCTTCACCAGCCGGGCAAAGACCGCCCCGGACTGGCGCACGCCGTCATGTTCGTATTCGTTGGTCACCCAGGTCTCGAGGTTGCCGACGCGCCGTGCGGTTTCCAGCGACAGCCCGGCATCGACATACATGTCGTCGAAATAGACGGCGGCGGTGACCGGGACCTCGTTGTCGGCAAGCCTTTGCGGATCGTAGAGCCGCCCATGGCGCGGGCGCGCCGCAAGCGCCTCGACGGCCGCCCGGAAGGGCCGCAGCGAGCGTATCTCCTCGAACATCCACGGATACATCATCTCGCCGGTCATCTGCAGCGGCCGGTGCGTATCGGAGAATTCCAGATGCTCGGCACGGATGCGGTCGGCCGCCCAGGCGGTCGCGCCGTCTCCCTGCGCGTAGATGCTCTCCTGCAGCACGGCGAAGAGCGGATTGGCGTCATAGGAGGTGAGATCCATCACGGAGGCGAGGAAGTGGTCGGACAGCCGATCCTCGGCGGCTCCAGAGAAGGCCTCGTCCATCAGCCAATGGATGTTTTCGAAGCCCGGCGCCATTCCGAGGTCGATGCCGATCGTCTGCAGCCTGCGCACGCTCAGCCGGTCGCCGTCCGGCAGGCGCACGTCGTTGGCGGCGATGAAATCGGCGATGCGGCCGATCCGCTTCCGATCATGGGGATAGCGGCGATAGTAGCGGGCGTTCTTCTCGGCCACGCGCGGATAGGTGCGGCGGTAGATGTCGTCCGCGGTTGCTTCCAGCCCGGCGAGGCCGCCGGTGACGTAACAGGCTGCGAGGCCTTCGGGTGCGGCGGAGAGGTAGGTCAGCGTCAGGAAGCCGCCATAGCTCTGGCCGAGCGTTTCCCACTTCACCCCGCCGAACAGCGTCTTTCGCAGGTGCTCGCAATCGGCCACGATGCTGTCGGCGCGGAAATGGCAGAGATAGTCGGCGGCCGCCTCCCCGCTTGCGAAGGCCGCCATGGTGGCGCTTTCGATGCGGGAGCTCCGGCCCGTCCCGCGCTGGTCGACGAGAACGACGCGGTGCGTCTTCAGCGCCTCCGCCAGCCAGCTCGGTCCGCCGCCCGTCGGGCGCGGCGCCTTGCCGCCCGGTCCGCCCTGCAGGAAGACCAGGAGCGGCAGGGTCTCGCGGGCACGGGCGGCATCGCAGACTTCGCGGGCGAAAAGGTCGATCGTCGCGCCGTCCGGCTTCGACCAGTCCAGCGGGACGGGAACGAGGTGGTCGCGGACGAACATTCCGGGGATCGTATATTCGCGAATGGGCACGGATGGCTCCTTGCTTGCTGGACCGCCCGGCTGCGGGGCGCGCGACGGGTTGGCGAATTTGGAACAGCACTAGCGCGAGGCGCGCTCGCCTGCACGCGAAAAACGGAAGGCGGGCATTCCAGACATGGTTCGGTGCGAACACCGAATGGCTGTCGACAAACTGCGCACAATACTCCTATGCTGCACCTTCCGCCGGTGCGCAACACCCGAATGAACCCGAAACCGGAATATCCCATGACCCCTTCCCCTCCTCCCATCTCGGACACCGAACGGCAGACCCGGTTGCAGGCGTTGCGCCGGACCATGGACGCGATTGGCCTTGCGGGCACCCTGCTCGGCTCGACGGAGAGCCTGCGCTATTTCACCGGCCTCGTCTGGCACCAGAGCGAGCGGCTGCTCGGGGCGCTCGTCACGCCGACCGGGCTGACCTACATCGTCCCGGCCTTTGAGAAGAGCCGCGTCGAGACGTTGCCGCATCTGGAGGGCGAGATCGCCGTCTGGCAGGAGGAGGAAAGCCCTGCCGGCCTGGTGGCGTCGCTGCTGGGGCCGCGCGGCCGGCTGGCGCTCGACGATGCGCTGCCGCTGTTTGCCTATCATGCGCTTGCCGGCGTGCTCGGGGCGGACCGTCTCGTCGACGGCGGCCGGCTGATCCGGGCGTTGCGGCTGGCAAAGTCGCCGGCCGAGATCGCGCTGATCGCCTATGCGATGGGCCTGACGCTGGAGGTGCAACGGCGCGCGCACGCGATCATGCGGCCGGGGATCCGGGCCTCGGAGGTGGTGCGCTACATCGACGAGCAGCACCGGGAACTGGGGGCAGCGGGCGGCTCCACCTTCTGCATCGTCTCGTTCGGCACAGCGACCGCCCTCCCCCACGGCGCCGATGGCGACCAGACGCTTGCCGCCGGCGACGTGATCCTGGTCGATACCGGGACGCGGATCGACGGCTATCACTCGGACCTGACGCGGACCTATGTCCTGGAGGAGCCGGATGCGGCGTTCGCCCGTGCCTGGTCGATCGAGCGGGAGGCGCAGCAGGCGGTGTTCGACGCCGCCCGGCTGGGCGCGCCCTGCGAAAGCCTCGACGATGCCGCACGCGCGGTGATGGCACGCCACGGGCTCGGCCCCGACTACTGCCTGCCGGGGCTGCCGCACCGAGCGGGCCACGGACTGGGGCTGGAGATCCATGAGGAGCCCTATCTCGTCCGGGGCAACGGCACGAAGCTGGCCGAAGGCATGTGCTTCTCCAACGAGCCGATGATCGTCTTTCCGGGCCGGTTCGGGATCCGGCTCGAGGACCACATCCACATGACCGCGTCCGGCCCGGCCTGGTTCACGGCGCCCGCCAAAGGACCGGCGGAACCGTTCGGCTGAGGCAGCACGCCGACAGCCGGAATCGGAATAGGCTTGCTTTTGTCGACAGTTTGTATACTGATACGGCCATCGAGAAAAAGGAGGCTTCCCATGACCACCGGCTGGCACGGCGTATTCCCTGCGGTCACGACGCAGTTCAAGCAGGACCTTTCGGTCGACTATGAAGACACGCAGCGCGTTCAGGACGCGCTCGTCAAGGACGGCGTCAACGGCCTGATCGTGATGGGCACCTGCGGCGAGAACAATTCGCTGGATCCGGAAGAAAAGCGCCGGATCCTGAAGGGCGCCGTCGAGGTCGTGAAGGGCCGCGTGCCGGTGATCACCGGCGTTTCCGAGTTCGATACCCGTCGCGCCGTTGCCTATGCGAAGGACGCCGAAAAGCTCGGCGCCGACGGCCTGATGGTGCTGCCGGCGATGGTCTATGTGCCGAAGCCCGACGAACTCGTCGCCCATTTCAAGGCAGTCGCCGAGGCGACCTCGCTGCCGATCATGCTCTACAACAATCCGCCGGCCTACCGCGTCAACATCGGCGCCGACGTGCTGCGGCAGCTCGAGGGCGTCAGGAACATCAAGGCGGTCAAGGAGAGCGCTCCGGATCCGCGCCGTTTCACCGACCTGATCAACGAATTCGGCGACCGCTTCGACATCTTCGCCGGCCTCGACGACGTGGCCCTCGAGGGCCTGTTGCTCGGCGCCAAGGGCTGGGTCTCCGGCCTCACCAGCGCCTTCCCGCAGGAATCGGTGCAGCTGGTCGCCGCCGCCGATCGCGGCGACTGGGAGGAGGCCCGGCGCATCTACCGCTGGTTCATGCCGCTGCTGCACCTCGACGCCGAACACGACCTCGTCCAGTCGATCAAGCTCGCCGAGCAGATCATGGGCCGCGGCTCGGAGCGCGTGCGCATGCCGCGCCTGCCGCTCACCGGCGCCCGCCGGGCCGAAGTGACGGCGATGGTCGAGAAGGCCGCGGCAACCCGGCCGTCGGCATCGTAAGCCAAAAGACAAGGGCCGGCGCACGATCGCGCCGGCCGCGTCTCTTCTTCAGCCTCGGGCGGTCTTCGCCCGCAGGCTCATCCTTGCGCCACGCCGGCTTCCAGCCTGGCGCCGTCGAATTCCTTGATCATCCCGAGGATCGATCCGGTGTCCGGCATCAGGCAGGCCGCCGTTGCCAGCGCATCGGCGATGGCAGCCGATGGCGCCGAGATCGAGATCGCGCGCCACTGCGCCGGCGCCGGCATTCCGGTGGCAGGATCGAGGATATGGCCGTCCCTTCCCGTCTGGTCGAAGGTCGTGCCGAGCGGGGCCGAGGTCGCGAGCGCCCGTTGGCGCAGCGCCAGGCGATCGCCCGTCTCCAGCCGCACCGGCCAGCCGTCGCCCTCCGGCCGGCCGCCGAGGGCGCGGAGCTCCCCGGTGTCGATCAGGATCTCGGTCAGACCTTCGGCCTCCAGCAGCGCGGCGACCCGGTCGGCGACATAGCCCTGGCCGATGCCGTTCAGCGTCAGCGCCATGCCGGGCCGAAGCGTGATCGCCGCCGCGTCGAGCTCCACATGGCCCCAGCCGGTCCGGCGCCGCACCGCCGCGATGGCCCGCGGATCGGGCCGTCCGCCGCCGGCGGCGGCCTCGGCCCACAGCGCCCAGAGCGGCTGTACGGTCGGATCGAACCGCCCGCCGCTCGCCCGATGGACGGCGCCGGCGAGCGACAGGCATTCCAAGAGCTCGAAGGGCGGAGCGGCGAGATGCCCGTCCCGGTTCAGGAGCGACAGCGCGCTTTGCGGACGGTAGAGGCTGAGAATATCCTCCAGCCGGTCGATCTCGGCCATGACGCGGGCGGCGATGGCCTCTGCGTCGGGATGGTCGAGCCGGATCGAGGCGCGCGCGCCGAGCGCCTGCCCCGTCCACTGGCGAGTGGTTCGCGTCGTGGCGTGCGTCATGGCCGGCAGGCCGGCCAGGGGGACGGCCAGGGCGGAAATCGCGATCAGGCGGCGGCGGGTCATCAGCATGGTTCAACCTCCGGCTTTGTTGGGCAGGGCGCGCAGGCGGCCGCGAAAATCCTCGTCGTCGACGCCTTGGTCCGCGCCGGCCTCGACCGGTGCGAGCACCATGTCGTCGGGAATGTCGGCAAGCGTCAGCACGCGGCCGCCTTCGGCGCGGATAAAGGCCTCGGCGCGCTCGCGGCTGGCAAAGGGCACCGTCTCCGGCGCGCCCATGCCGCCCTGGCGGGCGGAGCCGACGACGTAGAAGGCCTTGTCGGCGGCAATCCAGTTGCCGTCGCCGGGCCGATCCCAGGTCGCGCCGGCATTGCCCATGTCATTGACGTAGACGGCGAGGATCGGCGCGACTTGCTCCGGCCCGCGGACATAGGCGATCGCATCGCGCACCTGGCTGAAGAACAGCGGCGCGGGGCTGCCGTCCAGGAAGACCTGGGCCTTGGGGCCGGGATGCTCGAGAAGGTTCATCTGGCAGTAGTAGCCGAGGGTCTCGGGTGTCATGTCCTGCGGCACGGTGCTTTGGGCCACCTCCTCCTTGCAGGCGGAGAGCAGCGCGAGTGCGGCGAGAAGAAGTGCGGGGCGCAGGCGATGTCTCATGGCGTCACCTTCCGGAAGGCTGCAACGGCGAGCGCGATCGCGGCAAGCGGCCAGACAAGCAGCGAGGCGGCCGATTGCCAGAGCGGGATCGCGCCCGCCGCTCCGCCGATGCCGCCGGCGGCCGCAACGGCCTGCGCCGCCGACAGGTTGAAGACGCGGAAGGCGTCGGCGGGATTGGCGAGCAGCGCCAGGGGCAGTGCGTGCGTGGTAAACGCCCCTCCCCCGTCCGTGACGATCAGCGCGAGGAGCGCGAGGTCGTAGAGCACCACCGCCACCAGCCAGAGCGCGATGGCCAGCCCGGCCGCACCCGAGGGACGCCGGGCCAGCACGGACAGCGCATAGCCCGCGCCGAGGAAGGTCGCGCCGAGCAGCACCGAGGTCCAGACCAGCCGCCACAGCGAGCCGAGCCCCTTGATCGCCTCCGGGTCGGACCAGACGGCCACGAGCGCTGCCGCGCCATAGCCGAGCGCCACCGCAAGGGCGAGGATCGCCAGGTGCGCGAGCAGCTTGCCGAGCAGGATCTGCAGGCGCGAGACGGGATAGGTGAGCAGGAGCGGCAGCGTGCCGCGCTCCACCTCGCCGGCGATCGCGTCGAAGCTCATCAGGAGCGCCAGCAGCGGCACCAGATAGACGGCGAGCGAGGTGAGTGAGGCGACCGTCACCGAGAGCCGGTCGACGCCGACGTCGCCCGTCGGCGCCGATCCGGCGGCCGAAAGGACCAGCGCGAACAGCACCATCATGCCGGTGGCGATCGTGACCCAGCGATTGCGGAAGGCGATGCGGAATTCGCACATCGCTGTGGCGAGGATGCGGCTCATTGCCCGTCCCTCCGGCTGAAATGGCTGTAGATGTCCTCGAGGCTCGGCGGGATCACGTCGAGATCGGCGACCTCGCCCCCAAGGGCTGCGATGCGGGCGAGAAGCGGCAGCTTTTCCGCCTGCGCGCAGGAAAGGCGCAGGAGACCGTCGCCGCCGGCGACCGCCTCGGGAAAGGCTGCGGTGAGCGACGCTGCGCGACCGGGTGCCGGGCGAACCAGGAGGGCGATGGGCAGCGCGGCGCGGGCGCGCAGGTCGGCAAGCGTGCCTTCCGCCACCAGTTCCCCGCCCGACAGGATGAGGATGCGGTCGGTGCGGGCCTCCACCTCTGTCAGCACATGGGAGGAGAGCAGGATCGCGGTTCCTTCGGCGGAAAGGCCGTCGAGCAGGTCGTAGAAGTCCCGTCGCGAGACCGGGTCGAGGCCCGAGGTCGGCTCGTCCAGCACGAGGAGACGCGGGCGGCCGATCAGCGTCTGGGCGAGGCCGACGCGCTGGCGCATGCCCTTGGAATAGGTGCCGATCCGCCGCCGCGCGGCATGGGCAAGCCCGACGCGCGCCAGAAGCTCCATCGCCTGGCGCGGATTTTCGCCGCGCAGCGCCAGATAGTGCCGAAGCTGCTCCTCCCCGGTCAGGGCCGGGTGAAAGGCTACGTTCTCCGGCAGATAGGCCAGCTGCGACCGCGCCGCCGCCGAACCGGGGGCCGCGCCGCACACCGAGACCTCGCCGCCGTCGAAGGGGATCAGCCCGAGGATGATCTTCATCATCGTCGATTTGCCGGCGCCATTGTGGCCGAGCAAGGCCGCCCGCCGTCCCGCCTCCAGCGTCAGCGAGACCGCCTTCAGCGCCTCGACGGACTGGAAGCGCTTAGTGAGCCGAGAGATCGTCAGTGTCCGTGTCATCAAAGTTTCCTTCGGCCCAGCGGCCGGCGGCCTCGGCTTCGTAGCCGAGGATTTCGGGCGGGACGGATATGGTGAGGGGCTGCATCAGGGGGGCGCTGTCGCGCACCCCTCCGGGCAGCGTGGCGGGAAAGTCCCGCTGGCTCCAGCGCACGAGCTGCACGGCGGGCGAGCCGATCAGCAGGCTCGCCGCCGGCTGCGACCAGAGGATCTGGTCCATCAGGTCGTTGGGCCGGTAGAAGCTGTCGGCTATGCCGTCGCCATTGAGGTCGAAGGCCGGATGGTCGGACCAGAAATTGCCCCTGCCCTCGTGGCTCCATTCCATGTTGCGGGTGCCGACATATTTCACCTGCTCGCGGTTTGCGACGAAGGCATTGTCGGTCAGCACGTTCTTCTCCGAGCCGGCGGTGAAATGGATGCCGATGCCGCAGCCCTCGAAACGGTTGTTCCAGATGAGGTTCTTGTGGGCGTTGTAGATGAAGAGGCATTTCTTCGTGCCGCCGCGCACCAGGTTGCCGGTGACGTCGGCGTTGTTGGCGTAGTTCAGCATCAGCCCGTGCTCGCGGTCGCCGAGGCTGAGATTGTCGCGGATCTTCGTCCGTTCCGAGAACATGATGGCAAAGCCGAGGTGGTTGCCGACCGATAGATTGCCGGAAACCTCGGTGTTGCGGGTGTACATGAAATGCACGGCAAAGCGCAGGTCGCGCATGAGATTGCCGCGATAGACGCTGTCGGCGCTGGCGTTGGAAAAGATGCCGTCGCGGCCGTAGCGGATGACATTGCCCTCCAGCAGCGTGCCGGGGCTGTTCCAGACATAGATGCCGTTGCCGCGTTCGTTCATGCGCGGGCTGTTCGTGCCGATGATCTCGTTGCCGGTGACGGCGGCGTTGCGGCCGCCATGCACGTCGATCCCGTGCATGTTTCCGGTGACGAGCAGCTTTTCGATGCGGGCGCGATCGGCCCCTTGCAGGATCTTCACCCCGGCGTCGAGATCCTGGTTGATGCGGCCGGAGCCGGTGACTGTGAAGCCCGTCAGGGTGACGTCCGGGGCGGAGATCGTCACCACGCTGCCCCTTCCCTGCCCGTCCACCACCGCCCCGCGCGGGCCGCGGATGGTGAGCGGACGGTCGATGGTGACGGGGCCGGCATAGGCCCCGTCTGTGAGCATCAGCACGTCGCCGGGTGCTGCCCCGGCGACGGCGGCTGCGAGGCTGCCCGTACCCGGCGCGACCGCGCGCTCCGCCGCAGCGAGCGGCGAGGCGAGAAGAAGGCCGATCAGCAGGGCGAGCCGGCGCATGGATCAGGCTTCCTTCGGTTCCACGAACATGCGCCCGCGCATTTCCATGTGCAGGGCATGGCAGAACCACTGGCAATAGTACCAGTAGACGCCCGGATTGGCGGCGATGAAGGTGACCGAGCTCGTCTGCTGCGGCCCGATCTCCATCGCCACGCCATGGTTGCCCAGGGTGAAGCCGTGCGTCAGGTCGTCGATCTCGTCGAGGTTGGTGACGATCACCGTGACCTCGTCGCCCTCCTTCACCGTGAAGCTTTCCTGGCTGAAGCTCGGCGCGACCGAGGTCATGTAGACGCGCACCTTGTTGCCGTCGCGGATCACGGCATCGGTCCATTCGTCCAAGTTGACGCCGTCGGCCTCGGCCTGCTTGCGCGTCTCGGCCCACATCGGGTCCTTGCGGTCCCAGGTCGAGCGGATGTTCGGCAGGATGGACGGCGCCACGGCGATGGCGTCATGCGGCTCGGCGAAGGTCGGGCCGTCGTGCACCAGCACCATCTTGTCGCCGGAGATGTCGATCAGCTGGTCGTTCTCCGGCTTCAGCGGGCCGACGTTCAGGAAGCGGTCCTTGGAGAACTTGCACAGGCACACCAGCCAGTCATTGGTCGCATCCAGCGTCTCGCCCATCACCGACTTCAGGTGGCCCGGCTGGTACTGGACGTCCAGCTTGTCCTTGATCGGGTTGATCTTTTCGCCGGCATAGGCGCGGATGGCCTCCTCGATGTTCCACTTCACCACCTGGCTGTCGAGGAAGAGCGAGGTATAGGCGTTGCCGCGCCCGTCGAAGGCGGTGTGCAGCGGGCCGAGGCCCAGTTCCGGCTCGGCCACCACGGCGCTGCGCGGCTCGGCGTTTTCGTAGAACAGCGCGTCGAACTTCGTCACGTCGAGCACGGTGACGGTCGGCGAGAGCTTGCCGGCAATGCACAGGTGTTTCTTGTCCGGCGCCATGTTGCAGCCGTGCGGGTTGTTGGCGATCGGGATGTAGCGGGTGAAGAGGGACTTGGCCTCCTTGCGGCCGTCGACGACCTTGACGCCGTTGATCTCCTCGTACTGGCCGGCGGCGATCGCCTTTTCGATCTCGGCGAGGTTGAAGACGACGACGTGGTCCATTTCGGACTTGGTCATCTCCTCCAGCGTCGTGCCCATCTCGGAGTTGTAGCTGGTCGAGAACGCCCACTTGCCCTCGTAGTCGGCGTCGCAGTTGTCGAGGTTGCCGGAGACCTTCACCTGCCAGGCGACTTCCCACTTGTCGGCGTCGACCGCGGTGAAGATGTTCACGTAGGACGATACGTCCTTCATGTTCGAGCCGTCGTTGACGAGCGGGGCTTCGTCCTCGCCGTTGCAGAACACGTAGTTCGAGCGCGGCCATTTCTGCGGACGCAGGCCGTGGATCCCCTTGGCGTTGGGAATTTCCAGGATGGCGTCGGTCTTCATCACGTCGCAGCGCACGCGCGCCACGCGGGTGTTGGCCTTGTCGTTCATGAACAGGTAGCGACCGTCGTACCTGCCCTCGGTGAAGGACATGTGGACATGGTGCAGGTCGCCGTTGTCGTGGATCTTCTTGCCGTTGGCGGCAAGCTGCTTCTTCGTCTTCTCCGACATCGTCCGCTGGTGGATGCGGATCGATTCATTGGTCTGCCCCCAGCCGGTGGCCGAGCACCGGTTGAACACCGGCACGCGCATCAGCTCGCGCATCGAGGGAATGCCGAGAATGCGCATCTCGCCGGTCTGGCCGGAGGACCAGAAGCCGTAGTAGTCGTCCAGCTTGCCGGGCGCGACGGCACCGTCCGCCCCGGCGGCGGCGGCGCGGGCCGGGGTCGCCAGCCCCGCCGACCCGAGGCCGAGCGCGGCCGGCCCCATCGTGCCGGCCAGAACGGCGGTGCCTGCCGTGGCGCTGAACAGCGCGCGACGGCTCATTCCCTTGTTTTCCTTGGATTCCATGATCGGCTCCTTGTGGTTAGACGGTTGGTTGGTGGATCGGGGCGCCGCCGGGGCTCGCCGCGAGCTTCGCCCGCGACTTCATCTTCTTGATCACCACGGGGCAGACGGATTCGGACTGGTAGAGCACCTGGCAGTGCAGGCAGTTGATGCACTCGTTCGGGTTGATCTCGCCGGTGCGGTGGATCGCCTGCACCGGACACTGGTTGGAGCAGGTCTGGCAGGGGTTTCCGCATTCGTGGTAACGCTTCAGCCAGTCGAACATGCGGATGCGCGCGGGGATCGCGAGTGCCGCACCCAGCGGGCAGAGGTAGCGGCAGTAGAACCGCTCGACGAAGAGCCCG
This sequence comes from Mycoplana sp. MJR14, assembly GCF_029210525.1. Lineage (NCBI taxonomy): Bacteria > Pseudomonadati > Pseudomonadota > Alphaproteobacteria > Hyphomicrobiales > Rhizobiaceae > Mycoplana > Mycoplana sp. MJR14. Next base: position 266,356 of record NZ_JARGEO010000003.1, read on the forward strand.
GCGACGAGGAGCGCGGCCGCATAGGCCACGAACGGCCAGGCGCGGATGAACTTCAGGATGATCGCGGTCTTGAACGGCTCGATCTCGGCCAGATGCTCCGCCTGCTCGACGCTCATCAGCGAGACGCCGAAAAGACCGAGGAAGATCATGTACTTGATTGGCCAGAGCCGCTCATGCAGGCCCCAGGGCAGCGTCCATTGCGGAACGTGCAGCTTGCGCGCGATCTGGTTGGTCAGCTCCTGCAGGGCGCCGAAGGGGCAGAGCCAGCCGCAATAGGCGCCCCGCCCCCAGAAGAGCAGTGCGGCGGCGACGGCGAACCACAGGATGAAGGTGAGCGGATCGAGCAGGAACGCCTGCCAGCTGAAGCCGGACACCAGGCTGCCGAACAGCGCCATCAGATTGACAACCGAAAGTTGTGCGTTGGCGTACCAGCCGAGGAAGACCAGCGTCACCGTCAGGAAGGCCATGCGGAAGATGAAGAAGCCCTTGGCGTTCCTGACCGCATAGGTCTGGAAGAAGAACACCCCCGTCAGCACCACCAGCATGGAACCGAGGACCGCGATTTTCAGCTTGGAATCGCGCCAGATGCGCCTCCACAGGTCCGCCTGCGCGGTCCCCTCCCCGCGGTCGGCGACGGCGACGACGTCCTTTGCCGGCGGCGTAACGGCGCGCAGGTATTTCTGCGGCAGCTGGTAGCCGAGATCGAAGGTGTGGAAGACCTTCTCGATCGGCCCGACCTCGCGCTGCGCCAGAAGCTGGATGCGGAAGGGCTTGGTCGGATCGAAGCCGAGGCCGGCGGGAATTCGGAACAGGTCCATCTCGGTGAATTCCGGCGCGCCGGCCAGGGCGACGCCGCCGAGGCGGCGATGGTCGCGGTCGCGGAAGCGCACCGAGACATCGTCCTGGATCAGCACGATACGGTCGAAGATGCCGCCGCGCACATAGCCCGAGCCCTTGAACGAATAGAGCCCGCGCGCCATCACCGCGATGGCATTCTCCCCCTCGCCCAGCCAACCCTCGAGATTGGCCTCCTCGGCCGGGCCCAGCAGCGCCTTGCCGACCGGGGGAACGGAGACGAGCGCCGCCTGCATGTCGATGAAGGTGGTTTGCGGCGCTTCGGCGAGCGCGCGCTCGCGGGCGCGTTCGTCGGGATGCTCGGCGAAGGCGGCATTGACCTGGGCAACATCCAGCGACAGCCGGCGCAGGGTGCCATCGCCCTCGGCCTCGGCCCAGTCCGCCGGCGGGGCGGCGGCGGGATCGATCTCGAAACGGGGGCCGGCATTGGCCGTTTCCGGGGCCAGGCCGCCGAGGCCGAGCGCGCGCGCCACCTTCAGGCCGGAACGGACGATCGAATCGTCGATCACCATCACCGTCACGGTCGCGCCGGAGATGATGTCGACTTCATGCGCCGTGCCGCCGGATTTCGCCTCGGCGACGAGGTCGAGCCCGGCATAGCCGGCAACCAGCGCCTTCACCTTCGCCTCGGGAATTCCGATGAGGACGATCGGCTCGGAATGCTTCACCAGCCTCACGCCGACGATCTTCGCATCCGTGCCGACCGCCACCAGCGTGTGGATCGGCTTGCCCGAGTAGCCGGTCGTTCCGACGAAATCGGAGGTGACGAACACCCAGGCAACCGTCTGGCCGCCCTTCAGCACCGGCGCCACGGCGAGATCGTCGCGCACGGGGCCGAAACCGTCGGCGCCCGGCACGAGTTCCGAGGCCACCGTGTCCGGCAGATACTCCTGCAACACAGTCGCTGCGCGGGCGGAGACCGCAAGGCACAGACTGGCGCAAAGCAGAACGACAAGACGGAAGAGTTTCATTCCAGGGCATTCCAGCAAATTGTTGCCGGAGCATTGGAATGTTCACACCATCAGGTCTTTGCGCTGAATCAACCGGCTCATGAATACACGGCGATGCCGGGGCCGGTGCGTAATTCGGACGCAGCGCCGCGCCCTTAATTGTGCGTCCTGGCGGGTTGCATTCGCATGACTGTGCATCTTAACCCTTCGTTAACGATAAACCGTTTGACCGGCCGGGCAAATCAGTTGAAAAACAGTCGCGACGGAATTTTTCCGACTTTCTCCAATTAACCGTCGGGCTCTCATGGAAAACGCACTCAGACGACCCCAGGACCTCCTGTCCTCCGCCGACCGGATCATGCGCCATTCGCAGTTGCTGTCGGCGCAATTGCAAAATCTCCGGCAGCAGATGTACCCGCCCGAGGCGATGAAATCGCTGCGGACATTCTCGTCGAAGGATGCGGCCGCCCTTCTCGGCGTCGCCGAATCGACGCTGCGCCAGATGTCGCTGGATGGTGAGGCGGTGATCCCCGACCGGCAGGACAACGGCCGGCGCGTCTACACGCTGCCGCAGGTTAACGAGATACGCGCCTACCTGGCCAACCGGCGCCCGACCGAGGCGCTGGAGTTTCTGCCGCGCCGGCGCGCCGGCGACAAGCTGCAGGTGCTCGCGATCGCCAACTTCAAGGGCGGCTCGGCGAAGACGACGACGACCGTGCACCTGGCCCACTATCTCGCCCTGCAGGGACTGCGCGTCCTTGCGATCGACCTCGATCCGCAGGCATCGCTCTCCACCATGTTCGGCTACCAGCCGGAATTCGACGTGGACGCGAACCAGACGCTCTATGCGGCGATCCGCTACGACGAGAACGAGCGGGTCCCCCTCTCCGCAGTCATTCGGCGCACCTATTTCGACGGCGTCGACATCGTGCCCGGCAACCTCGAACTGATGGAATACGAGCACGAGACGCCGCAGGCGATCGCCAAGGGCCTGTCGCGCGGGGACGGGATGTTCTTCCGCCGGCTGAAAACCGTTCTCGGTGAGGTCGAGGACCGGTACGACGTCGTGCTGATCGACGCGCCGCCGCAGCTCGGCTATCTCACCCTCGGGGCGCTCTATGCGGCGACGGGGCTCTTGATCACCGTCCACCCGGCCATGCTCGACGTCGCCTCGATGAACCAGTTCCTGGCGATGACGAGCGACCTGCTCGGCGTGATCGAGGACGCCGGGGGCACGCTGGAGCACGACTTCATCCGCTATGTCCTGACCCGGCACAATCCGCACGACGTGCCGCAGGTGAATGTCGTGGCGCTGCTGCGTTCGCTGTTCGGCGAGGACGTGCTCGCCGCGTCGGTCGTCGACACGACCGCCATCGCCAGCGCGGGCCTTGAGAAGAAGAGCCTCTACGAGATGACGCGAGGCAGCGTCGGCCGTGATACGCTCAACCGCGCGCTCGAATCGGTCGGCGCCGTGAACGCCGAGATCTTCCGCCACATCAAGACAGTCTGGGGACGCAAATGAACAGCGCCAGTGATCGATCCAAGCGAATGAAGGCCATGTTCGGCGGCATCAACGCCGACGAGCTGGCCGCGGCGGTCGCCCCCTCGCCGCTGTCCCAGGCCGGCCGGCGGGTATCCTCCGGTGCCGTGCGCTCGATGCAGGATTCCTTCTCCGCCATCGAGGACGAGAACGCCCGCCTGCGCGAGCAGATCGCGGGCTCCGAGGCCGTCGTCGAACTCGGCCCCGAGCAGGTGGTCGCCTCCTTCGTGCGCGACCGCATGGACGGCCAGGTCGATCCGGATCTCGCGGAGCTGGTGCGCAGCATCGGCGAGCACGGCCAGCAGGTGCCGATCCTCGTGCGCCCGCACCCGGACGGGAACGGGCTGTTCCAGATCGCCTACGGCCATCGCCGGTGGCAGGCGGCGCGCGAACTGGGCCGCCCGGTCAAGGCGATCGTGCGGGAGCTGTCCGACGACGCCCTCGTCATCGCGCAGGGCAAGGAGAACAGCGAGCGGAAGGACCTGTCCTTCATCGAGCAGGCGCTTTTCGCGCAGGAGCTGAAGGAGCGCGGCTTCGATCGGCAAACGATTGCCGCCGCACTCGGGCGCAGCGAAGACAAGGGCCTGGCCTATATCTCGATCCTGACCTCGCTCGCCGGCGCATTCCCGCAGGAGATCGTCCGCAAGATCGGCCCGGCGCCGAAGACCGGCCGGCCGAAATGGGAGAAGCTGGCGGCGCATTTTTCGGACCGCAAGCTCCCGGCCGCCCGCTCCTCTGCGGCGAACGGACTGATGTCGTCCGACCGATGGCTGCGCGCCGACAGCGATGGCCGTTTCGCCCTGCTGCTCGCGCTGCTGGAGGCCAAGGAGAAGCCGGCGCCGGCGAAGAGCGTCATCAAGGATACGGCCGGCCAGGACGCGGTTTCGATCGAGCGGGCAGGGACGGTGACGCGCTTTTCCGTCGACGAGCGGCAGGTTCCGGGCCTTGCCGAGTGGCTGGCGCGGCAGCTGCCGGAGCTGTTGCAGCGCTTCGAGCAGTCGCGCGGCTGAACCGACCTGCGGGGCCCGCCGGCGTCGGCGGGCCCTGGAGGGTTTTCGGGCGAGGGGCTGAGGGCCGTCGCCCCTCTTATTGCACTGAAATCAAAGCATAAATTTCAAGGGCGTTTCAGCTGTAACACCCCTGGTAAGCAAGCCGAGGAGCGCCGGATGGCGAATCGCGGGACGCGCCGCCACCCGCCTGCCGATCCGCCCTGCCCGTCGTCAATCGCCCGATCCAAGGCCTTGAAATATCTTGCTAATCGATTTGATTTTCTTTCAATCGATTTGGTTTAGGCTAGGCGCCGGTCGGCCTGTTGCAACGCCCGTTGCTTCTGTGATTAGTGCCAACCACCCAGGAATTTTTGTCAGAACAGGGAGATACGGAATGGCGTTGATTACCATGCGGCAGTTGCTCGATCATGCTGCAGAGAACGACTACGCGCTGCCGGCGTTCAACGTGAACAACCTCGAATACATCCAGGCGGTCATGCGCGCCGCCGATGCGACCGATTCTCCGGTGATCCTGCAAGCGAGCCGCGGCGCCCGGGCCTATGCCGGCGACGCCTTCCTGCGTCACCTCATCCTCGGTGCGGCCGAGGAATATCCGCATATCCCGGTCTGCCTCCATCTCGACCACGGCGACCAGCCCTCCACCTGCATTTCCGCGATCACCAACGGGTTTACCTCGGTGATGATGGACGGTTCGCTGCTGGCCGACGGCAAGACGGTCGCAAGCTACGAATACAATGTCGGCGTCACGGCGGAAGTGGTGAAGATCGCGCATGCGGCGGGCGTCTCGGTCGAGGGCGAACTCGGCTGTCTCGGCAACCTGGAAACGGGCGCCGGCGACAAGGAAGACGGCCACGGATTCGAGGGCAAGCTGTCGCGCGAGGAGCTCCTGACCGATCCGGACCAGGCGTTGGATTTCGTCAGCAAGACCGGCGTCGACGCGCTCGCGGTCGCGATCGGCACCAGCCATGGCGCCTACAAGTTCACGCGCGAGCCCGACGGGGAGATCCTGTCGATCGAGACGATCGCGAAGATCAACCGGAAACTGCCGAACACGCATCTCGTCATGCATGGCTCGTCCTCCGTCCCGAAGGAACTGCAGGATCTGTTCAACGCCTATGGCGGGCAGATGAAGCCGACCTGGGGCGTGCCGGTGGCGGAGATCCAGAAGGCGATCCCGCTCGGCGTCCGCAAGGTCAACATCGACACCGACCTGCGCCTGGCGATGACCGGGACGATCCGCAAGCAGTTCACCGAGAACCCGGAGAACTTCGATCCGCGCAACTACCTGAAGCCGGCGACGGCCCTGATGGTCGAGGTCTGCAAGGAGCGCTTCGAGGCGTTCCGCTCGGCCGGCAAGGCCTCGAAGATCCGCGTCAAGCGCCTGCCGGACATGGCCAAGGCCTACGCCTCGGCATGAGCAAGGCGGTCCGGCGGGGAGGGGACTTCCCGTCCGGATCGGCCAAATGATCGCCGGCGTCGCGGAGATATTCGCGGCGCCGTTTTCGGTTCTCCGGGCCACGTCCGTCGGCGCATGGGTGGGGATCGATCCCGGATCGCGTGCCGGCCGCCGGACCCCGACATTATGGTTAAGAACCAGTGAATAAAGCAAACTGCCAGTTTGCTTTCGTTGCGTGCCGACAGCGTCGATAAATCAGCCTGTTACCCCGGTTGCGGAAAGACCCGGACGACCATGAAAAGCCGCCCGACAGGGCAGGGGAGGGGCTCGTCTTGGATTTCCGATGAACAGGGACGTTTGCCTCCCCGGATCCGCGACGGCCCGTTTCACGGGTACTGGTGTGGAATGATCCGCTGCGCATCGACGGCGGCGAAGGCGTGGCCGATCGTGGCCGGATCGCGAAGCGCGCGAGACGCCAGCTGTGCGACGTCGGCCCGGTGGATGAAGCCATGGATGTCCGCGCCCTGCAGCAGAAGGCCGCGACCCGTCGCCGGCTCGGACACGAGGCCGCCGGGACGCAGGATCGTCCAGTCCAGCGTCGTCGCCCTCAGCCGTTCCTCCGCCCGGGTCTTGGCGTCCACCGCCGCGCCGAAGGCGGCGATCGCACGAGCGGAGCGAAACGGCGCCATCTCGCCGCAGCCGATCGAGGTGACGAGCAGAAAGCGCCTGACCCGGCCGGTCGCCACGGCCGCGTCGATGACGTTGATGTTGCCCTCGTCGTCGGCCCGACGCCCGTCGCGCGCCTGTCCGCCCAGCGTGGAGACGATCTCGAAGTCGCCGCTGATCCGGCTCATGACGCCCGCCACGTCGGTCGGGGACAGGGCATCGCAATGCTCGACGATCGCGCCGGTGTCGGCGAGCGCGGTGACGTCCGACTGCCGCCGGACGGGGGCGACGACATGCCGGCCAGCGGCGCATTCCAGCCGCGCCAGTTCCAGCCCGACACCGCGACTGGCGCCGAAAATCAAAAGCGGCCGCATCTCAGGCAACCGCCGTCTCGGAAAACAGCGTGGCCAGACGGTCGAAGCGTTCGACCTGGTCGGCCTTCAGCTTCTTCTCGGCGTCCCGTCCGACGTAGATCTTGAAGATGGTCTCGCCATGGGCGTTGAAGAACTGCACCGACATCGTTTCCATGCCCATGAAGGGGCGGCGGACCAGGAAGATGGCCTTGCAGTTTTCCGGGCGCAGATGGCCGGAAAGGCCGGACCCGCCGCCCTGGAGGTTGTACATGCCATGGCCCATTCTGCCCCGCGGCATCGGCCCGGAAAACTCGACGATCGCATCGCTCGTATGGACGATGAACGTGATGTCGCCCCACTCGGCGATATCGCCGAGCACCTCGACGAACCGGCTGCCGTCGATGCGTGTCACGCCGCCCGGTAGGCATTCGACGACGCACTGGAGCGACACTCCGAATTGCTGCGCCAGGGCTTCGAGGATGCCGTCCGGCTTTTCGGCAATGGCCTGCCGTATCCGGTCGTACGTTTCCGAGTGGCTGATGTCCTGCATGGGATGGCTCCTTCAAAGGTGATTTCAATCAGGCGGCATCGATTGCGGATTGCAGCCTGTGTTCGAGGATGTCGTGGAAGGCGGCGATCAGGTTGGCGTACCAGAAGCGTCCCGCAACAGTGAGTTCGACCGTGTCGCCGGCGAAGGAGAGCAGTCCGGTTTCCTGCCATTGGGAAAGAAGGGGGGCGAACGACGCCGCCACCTCGTCACCTGCGAGCGCGGCAAGGCCCACGATGTCGAGCCGGCCGACCTCGAAGCTCGCCGTGACGAAGTTGCGCAGGGGCTGCAGGGCGTCGGATGTGGTGATCATGCCGAGCGGTTTGCAGCCGGCTGTGAGGTCCTGCCGGTACTGCACCAGGTCGCTGGCAAGCGCGTAGCTGATCTCGCCGATCGAGCCGCCCGCGCCGGAGCCGAAGGCGATGCAATCCGCGCCCTCCTTGATGAGGAGGTTGTAGAGGTTTCTCTCGCGCGTCGTGCGGCCCCAGTGGTTGTTGCTGATCTGCCGCCAGTTCCGGCGCCGGAGGAATTTCGCGCCGGCGTCGTAGAAGCCGCCCAGTTCCGCAAGGCCGGGTGCGGCGGGGAACTTTCCCGCGGCAATCGCCGTCGAGAGCGGGGTGCCGGGAATGAGGTTCAGCCCGTAGAGATCGATCCCGTCCGGGGCGAGCGCTGCGGCGGTTTCAAGGTCCTGCCGCCAGACCTCCGGCGTCTGGCCCGGCAGGCCGTAGATGAGGTCGATCACTAGCGCCGCCCGGTCGCGGTCCCGCAGGTCTTCCAGGAAGCGGATCGCCTCCTCGCGGCTGGCGCGCCTTCCCTGCCTGCGGCGAACGGCCGTGTCGAAACTCTGGACGCCGATCGAAAACCGGTTCGCGCCGGCTTCGAGGCAGGCGTCGATCTTCTCAGGGTCGAAATGAATGATGCGCCCTTCGACGGTGATCTCGCAATCGGCGGCGAGCGGCAGCTCGGCCCGGACCGTCGCGATGATGCGGGACAGTTCCGTGGCGCTCAGCGCCGTCGGCGTGCCGCCACCGAGATAGACCGCATGGACCGGACTGTTGCGGATCGCCGGCGATGCCGCCTCGCGGCGGATCTCTTCCACGACGAGACCGGCGTAGTCCGCGCCCGCATCCGGCACATAGGCGTTGCGGTAGAAACCGCAGAACAGGCAGTGATTGGCGCAGAAGGGGACGTGGATATAGGCGAGACGCTTGCGCGGAGGGGAGGGGACAGACAGGATCTGCTGCCATGTCGCCTGAAACTCGCCCGGCGGGAGACGCCGCCGGCCCCGGAACGGCATGACGGCACTGCGACGGGCAAACGCGTCGCGCAACGGATCCGAGCCGTCGCCGCTTGCAAAATGTCGCGAGAACTCCCCACCCACCATCGATCTGCCGGCCCCGCCCGATTTCCTGATCACCGCGGCGGACCCTATCGACGATAAACTTGAGTACTTTGCTCCACATCAAATACGGGATTGGTTTCGCATGTTTATTGCTACGACCGTCGCCTGCAGCGTGCGGGCCCGTTCCTTCCTGTGTTTGCCGCATCGCAAACACTGCGACAATAAGACGGGCCGGAAGACTGTTCAGGGTGAGGCGTGCTTGGTAAAGGCAGGGCACGAGAGGGTTCGATGAAGAGACGGATGCAACAGCGCGGGAACGGAATGGTGGCTCTGGCCGCCGCGATCCTGTTTGCGTTGCAGGCCCTCCTCGGCACGTTCGCGACCGCGGCGGCCGCCGCCGCTCCGGCGATGGTCGATGCGTTCGGCGATCCGCTCTGCATCACCCATCTGGAACAGCAGCCGACACCCGAGCCCGGCAAGGACCACTCGGCTGCGCCGGACTGCTGCACGCTTCTCTGCGGCGTGGCGACAGGCTTCGTGCCGACCGATCCCGGTGTCGCCACCCTGTTCAATCCGCTTGCCCAGCCATCGCAGCGGATGCCTGGCGGCAATGCGGCCCCGCTCGGGCCGGCGCATGACGACCTACCCGGCCATCCGCGCGGTCCCCCACTGGCCGGCTGATCGCACGCCGGCAACCCGTTCGACTGGACATGACGTTTCGACCGACCCCGCGCGACCGCGTCTGCGGGCGGGGAGGGCAGGGGTTCCGGGGCTATCGCGCCCCGGCCGACACCTGACCTGTCGTCGACCGAGCCAGCCGGCGCCCGCGACCCCCCAATCGCTTTTTCCCATTCCAAACCATGCCGGCAAGATGACCGGCTCCATTGGAGAACGACTATGCTGAAGAAAACTCTCGTCACCGTCGCCGCCCTCGCGCTCGGCGCAGGAACCGCCTTTGCCCACGTCTCGCTGCAATTGAAGGAAGCGCCGGTGGGATCGACCTATCGCGCGATCTTCCAGGTGCCGCACGGGTGCGAAGGCAAGCCGACGAACACGGTTCGCGTGCAGATCCCCGAGGGCGTGATCGCCGTCAAGTCGCAGCCGAAGGCCGGCTGGAAGCTGGACAAGATCAAGGGCCCTTACGCGAAATCCTATGACTACTACGGCACGCCCACCAGCGAAGGGGTCAAGGAAGTGGTCTGGAGCGGCGGCGCGCTTGCCGACGACGAGTATGACGAGTTCGTGCTGCGGGTCTACCTGACGAAGGACCTGAAGGCCGGCGAGACGCTCTATTTCCCGGTCGTGCAGGAATGCCCGGACGGCATGGCGGAGCGCTGGATCGAGATTCCGGCAAAAGGCCAGTCGGCCGACGACCTCGAGCTGCCCGCACCGGGCGTGACGCTGATCGAGGCCGTGGCCGGTCATTGACACCGAGGCGGCCGGCGCCATCGTGCGCCGGCCGTGCCTGTCGTCGGAGAACCTTCGTGATCGTGCACAACCGCAATCTCAGTCGATCCGGCATCCTGGCCCTGCTGGCCGGCCTGCTGTGGTGCTGCCTCGCCGGCATGGCGATGGCGCATGCATCGCTGACTGGGGCGGTCCCGCCGGACGGCGCGGTCGTGGGCACGCCACCGAAGACCCTCTCTCTGTCGTTCAGCGAGCCGGTGTCGCCGCTGGTGCTGAAGCTGATCCGGCCGGATGGCCAGGCGACGACGCTCGACGATTACATCCTTCGCGACACCACGCTGGATATCACCACCCCCGACGGCCTCGGGGCAGGGACCCATGTGCTGACCTGGCGCGTCGTCTCGGAGGACGGCCACCCCGTCGCGGGGTCCACGCTCTTTTCGATCGGTGCGCCGAGCAAGGGGACGCAGGCTGAGGGCGCGCCGATCGACTGGCCGGTGCGATCCGCACTCTGGCTTGCCCGGATCGCGATGTATGTCGGCCTCTTCTTCGGCATCGGCGGCGTCTTCGTGACGCGCTGGCTGACGCCCGGCGAGACCCCGCGGCTCGCCCGGGCGGCAACGCTGCTGGGTCTCGTCGCGACGGTGCTGTCGCTTGGATTGCAGGGCCTCGATGCCCTTGGCGCGCCGCTGGCCGCGCTCCTCGATCCCGCCGTCTGGAAGGCCGGCTTCGCGACGAGCTTCGGCGCGACCGTTGTGGTCCTGTCGGCGGGCTTCTGCCTTGCCGTCGCTGCCGCCCGCTCCGGGTCGGCCCTTGGCCGGGCGGCATCGCTCTTGGCACTCCTTGCAGGAAGCGGCGCGCTGGCCCTGAGCGGCCATGCGAGCGCCGCCGCTCCGCAATGGCTGACGCGCCCGGCGGTCTTCGTCCATGCGATCACGATCGCGATCTGGATCGGCGCCCTTCTGCCGCTGGCCGCTGCCTTGCGCGGCGATCCCGATGTCGGCCGGCAGGCGCTCGGCCGGTTCTTCCGGCTGATCCCGCTCTGCGTTGCGTTGCTCGTCCTGGCCGGCCTGCTTCTGGCTGCCATCCAGGTCCGCGATCCTGCCGCGCTGCTATCGACCGCCTATGGCCAGGTGCTTCTGGCGAAGGGTGCATTGCTGGCGGTTCTGTTCGGCGTGGTCGCCCTGAACCGCTGGATCCTCACCGGCCCGGCGGCCGAGGGTGACTGCAAGGCCGTACGCCGGCTAAGGAAATCCATCGCCGTCGAGATCCTGATCGTCGTGGCCGTCCTTGCGGCCGCTTCGGCGTGGCGGTTCACGCCGCCGCCGCGCGCGCTCGCCGTCACGGCGGCGCAGCCGGCTTCGGTTCATATCCATGCCGACAAGGCGATGGCGCAGGTCGCCGTCACGCCGGGGCATGCCGGCCCCGTCGCGATCTCGGCCGTCGTTCTTTCCCCCGACTTCAGCCCGCTCGCCGCCAAGGAAGTCACCTTCGTCCTGTCGAACGCGCAGGCAGGCATCGAGCCGATGCGCAGGAAAGCCGCCCTGCAGGCGGACGGGACCTGGCTCGCGTCCGACGTCGTCGTTCCGCTCGCCGGTCAATGGCAGCTGCGTATCGACATCCTCGTCAGCGACTTCGAGCTCCTGCGCCTGCAGGACGCGATCACGTTGCGCCCCTGAGAGCAAAAGGTGTCGCACCAAGGAGGTGCGGCACGCTTCAGTCCAGCGCGCGGGTCACGTCGTCGAAGAGTTCGTCGACCTCGAGCTGCCGGTCGATCAGGCCCTGCTGCCAGGAATAGCGGATGATCGTCTGAAGCGTCTTGCGGTTGGCCTCGACGCCGTAGGGCCGCGTGTCGAACCCCTTCAGCCCGGCCTTGGCCTTGCTTTCCTTCAGCATCCGGTAGAGTTCGCGCACGATGTCGGGTCGCGCCTCCGACAGGTCCTTGCGGACGACGAAGACGTGGTTCAGCGGGATCACGCCGGTCCGCTCGTACCAGGCCCTGGCGGCTTCCTGCGGGTCGGGGATGACGGTCTTCAGGCGTGGATCGTCCGGCATGTTGCTGCCCAGCATGGCGGCATCCAGCGAGCCGTCCAGAAGCATGTTGACCAGCTTCTGTCCCGGCGCGCCGCGCGTCACGTTCGACGGCTCGGCATAGTTCTCGACATGGGCGTCCTCGAAGCAGACCCAGGTGATCTTTTCCAGGTCCACGCCGTATTCGTTCTGCAGGATCCCGCGCACCCAGACGCCGGTGGTCTGCGTATAGGCGCGCACGCCCACGCGCTTGCCGGCGAGGTCGCCCGGCAGCAGGACCCGGTTTTCGGCGTTGTAGGCGATGCAGTGATGCTGGAAGCGGCCGGAAATGGGGGCCGGCATCAGCACCAGCGGGGCGCCGCGGGCCTTTGCCATCAGGAAGGTCACGATCGCCAGTTCGCCGGCCTGGAAAGCCGCCTCCCGGACGAAGGCCTTGAACCCGAGGTTGGAGGGATCGTAGTCGGCATAGTCGAGCCGCAGGAGCGGGGATGTCACCTCGCCGTTGCGCAGCGCCCGGGTCACCCCGTATTCGGCCAGCAGCGTATGGATGGGGATCTGGGTTTCGGTCATGGAGTTCTCCTCGGTTCTGTCGGGGAATTTCGATCTCAGAGTTCGTCGACGGTGCGCGGAAACACCGACTGGAAGCCTTCGGCGTATTGCGCATGGCGGCCGCCGGACTGGCCGCCGGAATTGCGCATGAAATGGTTGGCGCGGTTCTGAGCGAGCCGGGTGTAGTAGTCCCAGAGGTGTTCCTGGCCCTCCATGCATTCGATGGCGGCGTGCTTCTTCTCCCAGACCGGCGTGACGTCGAGGAACACGTCCGGCTTCCAGCCCATCTGCTCGGTCTGGTGCGGCTCGAACAGGTAGAGCTGCGGCGCTCCCAGCACCTTCTCGCCCGGATTGTGACCCCAGGCCTGGGCGATCATGCGCGTCTCCAGCGCCACCTGCGTGGCGTACATGTGGTCGGTGTTGTAGGGGTCGTACTGGGAGTGGCTCAGCATGAAGGCCGGCTGCACGGCGCGGATCACGTCGACGAGGCGATACTTGTCGTCGTCGGTCAGGCGCAGGGGATAGTCGCCGAGATCGAAGCTGACCAGATCGTGCACGCCGAGTGCCTGTGCGGCCTTCTCGGCCTCCGCGCGGCGGGCGGCCTTGACCTTGCCGAGGCTCATGCCCGGCTCCTTCCAGAGCTTGGCCGATTCGCCGCGCTCGCCGAAGGACAGGCAGACGACCGTTACCGCATAGCCCAGCGATGCGTGGAGCGCGATCGCGCCGCCGCACCGCCAGACGAAGTCGGCGGCATGGGCGCTGATGACGAGGGCGGTTTTCTTCTGCGACATGGACGGTCCTCCGATTGGCTATTTCGATCCCGGCGCGTCGGCAGCCGGTACGGTTTCGGCCGGCTCCTCGCCGCCGTTCAGTTCGACGATCCGCCGCTCGCGCAGTAGAACGAGCGCTCCCATCGAAAGGATGATCAGCCCGTTGACCGCCATGGCCCAGCGCGCGCCGATCAGGCCGGCGGCGCCCGCGGTGGCGGCCGTGCCCAGCTGCACCAGCCCCCTGTTCAGCATCAGGATCGAGATGACCCGCCCCCGGATGTGATCCGGCACCCGCATCTGCAGGATCGTGTTGTTGGCGGCGTTGTAGGCGATCTGGAATGCGCCGGCGGCCAGCAGCAGGACCGGCGCCACGACGAGAAACGGATTGGCGGCAAAGACGACGAGGACGGCCCCGAAGCCGATCAGGAAGATCGTCATCCATCGACCGGAGGCGGCCACGCGGGGCAGGCTTGCGAGCATGAGCGCGCCCGCGACCGATCCGCCGGCGGCAAACGCGGTAAGCAGGCCCAGGCCCTCCGGCCCGATGCGAAAGACATCGTGGGCAAACAGGGTCAGGATGCTGAGATAGGGCTGGCCGAAGAAGGTCGGCACCAGCGCGATCAGCACGAGCAGCAGCACCGTCCGCTCGCCGCGCACATAGGCCATGCCCTCGACGATGCTCTTGCGCAGCGACGGCGAGGGCGAACGCTGCGGATCGGGCGGAAACCGCATCGCCTGCAAGGACCCGATCACCACCACGAAGCTCGCCGCGTTCAGCGCGAAGCAGAAGCCGGTGCCGAGCGTGCCGATGATCACCCCGGCGAGCGCCGGCCCGAGGATCTTGGTCAGGTTGACCGTCATCGAATGCAGCGCGATCGCGTTCGGAAGGTCGCTTCTCGGCACCAGCTCGGAGATCAGCGAATGGCGGGCCGGCATGTTGAAGGCGGTGAAGATCCCGCGTCCGGTCGCGACCGTGAGAATGGCCCAGATCGGGGCGCCGCCCCACAGAACCATGACGGCCAGGAAGGCCGCCATCGCCATCGCCGCCGACTGGGTCAGCATCATCAGCCGACGGCGGGGCAGGCGGTCGGCCATCGCCCCGCCGACAAGGACAAACAGAAGGATCGGCAGACCCCGGCACAGGTTGACGAGCGCCAGGTGGAACGGCGAGCCGGTGGTCGCGACCACGAGCCAGTTCAGCGCCACCTGGTCCATCCAGTCGCCCGTGTTCGAAACCATCGTGCCGATCCACATCAGGCGATAGTTCCGATGGCGCAGCGCCGAGAAAGCCCGTCCTATCCTGCTCGCCGACCAGCGGATCATGGTGTGTCCCGCCGTACCGATCAGGCGTCCATGCGCGCGAGCGCGGCGCCGAGCCTCGGATAGACCTTCAGCACGTTCTCGTAATAGATCATGCGGCGGTCCTCCGCCGTCAGCCAGGGAACGTTGTCGATATAGCGCTTGGTGTCGTCGAAGCGGTGGCCGGTCTCGGGGTCGATCCCCTTGACCGCCCCGATCATCTCGGAGGCGAACAGCACGTTCTTCACCGGGATCACCTTCGTCAGGAGCTGCACGCCGGGATCGTGATAGACGCAGGTGTCGAAGAAGACGTTGTCGAGCAGCAGTTCGGGCAGAGGCGGCCGTTTCAGGTCCTGGGCCAGCCCGCGGTAGCGTCCCCAGTGATAGGGCACGGCGCCGCCGCCATGGGGAATGACGAACTTGAGCGTCGGGAAATCCTTGAACAGGTCCGACAGCAGAAGCTGCATGAAGGCCGTCGTGTCGGCCGCGAGGTAGTGCGCGCCGGTGCCATGGAAGCAGGGATTGCAGGACGAAGCGACATGGACCATGGCCGGCACGTCCAGTTCCACCAGCTTCTCGTAGAGCGGATACCAGTGGCGATCGGTCAGCGGCGGATCGGTCCAGTAGCCGCCGGAAGGATCGGGATTGAGGTTGCAGCCGACGAAGCCGAGTTCCGTCACGCAGCGCTCGAGCTCCGCGATGCAGTTTGCCGGCGCGACGCCCGGCGATTGCGGCAACTGGCAGACACCGACGAAGCTCTTAGGAAACAGCCGGGTGGCGCGGTAGATGAGGTCGTTGCAGACCTCGGCCCATTGCTGCGACACCTTCGCGTCGCCCTCGTGATGGGCCATCTTGCCGGCGCCGGGCGAAAAGAGCGTCACGTCCGTCCCGCGCTCCCGCTGCAGGCGCACCTGGTTGTCCTCCAGCGTCGAGCGGATCTCGTCGTCGGAGATGACCAGCTCGTCCTTGTGCGGTGCGGCCGCCTTTGCCTTGAAGGCCTCGAGCTGGCGGGCGCGGAAGGCCTGCAGCGCCTTGGGCGCGGTCGTGTAGTGTCCGTGGCAGTCGATGATCATGTCTTTTCTCCTCCTGGGTCCGCGGCAGCCGTTCAGAAGCCGGATTCGTCGATGAACAGCTCTTCGACGGAAACTTCGCGGGCCATGAGCTTCTGCTGTTCGGCGTAGAGCTTGAGGGCCTCGATCGACGGGCGGTTGGCGGAAAGGCCGTAGGGAAGGGGATCGGCCCCGACGATCTTCATCAGCTTGCGGCGGCCTTCGTCCTGCTTGGAGGAAGCCTCGCCGGAGCGCAGTCTCTCCAGGTAGATCTGCTTGGCCTTGAGGAAGGCGTTGTAGATCTTGGGCGCCACATCCGGCCGCGCGGCCAGGATCTCGTCGCGGATCACGAGCGTCGAATGCATCGGCAGGATGCCGGTGCGGGCAAACCATTCCGCCTCGGCCGCCTTGCCGTCGGGCAGGAGCTCGGGATAGCTGTCGACCGGCGTGGCCGAAGCCGCCCAACCCTCGGTCGGCGGACCGGCGCGCCCGATCCCGGCATTGGCGGTGAAGCCGGCCTGCAGGTCGCCGGCCGCCATCATGTCGGCCAGCGATCGTCCCTCGGGGGCGTGCACGACATTGGGCGGCAGCACCATCTGGGCCACGTGCTCCTCGTCGTCGACGACCCAGGTCACCTTCGAGCAGTCGAGCCCGTATTCGTTCTGCAGGATGCCGCGTGTCCACACGCCCGTCGTCACCGAATAGGCACGCACCCCGACCTTCCTGCCCTCGAGATCCCTCGGGTGGGCGATCCCGGCATCGGGCCGGACCACGAGGCCGGTGTGATGAAACTTGCGCTCGAAGAAGATCGGCAGCGCCGTGTAGGGGGCGCCGTGCGAGCGGGCGATGTAGTAGGTGGTCGAGGCCAGCTCGCAGGCGTCGAATTCCAGGTCGCGCACCATCCGGCGATAGGCGGCGATCTGGGGTTCGACCTCGATGAACTCGAATGCGATGCCGTCGAGGGTGACGGTGCCGTCCTTCAGCGGCATGGTATGCCCCTGGCTGCGGACGGAGATGGTCAGGCGAAGCGTGTCGGCCATCGGCGCGTTCCTTTCTTCAAGCGTGCGGGATGTCAGCTGCGGCCGGCCAGCCGGCGCCCGGTATCCAGGGCCGCGAACGAGCGCACCGGTGCCGCCAGCAGCAGGTCGAACCCGTCGGCCAGCACCTTCTCGACATTCTTGGAGCCGACATGCGGGTGGCCGACCCGCATTCCGCGCGCCTTGCAGGTGCGCACGATCTCGGCCATGGCCGCGACCACTTCGGGATGGTCGTATTCGCGCGGGTGGCCGAGTTCCTGGCTGAGGTCGCCCTCGCCGATCATCACAGCCCCGATTCCCGGGACCTTGGTCAGCATCTCGTCGAGGTTGGCGATGCCGGCCAGATCCTCGATCATCAGGATCACCAGGATCTCGCCTTCCGGCGCCAGCGGCCAGACGTCGGCCTTGCCGTAATACTCTCCGGTCCCGATCCCCCAGAAGCGCGCCGCCGTCTTGGGGCTGTCGCCGCGGATCCCCTGCGGCTCGAAGAGCGGAGCCGTCTCGCGCCGCGGGTAGCGGCAGGCGGCGACGGCGTTGTAGGCCTGTTCGGCGGTGCTGACATGCGGCCAGACGACGCCGAAGGCGCCCATGTCCAGCGCCTGCTTGGCCAGGAACTGGTTCATCTCGCCGCCGTTGGCCGGAATGCGCACGATCGGCGTCACGGCGGGGGCGCCGGTGGCGGCAATCGACTTGCGGCTCACCATCCATTGCAGCGTATCGCGCAGTTGCGCCGGATCCCAGGGACGATGCTCCATCTCGTAGATGACGCCGTCATAGGGGGCCTCGGTCACCCATATGGCGGATTCCATGTCCGCCGGAGCGAAGGTGCCGAAGGCCTTGCGTCCCTGCTCGAAAGCCGCGATCACCGAATTCAGTCTGGCCATGGCCGTCTCCTTTTTTTCCTGCTTCAAGCCCGCCCCGCCGGTCAGGCGGGCAGGTCCGCCCGCGCTGGCGGCAGGCGTGTCGTGTTGTCGAACAGTCCATCCACCGCGACCGGGTTCGGAGTGCGCCCCACGCGCACCCGTCAGGCCAGGCGCGGGTAGAGGATTTCGGCGGTTCCGCCGAGGATCATGTCGCGGTCCGCCGCGGTGAGGGAGGCGAGGTTCTGCCTGGCGCGCGCCACGATCTCGGCAAGGCTGCCTTCCGATGCCGGGTAGTTCGACCCGAAGGCGCAGCGATCGGCGCCGAAGGCCTCGACCAGCATCGGAAAGAAGGTTTCGGGCGAAGCCGCGCCCGAGGCCGCGAGATCGAAGGTGCGCGGGGTGACCTTGAGGTAGATGTTGGCCTGCTCGGCCAGATCGAACAGCGGCCGGGCGTTCGCATAGGGCGGGCCGTCGGTGATGTCGGCGCGGGCCAGGTGATCGATGACGATGCGGGTCTGCGGGAAACGCCGGGCCATCTCGACGACGGTCGGGAAAGCCGGCATCCGGCACTGGACACAGATCGGCAGTCCCAGTTCGCCGGCCTTTTCCCAGACCGGGAAAGAGCGGGGATCGTTCAGCCAGGAAAAGTCGAACGTCAGCTTGCTGCCGCCGGTATAGAGGCGCAGCCCCGTGATGCCCTTGCCGATCCAGCCCTGCATGACGTTGACGGCATTTGCGGAGAGCACGTCGATCGTGCCGACGGCGGTGAAACGGTCCGGATAGCGGGACACGGCCTCGGCCACATAGCTGTTGTCATAGCCGTAGCACGAAGCGGCCTGGACGAGTGCCGAGCTCGCAACACCCGCTTCGTCCATCGCCGCGATCATATCCTCGATGGTGACGTGATGCTCCTTCGACCAGTCCGACTGGTTGCCGCCCAGCGGCGCGCGCGGATAGGCCACCTCGTCGTCCGAGATCACATGCGGGTGGATGTCGTGAATTCTCTGCGTCATGTGCGTTGAACCCTCTCCTCTCGGGGCCGCGCACAGCGGGGCCCTGCCGCCGGGAGCGATCTCCAGGCGGCGCCCCGGCACGAGCCGGAAAAATGTTGCGGTGGTCGGAAGCCTAGACCGGAGGACCGGCCTGCACGTTTGCCGCTCCCCCGGCGGTGCCGGATGGCGCCGCTGCTTCCTTCTGACGAGCAAACTACAGGGACGCTGACGGCGAGGCCAATCGGAAGCGCGGCCTATGTCATAAGAAAATGAGAGACTGACTCATGGCAAATTATGGAGTTTCGTTGAAGTCATGGGGTTTTTGCCGGAATGAAATGCGCGATCAAACGGAAAAGGCCGCCCCTTGCCAGAGGCGGCCGAACCGTCCGGTCGTACCTTCCGGGCCCTTGCGGATCAGACCGAGGGAATGACGCGCAGGTCGGGGAATGCCTGGCCGATCCAGGTCAGCGGCCAGTTCAGGGTCAGGAGCTGGTCGAAGACGACATAGACGAACAGCGTCATGCCGATGGCCATGGGCAGGATCAGGCGCCAGCGCTCGCGTCCCTCGAAGTGCATGAAGCCTGCGACGAACAGCGGGATCGTGGGCAGGATCCCGATGGCGGCCATCGAAATGAGGAAGGCCAGCAGCCACGCCGCGAAGGAGAGGGCGCGCCGCAGGATCTCGGCGATCGGCAGGCCGTCATTGTCGTCGACCAGATCCATGTGGATCGCCTCGCTCGCCTCGGCGCGGGCGTCGTCCAGCGGCGAGGGCGCGGTGATGCCCCTGCGGAAGACCGCATTGCCGAGCGAGCAGAGTACGGCGACGAAGGCCACCCCGGTCACGATTTGCGGCACGAGCGCCGTGGACCAGCCCCATCCCATCGTCTGCCAGAAGAGAAAGGCCATCCCGGCGAGCAGGATCGTCGGGAAGAGGTCGGCGGGCGAGAACTTCGGCCTTCCGAAGTTGAGATCCCAGCCCTTGTGCCGGGCCAGGAGCGCACCGATCACCGGCCGCAGGATGCCGAGCGCGGCCAGGCCCAGGATGCAGATCACCATCGGATGCAGCAGCCAGTCGGCGCCGTAGAGGCGGATCGAGATGAACAGCTGCCGTTCGATCGTGTCGCCGAGAACGACGCCCAGGATCAGCGGCGCGCGCGGCCAGCGCAGGCGTTTCATCGTCCAGCCGGCCAGGCCGAAGACCAGCAGCGCCATCAGGTCGCCCCATTGCCGGGAGCCCTCATAGGCGCCGATGAAGATGATGCAGACCACGACGGGCAGCACCAGCGTGTAGCGCAGCGTCGCCAGCCGGGCGAATTGCGGGCTGAAGGCGTAGCAGAGGCCCGCGCCGATGATGTTGGCGATCGCGATCGACCACACCATCGAATAGGTGATCGACAGGTTCTTGGTCAGCATGTCGGGCCCGGGGACCAGCCCCTGCGACAGGAACGCGCCGAGGATGATCGCCATGCCGGCGGTGCCGGGAATGCCGAAGGCGATGGTGGTGATGAGGGAGCCGCCCTCCTTGGCATTGTTGGAGCTTTCGGAGGCGATGACGCCGCGCACGTCGCCCTTGCCGAAGGTCTGGTAGCCCCCCTTCACGGTCTTTGCGGCATGGGCGTAGGCGACCCAGTCGACGACGGCGCCGCCGATGCCGGGAATGGCGCCGAGCGCGGTGCCGATCCAGCTGCAGCGCAGGATCAGCCACCATTCGCGGAAGCAGTCCTTGGCGCCCTGCCAGATGCCGAGATTGACGTCCTGCAGCGGCTTGCCCTTCAGCGAATGACGCGAGACCATCATGTCGCAGAGTTCCGGCAGTGCGAACAGGCCGAGCGTGAGCGGCACCAGCGGCAGCCCTTCCCACAGGTAGAGGCTTTCGAAGGTCCAGCGGAAGGTGCCGGTGCGCGGTTCGGAGCCGATCATCGAGATCATCACCCCGATCGCGGCGGCGGCGAGCCCGCGCAAGGGCGTGCTGCTGGACAGGGCCGCCACCATGGACAGGCCCAGGATCGATATCGCCAGCATTTCCGGCGTACCGATATAGAGCATGACCGGCCGCAGGATCGGCACCGAGATGCCCAGCAGCACAGCGCCGAACAGTCCCCCCATCAGAGACGACATGTACGCGGCGCTCAGGGCGCGGCCCGCCTCGCCGCGCCTGGCCATCGGCAGGCCATCGAGAACCGTGGCCGCCGATCCCGCCCCGCCCGGCACGCCGAAGAGGATTGCCGGGATCGGATCGCCCGTCGAGGTGGTGGCACCCAGCCCGAGCAGGAAGGCGAAGGCGGTATAGGGATCCATCGCGAAGGTGAAGGGCAGGAGCAGCGCCGTGCCGGCGAGGCCGCCGATGCCGGGAACGATCCCGAGGATGACGCCCAGCAATGCCGCCAGGCAGAGAATGCCCAAGCGCATCGGATCCGCAAGTATCGTCAGCGCATCCCAGGCGGCAGCCAGCATGCTTACACTTTCGACGGGGTCCATTGTTCGTCCTATTCAAACGTGTCCGTTGATCTGCCGGGGCGGCAGCCCCGGCAGGCGGCATCAGGCCGGGTCAGCGGGAAACCAGCAGACCCTTGACGCGATCGAGCACCTCGGGCTGCGTCGCGTAGAGCTTGTCGAGGATCTGGTGGATCTCAAGGCCCGGGATCATCTCGACGGTGGCGTTCTGCTTGGCGACTTCGGCGACGAAGGCGGGATCCTTCGCTGCGGCCTCGAAGGCGGAGCGCAGGGCGGCCAGGCGGTCTTCCGGAACGCCGGGAGGGGCTGCGAACGGACGGCCCGCATCCAGCGGCAGGAACATGAATTCGAAGACCGAGCGCGCCTTGGGGTCGGTGACGCGGTCGAGGATCATCGGCACGTCCTTCACTGCGGGGCTCGGCCGCATGGCGAGCTGGGCGACGACGTGCAGCTTGCCTTCGGCCAGCCAGTTGGCGTCGTTGCCGCCGAGCAGGCTGGTGGTCGTCACCGCGCGGCCCTGGACCTCGCCCCGTTCCATCGCGAGGGCGATCTCGTCATTGCCCTTGTAGCCGGGAACGATGTCCAGCTTGCCGCCGAGATACTCGTTGATCATCGCCGGGAAGGTCCGGTTCTCGTTGTTGAACGAGGTCGAGCCGATGGTCAGCGGATGAACGAAGAGGTCGTCCAGCGTCTTGACCGGGGCGTTCTCCCAGGTGATCAGGACATAGCTTTCCTTGTTGAGGCTGCCGATCCAGCTCACCTCGCGCGGATCGAAGGCGAGCTTCTCGGCCGAGACCAGCGGCAGGTAGAGATTGTTGCGCTGCAGGGCGGCGATCATCGTGCCGTCCCGGGGCGCGCTGTTCTGCAACTGCGCCGCAGCGGTCAGGCCGCCGGCGCCGGGCACGTTGGTGACGACCACGTTCGGATGGCCGGGAATGTACTTGGACAGAAAGGGCGCAAAGGCACGGGCATAGAGGTCGGCGCCGCCGCCCGGCGCCGCCGAGACCATCAGCGTGACGGGGTTGGCGCTGTAGAATTCCTCGACCGTCTCGGCCATGGCCGGCGCGCCCGATAGCACGGCGGAAAGCGCGATGGTCGCTGCGGTGGCAAAATGCTTCAGTTTCACGGTTTTCTCCTCCCATTTGAACATTCCGGCCCGAGGGGCCGAAATCGGTTGGCATGTCACGCCGAAAGCAGCGACATGGTCGGTGCGACGGTCGTCCGGTTGCGCAGGTCGAGCAGCTCCTCGACGATCCGCGCCTGCCGCTCGCGCGGCAGAAGGTCGGCCGTAACCTCCTTGAACTTCTCCTCCACGGGGGCGCGCGACAGTCCGCGGTCCGGGAAGGAATGGCCCGGCGGATGCAGGCATTCCGTCTCGATGACCTCGCCTCCGGTCAGATGCACCCGGATCTGGCAGGGCATCGCCTCGGGCGACCGCGCCCGCAATTCCTCCGAGACCGACAGCCGCACCTTGGCGGTGAGCGCGCGCATTTCCGGCTGCGCCCAGCGCTCGTTCGCATACTGGCGCGGCGTCAACTCGCCGTCCGCAAGCACCACGGCGGGCAGAAAGGTGAAGCTGTGGTCGGCCGTCTCGTGCGTGGAGGGCGTCAGCCGCGGCTTCTCGGCCTGCTGCTTGCGGATGATCGGCAGGTCCGCCATGACCACGTCGATCGCCTCGATCCGGTCCAGCCGGCCGGCGAGCCTGCGATGGGCCTCCAGCGCCGCGACGATCTCGGCCTGGGCGGTGCCGATGCAGGCGAAGGTCTTGACGTGCGAGCGCAGGATGAACAGGTCCTCGACCGGGGCCCACAGCCGCTCGAAGCCGAGCGCCGGGGTGAAGACCTCCTGCAGGCCCCAGCGATGGTCCAGCACCTGGAGAGGACCGGTCATGCCCCTTGCCGCGAGCAGGGTGAGCTGCACGCCCTCGCGGGCGAGCAGCGCGCCCACCATGTTCTTGGCGCCGGAAAGTTCGCCGTAGCGCACGATCGAGGGCGTCGCGCAGCGCGCCATCGCCAGGGCCAGCGCGTTGGCCTGCCGGCGCTCGTCCAGGCCGAGGATGCGTCCCGCCATCGCGGCCGCGACGACGCCGACGGCACTCGCCCCGTCCCAGACGCTGTCCATCGGCATCAGGTCGCGAAGCCGCCGGAAGAGCTCGTAGCCCATGATGATCGCGGTCAGCACGTCCTGCCCGGACGCGCCATAGGCTTCGCCGACGGCGAGCGCTGCGGCGAGGACGTCGCTGCAGTGGCCGCCGATGTGCAGCTTGCCGTCCTTCTGGATGAACTGCACGTCGTTGAAATCCTGCGACCGCACCAGTGCGCAGTTCAGGAAGGTCGCATCCAGCACCGAGCCGCGGCCGGTATGACCGATCAGGGTGCAGACGGGCTTGCTGCCCAACTCGTCGATCATCTCGGCAACCCGCCGGGGCGCTGCGGCGTTGCGGGCCGAAAAGGCGCAGGCCACGGAATCCAGCGTCAGCAGCTCGGCCTGGCGAAGCGCAAGGTCGGAAACATAGGCGGGCTCCGTCGCCAGCGTCCATTTCGCCAGGCTTGCAATGGAGGAAACGCGGTTGTCGGCTTTCATGTCGTGCATCGGAATCCTTACGGTCGTCTTGCGCCGGCTGTCGGCGGGTTTCGAGTGGCCGGAAACCGTCAGGCGGTTCCACCGGCCGTCGGCATCGGCAGGGCAGGACGGGGCGCTCGTCCCGCCCGGGTCGGGGAGCCATCGGCCACGCCGATATCGCAAACGGCAGCCTTGTCCCGGGCGCAGCTCGCAACCGGGATCTGCCCAACATCTTGTGGCGGGTATTCCTCCTGCCGAACTCCCCATCCGGCAAGATACAGTCAGCCCCGGGAGCGCGAAAGTTTCAAATTAGAACTGCGTTGCCGAGCATAAGAAAATAGGTCAGTCCCTATTTTATGAAACGTCTGCGCTTCGAATTCACGCCGCACGCGAAGATAGGCGTCAAAAGCGTAGTATATTGAAATCATTTCCTTAAGGCGGATCGATCCCCGGACCTTCCAGCACTTTCCGGGCCAACTATCTGTCGTCTTGACGAACCGGCCCTATTGCGGATTGAATGAACCCATGCCGACGATCGCCCGAGAACCGACCAGCATCGGCGACAATACGCCACTGCCGAACCTGCGCCACCTCCGGGCGGTGGAGGCCGTGGGCCGGCATGCCAGCATCGGCAAGGCGGCGCTGGAACTGCGCCTGTCCCAGCCGGCCGTCACACAGGCGGTGGCCAAGGTGGAGGCCTCGCTGGGGCGGAGCCTTTTCCAGCGCCACCAGAAGGGCACCTATGTCACGCGCGCGGGCGAGGTCTATCTGAACCGCGTCCGCCGGTTCCTCGACCAGTGCGACGCGGCCTTCATCGCGGTGACGAGCGGCGAGCCGGGGCGCGCGCGCTACCTGACCAGCGTCCAGGTCCGCGGCCTGATCGCCATCGCCGGCAGCACGACCTTTTCCCAGGCGGCGCATATCAGCGGCATCTCCACCTCGTCCTTGCATCGCACCCTGCGCGATCTCGAGGCGCAGGTGGCCCAGCCGCTCTATACCAGCTCGCCGCTGGGGCTGCGGATGACCGATCCCGGCGCCACCCTCGCCCGCAGGCTGTCGCTCGCGCTGCGGGAGATGGATGCGGCGCTAGACGAGGTCAGCTCGCTCGACGGGCCGGAGAGCGGAAAGGTGCTGATCGGGGCGCTGCCGATGTCGGGCGCCTACCTGATCGGGGCGGCCATCGCCCGGCTGACCGAGCGGTTTCCGAAAGCCCGCGTGGTTGTCACCAACGCGCCCTATGCGATCCTGTTCAACAGCCTTCGCAGCGGCGGCATCGACATGATCTTCGGCGTGCTCCGGCGGCCGGACTGGGATATCGAAATCACCGAAATCCCGCTCTTCACCGATCCCTACTGCATCGTCGCCCGATCGGGTCATCCGCTGGCGCACAAGAACGAGATCACCCAGGAAGATCTCCTCCGGCACGACTGGATCGCGCCGGGGCAGGGCACGCCGCGCCGGCGCGAATATGACGCGCTCTTCGCCGGGCAGGACCAGCGGCCGAACATGCTGATCGAGACGAGCTCGCTGTCCACCATCCGGGCGATCCTGGCCTGCAGCAACCGGCTGGCCCTGGTCAGCCGCCACGAAATCGAGATGGACGAGCAGCTCGATCTTTTGACCGTGCTCAGGTGGACGCCGAGCTTCCCGCCCGCGACGAAGGGCATCTCCATCCGCTCCAACTGGCTGCCGACGCCGATCCAGCGGCAGTTCATCAGCATCCTGAAAGAGAGCGCCCACGCGCTGGAGGACGACGCGTAGGCGCGCGTTCGGTTCAAGGGAAGCGCTGCTTCACCCGAAGGTGAAGGCGTAGGCTTCGACGCCGGGGTCGAGGAAGCGGATCTCGAAGGTCCGTTCTTCCACCGGGCCCGCCTGGCGGACGAGCTGGTAGAGCCGCGTCGACGTCACCGTGCCGTTGCCGGCTTCGTCGATGTCGGCGCCATGGCCGGCGCCGGGCGGCTTGCCGTCGACCGTGACCTGGAAGCGGACCGGCTTGCGGTCGGGGCCGGGGCCGAGCACGAGATGCAGGTCGCGGGCGCTGAAGCGGTAGGCGATGCCGCCGCCCGGCCCCTCGAGCATGGCCTTCTCGCCGCCGACGGTCCATGTCCCGAACAGGCCCCATGTGTTGAGGGCCGGGCTTTCGACGGAATAGGCGCGCGGGACGTCGGCGGCGAGGCCCTCGGGGGATACGAAGTTCGCGGCGCGCTGATAGCCGAGATAGGTCTCGCCGGAGCGAAGGTTCGCGAGGTCGGGACCGGCCTCGGCGCCCTTGGCGTCGGGCGTGACCGCCGTGTCGGCCTCGCTGCCGCTGCCGGCTTCGCGCAACAGGTCCTGGATCGCCTTTTCGGTCTGCGCGTAGCTGCCCTCGCCGAAATGATGGTAGCGGATCCGGCCCTGCGCATCGATCAGGTAGTGGGCCGGCCAGTAGCTGTTGTCGAAGGCGCGCCAGATGCGATAGTCGTTGTCGATCGCGACCGGATAGGCGATGCCGAACGCGTCGACCGCCTTCCGGACGTTGTCGATCTTCTTCTCGAAGGCGAACTCCGGCGCGTGAACGCCGACCACCACCAGGCCCTGGTCCTGGTACTTCTCCGCCCAGGCGCGGACATAGGGGATCGTGCGGATGCAATTGATGCAGGAATAGGTCCAGAAGTCGACGAGCACGACCTTGCCGCGCAGCGCCTTGCCGTCGAGCGCCGGCGTGTTCAGCCATTCGACGGCGCCGTCGAGCGCGGGCGCGGGGCCTTCGTCCGGCAGGTCGCTGCGGAACGGCCCGGCAGGCCCGGCGACGACGGTGGTCGCCTCGGTGCCCGCGGCCGCGGGGTTGCGCTGGAGCCGGTCGAGCACGGTCTGCTCCAGGGCGGTGGTGCCGGCATAGGAAAGCCGCGCCAGCAGCCCGGTGTCGAGGCCGAGCGCGATGGTGGCGACGCCGGCCAGAACGGCAGCGCCCAGCACCTGGCGGACCCTTTCGCCGATGCCGAGCGACCGCTTCATGCCGACAAAGAGCCGTCCGCCGACGGCGAGCGCTGCGGCAAGCGAGGTCGCCGCACCGGCGGCATAGGCAAGGAGCAGCACGGTGGTTTCGAGATTGGCACCCTGAAGGGCCGCACCCGTCAGCACCAGGCCGAGAATCGGTCCGGCGCAGGGCGCCCAGAGCAGGCCGGTGGCGATGCCGAGGACGAGCGAGCGCCCGACCGTCGATCCGACGCCGGAGGAACCGGCCGTCTTCGCCAGCCGGTTGCCGAGGTCGACCACCGGCCGGGCGGCGATGCTCGCGATCCGCGGGGAGAGAAGGCTGAGGCCGAAGACGGCGAGAAGTGCGATCGCGGCGAGGCGGCCGTATTCGTTGGCGTGGATGGCCCAGCTGCCGCCGACCGCCGCCAGCGTCGCGACCAGCGCAAAGGTCACGGCCATGCCGATCAGCATCGGCAGCGTGCTGCGCAGGAAGGGTTGTTCCGCACGGGCGAAGACGAAGGGCAGGACGGGGAGGATGCACGGACTGAGGATGGTCAGCGCACCGCCGAGATAGGCAATGAGAACGAGCGTCATCTTCTTTTCCTTTGAGCCGAGGTTGGGCGCCGGCGGGCGACGCGGCGCGACCGGCACGGCGGCGATCTGGCCACCTGCTCGTATCCCGGATGTGTCCGGGCCCCGGTTGTTTTGTACCGAAGTGTAGGATGTCTTCGTCCGGCTGCAGGCGAGACGGGCCCTGTCCAGCAGGCGCCGGCGCCGGGGGCCGGAAATGTATCAGAGCGTATCCGGGCGGACGGATGCTACATTCGCATGCAATCGGGAGGCGGCGCGCACATACCGCGGATACATGGAGAGGGCATTTCGTGGCCATGTCCACATTCATCAGGAGAACGCCCGTGCCCGAAGCCATCGATCACCAACGCCGCCGGTTCTTCGGCCTTGCGGCCCTGTCCGTCGCGGCGGTCGACCTGGGCGCTGCGACAATCGCCAATGCGCAGTGGTCCGCGGCAAAAGCCGACACGACCTTCGGGGCGCTGAAGCAGGTGAGGGCGGGCGTGCTGGACATCGGCTATGCCGAGGCCGGCCCGGCGGACGGACCGGCGGTGCTGCTGGTGCACGGCTGGCCCTACGACATCCACAGCTTCGTCGACGTCGCCCCGATCCTCGCTGCGGCAGGCCATCGGGTGATCGTGCCCTATCTTCGCGGCTACGGCAGCACCCGCTTTCTGTCGGAAGAGACGCCGCGCAACGGCCAGCAGTCCGCGCTGGCCGTCGACATGATCGCATTGATGGATGCGCTCGGCATCGATAAGGCGATCGTCGCCGGCTACGACTGGGGCGCGCGCACCGTCAACATCATGGCGGCCCTCTGGCCCGAGCGCTGCCGGGCGATGGTCTCGGTCAGCGGCTACCTGATCGGCAGCCAGGCGGTGAATGCCAGGCCGCTTGCGCCGGCGGCCGAGCTTTCCTGGTGGTATCAGTTCTACTTCGCAACGGAGCGGGGCCGGCGCGGCTACGCGGCCAACACCCGCGACTTTGCGAGGCTGATCTGGCGCACGGCCTCGCCGACATGGAACTTCGACGAAGCGACCTTCGCGCGCTCGGCCGCAGCCTTCGACAATCCGGACCACGTCGCCATCACCATTCACAACTATCGTTGGCGCCTTGGGCTTGCGGAGGGAGAGGCACAGTACGACGCCTACGAACGCCGGCTTGCGCAGGCCCCTGCCATCGCGGTTCCGACGATGACCCTCGAAGGCGACGCCAATGGCGCGCCGCATCCCGATCCGGCAGCCTATGCCGGCAAGTTCACCGGAAAGTACGAGCACTGCACCCTTTCCGGCGGCATCGGCCACAACCTGCCACAGGAGGCCCCCCGGGCCTTCGCGCAGGCCGTGCTCGACGTCGCCCGCTTCTGAGCGAAGCCTGCTATCGCCATTTCCCCCTTCGCGGGAGGCGGCGCCAGGTCTAGGGTCAGGACCTATTAAATTCATCCGCCCGGAGGGTTCGGCTCCATGGGCCGCCTGATCGGAAGCAATGCTCGACAAGGCTAAAAGCCTTGCCTTGCGCTTGCTCCCTTCCATCCAATCCCATGGAGCCGAACAGAATGGATGAATTTAATAGGTCCTGACCCTAGAACGGTGTCGTGGCCGATGGGTCGCCACGGAGGTTTGAAAGTCCGCCCATGGAGCATATCGACCATATCCTGATCGTCGACGACGACCGCGAGATCCGCGAGCTGCTGTCCTCCTACCTGACGAAGAACGGGCTGCGGGCGAGCATCGCCGCGGACGGCCGGCAGATGCGGGCGTTCCTCGAGGCCAACACCGTCGATCTCATCGTGCTGGACGTCATGATGCCCGGCGATGACGGGCTCGTGCTGTGCCGGGAGCTGCGGGCGGGAAAACACAAGGCGACGCCGATCCTGATGCTGACGGCGCGCAGCGACGAGCTGGACCGCGTCATCGGCCTCGAGATGGGGGCCGACGACTACCTGGCCAAGCCGTTCGCCGCGCGCGAGCTGCTCGCCCGCATCAAGGCGGTGCTCAGGCGTACGCGCATGCTGCCGCCCAATCTGCAGATCAGCGAGGCGGGCCAGGTGCTCGCCTTCGGCGACTGGCGGCTCGACACCGTCGCCCGCCATCTCCTCGACCGGGAAGGCACCGCGATCGCGCTCAGCGGGGCGGAGTACCGCCTCCTGCGGGTCTTCATCGACCATCCGCAACGCGTGCTGAACCGCGACCAGCTCCTGAACCTGACGCAGGGCCGCGACGCGGATCTCTTCGACCGCTCCATCGATCTGCTCGTCAGCCGGCTGCGTCAGCGGCTCGGCGACGAGGCCCGCGAGCCGGTCTACATCAAGACGGTGCGCAGCGAAGGCTACGTGTTTTCCGTGCCGGTCGAGATCGCGGAGCCGCGGCGGTGAGGGCGGACGCCCTGGCCCGTTCGCTGCCCTGGCCGCGCACGCTGCGGGCCCGGATCTTCCTCGTTCTCTTCGTCGGACTCGCCATCGCCTACGGCCTGTCCTTCACCGTGCTCTCGATGGAGCGCTACATCTCGGCGAAGGCGATGATGCTGGGGACGCTGGAAAACGACGTGGCGACCTCCATCGCCGTTCTCGACCGGCTGCCGGCGGGCGACCGCGCCGGTCTCGTCGACCGCCTCGGCCGCGGCAACTACCGCCTCGTCCTCGGCAAGGGCCTGCCCGGCGTGCCCGACACGTCGCGCCGCGGCGCCGAGATCGCCGCCCGCATCGAGGAGGCCGTCGGCCACCGGTTCCCTGTTCGCATCGAGGCCATTCCCGGCGACGTCGCCCGCCTGCAGGCACACCTGACCCTCAGTGACGGCAATCCGCTGACGATCGACATCACCCCGCGCGGCGTGATGCCGGTGGCGGACTGGCTGCCCTATGTCTTCGTCGTGCAGATGGTTCTTCTCATGCTGTGCGCGTGGTACGCCGTGCGCCAGACGGTGCGGCCGCTGGAAACGCTGGCCGCGGCCGCCGATGCGCTCGATCCCAACCGGCCGGGACCGCCGCTCGGCGAACGGGGCCCGAGCGAGGTCGCCCACGCGGCGGCGGCCTTCAACGCCATGCGCGAGCGCATCGCGCATTATCTCGAGGAGCGCGTCCAGATCCTTGCGGCGATCTCGCACGACCTGCAGACGCCGATCACCCGGATGCGGCTGCGCGCGGACATGGCGGCCGAAACGCCCGAGCGGGAGAAGCTGATGCGCGACCTGGCCGAGATCGAACGGCTGGTGCAGGACGGCATCGCCTACGCCCGCAGCGCGCACGGCAGTGGCGAGAAGCCGTCGCGCATCGACCTCTCCTCCTTCATCGACAGCATCGCCTATGACTACCAGGACATGGGCAAGGCGGTCGCGGTTGCAGGCCCGATCTCCGGGACGATAGCGACCAGGCCCCATTCCCTTCGCCGCATCCTGACGAATTTCGTCGACAACGCCCTGAAGTTTGCCGGCAGCGCCGAGATTGCCGTCGCACGGGGGGCGGACGGCGGCACGGTCATCACCGTGCTCGACCGCGGGCCGGGCATTCCGGAGGAAAAGCTCGAAGCCGCCATGCAGCCGTTCTTCCGGCTGGAGCAATCGCGCAACCGCGAGACCGGTGGGGCAGGGCTCGGCCTTGCCATCGCCCAGCAGCTTGCAGCCTCGCTCGGCGGTACGGTGCGGCTCCGCAACCGTCCCGGCGGCGGGCTTGCGGCCGAGATATCGCTGCCCTGACGAAGATCCGGTCTGCCGTGCAAGTGTATCGGAGCGAAAGCCGGCCAGGCGCCGGTACGCTCTGATACATTTTCCTCCTTTGCTGAAACACGCCGGATACGTCGGTCCGTCAAACAGCCTGCGTCAACAACGTCGCTGTGTGCGGCAGAAGGAGAATTCCATGACGAAGCTCGACGATGTCCTCTACACCGGCAGGACCCACACGACCGGCGGCCGCGACGGTGCCGCACGCAGCGACGACGCGCAGCTCGATGTCCGCCTCTCGCCGCCGGGCAGCGGCAAGCCGGGCACCAATCCCGAGCAGCTCTTTGCCGCCGGCTGGTCCGCCTGCTTCATCGGGGCGCTCGGCTTTGCCGCGGCCGGCCGCAAGATCCGCCTGCCGGCCGGGACCGCCGTCGATGCGGAAGTGGACCTCGGCAAGACCGGCGAGGCCTATGGCCTGCAGGCGCGGCTGAACGTCAGCCTGCCGGGCCTGGACCCGGACGTCGCGCGTGCGCTGGTCGATCAGGCCCACCAGACCTGTCCCTATTCGCGGGCGACGCGCGGCAATATCGACGTGGTGCTGACGGTCGTCTGAGCGAGGGCGAGGCTGGAGGTTTCCGATGAAGCGCATGCTGGTCTTCCTGCTGGCCGCTGGCGTCCTTGCCGCACCCTGCGCCTACGACGCGTTCTCGCCGGAGCCGTCGCCGCTGGCGGCTCTCCTCGCGGTTGCCGCCGCGAACGGACCGCGGGGCTGACAGGGCTCGAGGGCGACCGCGCGAAACGGTCGCCCTCGAGCAGGTCTGATCCGGACCCAGTTTCCTGCATGGCACGGTTCGTGCCGGGTCCCCGGCCACCGCCGGCGACCCGAGGGACGTGCCCCGCGGGAAGGGCGCCCCCGCACGCTGCCCGGACTACGCTGCCGGCGCGAAGTCGGTCGAAACGGAAAGCGCGTGCCAGCGGGCCACGATCTCCGCGTCCGACACATGCTTGTCCCGGATCGCCGCGACCGTGTCGCTGCCGAGCGGCAGCCGGACGGGCGGTTGCGGGGTGTCGACGAGGGCGATCACCGCCTCGGCCAGCTTGTCCGGATTGCCGGGCTGGTTGTAGCTGATCTCCCGGGCCTTGATGCGCACCGCGCCTGCGGTTTCGGCATAGTCGCCGATCTCCGTCGGGCTCACGCTCAGGGACATCGCATCGAGGAAGTCGGTGCGGAAATAGCCGGGCTCGATCGCCGTCGCATGGATGCCGAGCGGAGCCAGTTCCTGCGCAAGGGCCTCGGTCAGGCCCTCGACGGCGAATTTCGTCGAGCAGTAGACGCCGAACCCCGCGCCGCTGCGATAGCCGCCGATCGAGGAGAAGTTGAGGATGTGCCCGGACCGCTGGCGGCGCATGTGTGGCAGCACGGCGCGGGTCACGGCGAGCAGCCCGAAGACATTGGTGCGGTACAGCGCCTCGATCTCGGCGCCGCTGGCCTCCTCGACCGCTCCGAGCAGGCCGTAGCCGGCGTTGTTGACCAGGACGTCGATCCGCCCGAAACGGGCGATCGCTTCCTTGACCGCCTGATGTGCCTGGGCCTCGTCGGTGACGTCGAGGGCCACGGCGAGAAGATCGGGCCGCTCGCCGAACCGTTCGGTGACGGCCTTCGGATTGCGGGCGGTGGCGACCACCTGGTCGCCGCTCGCCAGTGCCTTTTCCACGATGAGAGCGCCGAACCCGCGGGATGCGCCTGTGACGAACCATGTACGCATGTGAACCTCCTGTTTCTGTCGCCGCTCCGTCGTCGGCGGCTGGAGGATTTCTACCGCGTTGGCTTTGATGAGATAATAGACTGGATTATCCACGAGTTGCTGAATAGAATTCAGCAATGCGACATATCCTGCCCTCCGACCTCTCCCCGTTCCTGGCGCTGGCGCGGCACCGGAGCTTCCGTCGCGCCGCCGACGACCTCGGCTGCACGCCCTCGGCGCTGAGCCACGCGCTGAAGGCGCTGGAGGCGCGGCTCGACCTGCGCCTCTTCAACCGCACCACCCGCAGCGTCGCGCTCACCGAAGCCGGCGAACGGCTGCTTGCCCGCGTGGCGCCGGCCTTCCGCGACATCGAGGATGCGCTGGACGATCTCAACAACCTCCGGGGCACGCCGGTCGGACGGCTGCGGCTGAACGCGGCGCGCATCTCCTCCAAGATGGTCCTCCTGCCCTATGTCGTGCGGTTTCTCGAAGCCTATCCGCGCATCAGCATCGAGCTCGTGGTCGAGGACGATCTCGTCGACATGGTTTCGGAAGGCTTCGATGCCGGCGTGCGGTTTGGCGAGGTCGTCGCGCAGGACATGATCGCCGTGCCGATCGGGCCGCGCCAGCGATCGGCCATCGTGGCATCGCCCGCCTTCTTCGAGCGCCATCCGAAGCCGTCCAGCCCGGAGCAGCTGAAGGCGCTGCCCTGCATCGGCCTGCGCTTCGCAAGCGGCCGCGTCTACGCATGGGAATTCGAGCGCGGCGGCGTGGACCTGAGCGTGGAGGTGGAGGGGCCGCTGATCGTCGGCGACCAGGACATGATGGTCGACGCCGCACTCCACGGCGCAGGCGTCGCCTACGCCTTCGAGGACCAGGTGCGAGCGCTCGTCGAAGAAAAGCGGCTGGTCCGCGTGCTCGAGGACTGGTGCCCCTACTATGGCGGCTTCTATCTCTACTACCCGAGCCGGCGGCAGATGCCGGCCGCGCTCCGCGCCTTCGTCGATTTCGTGAGGACGACGGCCGCCGCGCCCGGATAGCTGCACCGGGGCAGGGCCGGGAGAGCGATTGCCGCCGAATTCAGCCGGCGGGCTTTTGGGCTACAACGGCATACCGGTGCTGCAGGCCGCGCGCGACGGCTTTGAAGAAGCCGAAATTCTTCGCCTGCGCCTTGTGGATTCGCCGAAGGTCGGTGTCGGTCCTCACGGCCGAAAACCCGGCCTCTTCCAACAGGCGAGCGACGGCTTCGGCCCTCGCGCCGCCGGAAAAATGGACGCGTGACATAATGCTCGCGTGCGTGTCGGCCATCACGGGCGGCGCTTGCGGCTCGGTCAGGCCCATTCGTTCGAGGATCGCGGCAAGCCGCTTCACCAGCCGCTCGGTATGGCCGATCGTGACGAAGTCGCCGTCGATGACGAGCAGCCTGCCGCCGGGTTTCAGCACACGCAGCCATTCACGGAAGCACGCTTCTGGGTCGACCAGCGTCCAGACGAGATGGCGGGTCACGATCACGTCATAGCTTTCATCGGCTTCAAGCGTGGTTTCCGCATCGCCGAGATGGAACCGGATGGTGCGACCGCGCGCAGAGGCCTTGGCGCGCGCCAGCGCCAGCATCGGTTCCGACCAGTCGATGCCGGTCACCCGGTAGCCGAGGTCGTCCATGAGATGGGACATCACGCCGGTGCCGCTCGCAAGATCAAGTGCGTTGCGGCCGTCTCCGGGGCCGAGATGCCGCTCAATCAGGGCGTGCCAGGCCGCCCGTTCGTCTTCGGAAAAGATCTCGTGGCCGGGCGACTGGTCGAACGTCGCTGCGCGGGCCGACCAATAGGCCCTGATTTCGTCCCGAAGGGTGAAATTGGCGCCGTCGGCCGTCCCGTCGCTCTGCATGTCTCGCTCCCATTCTCAGCTTCGAACTCTTCTAAAAGATAAATCTTGACTAAGAAAATCATCAAATAATAAGTGCCCGGCAGTTTCCACCGGAGATGAATCACATGCGTCTTTCTGGCAGGTCGGCGATCGTTGCCCTTGGCCTTCTCGTGTCCACCGCATTGCCGGCGATGGCCGATCCCGTCGTCGTGAAGGACGTGACGGGCCGCGACGTCGAAGTCGAGGTGCCGGTCAAGCACGTCATTCTCGGTGAAGGCCGCCAGATCTATTTCCTCGCGGCGCTCGACAAGGACAATCCCTTCCAGCACGTCGTCGGCTGGCGCGACGACCTGCCGAAGGCGGACCCGGAATCCTACGCCGCCTATCTCGCGAAGTATCCCGACATCGCCAAGCTGCCGACCTTCGGCGGCATGAAGGACGGCACGTTCGACATCGAGCAGGCCGTCGCCCTGAAGCCCGACGTCATCCTGATGAACGTCGACGCCAAGACCGCGACGGAGGAGGCCGGCTACATCGAGAAGCTCGCCAAGGTCGGCATTCCGCTCGTCTATGTCGATTTCCGCGAGAAGCCGATAGAAAATACCGAGCCGAGCATGCGCATCATGGGCACGCTGATGGGCAAGGAAAAGGTCGCCGAGGATTTCATCGCCTTCCGCGCCGATGCGATCAGGCAGGTGACGGACGTCCTTGAAAGGAACAAGCCGGCAAAGCCCGTCGTCTTCGTCGAGCGCGCCGGCGGCTACTCCGACGATTGCTGCATGTCCTTCGGCAACGAGAACTTCGGCAAGATGGTCGAGCTCGCCGGCGGCACGAACATGGCCAGGGAGATCATCCCCGGCACGTTCGGCACGGTCAATCCGGAGCAGATCATCGCCTCCAACCCGGACCAGGTCATCATCACCGGCGGGATGTGGGAAGGCTATGTGCCGGGCGGCAACTGGGTCGGCGTCGGCTATGGCGCGGATACCGCCGAGGCGCACCGCAAGCTCGAAAACCTGACCAAGCGCCCCGCCTTCACCGGCATCAAGGCGGTCAAGGATGGCAACGTCCATGCCATCTGGCACCAGTTCTACAACAACCCCTACCAGTTCGTCGCGATCCAGCAGATCGCCAAGTGGCTGCATCCGGATCTCTTTGCGGATCTCGACCCGGAAGCGACCTTCAAGGAACTGCACGCCCGCTTCCTGCCGCTCGACTACAAGCCGGGATATTTCGTCTCGCTGAAGGGCGAATAGCCGATGGCCGCGACGGCGATCGAAGCGAAGGTCACGGGGCGCGATCAGTATCGCGCCCTTGCCTTTCGGCGCATCCTCATCCTTGCAGGCCTTGGCATCGCGCTTGCGGCAAGCATCGCCGTCGACATGGCGCTGGGACCGGCGAACTACAGCATCGCCGAGGTTCTGTCCGCGCTCTTCTCGCCGGAGACGGCCGGGGACCAGCTGCGCGTCGTCATCTGGGACATCCGCATGCCGATCGCGCTGATGGCGGTCACCGTCGGGGCATCGCTGTCCGTCGCCGGTGCGCAGATGCAGACGATCCTGTCGAACCCGCTCGCGAGCCCCTTCACGCTCGGGATTTCGGCGGCTGCCAGCTTTGGTGCGGCGCTCGGGCTCGTCGCCGGTGTCGCCATCTTTCCGGGTGCCGTGCAATACATGGTGCCGGTTAATGCCTTCGTCATGGCTATGGTGGCCGCACTCTTCATCCATTTCGCCTCGACCCTGCGCGGGGTGACGGTCGAGACGATCGTGCTGCTCGGCATCGCGCTTGTCTTCACCTTCAACGCCGCCCTGTCGCTGCTCGAATACCTCGCCTCCGAGCAGGCGCTCGCCGCCGTCGTGTTCTGGACCATGGGCAGCCTCACCAAGGCGACCTGGGACAAGGTCTTCGTCACCGCCGCGATCCTGGTGGTGACGCTGCCGCTGTTCATGCGCAACGCCTGGGCGCTGACCGCCCTGAGGCTCGGCGACGACAAGGCGGCCAGCATGGGCGTCAACGTACGGCGCCTGCGCCTTCACACCATGCTCGTCGTCAGCCTGCTTGCCGCCATCCCCGTCTCCTTCGTCGGCACGATCGGCTTCGTCGGCCTCGTCGGCCCGCATATCGCCCGCATGGTCGTCGGCGAGGACCAGCGCTTCTTCCTGCCCGGTTCGGTGATCTGCGGGGCGTTGCTGCTTTCTGCGACGTCCGTCGTCAGCAAGGTGCTGATTCCCGGCGCGATCCTGCCGATTGGCGTGATCACGGCGCTCGTCGGCGTTCCCTTCTTCTTCGTCCTGATTTTCTCGAACCGGAGGCGGGCATGGTAGGTCTGGTTCTGAAGGACGTCGGCGCCAGCTATGGCCGCGCGACGGTTCTGTCCAGGGTCGCAATCGACCTGCTGACGCCCGGCGCGACGACGGCCGTGATCGGTCCGAATGCGGCGGGGAAGTCGACGCTGTTCAAGCGCATTGCCGGCCTCATTTCCGGTCCCGGCCTGGTCCAGCTTTCGGATGCGACGCGCGGCGACCGCTCGATCTGCTACATGCCGCAGGACACCGGCTCGAACGCCGTGCTCACGGTCTACGAGTCCTTGCTTCTTGCCGCAAAGCAGGGCGGTGGCTGGCGCGTCAACGACGACGAGCTCTTTGAAATCGACGCGATCCTGAAGGCGCTGCGGATCGAGGATCTTTCCTTCCGCGGGCTCGATGCCCTCTCCGGCGGCCAGCGGCAGCTCGTCTCGCTCGGCCAGGCGCTGGTGCGCAAGCCGGAAGTCCTGTTGATGGACGAACCGACGTCGGCGCTCGATCTCCATCGCCAGATCGACGTGCTGGAATTTGTCGCCGGTCTTGCCGGCCGCACGGGCATGATCGTCCTGATCGCGCTGCATGACCTCAATCATGCCCTGCGCTACTGCACGAACACGATCGTCATCGCCAATGGCGAGATGGCCGCGAGCGGAGCGACCGCCGACGTGATCACGCCGGCCATGCTGCGCGACATCTATCGTGTCGATGCCCGCATCGAATCCTGCTCCCGCGGCCGGCCCATGGTGATCGTCGACGGGGCGCTGTAGCCGCGTTCGTAGCGCACCGTTTACTTGCATCGGAATTAAGCAGAATATTAGCAATTGGGAGAAAGCCGTCGGCCCTACTCTCTTTGCGTTCCTTGCTCGAACGGCTTTCGCCCAGGTTCAAGGGAGGAACCGATCATGAGGCGGTATTTATTGTACGCGGCATCGACCGCGGCATTGTCGCTTGCTGTCTCGAATGCATGGGCGCAGTCGGGCAGCGTGGAGAAAGCGGTAGGCGGCTACAACTTCGAGGAGGCCGCCAAGGAGGACCCCGGCACGAAGGATTTCCATTCGGCCGACGGCCACCTGACCTTCGCCATCGTCACCCACACCGCCGGCAACGGCTTCTTCGATCCGGTCTATGTCGGCGCCACCGTTGCCGGCAACATGATCGGCGCGAAGATCCTGCTGCTCGGCTCGGAGTCGCCGGTGGACGATCCGGCCCGCGAAATCGAGATCCTGAACCAGATCGTGCAGGATCCGACGATCGACGGCATCATCATGACGACGCCGCAGGTCGGCGCCTACAACGACATCGTCAAGGCCGCCGAAGCCAAGGGCATCCCGGTGGCGACGACGAACTCCTTCGACGGCACCATCCTGAACCGCAGCAGCATCAGTCATACCGGCCAGGATGCGTCCGCGGCCGCGATCGGCGGCGAGGCGCTGGCCAAATGCGTGCTCGACAGCGGCAAGACCAGCGGTTCGATCGTGCTGCCGTCGTCCACCGCGATGGGCAACATCGAGGTGAACAACCGGGTGACCTCGGCCTTCAACGCCATCGTCAAGACGCTGAAGGACGCCGGCAAGCTCGAGAGCTTCAAGGTCGACGCCGGTCCGGAGAATGTCGGGATCGACACGAATCCGAACGATCCGGTCAACGCTCTGGTCTCGCTGTTCGAGTCGCGTGGCGATGTCGTCGGCGCCTTCACCGCCAACAACGTGTTCACGCCACCGCTCGTCAAGGCGGTGTCCCAGATGGGCCTGACCGGCAAGTTCTGCGCCTTCGGCTTCGACCTCGGGCCGGCGCAGCAGGAGGGCATCGCTGCCGGCAACCTGACCGGTTCGCTAGGACAGCAGCCGTTCCTGCAGGGCTTCTGGCCGGTGATGCAGCTCTATCTCCAGATCGACCGCGGCATCTCGGCCGCCAATCTGGACACCAGGGCTCAACTGGTGACGAAGGACAACGTCGCCAAGGTCGGCAAGCGGTTCGAGAACTGATCTTGCCCGAAGGGCGGGAGGGGCCGGGTCCCTCCCGCATCGCGGGCTGAAGAAGCAATCGGACCTCGCCCATGGTGCAACAGACGATTTCGCTCGGCCGACCACCTCCCCAGCTCGCTGGCGGCTGGGAGGCCGGGCTTTTGCTGTTCCTGGTCCTGCTCTACGCCGCGGGCGCGCTCGCAAACCCGACCTTCTTCGCTTCCACGGAGGCGCTCCATGCCCTGCTGCGCGACACCTCCCGGATCGGTATCATCGCGGTGGGGATGACCTTCGTCATCGTCAACAAGGACCTCGATCTCTCGGTCGGTTCCATCTACGGGCTCATCGCCGTGGTGTTCGCGCGGCTGTTTGCGCCCGGTCTGCTCGACCTCGGCATCGGGAGCGCGATCGTGCTATGCGGGCTTCTCGGGGCGGCGATCGGCCTCCTCAACGGGGTGCTCGTGACCGTCCTCAGGGCGCCGGCGTTCATCGCGACGCTGACGATGCTGTTCATCGGCCGCGGCCTCGTCCTGGCGCTGACCCAGGGCCAGGCGATCTACTATTCCGACCGGGCGGCCGAGTATCCCCGCTTCTTCCACCTGGGCGAAGCCAATGCGCTCGGCTTCAACAACCAGATCCTGGTCTTCGCCCTCGTCGCCACGGTCGGCGCCTGCGTGCTCGCCAAGACGCGCTGGGGCTACGAGACTTTCGCCACCGGCGGCAACGAGCAGGCGGCGATCTATGCCGGCATTCCGACGCGCTGGGTGCGCATCCGCGCCTATCTGATCTCGTCGTTGTGCGCGACCCTTGCGGCGCTCCTGTCGGCGGCACAGGACAAGGGGGTCACCCCACTCTACGGCGTCACCTGGGAGCTCACGGTGATCGCCGCGGTCATCATCGGCGGGGCGTCGATCCTCGGTGGCCGCGGCCGGGTGATCGGCTCCTGTCTCGGGGCTGCGGTCGTCGTCCTGATCGACAAGGTTCTGCGCGAGGGATGGCCGATCACGCGCATCGTCGTCATCGATGGGGAAAGCATCGCCGTCAACGCCCGGTTCACCCTGCCGGCGGGCGCCGTGCTGGTCTTCCTCGGGCTTCTTCTCGTCGCCGCGGTCCTGATCGAGCCGTACCTGATCCGCCGCCAGATCGCGGCAAGGGCCTGGGCCTGGCTGCGCGGCCGGCCGCCGCCGCCGGCCTCCGAGATGGGCGGAGTGGCCCTCGAAGGGGTGCAGACCAAGGGAGCCATGGCAAGCGACCTGGCGATGACGGCGACCGGCGTCGGCCGGTTTCTCGCCCGCCGTGACGCGCTTGCGATCATCCTGACGGCGCTCTTGTGGCTGACGGGGCTGGCGCTCAGGCCCGATTACTGGTGGAACCTCTCCAACACCTTCGCGATCCTGCTCAACTACACCGAGCTCGCGCTCATCGCCGTCGGGCTCACCTATGTCATCGCAGCCGGCGACATCGATCTCTCCGTCGGGGCGGTGCTGGCGCTCGCCGGCAGCACCGCGGCGTACTTCCTGAAGGTGGTGGGCGCCGATCCGATGACCGCGGTGGCGATGGGGCTGCTCGCGGGCATGACGGCCGGCCTCGTCAACGCCACCATCACGGTCGGCTTCAAGCTGCCGGCCTTCATCGCCACGC
This sequence comes from Mycoplana sp. MJR14, assembly GCF_029210525.1. Classification (NCBI taxonomy): domain Bacteria; kingdom Pseudomonadati; phylum Pseudomonadota; class Alphaproteobacteria; order Hyphomicrobiales; family Rhizobiaceae; genus Mycoplana; species Mycoplana sp. MJR14. The sequence continues at coordinate 306,726 of NZ_JARGEO010000003.1, forward strand.
TCGGCATGTTCTACATCGCCCGCGGCCTTGCCGCCTGGTTCGTCGCCGGCCAGCAGCTGACCGGTTGGCCGGAGGGCTACAACCTGCTCGGCCGCAAGGCGAACGACGTCCTCCTCCATTTCGGCGTATCGCTGCCCCAAGGCTTGCTTCGCACCGTCGCCGAGGTCGTCAGCGTGCAGACGATCTGGATGGCCCTCGTCGCCCTGGTGGCCGGCGTCGTGCTCGCCTACACGCCGTTCGGGTTGAAGGTCCTCTCCACCGGGGGCAACCTCCGCGCCGCGAGCTATGCCGGCATCAACACGAACCGCGTCCGCTTCCTCGCACTCCTGCTGTCGGCGCTCTGCGCCTCGATGGCGGGGATCATCAACATCGCCTATTTCCGCAGTTTCAACCCGGTCGCCGGCCAGTTCCGCGAACTCGATGCCATCGCCTCGGTGATCATCGGCGGCGGCTCGATCTTCGGCGGCTACGGCACGATCATCGGCTCGCTCGCCGGCGCTGCGGCCATCACGCTCGTGCGTGCGCTGCTGCAGCTGAACGTCCAGGGGTTCACCATGCCGCAGCACTGGATCAACGTCTTCATCGGCGTCATCCTGATCGTGGCCGTGCTCATCGACATCTGGGTGCGCCAGGCAAACCTCGTCGGTCGCCTGAGGGCGCGTCTGGCGCAACGCAAACCGGCATCGGAGGCGCCGCATGCGGGATGACGCTGAAACACCGATCGTGGAGATGAAAGGGATCGAGAAGGCCTTCGGGGCGGTGCAGGCGCTGCGCTCGGTCGACCTCGTGCTCTATCCCGGCGAAATCCTCGGCCTGGTCGGCGACAATTCCGCCGGCAAGTCGACGCTGATGAAGATCCTGACGGGCGCCTACCAGCGCGACGCCGGGGAGATATTCGTCGCCGGCCGGCCGGTGCACTTCAAGAGCCCGCACGAGAGCCGCGACGCCGGCATCGAGATGATCTACCAGGATTTCGCACTCTGCGGGAACATGGACGTCGGCCAGAACATCTTTCTCGGCCGCTGGCCCTTGAGGGGGCCATTCGTCAGCCGGCGCCGGATGTATGCGGAGGCCGACAGGGTGCTGAAGCGCCTCAAGGTCGACGTCAACTCGGTCTACCAGAAGGTCGAGAGCCTGTCGGGCGGCCGCCAGCAATCGGTGGCAATCGCCCGCGCCATCTCCTTCGAGCCGCGTGTGGTGATCCTCGACGAGCCGACGGCCAACCTTTCGGCGATGGCGACCGAACGCCTGCTGGAAACGATGCTCGAACTCAAGAGGCAGGGCGTCGCCCAGATCATCATCTCGCACCGCCTGGTCGACATATTCGCGGTCGGCGACCGCGTCATGGTCCTGAAACGCGGCGAGTTCGTCGGCGACCGCTACATCCGGCAGACCGACGAGCACGAGGTCCTGGAGATCATCGTTTCCGGGACGCGGCAGAGCGCATTGACGGCGGACCAAGCAAGGCGATAGCGCCTGTTGTGGCGGCCGCTTCTCCGGCCTCGCGCCGGTCGGGCCCGCGACGCAAGCACTCCGAGGATGCCCCTGGCTCGTGACAATATTCTTGTGAAAAACAGAATACTAGGGCACAATTTGTGCATGCACCCCGAAGTGCGGAACTATCTCAATTCCGGCCATCTCGCGCCGATTGACAGTTCGCGTGGGAGGGCCGGCGTCAATGGACCAGGGGTTCTTTCTTCTGTTCGCCACGGTGTCCGTGATCACGGCCCTGATGCTGGTCGTGGCGCGAAATCCGGTGCACAGCGCCCTGGCGCTGATGGCCTGTTTCCTGCAGATTTCGGCAATCTTCGTCCTGCTCGAGGCGCCGCTGCTCGCGGTGATCCAGATCTTCGTCTATGTCGGCGCGATCATGGTCCTGTTCCTGTTCGTGATCATGATGATCGATATGCGCGAAGCCGTGCTGCAGCGGTTCTTGCCGGGCGGCAACCTGCCGGCCCTGGTGCTGCTGGTCGTGCTCGGGGTCGAGATGATCGTGCTGGTGTTCTGGAGCGACAGCTTCTCGGTCGCGACGCCTGCCACAGCCGGCGGCGGCGATACGATCCGGACGCTCGGCACGACGCTCTTTGCCGACTATCTCCTGCCGTTTGAAGCCGCCTCCGTCATCCTGCTCGTGGCCCTCGTCGGCGCCATCGTCCTGGCGCGGAAGGAGCCGGGCTGATGGTGCCGCTTTCCTGGTCTGTCCTGCTCGGCGTGGTCCTGTTCGTCATCGGCGCGGGAGGCGTGCTGCTTAGGCGCAACATCCTCGTCGTATTGATGTCGCTGGAGCTGCTGCTCAACTCGGTCAACATCAACTTCATCGCCTTCGGGCGTCACTACGACGATTTCCGCGGCCAGATCTTTGCGATCTTCGTGATCGCCATCACGGCGGCGGAAGTCGCCGTCGCCCTTGGCATCCTCGTCGCACTCGTGAGGAACAAGCACACCCTCAAGGTGGACGACGTCACCATCATGAAAGGATAGCGGCTTGGACCCGGCGATTTCGATCCGGCCGCTTGTTGCCGTCGCCGTTCCCGGTCTGGCGGCGCTCGCCATCCTTGTGCTGCGCAACCGCGAAACGCTGAGGGACGCCGTTTCGCCGCTCGCTGCGGTCATCCTGCTTGCGATCGTCGCCTCGATGGCGCCGACGGTGCTTTCAGGCGGGACGGTCGATCTGCGCCTTTTCGAGATCCTGCCGGGGATCGACTTCGCGTTCCGGGCCGACGCGCTCGGCATGGTGTTCGCCACGGTGTCGTCGCTCCTGTGGGTGCTGGCTGCGATCTACTCCATCGGCTACATGCGGCACCTGAACGAGCACGCACAGACCCGCTTCTTCGCCTGTTTCGCCACCAGCATCGCTGCAGCCGTCGGCGGCGCCTTCGCCGCCAATCTGTTCACGCTGGTCATCTTCTACGAGGTGCTGAGCCTCGTGACCTACCCGCTCGTCTATCACCACGAGGACGAGGAGGGATGGAGGGGCGCCCGCAAGTACCTCGTCTATCTGATGGGCGCCTCGAAGAGCGTCCTTCTCGCGGCGCTGGCGCTGACCTACACCATCGCAGGCTCGCTCGACTTCGTGCCGGGCGGGCTTCTGGCGGATGCCAACGCCTCGCCGGCGCTGCTGGCGACCGTCTACTTCTGCTACCTGTTCGGCTTCGCCAAGGCGGCCGTCATGCCGATGCACGCCTGGCTGCCTGCCGCCATGGTGGCGCCGACACCGGTGAGCGCGCTCCTGCATGCCGTGGCCGTGGTCAAGATGGGCGTGTTCTGCGTGCTGCGGCTGGTGTTCGACGTCTTCGGGGTCGGGCTGGTCGGCAGGCTCGGTCTCGGCATCGCCACCGCCTACCTGGTTTCGTTCACGATCCTGATGGCGTCGGTCTACGCCCTGACGCGGGACGACCTGAAGGCAAGGCTCGCCTATTCGACGGTGAGCCAGCTCTCCTACATCGTGCTGGGCGCGGTTCTGGTGTCGCCGGTCGCGATGGTCGGCGGCATCATCCATATCGCCGCGCACGCCTTCTCCAAGATCACGCTCTTCTTTTGCGCCGGCTCGATCTATTGCGCGTCGGGAAAACGCAACATCAGCGACATGGCCGGCATCGGCCGCAGGTTGCCCTGGACGATGGGCGCCTTTTTCGTCGCGTCGCTGAGCATGATCGGGATCCCGCCGACAGCCGGTTTCGTCAGCAAGTGGTATCTGGCGCAGGGAACGGTGGAGGGAGGGCAGGTCGCCTTCCTGGTCGTGCTCCTGGCGAGTTCGGTCCTCAACGCGGCCTACTTCCTGCCGGTCAGCTATGCCGCCTTCTTCCAGCCGGAGCCACAGGACGGTCGGGCGCCGGTTCGCGAGATTCCGATGGTGGCCGTCCCGCTGGTGGCGACCGCGGCGCTCTCGGTCTTGATGGGGATCTTCCCCGGCTATTTTCTCACGCTCGCGGACGGAGTGGTCAGATGATCAGGCATATCGTCGACTTCTTTGGTGACGAGGCCCAGACGCGGCTCCGCCGCCGGCTGTTCTATCTGGTGCTGGTCCTGGTCGTCGCCGCAGACTTCGTCGTTCCCCGCGAACACGCCGAATATCTCTGGGAGCGCCTGCCGGGCTGGTCGGCCGCCTATGGCTTCGGCTCCTGCGTGCTGCTGATCTTCGTTTCCAAGTTCCTTGGCCACCAAGGCGGGCTGATGCGGCGCGAGGACTATTATGACTGATGTCTTCGTAGATCCGGGCCTGCTGTTCATCCTCGGCGCCCTGCCGATCCCCTTCCTCAAGGGGGCGATCCGCAACGCCTACCTGCTGCTGATCCCGGTGCTGGCGATCCTCGCCGTGCTGACGCTGCAGCCGGGCACCTACGGTGCGGCAAGCTTCGCCGGCCAGGACATTCTCTTCGCAAAGGTCGACAAGCTCAGCATCGTCTTCGCCACCGTCTTCACCCTCATGGCGCTGATCGGCATGGTCTATGCGCTGCACGTAACGGCTGCTGGCCAGCATGTGGCGGCCTTCGTCTATGTCGGCAGCGCGCTCGGGGTGGTGTTCGCCGGCGACTACCTGACCCTCTACCTGTTCTGGGAGGCAATGGCGTTCGCGTCCGCCTACCTGGTCTTCGCGCAGGGCGGGGAGCAGGCGATCCGGGCCGGATTCCGCTATCTGATGGTCCATATCACCGGCGGCCTCGCCCTGTTCGGCGGCATCGTTCTGCACGGGCTCGCCACCGGCTCGCTGCTCTTCGGTCCGATCGAAGGCGGCCCGATCGGAGGCGGCCCGATCGAAGGCGGTATGGGCCTGGGCGCCTACCTGATCATGGCCGGGTTCCTGCTCAATGCGGCGGTGCCGCCGCTCAATGCCTGGCTCACGGACGCCTATCCCGAGGCGACCGTCACGGGCGCCGTGTTCATGAGCGCGTTTACCACCAAGACGGCCGTCTATGTGCTCGCGCGGGCGTTCCCGGGCACCGAGCTTCTGGTGGTGCTCGGCACCGTGATGGCGCTTTATGGCGTCGTCTACGCGGTGCTGGAAAACGACTGTCGGCGGCTGCTCGCCTATCACATCGTCAGCCAGGTGGGCTACATGGTGGCGGGCGTCGGCATCGGCACCGAACTGGCGGTGAACGGGGCCACCAGCCATGCCTTCGCGCATATCCTCTACAAGGCGCTGCTCTTCATGGGGGCCGGCGCGGTGATCTATGTCACCGGCCGGCGCAAGCTCACCGAGCTCGGCGGGCTCTACAGGACCATGCCGTGGACGGTGGCGCTCTACATGGTCGGCGCCCTTGCCATCTCGGCCTTCCCGTTGTTCTCCGGCTTCGTCACCAAATCGATGGTGGTGGCGGCGGCCGGACAGGATCATCGCGCGCTGGTGATGCTGGCGCTGACGATGGCCTCGTCGGGGACGTTCCTGCACACCGGGCTGAAGCTGCCCTACTACATGTTCTTCGGCACGGACCGGAAGCTGCAGGCGCGCGAGCCGCCGCGCAACATGCTGGTCGCCATGGCCATGGCGGCGGTGCTCTGCATCGCGATCGGGGTGTTCCCCGGTCCGCTCTATGCGCTTCTTCCCTATCCGGTCGCCTTCGAGCCCTACACCGGGCAGCACGTCACCGAGAGCCTCGGAATCCTGATGTTCACGGCCCTGGGGTTCGTGCTGTTCCTCAAGGCGCTCGACCCGGAGAACACGATCAGCCTCGACACCGACTGGTTCTATCGCAAGGGGGCGCGCGCCTTCATGTGGCTCGCCGAGCGACCGCTTGCGCGCTACGAACAGGCGGTGAGCAGCGTCTCCGAGGCCGTGGTGCTGCCGTTCCTGCATGGGGCGGCGCGGCTGGGGTTGCGGTTTGATCTCGGCGGCGTCGACGCCGTCGTGAACGGTGTCGCCCGCTCGGTCCTGCGCGGCGGCGGGGCGCTGCGGCGGCTGCAGACCGGCGTCGTGACCCACTATGCACTGGCGATGATCGCCGGCGTCGTCGCCGCCGTCGTCGTCTTTGCCGTGGCCTGGAGGTAGCGGCGATGGGGTTGCCGCTGCTCAGCCTCATTGTCCTTGTGCCCGCCGCCGGGGCCGTGGTCCTGATGGTTCTGCGCAGCGACGGCGCGGTGCGGTGGACGGCGCTCGCCGTCACCCTCCTCGACCTCGCGCTCTGCATCGCCATGCTCTCCGGTTTCGACACCACGACCCATGCGATGCAGTTTGCCGAAAGATACCCGTGGGTGCCGGCGCTCGGGATCGCCTTTGCGCTCGGCGTCGACGGCATCAGCGCACTCTTCGTGTTCCTGACGGCGCTGTTGGGCACGGTCTGCGTGCTCGCCTCGTGGGTCGCGATCGAAAGCAGGGTCAAGGCGTTCATGGTCAGCCTGCTCGCCATGCAGGCATTGATGCTCGGGGTGTTCTGCGCGCTCGACCTCTTCCTCTTCTACGTCTGCTGGGAGGCGATGCTGATCCCGATGTATCTGATCATCGGCATCTGGGGCGGAGAGGGCCGGATCTATGCGGCGTTCAAGTTCTTCCTCTACACGCTGGCCGGCAGCCTGCTGTTCCTGGTCGGCGTCATCGTGCTCTACCGGCATGGCGGACGGACCTTCGATATCCTCGCCCTGACGGCGCAGGACCTGCCGTTCGGGATCCAGTCGTGGTTGTTCTTCGCCTTCCTCGTCGCCTTTGCCGTCAAAGTGCCGATGGTGCCGGTTCATACCTGGCTGCCGGATGCCCATGTGCAGGCGCCGACCGCCGGCAGCATCATCCTCGCCGGCGTGCTGCTGAAGATGGGCGCCTATGGCTTCTTGAGGTTCTCGCTGCCGATGCTGCCGGAGGCGTCGGTCTACTATTCGACGCTGATGCTGGCGCTGTCGGCGCTTGCGATCGTCTATGGCGGGCTGCTGGCGCTGGCGCAGGACGACCTGAAGAAGCTGGTGGCCTATTCCAGCATCAGCCACATGGGTTTCGTGACGCTCGGCATCTTCGCGCTGAACCTCCGCGGGCTCCAGGGCGGCATCCTGCAGATGTTCAACCATGGCGTGACGACGGGCGCGCTGTTCCTCTTCGTCGGCCTGATCTACGAGCGGACGCACACGCGCAGCATCGCCGACTATGGCGGGCTGATGAAGCTCGTGCCGGTCTACACCTCGTTTCTGGCGCTGTTCACCCTGTCGTCGATGGCGCTGCCGGGGACGAACTCCTTCGTCGGCGAGCTGCTGGTGCTGTCCGGCGGATTTGCGGCCAACCTGGCGTTCGGCGCGATGGCCGTCCTGGGCGCCTTGCTGGGCGCTGCCTACCTGCTTGGCATGTATGGCAAGGTCGCGCTCGGTCCGGTGAGCCTGGTCACGCCATACAAGATGCGCGACGTGAACGCCCGCGAGATGGCGGCGATCCTGCCGCTGGCCGTCTTCGTGCTTTGGGTCGGGCTCTATCCGAAGCCCTTTCTCGCCATCACCGACGCCTCGGTGAGGTACCTGCTCGTGCAGGTCAACGCTGAGGGGACCGGCCGATGAACGCGGCAACGCTCTACCAGTCGGCCGTGGCGAGCCTGCCCGAGATCGTGGTGATCACCGGCGCCTGCATCCTGCTGATCCTCGGACAGCTCGTGCGGAAGCGACGGGAGGACGTCCTCCTCTGGGCCTCCGTCGCGGTCGTGGCGATTGCCGCTCTTTTGACCCTGATGCCGGCGGGCGAGGTCCGCACGGCCTATGCCGGCATGTTCGTCGCCGACAGCTTCTCCGTCTTCTTCAAGTCGATCTTCTACCTGACCACGCTCCTGACGTTCCTGCTGTCGCGCAGATACGCCGCTCTCGAGGGGATCGGGAGCAGCGAATACTATGTCCTGCTGCTCTTCACCCTCTCGGGGATGATGATCATGGCCTCGGCGACGGATCTCCTGTCGATCTATGTGGGCCTCGAGCTGACGGTGCTCTGCACCTACGTGCTGACCGGTTTCCTGCGGCACGAGCGGCGGTCGAACGAGGCGGCGCTGAAATATGTGATCCTGGGTGCCGTCTCGACCGGGATTTTCCTCTACGGCGTCTCGCTGGTCTATGGTCTCACCGGCACGACGCAACTGGACGCGATGGCCGCGGCGGTGGCCGGCGATCCACGCGATCCCGGATTGCTGCTGGCGGTGGTCTTCATCGTCGCAGGCCTGGTTTTCAAGGTCGGCGCGGTGCCGTTCCACATGTGGGTGCCGGATGTCTACGAGGGCGCGCCGACGACGATCACCGCGTTCATGTCGGTCGGACCGAAGGCGGCGGGCTTCGCGGTGATCCTGCGGGTGTTCCTCAACCCGCTGGTCGCCGGCTCGGACGCCTGGATCGTCGTCGCCGTGATCGCCGTGGTGACGATGGCGCTCGGCAGCTTCGTGGCGCTGGTGCAGGACAACTTCAAGCGCCTGCTCGCCTATTCCAGCATCGCCCATGCGGGGTTCGCGCTGTTCGGCATCGTGGCGGGCGGCGCGGACGGGATCGCCAGCGTGATGCTCTACCTCTTGATCTACGCCTTCATGAATCTCGGCATATTCGGCATCGTCATCATGATGCGGAACGGCGCCTTCTCCGGTGAGGTCATCGAGGACTATGCCGGTTTCGCCAGGTCGCATGCCGTGCTGGCGCTCCTGATGCTGCTCTATCTGTTCTCGCTGGCCGGCATTCCGCCGACGGCCGGGTTCTTCGCCAAGTTCTACGTGCTGGTCGCGCTCGTCGAGCGGGGCTTCGTCGTCCTGGCGGTCATCGCAGTGCTCTTGAGCGCCGTCGCCGCCTATTTCTACATCCGCATCGTCATGCTGATCTACATGCGCGAGCCGACAAGGGCGTTCGAACCGGCTCTGCCGCCGATGGTCCGCGCCACGCTCGCCGTGACGGCCGCCGGCACGATCGGCATCGGCCTGTTTCCGGCGTGGTTTCTGCAGCTTGCCCAGAACGCCGTGTTTGGCGGCTAATCGATTGGATTTGCAATGGTCCGGCCGCCGGAATAGACTTGAAGCCAGGAAAGGATGCCCAAGGCCCTTCCTCCGGGACGACAGCACGAGCAGTCCCGAAGCGCGGCCTGAGCAAAGCCAAGGTGAACGGCCATGGCTGCAATGGAATTCCTGCCGGTACTTTTCATGATCGCCGGAATCGTTCTGGTGGCGCTGGCGACGCTTTTTGTCTCCTCGCTGCTGCGCCCGTCCAATCCCTATCCTGAAAAGAATGCCCCCTACGAATGCGGCATGGATGCCGCAGGTGAGGCTGCCGGCGGCCGTTTCCGGGTGCCGTTCTTCATCCTCGCGATCCTGTTGGTGGTCTTCGATGTCGAGGCGATGTTCCTCTTTCCCTGGGCCGTCGTCCTGAAAGACATCGGGCTCGTCGGCTACGTCGAGATGTTCGTCTTCATGCTGCTGCTTCTCGTGGGCTTCGCCTACGCCTGGCTGAAGGGAGCGCTGGAATGGGAGGAGTAGGAAACGCCATCCGAGACAGCGTTCTTTTCACCACGGCCGACAGCGTCATCAACTGGAGCCGGCGGTCGGCCTTGTGGCCCGAGACCTTCGGTATCGCCTGCTGCGCCATCGAGATGATCTCGGCCGGATGCGCGCGCTATGATCTCGACCGGTTCGGCGTGGTGTTCCGCCCTTCGCCGCGCCAGTCCGACGTGATGATCATCGCCGGTACCGTGACCCGCAAGTTCGCGCCCGTCGTGCGCCGGCTCTACGACCAGATGCCCGAGCCGCGCTGGGTGATCGCCATGGGGACCTGCGCCATTTCCGGCGGCGTCTACAACACCTACGCCGTGGTGCAGGGCTCGGAGACTTTCGTGCCCGTCGACGTGCATGTGCCCGGCTGTCCGCCGCGGCCCGAGGCGCTGATGCACGGGTTCCTGCTGCTTCAGGAGAAGATCAAGCGGTCCCGCGCGCTGGCCGGAACGCCGCCCGACCGGGTCGCAGCGTCATGAGCGCGGAGATGTCCCTCATCCGCACCCTGATCGCGGAACGCTTCGGGGAGGCCATCGAGGCGCTCGGCTTCTCGCACGGGGTCCATGCCTTCGCCGCGCCGCCCGGCATGATCGTCGAGCTTTGCCGGTTCCTGAAGGAGCATCCGGCGCTGCGGTTCAATTTCCTCTCCGACGTCTGCGGGGTCGACCACTATCCCGAAACGCCGCGCTACGAGGCGGTGTACCACCTCTATTCGCTGCCGAACAAATGGCGCATCCGGATCAAGTGCCGGCTGGGTGATCCGCCGCGGATCCCCTCGGTCACGGGCGTCTGGCGCACCGCCAACTGGCACGAACGCGAGGCTTGGGACATGTACGGCATCCGCTTCGAGGGCCATCCCGATCTGCGCCGGATCTACATGTGGGAAGGCTTCGAAGGCTTTCCCCAGCGCAAGGATTTTCCCCTGCGCGGCTACAGGGACAAGCTGAACCCCTTCGGGGCCGAGGGGCCGCCGCCGACGGAGCCCGACCTCGCCACCCGGGAGATACCGCAAGGAGGCCGTTTGACGCCGGAGCGTTGAGATGACCGAAGTCACCGAACTCGAGAGGCCGGAAGGCGAAGCGCTGAACACCAGGGAAGTGCTTCTCAACCTCGGCCCGCAGCACCCCAGCACCCATGGGGTTCTCCGGCTCGTGCTCGAACTGGACGGCGAGTACGTCGAGCGCGTCGATCCGCATATTGGCTACCTCCACCGCGGCACGGAGAAGCTGGCGGAGAGCTTCACCTATACCCAGATCTTCCCGCTGACGGACCGGCTCGACTATCTCTGTCCGCCCTCCAACAACCTGGCGTTCGCGCTGGCGGTGGAGAAGCTCCTCGGCATCGAGGCGCCGATCCGCGCGCAGTACATCCGCGTCATGATGGCCGAGCTGGCGCGGATATCCGGTCACCTGCTGATCACCGGCGCGCTGCCGATGGACCTCGGCGCCATGACCGCGCTGCTCTACGCCATGCGCGAGCGCGAGATGATCATGGACCTCCTTGAAATGATCACCGGCGCGCGCATGCACACCTCCTTCTGCAGGGTCGGCGGCGTGCGCGAGGACCTGCCGGACGGGTTCCTGCCCAAGATCCGGGAATTCTGCGACATCTTCCCGAACCGGATCCGCGACTATGAACGGCTGCTGGAGAACAACCGCGTGTTCCTCAAGCGCACGGAAGGCATCGGCGTGATCTCCGGCGAGGACGCCGTCGATCTCGGCCTGAGCGGCCCGAACCTGCGTGCCTCCGGCGTCGACTGGGACATCCGGCGCGACGAGCCCTACGAGATCTACGACCGGCTCGATTTCAACGTCGTCACGCGCCCGGAAGGCGATTGCTACGCCCGCTGGCGCTGCCGGGTCGAGGAGATGCGCGAAAGCATCCGCATCATCGAGCAATGCCTCGACCAGATGCCCGAAGGCCCGTTCCAGGTCGACATGCCGACGATCGCCTTCCCCGTGGACAAGGAGCGCGTGCACTGCTCGATGGAGGCGCTGATCCAGCATTTCGACCTGTCGGCCTACGGCTTCGCCGTGCCTAGGGGCGAAGTCTATTCCGCAATCGAAGCGCCGAAGGGGGAGCTGGGGTTCTACATCATCAGCGACGGATCGCCGAAGCCGTTCCGCATGAAGGTGCGGGCGCCGTCCTTCGTCAACCTGCAGGCGCTCTTCGGCGTATCCAACGCCCGCTACCTGGCCGACATGATCGCCGTGCTCGGCAGCCTCGACCCGGTGATGGCGGAGGTGGACAAGTAGAGGAGGTTTGAACGCGATGGGCATGCGCGAACAGATCGAGACGGCGGCGGCGCGGTATCCCGACCGGCGCTCGGCGATCATGCCCGCGCTGCTGATCGCGCAGAAGGCGCATGGGCATCTGCCCGGCCCGGTGCTGGAGGAGGTGGCCGACATCCTCGGCGTCGAGCGGATCTGGGTCTATGAGCTCGCCACCTTCTACACGCTGTTCCATACCGAACCGGTGGGCCGGTACCACCTGCAGCTCTGCGACAATATCGCCTGCATGCTGTGCGGGGCCGAGCGCCTGTTGGCGCACATGGAAACGGTGCTCGGGATCAGCAAGGGCGAGACCACTCCGGACGGGCTGTTCACGATTTCGACCGTCGAGTGCCTCGGTGCCTGCGAGATGGCGCCGGTGATGCAGGTCGGCGACGACTATCACGGCAACCTCGATGCCGCACGGCTGGACGCGCTCCTGGGAAGCCTTCGGGCGGATGCCGGGCGGTTGGCGACCGTCGACCCCGCATCCGCGCCATCACCGGGAGAATAGCGCCATGTTCGAGCCGGTTCTCCTCAAAAACATCGACGTGCCGGACAGTCACCTGCTGTCGACCTACGAGGCCGGCGGCGGCTACCGGGCGCTGGCGAAGGTGTTGCGCGAATTCTCGCCGGACGACGTGGTCGAGCTCGTCAAGCAGTCCAACCTGCGCGGTCGCGGTGGCGCGGGCTTCCCGACGGGCATGAAGTGGAGCTTCGTGCCCAAGCGCGCCGACAAGCCGAAGTATCTGTGCTGCAACGCCGACGAGGGAGAACCCGGCACCTTCAAGGACCGGATCATCATGGAGCGCGACCCGCACCAGCTCATCGAGGGGCTGGCGGTCAGCGCCTATGCGATCGGGGCCAAGACCGCCTATGTCTATGTCCGCGGGGAATATGTGACAGCGATCCGTCGCCTCGAGCAGGCGATCGCCGAGGCGCAGGCGAAGGGGTATCTCGGCACGGGCATTCTCGGTACGGACTTCGCCTTCGCCGTGCACATCCATTGCGGCGCCGGCGCCTATATCTGCGGCGAAGAGACCGCGATGCTCGAATCGCTCGAGGGCAGGCGGGCGCAACCGCGGCTCAAGCCGCCGTTCCCGGCCGTTGCCGGGCTCTATGCCAGCCCGACCGTGATCAACAATGTCGAGACGCTCGCCTGCGTGCCGCACATCGTCGTGCGGGGGGCGGACTGGTTTCGAAATATCGGCCCGGCCAAGAGCCCCGGCCCGAAGCTCTATTGCCTGAGCGGCCAGGTACGAAAACCCGGCCTCTACGAGCTGCCGATGGGAATACCGCTGCGCGAACTGGTCGAGGAGCACGCCGGCGGCGCCCTTCCGGGACGCCGGATCAAGGCGGTGATCCCGGGCGGGGTCTCGGCGCCGGTGATCCCGGAGCGCGGGCTGGACGTGAGCATGGATTTCGATTCGCTCGCTGCCGTGGGCTCCATGCTCGGCTCGGCCGGCGTCGTCGTGATCGACGATACGACCTGCATGGTCAAGGTGGCCACCCGGATCGTCGAGTTCTTCCATCACGAGTCGTGCGGCAAGTGCACGCCGTGCCGGGAGGGACTGAACTGGGCCGTGAAGGTGATGCGCCGGATCGAGGCAGGGGAGGGCGAGCCGGGCGATCTGGAGCAGCTGGACGGGCTCTGCAAGGGCATTTTCGGCAACACGTTCTGTGCCCTGGGCGATGGCGCCGCCATGGGTTTGCGGGCAGCGCTGGCGCATTTCCGCGACGAGTTCGCCGCCCATATCGAGGAGCACAGGTGCCCGTTTCACTGAAGAGCCGGAGCTGCGAGGGAGGCATGGTCAACATCACGATCGACGGACAGACGCTGGAGGTTGAGGCCGGATCGACCGTGCTCCAGGCCGCCGAACGGCTGGGCATCGCGGTCCCGACCTTCTGCTACATGAAGCGGCTGCCGCCGCTCGCCTCCTGCCGCATGTGCCTGGTGGAGATCGAGGGGCTGCGGCGGTTGCAGCCGTCCTGCGCCACGGCCGTCACCGACGGGATGGTAGTGCGGACGAACACGCCGCTGATCGAGGAGACGCGCGCCTCCATGCTCGACATGCTGCTCGCAAACCACCCGCTCGACTGTCCGATCTGCGACAAGGGCGGCGAATGCGAGCTGCAGGACATGGTGATGGCCTACGGGCCCCGGAGAAGCGGCTTCCACGATTCCAAGCGCGTGTTCCACTCGAAGGACATTCGCCTCAGCCCGGTCGTCATCATGAACGTCAACCGCTGCATCCAGTGCCAGCGTTGCGTGCGGATGTGCGAGGAGGTCGTCGGCGCCGTCGCGCTGGGCACGGTCGAAAAGGGCATGGACACGGCCGTCACCGGCTTCGAAGGCAGCCTGGCGAGCTGCGACCAGTGCGGCAACTGCATCGAGGTCTGCCCGGTCGGAGCGCTGATGAGCTTCCCCTACCGCTACAAGGCGCGGCCCTGGGACCTCGCCGAGACCGATACGATCTGCCCCCATTGCGGCACCGGCTGCCAGCTCACCGTCGGTGCGCGCAAGGGCGAGTTCATGCGGGTCCGCTCGGATTGGGAACACGGGATGAACCGCGAGACGCTCTGCGTGCGCGGCCGCTTCGGCCTCGACTTCATCGATGGCTCGGCTCGGATCAAGCGGCCGATGATCCGCCGCGACGGCGCGCTCGTTCCGGTGTCCTGGGAGGAGGCCGGCGCGTATCTGCGCCAGCGCCTGCCGGCCGTCGAAAGCAAGGCTTGCGGCGGGCTGGCCTCGCCGCGGCTGCCGAACGAGGCGCTCTACCAGTTCCAGAAGCTGATGCGGACCGTATTCCGCACCAACAGCATCGACTGCTCGTCGCGCTGGTCCACCCCGGTCGACACGCTTGCTCCGCTGGTGGCGGGTCACTATGCCCGCGCGCCGCTCGAGGAACTGATCGGCAGGGACTGCGTGCTGGTCGTGGGCGGCAACGTGACCGAGGAGAACCCCGTCACCGAATACCTGCTGCGCGACGCCGCGCGGCGGCGGCAGGCCGGGTTGCTGATGCTTTCGGCGCGGCCGTCCCGTCTGGACGCCGATGCCCGCGCGGTGGTTCGCGTACCCCCTGGCGGCGAGGCGGCGGCCCTCGGCGCGGTGGTGGCCCGTCTCGCGGCCGCGGCCGGCCCGGCCCTTTCTGGCGACGTCGCCGCCATGATCGGCGAGCCGGGCAGCGGACCGACCATGGCCGCCGGCGGCGACCAACTCGACCGCCTGGCGACCGCGCTCACAGATGGCGGGAGCGTCACCCTGCTTGTCAGCGCCGACATCCTGAGGGCGCCATCGGCGCGCGCGACGCTGGAGCAGATCAGCAACTGCCTGCAGGTGCTCCGCACCCTCGGCAAGGCGCCGGCGATACAGTTCCTTTTCGACCGCGCCAACCAGCTGGGCGCATGGGACATGGGCGTCCTGCCCTCCGCGCTGCCGGGATTGCGCGACATCGGCGACAATGCGGCGCACGCGGCGTTCGAGCGGGCCTGGGGCGTCGCAATCCCGTCCGAACCGGGTGCGGATTTCGACGCGATGCTGGACCTCTGCGACAACGGCAAAATGGGCGCGCTCTACGTCGTCGGAAGCGATCCCCTGATGTGCTATCCCGACCGGCATTTCGTGCAGCGGGCGCTTGCGGCGGCGGAACTCCTGATCGTCCAGGACGCCTTCCTCACCGATACGGCGGGGCTGGCGGACGTGGTTCTGCCCGCAGCGAGCTACGGCGAGGAACCGGGCACCTTCACCAACAACGAGGGCCGGATCCAGATGGTGCGCAAGTTCCGCGAGCCTGCCTTCGAGGCACGGGGCAACCTGGCGATCTTCGACTTCGTCGCGGCGCTCCACGACCAGGTGCCGCAGCCATCGACGCAGGGCGAAATCTTCGACGAGATCGCCCGGCTGGTGCCCGCCTACGAGGGGCTCACCCAGGACGGGCTTGGCCGCGACGGCGCCTTTACCAGGGCGGGCCGGACAGAACCGGCCCTGCGGTTCTTCGCCCCGCCGCCGGCGCCTGCAGTTACCGGCCGGCTGATGCTGATCGTCGGCAACGGCCTGTTCCACAACGGATATCTGACCGGGCATTCGGAGATCCTCAACACGGTCGCCGACGACCCCTATGTGGAGATGGGGGCGCAGGATGCCGCGGAGCGGGCCCTCCTGGATGGCGACCAGGTGGTCGTGCGATCCGCGCAAGGGGAACTGACGGCGAAGCTGAAGCTCAACAGGCGTTTTCCCAAGGGGCTCGTCTTCGTTCCCGAGAACTACAGGGCCCTGCGCCTCAACAGCCTGATGCGGCGCGGCGAGTATCCCTGTCCGGTGGAGGTTGAAAGGGCGCCCGGTGCTGTCGGGGTCGTCCCGATCGCGGGCCTGGGGGCCGGAGCGCAGGATTTCGCTCAGGGCCTGCCCGGCGGCCCCTCCTGACCGGTCCGGCCGCCGTCAGTGATAGTAGGTTCCGGAAATGTAGTCGTGCAGGTCCTGCTCCGTGCGCATCGCCTCCTCCAGCCGGTGCTTGACCACGTCGCCGATGCTGACGATGCCGGCAAGGGCGTCGCCGTCCATGACCAGCACGTGGCGCGTGCGGCGCTCGGTCATGATGGCCATCGCCACCGGCAGTATGTCCTGCGGCGAACAGGTCGCGACGTTGAGGTTCATGATGTCTGCGACCCGCATCAGCGGAGCCTCGGTTCCGTATCTGGCGACGGCATTGCAGCAGTCCCGTTCCGATACCGTCCCCAGGCATTCCCCCCGGGACCGGCCGACGACCACGAAGCCGATGTTGTTGTCGCGAAACAGCCGCAGCACTTCCAGCATCGTCTGGTCCGGACTGACCGAGATGACCTCGGGCGACTTGCCCTTCAGGATTTGGTAGACGAGCATCCGTGCCTCCTGTCTGCGCGCCCGGTCCGGGTGTGCGCGCGTTCATGTGCGTCTGATATTCCGCCACCAGTTGTAGCCCCGCGGCTCGTTCGTCTCGACCAGCACGTCCTTTTGCGTGTTCAGGCGCGCGGCGACCACGCCGCCGCCGGTCGCCGCCTTGCCCGGCTTGGCGAGCAGGTCGTCGCGACCGATCACGAGGTCGCGGGAGGAGAAGCTGGAGAATTCGTATTGCTGGCCAAGCGCGATGGCGTCTGCCGGGCAGGCGTCCTCGCAAAGCCCACAGAACAGGCACCGGGCCGTGTCGATCTCGAACTTCGCCGGATGACGATTGCCGTTCTCGTCCTCGTAGGGGACCACCTCGATGCAGTCGCAGGGACAGATCCGCGCGCAGAGTTCGCAGGCGACGCATTTGATCTCGCCCGCTTCGTCGCGCTTGAGGAAATGGTGCCCGCGGTAGCGCGCATAGGGGAGCCATTTCTCCTTGTCCGGATACTGCATGGTCACGGATCTGGAGAACATGTAGCCGAACGTCAGCGCGAGGCCATTCGCCAGATCGGCGAAAAACGCCCAACCGATCCACGTCCCAGCTCTGTCCAGTGCGCGCGACATCGCCGCCCCGTTCCGGAGCCGCTGCGGCTCCTAAGAGATAGCAACACCAGTGATAATTATGTTCGCCAACGACAGCGGAAGCAAGACTTTCCAGCCGATCGCCATCAGCTGATCGTAGCGGTAGCGGGGGAAGGTGAAGCGGAACCACATGAACAGGTAGACGAAGAACGCCACCTTGAGGACGAACCAGACGAGCGGCGGCAGGGGGATCAGCACGCCGTTCCAGCCGCCGAAGAACAGGATCACCGTCAGGACCGACACCAGCAGCATGATAACGTATTCGCTGACCATGAACAGCGCGAAGCGGATCCCGCTGTATTCGGTATGGAACCCCGCGCCGAGATCGCCTTCCGCTTCCGAAAGGTCGAAAGGAATGCGCTGCGCTTCGGCGAGCCCGGCAACGAAGAAGACGAAGAAGCCGACCGGCTGGTAGACGACGTTCCAGAGATCGGCCTGCGCGCGCACGATGTCGAGCAGGCTCATGGATTGCGCCAGCATGACCACCCCGATCACCGCAAACCCCATGGGGATCTCGTAGCTGATCATTTGCGCGCAGGTCCTGAGGCTGCCGAGGACGGCGTATTTGCTGTTGGCGGCCCAGCCACCGAAGATGACGCCGTAGACCTCGATGCCGATCACCGCGATGACGAAGAGAAGCGCCACGTTCATGTCGGAGAGGTATAGCGTGATCTCGGTGCCGCGGACCGAAATGCTCTCGCCGAAGGGGATCGCGACGAACACCACGAAGGGCGGGGCGAGCGCCAGGATCGGCGCCAGCTTGAACAGGAACCGGTCGGCCTCGGCGGGGATGTGATCCTCCTTGGTCAGGAGCTTGATGCCGTCCGCCACCGGTTGCAGCAGGCCGTGCCACCCCACCCGCATCGGCCCCATGCGCTGCTGGATGTGCCCGGCGATCTTGCGTTCCAGCCAGGTCAGCGGCAAGGGCAGCAACAGCAGGATCGCAATCAGAAACGCGACCTTGAAGACGATCAGACCAAGGGCAACGACAGTCTCCATGATCCGCGGCTACTTTGCGACGGGTTGAAACCTGCGACCGGATCCAAGTTTATATCACACACCGACCTTCAAATGCACGGGCACGGCGGGATGTGCCATTTGCCATGCCCCTTCGTCGAGATAGACGTCGAGCGGAAAGCGCATTTGTCTATGAACGGTTCCTTCGCCGGACACACCTCCAGGATCACGACATGATCAGGCCGCCATCGACGTTGATCGTCTGGCCGGTGATGTAGGCCGCGTCGGCGGAGGCGAGGAATGCCACGAGGGCGGCGACTTCGGCCGGGGTGCCGGCGCGGCCCATCGGAATGCCCTCGACCCACTCGGCCATCAGTTCGCCGGGACCGTATTCCCCGAGCATCTGCCCCCAGACGCGGTCGTTGTAGTCCCACATCTCGGTGTGGATGATGCCGGGGCAAATGGCGTTGGCGGTGATGCCCTCGCGGGCAAGCTCCTTGGCCAGGCTCTGCGTCAGGCCGACGACGCCGAATTTCGAGGCGGCGTAGTGCGGGGTGTAGATGAAGCCCTGGCGGGCCTGGCCGGAGGCGGTGTTGATCAGCCGGCCCTTCGTGCCGCTGGCGCGAAAGCGGCGGATCGCCTCCTGGCAGCAGAGGAAGACGCCCTTGGTGTTGACGTCGAGGTTCAGGTCCCATTCGCGCTCGGTCAGGTCCTGCACCTTGGCGATGGTGATGACGCCGGCGTTTTGGACGGAGACGGAGATCGCGCCGAGCCTGGCCTCGGCCTCGCCATAGGCTTCCTTCACGGCCGCCGCATCCGTCACGTCCAGCACGAGGCCGAGCACCTCGGCACCGGTGTCCGCGGCGAGCGCATCGGCTGCGGCCGGCGTGTCCTTTTCGATCGCCGCGATGGCAACTTTCGCGCCTTCCTCGGCGAAGCGCCTGGCGATGCCGCGCCCGATGCCCTTGTTTCCCCCGGTGACGAAAACCGTCTGGCCTGCAAAACGTCTCATGGTCTTCTCTCCATAGTGCGCAGCAGGCCGAGGACCGGTCCGGAATGGATCAGGCCGTGAGCCGAGCTGCCGTGAACTTGTCGGTGACGAGCACATCGATGATGCCCAGTTTCAGGGCGCCGGCGATGGCCTCTGTCTTCGATTCCCCGCCCGCAAGGGCGATGACGCGGTCGGTCTTGCGCAGGTCTTCCAGCGAGATGCCGATGACCCGCTCGTTGAGCGGGGTCTCCACCGGTCTGCCGTCCTTGTCGTAGAACCGGTAGGAGATCTCGCCGACGGCGCCGGCCTCGTGCAGCATCGCCATTTCCTGGCGGGAGAACGTGTTGCCGGAGCGCGCCAGGAGCTCGGACGGCTCCACCGCGCCGACGCCGATGATGGCGAGGCTGAGGCGGCCGAACAGGTCCATGGTTTCGCGCACGACCGGGTCGGCCAGCATGACGAGCTTGGCCTCGCGGGACGAGGTGATGCCTTGCACGAGCAGCAGCCGCGGCTCGCCGCCGGTGAGCTTTGCCAGGCGCGCCGTCAGCTGGGTGGCATGGGTCTGGACCGAGGCGTCGCCCATGCCGCCGAGAATCTGGACGATGTATTTGGCCTTGGCGTTCTTGAGCGGGTGGATGTTGTCCACCATGCGCAGGATGGTCTGGCTCCAGCTCGAGACGCCGATGATCTCGTCCTGTTGCAGCGTGACCTCGAGGAAATGGGCGGCCGCCTCGCCGATGCGGGCCATGATCGCGCCGTCGCGGTCTTCCGAACAGTCGATGACGATCGCCTCCGTCAGACCGTAGCGCCCGCGCAGCGCCGTTTCGAGCTCGGCGAAGGTGCCGGCCGGCGGGATCACCGTCGTGCGGACGATGTCCTCCTGCTCGGCCCTCTTCAGCATGCGCGAAACCGTCGCCTGCGACATGTGCATGATCTCTGCGATCTCGGCCTGCCGCCTGCCTTCGATATGATACATCTGGGCGATGCGGGCGATCAGTCGCAGCTCGTTGAGCCGTCCCATGGGGTTCTCCGTAGTGAATTTTTATTCACTCATAGTGGAAGGACCCGGAACGGTCGAGCGGTAGATTGCATCCCTCCAGACGAGGAGGCGATCCGCAGCGTCTCCGGCGCGCGGCAGGATGGGATTGCCGGTGCGCGGCAGGGCGGCGATGGCGGCCAGATCCGGCCAGACGCCGAGGGACAGGCCGGCGAGGTAGGCAGCTCCCAGCGCCGAGGCTTCGGGCGCATCGCATTGGGTGATGACGTGGTCCAGCGTGTCGGCGATGCATTGCATGAGGAAGGTGTTCTGGCTCGGGCCGCCATCGGCATAGAGACGACCGAGCGGCGTCGGCGATTGCGCCGACATGGCCTTGAAGACGTCGTGAACCTGGAAGGCCATGGAATCAGTCACGGCGCGGGCCATCTGCGCGCGGGTGGTGTTGAAGGTGATGCCCGAGAACAGCGCCCGCGCATCGGCCTGCCAGTAGGGCGCGCCGAGGCCGACGAAGGCCGGCACGAAACCGGGACCGCCCGGCTCGGCGGTGGCGGCGAGATCGGTCAGCGCCTGCACGTCCGGCAGGCCAAGCATCCCGGCCATCCAGGGCAGGGCCGCGGCCGAGACGAGGATGTTGCCCTCGAAGGCATAGGTCGGCCGCCCGTCGATCGACCAGGCGATCGTCGTGGTGATGCCCTGCTGCGGGGGGATGAAGCCTGGAAGCGTCGTCATGATCGACGAGCCGGTGCCGAAGGTGACCTTGCTGTCGCCGGGGTTGAAGGCGCCGTGGCCGAACAGGGCGGCATGGCTGTCGCCGATGGCGGACGCGATCGGGGTTCCGTCTTTCAGGCCCGGAACGTTCTTTGTCACGCCGAAGCGCGAGGCGCTGTCGCGCACCTCGGGCAGGGCGGACTTTCCGACGCCGAACAAGTCGCAGAGTTCGTCGCTCCAGGACTTCCGGTTCAGGTCGAAGAGCTGGCTGCGTGCGGCATTGGCGGCATCGCAGGCATGGACGGCGCCGCCGGTGAAGCAATGGATCAGCCAGGCATCGATCGTGCCGAGCCGCGCCTTCCGACCCGCCGGCACTCGATCGAGCAGCCACTTCATCTTGGGGCCGGGGAACATCGGATCGATCGGCAGGCCGGTGAGCGCCTGCACGCGGGGCGCATGGCCTGCGGCGATCAGTTCGGCACAGGCTGCCGTGCTGCGGCGGCACTGCCAGCTGACCACCGGGCCGAGCGGCTCTCCGGTTTCGGCATCCCAGACGGTGACGGATTCGCGCTGGTTGGAAACGGCGATCCCGAGGATGTCGACGGCGGGGCCCGCCTGCAGGCAGGCGGCGATGGCCTCGCATACGGATTGCCACAGGCGCAGCGGGCTCTGCTCCACCCAGCCGGGTTGCGGGTGTTCGATGCCAACCGGAGAGGCGCCGCGCGACAGGATGTCGCCGGTCGTGGACACGAGCACGGCCTTGGAGTTGGTGGTGCCCTGGTCGATGGCGAGAATGGCGGTCGTCATGGCAGCTCCGGAAAGCGGAAATAGGGGGCGCGGCGAACGGGAGGACTTGCCGCGCCCGGCACGAAATCTAAACGCGCACGCTCATGCGCGGGAAGACTTTCGTGCAATCAATGCAACCGCCGCCTCGGCGATTGCGGCAGGCGACATGCCGAATTCGTCCAGCAGGAATTCGGCCGATCCGGTGGGCGCGAAGATGCCCGGCACGCCGAGGATCTTCATCGGCACCGGGGCGTCGGAAACGACGAATTCCGCGATTGCCGAACCCAGCCCGCCGATGGTCGAATGTTCTTCCGCCGTCAGGATGGCGCCGGTGTCGCGCGCTGCCGCCGAAATGGCCTCGACATCGAGCGGCCGGACGGTCGCCATGTTGAGGACGCGTGCCTCGATGCCCTTGCCGGCGAGAATATCGGCGGCCTTCATCATGCGGTGGGTCACGGTGCCGTTGGCAATCAGGGTGATCGCGTCGCCGTCGCGCAGCAGATTGGCCTTGCCGAGCTCGAACGTGTGGCCGGCCGGCAGCAGATCGGGAACGCCGACACGCGACAGGCGCAGGAACACCGGACCGTCATGGCCTGCAGCCCATTCCACGGCGGCGGCGGTTTCGATCGAGTCGCAGGGTGCGACGACCGGAAGGTTCGGCAGCACGCGGGTCCAGGCGAAATCCTCGATGGAGTGATGCGTCGGTCCGAGCTCGCCATAGGCCATGCCGGAAGAGATGCCGACCAGCTTCACATTGGCGTTCGAATAGGCGATGTCCGCCTTGATCTGTTCCAGCGAGCGGCCGGTCAGGAAGCAGGCGGCGCCACAGACGAAGGGCAGGAGCCCGCCGTTCGCCAGGCCGGCGCCGACGCCGACCATGTTCTGTTCGGCAATGCCGACATTGACCAGCCGCTCCGGCCATTTCGCCTTGAAGCCGCCGAGCTTCGAGGACCCGACCGAATCGTTGCAGACCGCCACGATCCTGGAATTGTCGGCGCCGAGACGCTCCAGCACGGCCACGAAGGCGTCGCGGCAATCGTGGAGCTTGGGGGCAGGGGTCACGGCATTCATCACAGCGCCTCCGAAAGTTCGGCCACGGCGATCTTGTACTGTTCGGCATTCGGCACCTTGTGGTGCCAGTCCACGGTGTCCTGCATGAAGGAGATGCCGTGGCCCTTGTTGGTGTGGGCGACGATGCAGTGCGGGCGTTCGCCACGCTTTTCCAGCGCCGGAACGATTTCGTCCATCACGTTGCCGTTGATCTCCGTGACATCCCAGCCGAAAGCCGACAGCTTGGCCGGGAAGGGGGCGAGATTGTTGGTATCCTTCAGCGAGGCGCCCTGCTGGAAGCGATTGTGGTCGATGATGAGCGTCAGGTTGTCGAGGCCGAATTGTGCGGCCGAGGCGATGGCTTCCCAGTTCGAGCCTTCCTGCATCTCGCCGTCACCGGTCATGACATAGGTGTGGTAGCGCGCGCCCGTCAGCTTCGCCGCCTTCGCCATGCCGACGGCGACCGGCAGGCCATGGCCGAGCGGGCCGGTGTTGGTCTCGACGCCTGGCACCTTGTTGCAGTTGGGGTGGCCGTTGAGGCGCGAATGCGGCTTCAGGAAGGTGCTGATCTCCTCCTCCGGGATGAAGCCGCGCTTGGCCAGCGTCACGTAGAGCGCCAGGGCGACATGGCCCTTCGACAGCACGAAGCGATCGCGGTCGGGATGCTTCGGCTGATCCGGCCAGACCCGCAGGACGCGGAAGTAGAGCGCGGTCAGAATGTCGATGGCGGACATTTCCCCGCCGATATGGCCGGCGCCGGCTTCGAAAACCGCTTGCAGATCGCGCAGGCGGATCTGTCGAGCGATGCGGTCGAGATCGTTCGGCTGCATGAAACCCTCTGAGTGAATAAATATACAGTCAGCTATATACTTGCACGAGGTTTCGTCAAGTCAAGGGAAAATTGCGTGATCGGAGGAAAGAAATGCCGCCCATGTCGTATTGACACCTGGGCCATCGATCATATACGAATTTAAAGACGAGCATGAATATTTATGCGTTGCGCTGCAAAGCCGCAACGAAGCGGGAGGAGCGCTCATGGTGGCGGCGGTAAAGGCAAGGATGGGAATCTCGGGCGGGATGCTCCCCTCGCTGCGTGGGGCGACCGGTCCATTGATCGGCCTCATCGTGCTCTGCCTGTTCCTGACATTTGCGACCGACAAGTTCCTGTCCATCCGCAATTTCCTGAATGTGCTCGATCAGATCACCGTGCTCGGCGTCATGGCCGTCGGCATGACGCTGGTCATCCTGATTGGCGGCATCGACCTCGCGGTCGGCTCGGTCATGGCGCTGGCGATGATGGTGCTCGGCTATCTGAACGTCGTCGCCGGGGTGCCGATGTGGCTTGCCATTCCGCTGGCCCTGCTCGTCGCCTCGCTGAACGGGCTGGTCGCCGGCCTGCTCATCACGCGCTTCAACGTGCCCGCCTTCATCGCCACGCTCGCCATGATGTCGATCGCGCGCGGCCTTGCGAACATGATCACCGACGGCCAGCAGATCATCGGCTTTCCCGCCTGGTTCAACATGATGGCGATCGTGCGTTTCGGCGGCTTCCTGACGCTGACGGTCGCCGTGATGGTGGTGGTCTTCATCGTCGGGCTTCTCTACCAGCGCTATCGCCACGGCGGCCGCGTGCTGTACGCCATCGGCGGCAATGCCGAGGTGGCGCGGCTTGCCGGCATCAATGTCCAGCGCGCCACCGTGCTCGTCTATATCGTGTGCAGCTTCCTGGCCGGCCTCTCCGGCATGGTGCTCGCCGCCCGGCTCGACTCGGTCCAGCCGTCGTCCGGCGTTTCCTATGAACTCGACGCGATCGCGGCCGTGGTCATCGGCGGCACCTCGCTCTCCGGCGGCACCGGCGGCATCGGCGGCACCATCATCGGCGTCCTGATCATCGGCGTGCTGCGCAACGGCCTCAACCTGCTCAGCGTCTCGCCGTTCATGCAGCAGGTCATCATCGGCGCCGTCATCGTGCTCGCCGTCACGGCCGAAACCTACCGCAAGCGCAAGTGAGGAGCTTCGCCCGGCAGTGCATTGAAATCGGTCGGCAATGGTGCCGGCCGGCAAAAGGGAAGGGGGCCTCCTGCAAGCCGCAGGGCGCCACCGGGAAACTCGGAGGAGAAACCATGAAACTGTCCAGACTGCTGATGGCGGCATCCGCGGCCACGATCCTTGCATCCCCGCTCGGCGCGTCGGCCGCCGAAGTCAAGAAGATCGGCCTTGCCGTGCCGAACCTGCAGGCCGACTTCTTCAACCAGATCAAGCTCGGCGTCGAAAAATACGCGAAGGAAAAGGGCATCGAGGTCATTGTCGTCGACGCCAAGAACGACACCAACACCCAGGTCAGCCAGGTGCAGGACCTGATGACCCAGGATATCGGCGCGTTCATCTACATTCCGGCCGGCGCTGCCGCGGCCGCCGTGCCGACCCGCCTTGCCCGCGAGGCCGGAATTCCGGTGATCAACGTCGACCGTGTTCCGGAAGGTGCGCCGGGCGATACGTTCATCGCCGGCGAAAGCGTCGAATCCGCCTACGCCGTCTGCAAGCATATCATCGAGAAGGCCGGCGGTTCGGGCAAGATGGCGATCATCCACGGCCAGAAGGGCACGACACCGGAGGTCGACCGCTTCACCGGCTGCAAGCGCGCCATCGACGAGAACAAGGGCGTGGAACTGGTCGACCAGCAGTGGAGCAACATGTGGTCCGCCGACGAGGGCTTCTCGATCGCGCAGAACATGCTGCAGGCCAATCCGGACATCACCATCATCTTCGGCCAGGCCGATGGCCTTGCGATGGGTGCGGCCAAGGCGGTCGATGTGGCCAATCTCTCGGACAAGGTGATCATCGGCGGCTATGATGGCGACGTCTCGGCGCTCGAATACCTTGCCAAGTGCAACGGGCCCTTCATCGCGACCGCGACGCAGAGCACGCAGAAGATGGGCGTGCTCGCCGTCGAATCCGCGCTGGCCGTCGCCGCCGGCCAGAAGGTCGAGGAGCGCCAGACGCCGAACGCTGTGCTGACGACGTGCGAAAACGCACCGGAATTCGTCAAGAGCCATCCGTAAACCGGACCCGAAAGGCAGCGCCATGACGACACGCTCTCCCATCCTGTCGCTCCGTGGGATCCACAAGTCCTACGGTCCGATCAAGGTGCTCCATGGTTTCGATCTCGACATCCATCCGGGAGAGGTCGTGGCGCTGCTCGGCGAAAACGGTGCCGGAAAATCGACCCTGTCGAACATCATTTCCGGCACCGTGCAGCCCTCGGCGGGGGAGATGACCTGGCTCGGCAGGACCTATGCCCCCGCCAATCCGCGCGCCGCGATGGACGAGGGGGTCGGCATGATCCACCAGGAGCTGAAGCTTCTGCCGAAGCTCTCGATCGCCGAAAACGTCTTCGTCGGCCGCTACCCGCTGCGGTCCGGCCGCATCGACCGCAAGGCCATGGAAGAGCGGGCGCGCAGCGGTCTCCGGAGGCTCGGCCTCGAGATTTCGCCGGACCGGCTGGTCGAGGGGCTTTCGACCGGCAAGCAGCAGCTCATCGAAATCGCCAAGGCGCTGACGCTCAACGCGCGCCTGCTCATTCTGGACGAGCCGACCGCCGCCCTCGGCGGCGAGGAGACCCAGCTTCTCTTCCAGCAGATCGAGCGGCTGAAGGCCGACGGCGTCGGCATCATCTACATCTCCCATCGGCTCGAGGAAATTCGCCAGATCGCCGACCGGATCGTGGTCATGCGCGACGGTGCCAAGGTCCAGGAATTCGACAGCGGCGACGTGCCGATCCGGACGATCGTGGAGGCCATGGTCGGGCGCTCGCTCGAGCGCATGTTCCCGGCGCTTCCGGTTCCGTCCGAAGAAGTCGCCCTCGAGGTGCGCGATCTCACTTCGCCCTCCAACGCGTTCCGCAACATCAGCTTCTCCGTGCGCAAGGGTGAGGTCTTCGGCGTCGCCGGCCTCATGGGCGCCGGTCGCACGGAACTGGTGCGCGCCATCACCGGCGCCGATCCGATTTCCGGTGGCGAGGTTCTGCTGCATGGCAAGGCCGTCACCCCGCGCTCGCCGATCGACGCGATCCGCAACGGCATTGTCCTCGTGCCGGAGGACCGCAAGCTGCAGGGCGTGGTGCTCGACCATTCGATCGCCGAGAACATCGGCTATGCCAATCTCGGCGAGATCTCCCGCAACGGCTGGATCTCCTCGCGCCGCATCCGCGAGTTCGCCGACGAGTTCATCCGCAAGTTCGGGGTGAAGGGGCGCGGCGGGCAGAATGCCGGCGAGCTGTCCGGCGGCAACCAGCAGAAGGTGGTGCTGGCCAAATGGCTGGCGCGCAAGCCGGAGGTCGTGGTGCTGGACGAGCCGACGCGCGGCATCGACGTC
The DNA here is from genome assembly GCF_029210525.1 of Mycoplana sp. MJR14. Classification (NCBI taxonomy): domain Bacteria; kingdom Pseudomonadati; phylum Pseudomonadota; class Alphaproteobacteria; order Hyphomicrobiales; family Rhizobiaceae; genus Mycoplana; species Mycoplana sp. MJR14. The sequence continues at coordinate 333,778 of NZ_JARGEO010000003.1, forward strand.
GGCGCGCGCTCGTCGATCTACGATCTCATCATCGACCTCGCCCGGCAGGGCGTCGCGGTGATCGTGGTCAGCTCGGATCTCGAGGAAGTCCTCGGGGTCTCGAGCCGCATCATGGTCATGGCCCAAGGAAAGCAGGCCGGTATCCTGAACCGAGAGGACGCAAACGACGTCTCGGTCATGGAACTGGCCACCACCTGACAAGGAAGACTGCACACATGTCCGACATCACGCTCAACGCACCCAAGCTGTTCGATCTCTCGGGGAACGTCGCCTTCGTGACCGGCGCGGGCAGCGGCATCGGCCAGCGCATCGCCATGGGCCTTGCCCAATGCGGCGCGGATGTCGCGCTGCTCGACCGCCGTACCGACGACGGCCTGGCGACGACCGCCGAGTTCATCGCCAGGGCCGGTCGCCGCAGCATCCGGATCGCCGCTGACGTGACCAGCGGTGCCGCGCTCAACGATGCCGTCGCCCGCACCGAAGCCGAGCTCGGCGCCCTGACGCTGGCCGTCAACGCGGCCGGCATCGCCAACGCCAATCCGGCGGAGGAGATGGAGGAAAGCCAGTTCCAGACGATGATGGACATCAACCTGAAGGGTGTGTTCCTCTCCTGCCAGGCGGAGGCGCGCGCCATGCTGAAGGGCGGTCGCGGCGCCATCGTCAACATCGCCTCGATGTCCGGCGTCATCGTCAATCGCGGCCTCAGCCAGTGCCACTACAATGCCTCCAAGGCCGGCGTCATCCACATGACCAAGTCGATGGCGATGGAGTGGGTCGGGCGCGGCATCCGCGTCAATACGATCAGCCCCGGCTATACGGCGACGCCGATGAACACGCGACCCGAAATGGTGCACCAGACGAAGCTGTTCGAGGAGCAGACGCCGATGCAGCGCATGGCGAGCGTCGACGAAATGGTCGGCCCTGCCGTGTTCCTGCTGTCGGACGCGGCGAGCTTCGTCACCGGCGTCGATCTGCTCGTCGACGGCGGCTTCTGCTGCTGGTGATCTTTCCGGAGGCCGACGGAACGCCGGCCCCTTGCATTCCGCTGCAGGAATTCCTTATTAAAACGTGTTCTCAGGGCGGGGTGAAACTCCCCACCGGCGGTATCCGGAGCGATCCGGGAGCCCGCGAGCGCTTTCACGAAGGTGGAAGGTCAGCAGACCCGGTGAGAGGCCGGGGCCGACGGTTACAGTCCGGATGGAAGAGGACATGTCTGCAGAACCGCCCTTGCCGGGCGGGGTGCGGGCCTGTTCGCCCAAGGGATGAAACGCCGACACGGCACCCCTTGAAAGGCAATGAAATGACACTCTCGAAAATTGAAGACGCAATCGCCGCCTTGGCGCGCGGTGGCATGATCGTGGTCGTCGACGACGAAAGCCGCGAGAACGAAGGCGACATCATCGTCGCCTCGGACGCGGTAACGCCGGAGGCGATCGCCTTCATGATGAAGCACGCCCGCGGCCTGATCTGCGTGGCGATGGAAGGCGAACGGCTCGATGCGCTCGACCTCCCGCTGATGGTTCCGCAGAACACCGAATATCTTCAGACGGCCTTCACCGTGTCGGTCGACTATATTCCCGGAACGACCACCGGCATCTCCGCTTTCGACCGTGCCGCGACCGTGAAGGCGCTGATGGATCCTGCGACGGCGCCTAAGGATTTCGCCCGCCCCGGCCACATCTTCCCCCTGCGCGCCCATCCGCGCGGTGTGCGCGGCCGCCCGGGCCACACGGAAGCTGCGGTCGATCTGGCGCGTCTTGCCGGCATGGCCCCATCCGGCGTGATCTGCGAAGTCGCCAACGATGACGGCACCATGGCCCGGCTGCCGGAACTGGTCGCCTTCGCCGCGCTTCACCAGCTGCCCCTGATCAGCATCGAAGACCTGATCGCTTACCTCGAGGCGCGCGTGGTGCAGGCGGCATAGAACCCATTTTGCGATTGACGGCAGGAGCAGACGGAGTGCTCCGCCCATTTACCGGTCTGCGGAAGGTCCCGGTGAGGGCCTTGCCGGGTTGCAACGGCGTCGCGTGACCTGCGCAGCACGCGGCGGCGGCCGCCCCGTATCGGCGACTGCACCTGTGGCTCGACCTGCCGGCAGCGACGCCCAGCGTTCACCGTTTGAAATAAATATCACGCGATAAAATATATAGCAGTCACCTTGACGGACCCCGGAATGAAGGGTAATCAATCGACATGCGATAAATTTCTTGGAGGGAAATTTCTTGCATCTCTGGTTACTCCATTCCTGGGAGGGGAATATGTTGAAGTACCTGAAAAGGGCGGCAAGCCTTGGCGTGAGCGTCTTCATCGTCGGCGCGGCCGTCTCGCCCGCCGGTGCGGCCGGGAAATTCGCCTGCGAGCCGGGTGAGACCTACGTGATGAACGTCATGGTGTCGGCCCATCCCTACTGGGTGCCGGTATTCGAAGGCTTCAAGCAGGCGGCGCAGTCGCTGGGTTGCGAAGCGGTTTTCTCCGGCACGCCGGACTATGACATCACCAAGCAGATCGCGTCTTTCGAGCAGGACCTGGTGAAGCAGCCCAAGGGCGTATTGCTGCATCCGATGCAGTCGGACCCGTTCATCGAGCCGATCAACAAGGCGGTCGATTCCGGCGTGTCGATCACCACCTTCGCGGCGGATTCGCCGAAATCGAAGCGCACGGCCTACATTACCTCGGACAACGTGGCCGAAGCGAAGTTCGCATCGGAGGAAATCGTCAGGCAGCTCGGCCCCAAGGGCGAATTCGCCGTGCTGGAAAACCCCGGCCAAAGCAATCACGACCTGCGCGTGACGGCCCTGATCGACTACATGGCGCGCACCTATCCCGACATGAAGCTGGTGGCGCGCCAGGCGACCAACCAGGACGCCAATGCCGCCTATCAGGCCGTGTCGGCGATGCTGCAGGCCAATCCGAACCTCGGCGCCCTGTGGATCCCGGAAGCCGGTTCGGCCGAAGGTGCCGTGACCGCCGTGCTGGAGGCGAAGAAGAAGGTGCTGATCATCCACGCCGACATCACGCCGACCACGCTGGATCACATCAAGGCCGGCAACATCCATATGGCCATCAACCCGAACCAGGGCGTGCAGGGCTTCATGGGGTTCATCAACACCTTCCTCGGCGCCCATCCCGACCTGCTCGATCCGTTCAACGACTACAAGCTCTCCGGCTTCAACCCGCTGCAGATTCCGTCGATGGACAATGGCTTCGCGGTCATCACCAAGGCCAACGCGTCGGCCTTCGATCTCAACGACTACATGAAGAACCGCTGATTTCGAGTGCGGTCATCCCGGCGGCCGTCGCGGACCGCCGCCGGGCGGCCTGGCGTGAGGATGCGTGAAACAGGGGAGGGGCGAGATGGGCGACGTACTGCTTGCCATCGAGGATGTGCATAAGTCCTTCGGGCCGGTGCAGGCTCTTCGGGGCGCGCGCCTGGAGCTGAGAAAGGGCGAAATCCACGCCCTCGCCGGCGAGAATGGCGCCGGAAAATCCACCCTGATGCATGTCATCGACGGCATTCTGCAGCCCGACTCCGGAGAGATCCGGCTCGACGGTCGCAAGGTACGGATCTCCTCGCCGCACGAGGCCCACAGGCTGGGCATCGGCTTCGTCCATCAGGAAATCGCGCTTTGCCCGGAGATCTCCGTGGCCGAGAACATGTACATGTCCGAGACCAATTCCAGTCCCGCCTGGTTCATGCGCTATGCCGACCTCAATCGCCGGGCGGCCGCGGTGCTCGGCGAACTCGGCGACATCGACCCTGCGGCGAAAGCCGGAAGCCTGTCCATTTCACAACAGCAGATCGTCGAGATCGCCAAGGCGCTGACGCTCGACTGCCGCATCCTGATTCTGGACGAGCCGACCGCGGCGCTGACGGAAGCCGAAGCGAAGATCCTGTTCCGCATCATGCACCGGCTGGCCGAGAAGGGCATTGCCATCATCTACATTTCCCATCGCATGGCCGAGATCTTCGCGCATTGCGACCGCATCACCGTCATGCGCGACGGCTGCCATGTGCGCACTGCCGATATCGCCGAGATCACCCAGGAAGAGGTGATCAACTGCATGGTCGGCCGGGTCTTGAGCAATCTCTATCCGGCCAAGCAGACCGAGGACGAGCGGTCTGCCCGCATCATTCTTTCGGTCCGCGGGCTTTGCGAGGGAAGGCGGATATTCAATGTCGGCTTCGATCTCTTCGAGGGCGAAATTCTGGGCCTTGCCGGCCTGATCGGCGCGGGGCGGAGCGAGATCGTTCGTGGCATCTGCCAGCTCGAGGGCCGGGCGACCGGCGAGGTCGCGCTCTGCGGGCGACGCCTCGATCTGCGCGACTACCGCGACAGCATCCGCGAGGGCATCGTCTACCTGTCGGAAGACCGAAAGAGCGACGGCCTGTTTCTCGACATGTCCATCGCCGCGAATGTCTCCGCACTCGACATCAATCTGATTTCGAACGGCATGGGTCTGCTCGAACGGCGTCGCGAACTGGCGCGGGCGAGGGAGCTCGGCCAGCGCCTGCAGCTCAGGGCCAGCAGCGTCGAGGCCCCCGTGTCCTCGTTGAGCGGCGGCAACCAGCAGAAAGTGGCGCTGGCAAAGATGCTGTCGGTCGACCCCAGGGTGATCTTCCTGGATGAACCGACCCGCGGCGTCGATGTCGGCGCCAAGGCGGAGATCCATCGCCAATTGCGCGCCCTGGCGCGGGAAGGTGTCGGAATTGTCGTCATATCGTCGGAACTGCCCGAGCTGATCGGCATCAGCGACCGGGTGCTCGTTGTCCGGGAGGGGCGCATCGCGGGAGAGGTGCGCGGCGCCGACATGACGGAAGAAAGGATCATGCATCTGGCGTCGATCGATATCGGTCCGGCAACGGCACGTGCTTGAGGGAGTGAGGAGCATGCTAGCAACCCAGGAACAGCAGCCAGGCACGTCGTCGGCAATACGCCGGCCCGGCTGGTTCGATACCATGATCAGGGCACGCGAGACCGGCCTGATCCTCATCATCATGACGCTGTTTTGCGGAATGTCGCTGATCTCGCCCTACTTCCTGACGGTGGAAAATATCCGGGCCATGGCCATGGCCTTTGCGGTCGAGGGTATTCTCGTCGTCGGCATGACCATCCTGCTGATATCGGGCGGCATCGACCTGTCGGTCGGCTCGGTGACGGCGCTCGCCATGGTGACCGGCGGGTGGCTGTTCCTCAATGGCATCGATCCCTGGGCCGCTGCCGCCATGGCGATCGGATTGACGATGCTGATCGGCATGGCCATGGGCTTCTTGACCACGGTGGTCGGCCTTCATCATTTCATCGTGTCGCTGGCCGTCATGGTCATTGCCCGCGGGGTCTGCCTGCTGGCGACCGGCGGGCGGCCGCTCGGCCTCTATTCGCTGCCGCCCGAGTTCAAGTTCATCGGCCAGGGCACGATCCGGAATATTCCGCTCGTCATCATCATCTTTGTGGTCGTCGTTGTGGCCTTCGACCTGATGCTGCGCCGCACGACCATCTTCCGAAAGGTGTTCTACACCGGCAGCAACCCCAAGGCGGCGGCCTTTTCCGGCATCCGGGTCGGCCGGGTGATCTTCGCCACGACGACGCTTTGCTCCACCCTCTGCGGCGTTGCCGGCGTGATCTACATGGCCCGGTTCGGATCGGCCCAGCCCAGCTTCGGCGTCGGCATGGAACTCAATGTCATTGCGGCGGCGGTCATCGGCGGGGCAAGCCTTTCGGGCGGGTCCGGGACCATTCTCGGCGCCATCCTCGGTGCGGTTCTCCTGTCCATGGTCTCCAGTTCGCTCGCCTTGCTCAACGTCTCGGTCTATTGGCAAGACATCATACGCGGCAGCATCCTGCTGGCGGCAGTGCTGTTCGATCACTACCTCGTCCGGCGGCGCCGTTGAGAACTGTTCAGGGAAAAGAGATCCAGGCCATGGCGGATATCAGGGAAGACTTCGACCAGCAGAGGCAGATGTATTCCGTCCTCGTGCTGCACTTCATCGAAGGCTTGAAACAGTCGGAGATCGCCGAACGGCTCAACCTGTCCCATTCGAAGGTCAACCGGCTGATCGCGACCGGGCGGAAGGCGGGCATGGTCAAGATTGCGATCTCCAGCCCGTATCAGAGGCTCGTCGATCTGGAGAAGGATCTGGTCGGCCGCTTTTCGCTGCGGCAGTCGGTGGTGACGCCGACGGTGTCGGACAATCCGGAGACGACGCTGCAAATGGTCGGCCGCGTCGCGGCAAGCCATATGCTGGAGAGCCTGAGGGATGGCGACGTCATTGCGATTACGGGCGGCAAGGCGGTCAGCGCCGTGGTCGAGAACCTGGAGGCCGAGCGCCGGTTCGACGTGCGGGTCGTGCCTCTGACCGGCGGCGTGCAGGGCAAGCACTATACCGACGTCAATCATCTCGCCGCGCTCCTGGCGGAAAAGCTCGGCGGCAGCGCGTCGCTGGTGCATGCGCCGCTCTTTGCCGAGGATGCCGAGCAGCGGGATCTCTTGATGAACGTCGCCTCGATCCGCGAGGTGTTCGATCTCGCCCGGCGGGCGACCGTCGCACTCGTCGGCATCGGTTCGGTCGAGGCGCCGGGCTCGGGCTACTACGATCTGCTGCCCGACCCCGCCCGCGGCGGCAAGGCGCTGGTCGATGCCGGGATCGTGGGCGAGTTCCTGGCGCATCTGATCAGCGCCGACGGCTCGCTCGCCAATATCGACCTGAATTCGCGGGTCGTGGCGCTGCCGCCGGGGCAGTTCGACAATTGCCGCAACGTCATCGGCGTCGCGGCTGGAGAATTCAAGGCCGGTCCGGTGGCGGCGGCCCTGGCAGGACGCTACCTCACCTCGCTCGTCGTCGATGAGGCCGTCGCCAAGCATATCATGGGCCATATCGGGGCAGCAGAACATGGCAAGTAATCAGGTCAGGACGAGGCCGGTCGGCAAGAGCGGCATTCAGGCATCGGTGGTCGGGCTGGGAACCTGGGCCATCGGCGGCTGGATGTGGGGCGGCACCGACGAGCGGCAGTCCATCGCCGCGATCCAGGCGTCCATCGATGAGGGCATTTCGCTGATCGACACCGCGCCCGCCTATGGGATGGGCCTGTCGGAAACCATTGTCGGCCGCGCCATCAAGGGCCGGCGTGACAAGGTGGTGCTGGCGACCAAATGCGGCCTCGTCTGGCACACGACGAAGGGCAACTATTTCTTCGAGCAGGACGGCAAGCCGGTGCATCGCCATCTCGGCGCCGATTCGATCGCCTACGAGCTCGAGCAGAGCCTGAGGCGGCTCGGCACCGATCATATCGACCACTACATCACCCACTGGCAGGATGCGACCACGCCGATAGCCGAAAGCATGGAAGCGCTGATCCGCCTGAAGGAGCAGGGAAAGATCCGCTCCATCGGCGCCAGCAACGTGTCGCCGGGGGACTTGAAGGCGTATGTCGAGAGCGGGGCCATCGACGCGATCCAGGAGGAATATTCCATGGTGGCCCGGGACATCGAAGGAACGCTGCTGCCGGTTGCGATGGAAAACGGCGTCTCGGTGCTCAGCTACTCCTCGCTGGCGCTCGGGCTGTTGTCGGGAAAGGTCGGACCGGAACGGGTGTTTGCCGAAGACGACCAGCGGCATGGCAATCCGCGCTTCAGCCAGGACAACAGGCGGAAAGTGGCACAGCTGGCGAATGCCGTCCTGCCATTGGCCGAGGCCCACAAGGTCTCCATGGCCCAGTTGGTGATCGCCTGGACGGTGCAGCAACCCGGCATAACCTTCTCGCTCTGCGGGGCGCGCGATCCGGCGCAGGCGCGGGAAAATGCCGCTGCCGCGCGATTGACGCTTTCCGACGAGGAGGTCGCACATATCGGCGAGTCGGTGGCCCGAAACCTGGTCGATCTCGACCGCTAGCTTCGATCTACAGCATTTGAACCTTGGGACACCGGCGGCAAACCGGTGAATGGGACAGCTATGCCCGCATTTCGCAACGATGCCGTCAGACGGATCCGGCAGGACGGTGACTTCGATGCCGTGGTCGTGGGCGGCGGTATCAACGGGATCGCCACCTATCGCGACCTGGCGCTCCAGGGGCTGCGCGTTCTTCTGGTGGAGCGCGGCGACTTCGCCTCCGGCTGCAGCGCGGCTCCCTCGCGGATGATCCATGGCGGCTTGCGCTATCTGGAAAACGGCGAGTTCGGCCTGGTCGCGGAATCCTTGCGGGAAAGGGATGCGCTGCTGGCGCTGGCGCCACACATGGTGCATCCCCTGCCGACGACCATCCCGATCATGTCTTTTTTCAGCGGCCTGTTCAACGCGGCCGCCGCCTTTGCCGGGTCGAGCGGCCCGCCGACAAGCCGGGGTGCTGTCGCGATCAAGATCGGGCTCGCGCTCTATGACCTGGTCACGCGCAAACGGCGCCGGTTGCCGCGCCATGAATTCCGCAGCCGGAAGAAGACGCTTCAAAAATGGCCCCGGCTGACCCCGGCCTTGCGTTGTTCGGCGACCTACCACGATGCCTGGATCCGCCAGCCGGAGCGGCTGGCCGTGGAACTGATCGTGGACACCGCGCGCGATGCACCCAAGGCCATCGCGCTCAACTATGCCGAGATGCGGCACGGCGGCGACGGCTATCACCTCGTCGTGGAAGGCATGGACGGCACGCTCCCGATCAGGCCCCGGGCCATCGTCAACGCCACAGGCGCCTTTATCGATGTCACGGCCCGCACGCTCGGCAGGACCGGCACGGAGGGGCAGCCCATCGTCTCCGGCACCAAGGGATCACACCTGATCCTCGACAGTCCGGAACTCTACAAAGCCCTGAACGGTCATATGATCTTCTTCGAAAACAGAGACAACCGGGTCTGTATCCTGTTTCCCTATCTTGGCCGGGTGCTTGCCGGATCCACCGATATCAAGGTGGAGCGACCGGAGCGGGTGCGGTGCGGGCCGGAGGAGCGGGACTATATCCTCGAAGCGATCCGCTCTGTGTTTCCCGGCATTCCTATCGATGCCTCGGATATCGTGTTCAGCTTCAGCGGCATTCGCCCGCTGCCGCGCAGCGATGCCGCGTTCACCGGGCGCATCTCGCGCAGCCATTTCGTCCATCGCATCGAGGGCGATCCGCCGCAATTCTGCATGGTCGGCGGAAAATGGACGACGTTTCGCGCCTTTGCGGAGCAGACGGCCGACGATGTTCTGGCGCATCTCGGGCGCAGGCGGACGACGGGCACGCTGACGCGGGCCATTGGCGGTGGCCGCGATTTCCCGGGCTCAAGCGGACGGCTGGCCGAACAATTGCGGCAACGGGCCCCGATCGACGCGAACCGCGCCCGGCACCTGGCCGAGACCTATGGCTCGCGGGCCTTCGATCTCTTGGATTTCTGCTCGTCCTATCCCGACGACCGGCCATTGCTTGCCGGACTTGCCATGACCGAAGCCGAGATCGCCTGGCTGATCCGTAGCGAACATGTGCGCCATCTCGGCGATCTCGTGCTCCGTCGCACCGATCTCGCCATCACCGGCGCGATCAGCCTCGACCTGATTGGCGCGCTCGCCCGGATCGCCGCGCGCGAACTCGGCTGGAGCGAGCAGCAGGCGGCGGCAGAGCAGGCCCACCTCATCGATGAACTCGACGCCATGCACGGCGTCTCGCGGACAACTCTCGAAAACAGATGCAAGGAACACCCAGATGATGCGTATTTCCCCCAAAGCACGGATGAACCGTCTCTTTCGGAGCGGCGGCTGCCTTGACGTTGCCGTCGATCACGGCGTCTGCAACGAGCCCAGCTTTCTTGTGGGACTGGAAAACATGGCCGCGATCGTGGATCGGCTGGTTGATGCCGGCCCTGACGCCATCCAGATGGCCTATGGACAGGCGGACCTGCTGCAACAACGTCCGGCGCGAGACAAGCCGGCGCTGGTCATGCGCATCGACATGGGGAACCCCTACAATTCCACGCGCCATCGCGTGATGTGGTCGCAGTTGCAGAACCATGACGAGCCGCTGATCGGCGCGCTGGAAATGGACGCCGCTTGCGTGGTGGTGAACCTGTTCATGCTGCCGGACGAGCCGGAACTGTTCCGCCAATGCGTCGAGAATATCAGCCGGGTCAGAGCGGATTGCCACCGCTACGGCATGCCGCTGATGATCGAGCCGCTGGTCATGCTGCCGAACGACGTCCGGGGCGGCTATCAGGTGGATGGCGACACCGAGAAGATCGTCACCCTGGTGCGGCTCGCCTCGGAAATGGGCGCCGACATCATCAAGGCCGACCCGACCACCGATCCGGAGGATTTCCACCGGGTGATCGAGGCGGCGCGCTGCCCGGTCCTGGTGCGCGGCGGCGGCAAGGAGAATTTGCGCACCGTGCTGGGAAAATCGGCTGCCTTGATGAAGCAGGGCGCAAACGGCATGGTCTACGGCCGCAACATCTATCAGCATGACAATCCGAAGGCCGTGGTATCGGCGCTGATGGCGATCATCCATCACGGCGCGGGCGGCGACGAAGCGTGGGATATCTACAATCGTGGCTGACGCAATCTATCTTCTGGGTCTAGACGCCGGCAATACCGTCATCAAGGCGGTCCTTTTCGACGAGACCGGGCGGCAGGTCGCCCATCACGCCATCGACGGCAAATCGAGCTATCCGGCGCCGGGCCAGGTGGAACGCGATCTCGGCGAACTCTGGCGCAATTGTTGCGCGGCGATCCGCGAACTGCTGTCCCGTTCAGGTGTCGATGCCGGTTCCATCGCCGGTATCGGCTGCGCCGGCCATGGTAACGGGCTCTACCTGCTGGATCGGGCCCATGAACCGCTTCTCGGCATCCAGTCGCTCGATGACCGTGCCGCGGCCATCGCCCGGGAGATCGACGCGGCCAATGGCGGTGAATTGCAGCGAAGATGCCTGCAACGGCCGTGGCCCGCCCAGACGCCGAGCCTGCTGGCGTGGGTGAAGCGACATGCGCCCGAGATCTATGCCGCCACAGGCGCGGTGCTGTTCTCCAAGGACTACGTCAACTTCCGGCTGACCGGTGAACGCGCCAGCGACATTTCCGATCTCAGCGGCGCAGGTCTGCTCAACATGCCCGGGGGCACGCTGGACCGGGGCCTGCTCGATCTCTATGGGCTCGGGGACGCGCTGTCGCTCTTTGCCAGGCCGGTCGATTCCTGCGAGATCGTCGGCCGGGTCACACGCGAAGCGGCCCACCTGACCGGGCTCGCCGAGGGAACGCCGGTCATCGGCGGCTTTTTCGACGTCGTGTCCAGCGCCATGGGTTCGGGCGTGGTGCGACCGGGCGAGGCATCCGTCATCGCGGGCACCTGGAGCATCAACCAGGTCTTCGCCGCGGCGCCGGTGCAAAGCCCCGACGTGTTCATGGTGGCGACCTTCGGCAGGGATCGCTACGTCAACATCGAATCCAGCGCGACATCGGCGGCCAATCTGGAATGGTACGTCCACCGGCTGCGCGGTAGCCATGGCGAACAGGCCTTCGAGCGGTGCAACGAAGCGGTCGCAGCGGTATCGCCCGCAGCCGACGATCCCTTCTACCATCCTTTCATCTTCGGGTCCCGCCTGGGGGCGGAGTTTCGCGGCGGCTTCTACGGGCTGGCCGGCTGGCACGGCGAGGGGCACGTGCTCCGGGCATTGTTCGAAGGCGTCTGTTTCGAGCATCGCCGCCATATCGACGTGCTGCGGGCGGCGGGCCTTCAGGTCGATGCCGCCGTCATGTCCGGCGGCGGGGCGCGCAGCCCGCACTGGCCGCAGATCATGGCCGACGTGCTCGGCCTGCCGATCGGGGTCGCCGAGGCGCGCGAGACGGGCGCACTGGGCGCGGCGATCGGCGCGGCCGTGGCCGTCGGCCTCCATCCCGACCTTGAAACGGCGGTATCGGCCATGACCCGCATGGCGCGAAACCACCAGCCGGATCAGGCGCTTCGCCAGCACTATGAGCGGCGCTACGGCCTCTATGGCGCGTTGACGGATCGGATGCGCGGCTTCTGGTCGGCGCTGAAATCCTGACCCTCCCTCCCTGAAGCATCGGCAATCCGATGGATCGACGAAAGGACAAGACATGTCTCAGGCGACCAGGCTTGATGGCGTCTACGACTACATCATCGTCGGGGCGGGAACGGCCGGCTGCGTGCTGGCGGCACGGCTGACCGAAGACCCGAGGGTCAAGGTGCTGCTGCTCGAGGCCGGCGGTTCCGATCTCTATCACTGGGTCCATATTCCGGTCGGATATCTCTATTGCATCGGCAATCCGCGCACGGACTGGATGATGACGACGGCGGCCGAGCCGGGGCTGAATGGACGCAGTCTCGCCTATCCGCGCGGCAAGCTCCTGGGCGGCTGCTCCTCGATCAACGGCATGATCTACATGCGCGGCCAGGCCGGCGATTATGACGGCTGGCGCGATCTGGGCAACCAGGGCTGGGGCTGGTCTGACGTGCTCCCCTATTTCCTGAAATCCGAGGATCACCACGGGGGCGCGAACGCCTTCCATGGATCGGGCGGCGAATGGAAGGTGAGCCGCCAGCGCCTGCGCTGGGAAATCCTGGAAGCGGTGCAGCAAGGCGCCCGCGAATTCGGCATCGAACCGCGCGCCGATTTCAACGACGGCAACAACGAGGGCTCCGGTTTCTTCGAGGTGAACCAGCACAGGGGCCTGCGCTGGAGCGCCGCCCGCGGCTTCTTGAAGGGCGCGCTGAAACGGAAGAACCTGCGACTGATCAAGCACGCGCTCGTGCAGCGGCTGACGATCAGGGACAAGCGCGTCACCGGCGTGCGTTTCAGCACGCCCGGCGGGGAATTTGCGGCCGAAGCCGCAGCCGAAGTCCTCCTGGCGGCCGGCGCGATCAATTCGCCGAAACTGCTCGAGCTTTCCGGTATCGGCAATGCGGACCTGCTCACGCGTCTTGGCATCGCAGTGGCCGTCGACCGGCCGGCGGTCGGAGAAAACCTGCAGGACCATCTGCAGATCCGTACCGTCTACAAGGTCGCCAATACTCTGACGCTGAACCAGCTCGCCAACAGCCTTGCCGGCAAGATGAGGATTGCCGCCGAATATGCGGTGCGGCGCTCGGGAGCGATGTCGATGGCGCCGAGCCAGTTCGGCATGTTCACACGCTCGGGGCCGGCCGAGAAGACGCCCGACATCGAATACCATGTGCAGCCGCTGTCGACCAACCGGCTGGGCGAGCCGCTTCATCCCTTCCCGGCCATCACCATGTCGGTCTGCCAGCTCAGGCCGACCAGTGTCGGGACATGCCACATCACCGGTACGGATGCGGCGACCCAGCCGGAGATCCGGCCGAACTATCTCGCCACCGATCACGACCGGCGGGTGGCCGTCGCGGCGATGAAACAGGCCCGCAGCATCATGACGGCGCGGGCGCTGCAGCGCTATCGCCCGGAGGAGATGCTTCCCGGGATCGAACATCAGGACGATGAAGCGCTGATCCGCCGCGCCGGAGACATCGCCACCACGATCTTTCACCCCGTCGGCACCTGCCGCATGGGGTCGGATGCCGAGGCGGTCGTCGATCCCTCGCTCCGGTTCGTCGGCCTCGATGGACTGCGGATCGTCGATGCCTCCATCATGCCCCGCATCGTCTCCGGCAACACGGCGTCGCCCGTCGTCATGATCGCGGAAAAGGCGGCAGACATGATTCGCCGTGCCTGACCGTGACAGTAGCATCACCCTGATCATGCGCGACGGTTGACGGTGGACCCAATCGACTTCGATCGAGCGATCCTCGCCTTCGCTGCTGGATTTCCCGCCGGCTGCCGTGCCCTTGCCACGCGGCGGAGCGGTTTCGTCAGATCCCTGATCCGTCGAGCTGTTGGGCATCGTCGCCTTCCCATGGGGAGGGCGCGGAGGCGCGGTCGAGGTTCGCCGAGGGCATCGGCATCCAGCACTTCAGCTCCGGCTCGGCATAGGCGATGATGCGGCCGGGGGAGGAGTCGGAGGCGCGCCAGCCTTCGGCGCCGAACCGATCGCCATGCGACCAGTAGGCGACATCGACTTCCGCCGGCCCCTGTTCGGACGAGCGAACAGTGACCAGGATCCGGCTACCGTCTTTCGGCGCACTTGCCATGTGGCGCCACCGGGCTGGTTCGTCCATCGTGCTTTCTCCTCCCTTGCCACGGACCAGTTTCGCTTCGCCATCGAAAGCGGTCAACCCGGACCTCGCTTCATCCCGCGGCAGGCCGGCGGGATTGCTTCAAAATCGATCGATCCTGAAATCGTGGAGAAAGACATCGGTAGCGCCGGTGGTCATCACCTCCGCCATGACGTCGCCGACGCCGGGGCCAAGCTGGAAGCCGTGGCCGCAGAAGCCGAAGGCATGGAACAGACCCGGCGTCGTGGCGGAAGGCCCCATCACCGGGAGGCCGTCGCCGACATAGCCCTCGCAGCCGGACCAGGTGCGGATCACGGCGACATTGGCGAGCGCCGGCAGGATCGGCAGCAGGGCCCGCAGTTGTCCGGGAAGACGCGCCGGATCCGCCTTGGCATGTCCGCTGTCCAGCGACACATCGGTCCTTTCCGCCCCGCCGCCGAAGACGATGTTGCCGCGCTCGACCTGGCGCAGGTAGCCGCCGCCATGGTCGTGCGCCCACACCCCGACGACCGGCAGGATGCGATGGGGAAGCGGTTCCGTCACGCCCATCTGCGGGCCTTTGGCGACGATCGGGACGGTCTCGCCGAACCGGGCGGCGATGCGCGCGCCCCAGGCGCCCGCCGTGTTGAGCATCGTCTCCGCGGCGTAGGCTCCCCTGGAGGTCTCGATCCTGAAGCCGGAGGCGGACGTCCCGATCGCCGTCACCTCCGCGTCCTCGACGATCTCCGCCCCCAGACGCCTCGCCGCCTCGGCGAAGGCCGGCGCGATCAGTCGGGGATTGCCGCTCCCGTCCTTCGGGGAAAAGGATGCCGCGATCGCCTTCGGGCCGAGGCCCGGAAAGCGGCTGCGGATCTCGGCCGGCCCCAGCTCCTCGAGATCGACGTCCCACGGCCTGGCCGCCTCGGCGAAGGCGCGCATCTCGTCAAGGCCGGCCTGGCTGAAGATCAGCCGCAGGTGGCCGGTGGCACGAAACTCCACGTCCCGGCCCAGCATCCTCGCGGCCTCTCCCCACAGCGCCAGCGAACGGCGGGCCAGACCGAGCTGGGGGATATAGCGGCCGCTGCGACGGATGTTCCCGAAGGATGCGACCGTCGCCCCGCTGCCGACCCGATTGCGTTCCAGGAGTGTCACCCGCACGCCGCGCCGGGCGAGAAAATATGCGGACGCGGCCCCCATCAGGCCGCCGCCCAGAACGATCGCGTCCATCTGTTCCCCGCGCTTCTGAATGGATTTCCAGCCTGCGCGATCTGGCAGGACCAAGTCAAAGTCGAGGTTTTGCCTTCTCCATAAGTCAGGCCTATGGGGTGGCCGGGACCCGGCATAAGTCGACCTTATGGCTCCTGCCCGTTTCGATCTTGGACCCTGCCGCGCCATTCGTGCCAGCCTTGCGGCATCACGGAGAAAGGGAACCGGAATGGTCAGCATGTCAGCGTCCGCCGCGAGCGAACTCGTCCAACAGGACTGGAAGATCGGCGTCGATATCGGCGGAACGTTCATCGATTTCTGCGCGCTGGAGACCCGTTCGGGTCGCGTCGCCTCCTTGAAGGTTCTGACGACCCCCGATGATCCGGGCGCCGAGCTGATGACGGGCCTCACCCTGCTCGGCGAGAGGGAGGGTCTCGACCCCGCAACCATCACCCGCTTCGTCCACGGCACCACCGTCGGCATCAACACCGTCATCCAGCGGCGTGGCGTGACGCTCGCGCTGCTGACCAATGCGGGCTTCGAGGATGTGATCGAGCTGGCGCGTCTGAGAATGCCCGACGTCTACTCGCTCTTCTGCTCCCGGCCGGAGCAGCTGATCGCGCGCGACATGGTCTTCGGCATTCCCGCCCGCCTGCGGGCGGACGGCAGCGAGGTGGAGCCACCGGATCTGGACGCGGTCGCCACGGCCGTCGCCAGGGCGAAGGCCGGCGCCGCTGCCGGCATCGTCGTCTCGTTCCTGCATTCCTGGCGCAACGACGCCCATGAGGCGGCGGTCAAAGAGGAGATCGCCCGCATCGCTCCCGAACTCTTTGTCTTCACCTCCTGCGAAGTCTGGCCGGTCATCCGCGAATACGAGCGGACCACCACGGCCATTCTGAACGGATACGTGCACCCGCGCGTGTCCGGCTATCTGGCGGCGCTGGAGGAGAAGCTGCTTTCGCGCGGCGTGACGGCGCCGGCACTGCTCACCAAGTCGAACGGCGGCGTGATGAACGCCGACGAAGGCAAGCGCTCCTGCGTCCAGATGTTGCTTTCCGGGACCGCCTCCGGCGTGATCGGCGCGGCCTGGCTCGCCCGTCGCGCCGGCGAGAAGCATATCCTGACCCTCGACATCGGCGGCACGTCGGCCGATTTCGCGCTGATCATCGACGGCGAGCCGCAGTTCGGCACCGGCGAACTGATCGGCGAGTTCCCCCTGCACATTCCGTCCGTCTCCGTCAGTTCGATCGGCATCGGCGGTGGCTCGATCGCCAGCGTCGATGCGCAGGGCGTCGTGAGGGTCGGACCGGAATCGGCGGGCTCGACACCGGGACCTGCCTGCTACGGGCGCGGTGGCATGGAAGCCACCGTCACCGACGCCATGGCCGTCTGCGGGTGGCTCGGCCACAGCCAGATGGCCTATGGACAGCTGCAGATCGAT
The DNA here is from genome assembly GCF_029210525.1 of Mycoplana sp. MJR14. Classification (NCBI taxonomy): domain Bacteria; kingdom Pseudomonadati; phylum Pseudomonadota; class Alphaproteobacteria; order Hyphomicrobiales; family Rhizobiaceae; genus Mycoplana; species Mycoplana sp. MJR14. The sequence goes on from NZ_JARGEO010000003.1 coordinate 350,503, forward strand.
GTCGGGCTGGCCCGCGCGGCTGTGACGCGGCTGGCGGAAAAGATCGGCCGCACGGCAGAGGAGGCCGCCCAGGCCATCCTCGATATCGCGATTTCGGAAATGTTCGTGGAAGTCGAGAAGCTGGCCTCGCGGGCCGGCGTCGATCTGCGGGAGTTCACGCTGATGCCGTTCGGCGGCGGCGGACCGATGCTCGGAGCGTTCCTTGCCCGCGAGTTCAAGATGGCGAGGGTCATCGGCCCGCCGCGGCCCGGTGTCGTCTCGGCGCTGGGCGGCCTGGTGGCCGACCTGCGCGGCGACTTCATCCGCACAGTGTTCACCCATCTCTCCGACGCGGCGGCGCCGCAACTGCGCGCGGCGCTGGAATCGCTTGCGGCGGAGGGGCGCGGCTGGCTCGCCAGGCAGGGCCATGCCGGGGCTGCGACGCTGAATGTCTCTGCCGACATGCGCTATGTCGGCCAGAGCTTCGAGATCGAGGTGCCGATCCAGGCGGCCTGGATCGCCGAGAACAGGTTCGGCGCTATCGAGGAAGCCTTCCACGCCATGCACGCCCGGCTCTACGACTTCCACGATCCGGACGGCGCGATCGAGATCGTCAACCTGCGCCTTTCGGCAATCGGCGCCGGCCCCGCACTGGACCTCCCGGTCGACACCGGCGAAGGCGGCAAGACGGCGCAGCCCGAGCGCGAGATCCCGGTCTTTACAGGTGGGGCCTTCGAATGGATCGGCCTTTATCGGCGCGATCGTCTGCGGCCCGGCAGCTCCTTCGCCGGCCCCGCGGTCGTTGCCCAGGAGGATACGACCTTCGCGATCCCGACCGGCACGCATGTCGAGGTCGACCGTCACCTGAACCTGCATCTCACCTTCGCGGAGTAACAGCCCATGTTCGATCCTTTGAACCTTCAGGTGTTCGCCAACCACACGCGGGCTGCCGCCGAGAACATGGCCTATACGCTGCAGCGGACGGCGCATTCCGCCTTCGTCAAGGAGACGGAAGACTTCACGGTCATGCTGATCAACCGCAAGGGCGAGACCTTCGGCGTGCCGATGGGGCTGGGTGCGACGTGGTATCCGGGGCTGACCTATTCCCGGGCGATCGAGATGATCGACGACTATAGGCCCGGGGATGTCGCGTTCACGAACGATCCCTATTCCTGCTTCGTCGCGACGCATGCGCCGGATACGCATCTGTGGAAGCCGGTGTTCTTCGAGGGCGAGATCATCGCCTGGACGGGCGGCCATATCCACAACACCGACATGGGCGGGGCGGTGCCGGCCTCGCTGTCGCGGGCCCTGACCGAGATCCATCAGGAGGGCATCCGCTTCCCGCCGATGAAGCTGGTCAACGAAGGTGTCTTCGACGAGGACATCCTGAAGATCATGACCACGAACGTGCGCAAGCCCGATCTCAACATCGGCGACATGAAGGCTCTGGTCGGCGCCCTGAACACGGGGGAACGGAAGATCCTCGCCATGGTCGAGAAATTCGGCAAGGAGGCCTTCCTGGAGGGCACCGAAGTGCTGCTCGACCATGCCGAAGCGCAGGCGCGCGATCTGCTGCGCTCCATGCCGGACGGGACCTGGGAATTCGTCGACTATGCCGACGAGGATTCCGTCGAGGCCAATCCGTGCCGCCTGAAGCTGACGCTGACGATCCGCGGCGACGAGGCGCTCCTCGATTTCACCGGTTCGGACCCGCAGCTCGGTTCCTCGCTCAACGTGCCCTCGGGCGGTGATCCGCGCCACACCATGCTTCTGGTCGGCGTCTACTACGTGCTCTACACGCTGAACCCGAAGATCCTCCTGAACACCGGGCTGACGCGGCCCTTCACCTGCATCACGCCGAAAGGCAGCGTGCTGAACCCGATCGCGCCGGCGGCCGTCGGCATGCGTTCGCTGACCTGCGCCCGCCTGCGTTCGGTCATCTTCGGTGCCTTCAACCAGGCCGTGCCGGACAAGCTGCCGGCCGCGCCCGCGGGCAACAACTGCATCGTCAACGTGATGACCACGGACGAACGGAACGGCCGCACCGTGATCGCCGCCGTCAATCCGGTGGTCGGCGGCGGCGGCGGCATGCCCCATCGCGATGGAACCAACGGCTCCGGCGCCGATGCGGCCTATCTCAAGAACACGCCGATCGAGATCACCGAGACGGAAGTGCCGATCGAGTTCGTCAAATACGGGCTCGCCAGGGACAGCGGCGGCGCCGGACGCTGGCGCGGCGGCCTTGCCACCGAAATGGCCTTCCGGGTCTTTTCGCCCGGCAGCCGCATCACCGCCCGCAACCGCGACCGCAGCTTCTTCCGCCCCTGGGGCACGCTGGGCGGCAAGGCTGCCGGCCTGTCGGACATGGTTCTCAATGCCGGCGGGGACGACTACCGGCGTCTCGGCAACATCGACACCGCGATCCTGCAGCCCGGCGACGTCCTGGAGATCCGTTCCGCCGGCGGCGGCGGGCGCGGCAATCCGCTCGAGCGCGAGACCTGGCGGGTGGCGCAGGACGTCGCGCGCGGCTACGTCTCGCCAGAGGCCGCGGAACGCGACTACGGGGTCGTCGTCCGAAACGGCGCGGTGGACGAGGCGGAAACCGAGAAACTCAGGGCGGCCCGCACGGCATCTTCCGCGCACTTCCACTATGGTCCCGAGCGCGAGGGCTACGAGGCCCAATGGACGCCGGCAGCCTACGACCTGTTGACGGACATTCTGCAGGGACTGCCCATCCACTGGCGCTTCTTCACCAAGACGGAGATCTTCCGCCGCATGAAGGGTCGCGCGGGAGCCGAAGGCGTGGCCGCCGCGTTCGCGGATGTCCGGGCGCGGTTCAGGGAGATGCCCGAGCCCGCGATCGCCAGAAGAGAGGCTGCCGAATGACATCCGGACCGCAGGCCGCCGGGCAGGCAGGGCGAATGGTGCGCCTTGCCGAACGGGACAGGCCACGGGTCCGGTTCCGGCTGGACGGTACCGATTGCGCCGCACTTGCCGGCGACACGGTGCTGACCGCGGTGCTGGTTTCGGCGCCCGCCGTCCGGCAGTCGGAGTTCGGACCGGAGCGGCGGGCAGGTTTCTGTCTCATGGGCGCCTGCCAGGACTGCTGGCTCTGGCAGGAGGACGGCGGGCGGCTTCGCGCCTGCTCGACGCTGATCGCCGAGGGCATGCAGTTGCGGACCGTGCCGCCGGAGGATTGGCCATGACGGTGCCCGGTGCGGAAAGAATTGTGATCGTCGGTGCCGGCCCGGCCGGCATCCGCGCCGCCGAAACGCTGGTGAATGCCGGCATCCGGCCGGTGGTGATCGACGAGGGCATGAAGGCCGGAGGCCAGATCTACCGCAGGCCGCCGGAAGGATTCACGCGCCCGCCCGAGACGCTCTACGGATCGGAAGCCCGCAAGGCTGTCACCCTTCACACGCTGTTCGACCGTATGGTGGCCGCTGGCGAGATCGACTACCACCCACGGAGCTCGGTGCTGGCGATCGCCGGCAATCTCCTGCAGGCGCTGGCCCCCGGCGGCCGCAGGGACATCAGCTACGACCGCCTCATCCTCGCCACCGGTGCCATGGATCGGCTGGCGCCGGTTCCCGGCTGGCAGGCGCCCGGCGTCTACAGCCTCGGGGCCACGCAGATCGCTCTGAAAGCCCAGGGTGTCGCGCTCGGCCGCCGGATCGTCCTGGCGGGATCCGGCCCGCTTCTGACCCTGGTCGCCGTCCAGTTGCTCAAGGCCGGCGCGGAAATTGCTGCAATCCTCGATACCTCCTCGCTCGGCGACCAGATGGCCGGACTTCCGGGCATGATGGTGCGGCCCGGCCTGGTTCTGCGCGGCCTTGTCATGCGCGCAAAACTCGGCCGGCTCTATCACGCCGGCGTCAGGCTCGACGGCATCGAGACGGACGGACGCGGGCCGGTCGGCATGCGCTGGCGGGACGCGCGCGGCAGACCGCATTTCACCGAATGCGACATGGTCGGGCTCGGGTGGCACCTGCGCGCCGAAACCCAGCTTGCCGGCCTGGCGGGCTGCACGTTCGACTATGACGGGGACTGGGCGCAATGGCTGCCGCGCACCGATCGGATGGGCCGCGCTGGCGAAGGGCTCTATCTGGCCGGCGACGGGTTGCGGATCCTGGGCGCGGACGGGGCGGAAGTCGCGGGGCGGCTTGCGGCGGCGGCGTGTCTTGCGGACATGGGCCTGCCCTCGCCGGATGTGGCGGCCGATCTGCGCCGGCTGGATCGTTGCGAGCGCTTTGCCCGCGCCATGGCACGCGCCTTTCCCTGGCCCGCCGAAAGCGTCCGCGCCGTACCGGACGAGACGATCGTCTGCCGTTGCGAAGGCGTTACGGCCGGCCAGTTGCGCGAGAGCGTCGCCTATGGCGGCGGCGAAGCCAACCGGGTCAAGTCGCTCGCACGTGTTGGCATGGGGCGCTGCCAGGGGCGCTACTGCCAGCTCGCCGGCGCCGAGTTGATTGCCGGCAAGGCCGGGATCGATGTCTGCGACGCGGGGCGGCTGCGGGAACAGGCGCCGGTGAGGCCGGTGCCGATCGGCGCTTGGGTTCGCGATGCCTGACCGGGCAGCGTCAGGCGGTCTTCGGCGCCGGACTCTCCGCATTCAGGACCGCAACGCAGGCCGCCCGAAGGTCGTCGCGCATGGCGAGATGGCTTCCCGTCAGCGGGCGGTCCCGGCTGGTCAGCAAGGCGATCGGTACGGAAATCTTCTGCTGGAGCGGCCGGCGGACGAGACCCGGAAACTGCTGCCACGGCAGGAGGCCGTCGACGATCGCCACGCCAAAGCCGTCGCGCACGAAGGGAAGGGCGGTGATGGAGATGTCGATTTCGATGGCCGGGTTGAATATCTGCTTCTCCGCCGCTGCCGCGGCGACCAGCAGTCGGCCGGGCAGGGTGCCGGCACGGTAGGATATCAACGTTTCGTTCTGGAGGTCGGCAAAGGCGATCTGGGTCCGTTCGGCCAGCGGATGTCGTTCGGGGACGATGCAGACCAGGTCGGTATGCCCGAGCGTCTCCACATCGATGCCCGTACGGGGCTTGTTGTTCATAACGAGGCCGAGCGGTGCGTCGCCGTCGCGGATCATGTCGACGATGTTGACCAAGGGGGCGATCAGCGAGCGCACGACGATATCGGGATGGGACGCGCGAAACGAGAGCAGCGCCCTGGGCACGATCGACATCGCCGGCGGCGCCGAAGCCGCCACCCGGATCAGCCCGGTACGCCCGAAACGCATGTCCGTGGTGCGTCTGCGTAGGGCGCTGAGCTCGGAAAAGATCCGCTCGCATTCCGGATAGAGCTCTTCGGCTTCCCGGGTCGGGATCAGCTTGCCGCGCACCCGGTTGAACAGCTTGAAACCCAGCTGGTCTTCGGCATGCAGCAGGATCTGGCTGAGCGCCGGCTGCGATATGTTGAGCATGGCAGCGGCGCCGGTCACCGTCCCGTTCCGCATCAGCATGCAAAAGACCTCGAGTTGCCGTGCCTGCATTCGGACGTCCTGTGGTTCTCAATGGCAGCCTGGCGTATCGGAAATCAGAAGTCCGCCACCTTGCCCCAGGCGGATGCCTGGAAGCGCTTGGGATGGTAGGGCTCCGGATCGACGATCGGGGTGGCAGCGGTGACGATGTCGGCGATCAGATGACCGGCGCCGGGACCGATGCCGAAACCATGGCCGCTGAAGCCGGCGGCCAGGATGAAGCCCGGAACGGTTGCCACCTCGCCGATGGCCGGCACGCCGTCGGGGGTCGAATCGATGTACCCGGCCCAGCTAGCCGCAATACGGCGCCCGCCGATCGAAGGGAGAAGCTCGATGGCGCGCTGATGCGTCAGCCTGACCGTCCTGCGGTCGACGGCCGGATCGAGGATGCGCATCTGCTCCATCGGCGTCGGGCGGTCGAGACGCCAGCCGGCCAGGCTTTCGTGGCCGCTGCGGATGCCCTCGAGGCCTCCCGGCGACAGGCTGCGCCAGCGGCGCATGAACATCGGCAGGAACTGACCGGCGAAGCGCATGTTCTGGGCCGTGGGATCGACCCGTCCCCGCCCGCTGATGGCCAATGTGTGACCGCCGTCGCCCCGCCTGGTCACCGAAACGCGGGCCGTGTGAAGGGCATCGGGCAGATCGCCCGCGCCCGGCTCGACCGACAGGATCGAGGAGCGGACCGAGGCCTGCGGAAAACGGATGCCGAGCTGGCGGCAGAAGGACGAGGCCCAGGCCCCGCCGGCGAGAACGGCGATCTTCGTTCTGATCGTGCCATGTTCCGTCACGACTGCCGAAAGCCTGCCGCCTTCCAGCTCGATGCCGCGCGCGGCGCAGCTCTGGTGCACCGTGCCGCCCAGCTTCGCAATGGCCCGGGCCACCGCCGGCGCGGCATTGGCCGGATCGGCGGTCCCGTCCGAAGGCGAGAACACGCCGCCCTTCCAGGTGCGGCCGGTCGCCTTGCCGCGCTCGCTGGCCTCGGCGCTGTCGAGCATGCAGGTGGTCACGCCTACCGTGCGGGCAAAGTCCCTCCAGCGGGCCCAGCCAGCCAACTCTTCCTCATCGTCGCTCAGATAGAGCAGGCCGCAACGCCGGAAGCCCGTATCCTCGCCGCTCTCGGCGGCGAAACGCTCCCAGAGGTCCAGGCTGCTGGTCGCCATCGGAAGCTCGCGCGCGTCACGGTTCTGCTGGCGGCACCAGCCCCAGTTGCGGCTCGACTGCTCGGCACCGACACGGCCCTTCTCGACGAGCGCCACCTTCAGGCCGCGCCTGGCCAGGTAGTAGGCGGCAAAGACGCCGACGATGCCGGCGCCGATGACGACCGCATCCGCAGCCTGCGGCAATCCGGCGTCGGTTTCCACGAGCGCGAGCGGTGCTGGCATGAATTTCAATCTCCCGGGGCGTGACCTGGTTCGGGCTTCAGCATAGTGGTGGCGGCCGGGTGGAGGTTGCCGCACATGCCCGCGGGACAGCACAAGATTCCGCGCGTGGCCGACGATCCAGCGTATTGTGCCGGTCGTTCTTGCGCAGAATGAAATAGACAAGGAAAGCCAGAGTGTTAATGTCAATTCGAAATATTTGCGGCATAAAATGCTGCAAGCCGCCGGCCGCCGCAGGAGGTGTCAGCACGTGAAGCTCGACCGAATCGACATCAAGATCCTCTACGAACTGCAAAAGAACGGCCGCATCACCAATGTCGAGCTCGCCGAGCTGGTCAATCTCTCGCCCAGCCCCTGCCTGATGCGCGTCAAGAAGCTACAGCAGGAGGGGTATATCGAGGGCTATTCGGCCCAGATCAACATCGGCAAGCTTGGCCAGACACTGACCGTCTTCACCGAGGTCACGCTGAAAAATCACCGGCAGATCGACTTCGCACGCTTTCTTGCGGCGGTCGAAAAAGTCGATCAGGTGATCGAATGCCATCTGGTGTCGGGCGGGTACGACTACATGCTCAAATTCGTCACCGCCGGCATCGGCGAGTATCAGACGATCATGGAGCGGCTGACCGACATGGACATCGGCATCGACAAGTATTTCAGCTTCGTCGTCCTGAAGTCGCCCATCGTCAAGGCGCACATGCCGCTCACCAGCTTGTTCATGGTATAGCCGGCCGGGTCGCCTGCGGCGTCGGCCGAGGGCGCCATGTTCTGCCTAAGCCGACGCATCCTTCTGTTGCGACTCGGCGGATCGCCGTTCAGCCATGCACATAGGTTTTGACGAGTTCGGGGTCGCGTTCCAGGCTGTCGAGCCAGCCGGGGTCGAGCTTCGGAACGGATGAAAACAGCAGTTGCGAATAGGGGTGCTGCGGAACCTTCGAGCGTGCAGGCGTGATTTCCTCGACCTTGCGACCGTTGTACATCACGACGATCTCGTCGCAGATGGCTTCGACGACCGAGAGATCGTGGCTGATGAAGATGTAGGACAGCGCGAGTTCCCGCTGCATCTCCTTCAAGAGATCGATGACGGCGGCCGCCACGACCGTGTCGAGGGCCGAGGTGATCTCGTCGCAGACGATCAGCTTCGGCTCGGCGGCGAGAGCCCGCGCGAAGTTGACCCGCTGCTTCTGGCCGCCCGAGAGCTCGGCCGGCGTGCGGCTGCGAAGGGATTTCGGCAGGCGAACCATGTCCAGCAGTTCGTCGACCCGCGCATCCCGGGCCTTGCCCTTCATGCCATGGTAGAACTTGAGCGGACGACCGAGAATCTCCTCGATCGACTTGGCAGGATTGAGCGAGGTGTCCGCATGCTGGAAGACGATCTGCAGCTCGCGTAGCTGTTCCCGGCTTCTCTGGCGGGCGGATCGGGCGAGTTCGCGTCCGTCGAGGGTCAGTTTTCCGGCCGATGCAGGCAGGATGCCGGCAATCGAGCGCGCAAGCGTGGACTTGCCGCAGCCGGATTCGCCGATAATTCCGAGATTGCGGCCTCTTTCCAGGGAAAGGCTTGCCTCCTGCACGGCTTTGACGAGCGGCAGGCCGTCAGCCTGAGTCGGGCCGTAGCCGGCGATCAGACCGCTCACCTGGAGGAGCGGCCTGCTTTCTGCGACGGCAACGACGCCGTCGCCGCGCGCCTTGGGTTCAAAGGCCGAAAGCAGCTCGCGCGTGTAGGGATGCCTGGCGTTCGACAGGATGTCGGCGGTGTTCCCGACCTCCTGGACCTCGCCACCGCGCAGTACGACGATCCGGTCCGCGATCTGGGCCACGACTGCGAGATCGTGCGATACATAGACGCCTGCGCTGCCGCTCTTCTTCATCACGGCCTTGAAGGCGCGCAGCACCTCGATCTGGGTCGTCACGTCGAGCGCTGTGGTCGGCTCGTCAAAGATGACGAGCTTCGGATCGGCAATCAGCGCCATCGCCGCGGCGAGGCGTTGCAACTGGCCCCCGGAAACCTGGTGGGGATAGCGGTAGCCGATCCCTTCGGGATCCGGCAGCGACAACGCCCTGAACAGCGCTATGGCCTTCTCCCTGGCCTGCGCCAGCGGCATCAGGCGATGGATGCGGGTGACCTCGACCACCTGGTCGATGATGCGCTTGGAGGGATTGAAGGCTGCGGCGGCCGACTGCGGCACATAGGAGACCTCCAGGCCGCGGACCTGCGCGCGCTGGCGCTCGCTCAGCGCCACCATGTTCTTGCCGGCGACCGTGACACTGCCGCCCGAAATCCTGCAGCCGGGACGGGCATAGCCCATGATCGTCAAGGCGATCGTCGTCTTCCCCGATCCGCTTTCCCCGATCAGGGCGACAATCTCGCCGGGCGCTATGTCGAGATCGATGCCCTTGATGATCTCGAGGCGGCGTCCGGCGTCTGTGGTCGCCTCCACCTTCAGATTGCGGATTTCAACGAGGTTTTCCATTCAGGCGCTCCGATCGCGGATCTTCTTCGGCAGGTTGTCGATCAGCAGGTTGACGCTGATCGTCAGGCTCGCGATCGCCAGCGAGGGGACGATCACGGCAGGTGCGCCGAACGGCAGGCCGCCGATATTCTCGTGAACCAGCGCGCCCCAATCCGCATAGGGCGGCTGCACGCCGAGGCCGAGGAAGGAAAGGCCCGAGAGAAGCAGGACGATGAAGACGAAACGGATACCGAAATCGGCCAGCAGCGGGCCGATGATGTTCGGCAGGATCTCCGAGAAGACGATGTAGGAGATGCCCTCGCCGCGTGTGCGGGCGACGGTAATGTAGTCCATTGTGTTGACGTTGACGGCCAGCGACCGGGCGAAGCGATAGGCGCCGGGCGTATAGATCACCGCCAGCATGACGACCAGAACGCCCAGCGACGAGCCCACGGCGGCGGCGATCACCAGACCGGAAAGCTTGCTCGGAATGGAATTGAGCGCATCGAGCAGGCGGCTCAGCACCGTATCGAACCAGCCGCCGATGACCGCGGCCGCCATGCCGAGCGCTGCGCCGCTGAAACAGGCAAGGCAGACGGCGGCGAGCGAGATGCCGACGGTGTAGCGGGCGCCCATGATGATGCGCGAGAGCATGTCACGGCCCAGATAGTCGGAACCGAGCAGGAGCTTGCCGCTCATCGGGCCGAAATAGTCCTCGTCTATGATTTCGCCGACGGGATAGGGGACGATATGGGGTGCGAGGAGGGCGACGAGCGCCCAAAAGAGAATGATCGAGAGGCCGATCATTCCAACCCAGCTGAACCGGTAGCTCGGTCTGCGAGACAGGGCGGTGGATGTGGTCATGGTCAACGCACCCTCGGATTGGCCAGGATTGCAACGATGTCGGCGAAAGTGATGAGCGTGAGATAGCCGACGCAGAAGATGATGGCGCAGGACTGGATCAGCGGCAGATCACGGGTGGAGACGCCGTCGACCATAAGCTTCGCAATGCCTGGATAGTTGAAGATCGTCTCGACGATGATGACGCCGCCGACCAGGTAGGAGAGGGACAGCGCGATCGCATTGGCGATCGGGCCGACCGCGTTCGGCAGGGCATGCAAAAGGACCCCCCGCCAGCGTGATGCGCCCTTGAGGATCGCCGCCTCCACGTAGGGCGTGTTGATCGTGTCGATGACGGCGGCGCGGGTCATGCGGATCATCTGGGCGGAGACGACGAAGGTCAGGGTGATGACCGGCATGGCATAGATCTTTAGCACCTGCGCGAAGGACGTCGCGTCGCTGGCGAAGGACAGCGCCGGCAGCCATTTGAGATAGACGGAAAACAGCAGAACCGCCGAGGTGGCGATCATGAATTCGGGAACCGAAATGATGCCGATCGTCAGCACGGTCACGACGCGGTCGTAGACGGAGCCGCGAAACATGGCGGCGGTGATCCCGAGTGCAAGCGACAGCGGCACGGCAAAGAAGGTCGTGATGCCCGCAAGACGCATCGTGTTGAAAAAGCGCGTGCCGATCAGGTCCGCGACGGGGACATTGTTGACATAGGAGGTCCCCAGATCCCCGTGCAGCAGGCCGACCAGCCATCGCGCAAAACGCAGAAAGGCAGGCTCGTCGAGATGCATTGCGGCCCTGAGGCCGGCCACGGCTTCCGGTGTCGCGGCCTGGCCAAGCAGGATCGTGGCGGTGTCGCCGGGCAGCATTGCCGTGGCGAAGAAAACCGCGAAGGAAACGATCAGCAGCGTCAGGGCGGAACTACCGAGCCTGTTGGCGATGAGCCCGAGGACATAAGTGCGCAATATGGTTTCCCTGCCTGAAGAATTGGAAATCGCCGGCAACCCCCGCGGACAAGGCGGAAGGTGAGGTCAGGCTTAGCTTCGGCGGCAGGAAGGATATCCCCTGCCGCCGGGTGATCGGCCTCAGGCGTCGAGCCAGACGTATTCGGCAAAGGCGTAGCCCATCATGCCGCCGAGCGGATTGGCCTCGAGGCCCTTCAGGTTCGCCGAGATCGCATCCACGTTCGAGATGAAGACCGGGATGACGGTGCCGGCTTCCTCGGAAATCATGACCTGCATCTGGCCGTAGATCTCCTTTCGCTTGGCCTCGTCGAGAAGGCCACGGGCTTCCACCAGCATCTTATCGAATTTTTCCGACTTGTACTGGCTTTCATTCCACGGTGCGTTGGAGGCGTAGAGCAGCGAGAACAGGATATCCGGCGTCGGCCGCGGGTTGATATTGCCGAAGTGAACCGGTGCCTTGAGCCAGTAGTTCGACCAGTAGCCGTCGGAAGGAACGCGCTGCACGTCGAAGTTCATGCCGATCTCGGCGCCAGACTGCTGGACGATCGTCGCCATCTCCACCGCCGAGGTCGGCGCCTCCGACGTGATCATCGGGATCGACTGGCCGAGCAGGCCGGACTTCTGGAAATGGAACTTCGCCTTTTCCGGGTCGAAGGCCTTCGGCTTGAGTTCCGCATTATGATAGATGCTGGCCGGAGGAACGGGCTGGTCGTTGGCGATCTCCGCCAGGCCGCGCAGCACCGATTTCTGGATCTGCTGGCGGTTGATCAGATGCTTCATGCCCATGACGAAATCGGCCTTGTCGCCCGGGGCGAGGTCGAGGCGGATGTTCAGGTCGGTATAGTTGCCCGACGTCGTCTGCGACAACGCGAAGCCGGGCTGGCTTTCCACCAGCTTCATCGAGCGTGGCTTGATCGAGGCCGCCAGATGGATGTCGCCGGAAAGCAGGGCGTTGATGCGCGCATTGTCGTCGGTGATCGCAAAGAACTCGAACGAGTCGACATGCGGGCCGCCGGCCTTGAAGTAGTTCGGATTCTTGCTGAAGATCGATTTGACGCCGGGCTCGAAGGTTTCCATCTTGAACGCGCCGGTGCCGATGCCCTTGGAAAAGTCGGTCGTGCCGTCCGCGACGATCATGAAGTGGTGCATGGCCAGGATGGTCGGCAGGTCGGCGTTCGGGTTGGCGAGCGTGATCTCGACCGTCAGCGGATCGAGCGCCTTGACGTCGGTGATCTGCTTGGCGATCGCATTGACCTTGGAGCCGACGGCCGGATCCATATGACGCTTGAGCGAGAAGACGACGTCGTTCGACGACAGGGATTTGCCGTCGTGGAAGGTGACGCCGGAGCGGAGCTTGACGGTCCAGACCTTGGCGTCGCCGCTCTTGATGCTTTCGGCGAGTTCCATCTGAACGGTGCCGCCCTGATCGAGGAACGTCAGGCGGTTGTAGAGAGCGCAGCAGCGGACGTAGTCGGTCGACAGCGACGCCTTGGCCGGGTCGAGCGTGTCGGCGGTGGACGACGACCAGCCTGCCGCCCTCAGGTTGCCGCCCGATTTGGGGGTGGCGGCCACAGCGTTGGTCGCGCGCCCCAGGACCAGGCCGCCCGCTGAAAGCGCAGCGCCCCCCGCCAGCAGCATCGTCAGCAGCTCGCGGCGGGTCGCGCCCCGGCGAATGGCATTCTCGACCATGGCGTCGTCAGAGGCGGTCCAGTTCGTGATCTTGTCGTTCATTTCATTCCCCTTTTTGCTGGTTGGCGGGCGACCCATCTTGCGTGGTTTGGTCCGATGCTTGAAAAGTCCTGAATTCCCTCAGTTTCCGCGTGCTGTCCTTGCAGCCTCGGCCAGTCCGGCCATCGACGTGAAATGATAGTCGGGTCTGGTGAACTCGGCCGGTTCGATCGTGCCGCCATAGCCCGGCTGGGCGTGGCGGCGCTGGATCCAGCAATTGGTCATGCCGAGGTCACGGGAAACGCCGATGTCGTGATACTGGCTCTGGGCCACGTGCAGGATGTCGTCCTTGCTGGCGCCTTCGCGCGAAACGAAATCGAAGACCTGGTGAAAGAAGGCGGGGTCCGGCTTTTCCGTGCCGGTGTCGTCAGCGGTGAACGCGGCGTGGAAGGGATTGCCGAGTGCATTCGAGAAGTGCTCCAAGGCCCAGCGACGGGCGTTGGTCATGGCAATCAGGCGATAGTTCCTTGCAAGCTCCGCCATCGCCTCGGCACTGTCGGGAAACGCTTTCCAGGTCCTGGCGGAATCGCGCAGGCGAATGCCGTAGGCCTCTTCAGACGGCAAGCCGAGCTGCGTCGCGATGGCCAGGTAGACGCGCACCAGGTCGTCCGGAAAGAGATCGGCGTCGTCGGAATAGCGGGCGGCGCGATAGAGCGAGAGCGCTTCTTCGCCGTCGATCTGAACGCCGGCTTCCGTGGCGATCTCCTGCAGGCAGGACTTGAGGCCGCCCTCGAAATCGATGAGCGTGCCGACCACGTCGAAGGTCATGTACTTGAATTCCGGCAGAGATTTTATCAATTCCATATCCCCAGTTAGGTCGCAGGCGACGCGCAACGGCGGCCCGGGGAAAGAATATGCTGTCCCGGGCCTCGGCGTATTTTGATGCAAAGCCCGGATTTTCCGGGGTTTGAGGCCGTCATTGGCTAAGATAGTGCCACTTGGTCCGAACCATTTGCGCCGAATAGGCGGGGCCGTGCGGCACAAAATTCCGAAATTCGGGCTGCCGCGATATTTCGGCCAGCCGGGGTCTGAATCGGCTCAGCCGCGGACGGTGCGCCGGACATCGGGATCCTCCAGGGTCTGGTCCAGCGTCTTTGCCGTGCGCTCGATGATCGCATCGATATCGGCATCCGTGCAGCACAGCGGCGGCGCGTAGCCCAGCACGCCGTTGGCGAAGGCGCGGATGATCAGGCCATTGTTCCAGGCACGATCGAAGACGCGGCGCGCCGGCGCGGCGTCCGCCGAAAGCGGCGTCTTGGCGGCCTTGTCGGTGACGAGCTCGATCGCCGCCAGCATGCCGCGGCCGCGGACATCGCCGACCAGCGGATGGGCCTTGAGGCTTTCCAGGCCGGCCATCAGACGGGCGCCGGCCCTGATGCCGTTTTCCAACAGGCCACCCTCGTAGAGCTTCAGCACCTCGAGGCCGACGGCGGCACTGACCGGGTGAGCCGAATAGGTGTAGCCGTGCCCGACGGCGGATGCGCCTGCGCCGTCGGCGATCACCTGATAGACATGATCGGCCATGAATACGGCGCCCATGGGAACATAGCCGGAGGTCAGGCCCTTGGCCGTGGTCATGAAGTCGGGGACGATGTCGTCCTCGGTGCAGGCAAACAGCGGGCCGGTCCGGCCGAAACCGGTGATGACCTCGTCGGCGACGAAGAGGATGCCGTAGTCGCGGCAAAGGTTGCGCATGGCCTTCATCCAGCCCTTGGGCGGCACGATCACCCCGCCGGATCCCTGGATGGGCTCGGCGTAGAAGGCGGCGACGCGGTCGGCGCCGATGGCCTCGACCTTCTCCTTCAGCGCGGCGAGGGACGCGGCGATGATCGCCTGCGGATCCTCGCCTGCCGGGTTGCGGTAGGGGTAGGGCGAGGGGATCTTGTGCTGCCACTCGAAGGGAATGCCGAAGCCGGCGTGGAAGTTCGGCAGCGCCGTGAGGCCGGCACCGACCGTCGACGAGCCATGATAGCCCTGCTCGATCGAGATGAACTGGTCGCGCAGCGGCTGGCCCCTGGCGATCCAATAGTAGCGGATGAACCGAATGGTGCTGTCGACGGCATCCGATCCGCCGAGGGTGAAGTAGACGTGGTCGAGATCGCCGGGTGCGCGTTCGGCAAGCTCGGCGGCAAGCCGGATGGCCGGCTCGGAGCCCAGGCCGAAGTAGGCGGTTGCGTAGGGCAGTTCCCGCATCTGGCGTGTCGCCGCCTCGACGATCGAATCGTGGCCATAGCCGGCATTGACGCACCACAGGCCGGCAAAGCCGTCCACCAGCTGGCGCCCCTGCGCGTCGGTGACGGTCGCGCCCTTGGCGGAGGCGAGAACACGTACCCCCTGCTGTTCGTGGCCGCGATAGGAGGCGACGGGATGCACGAGATGGGCGCGATCGAGTTCGATGAGGGAATTGCTGAACATGGTGTCTCCGGATCAGCCGAGGGCCTGGTTGGCCAGGGCGAAGGTATGAACTGTCGATGCGGCAGGGCGGACGGGCAGGGGGCGCGCCATGGCGACGCCACCGCCGACATGAGCGAGAGAGCAGTCGATGAGCCAGGGGGCGAGACCGGTGCCGGCGCCGGTGTCGACCCTGAGAAAGGCGCCGGTGCGGCGGCTCATGAAATGCGCGACGAGCGCCTTGGCGTCGTCGATGCCTGTGGCGACGACCGGCCCGACGACCTCGCCGCGGCCGAAAGCCCGGATGCAGGCGAAGCCGGCGATGCCGGCGTTTCGGCGCAGGACGGCGACCTCGCCGATTTCGGCCAGCCTTGCGATCAGTGCCGAACGGTCGGCGCCGAAGGCTTCGCGGTCGAGCGTGATGATCGCGGCGAGATCTCCGGGGGCCGCGGTCTGCGTCTCCCCGGGCGCCGCCACGCTGCCGACGATCCCCTGGTGTTGCAGGATGGCGCCGGTTTCACGGAACCCCAGTTTCTCGTAGAGCGGCAGGCCCTCGGCCGTCGCGACCAGGCGAAGCGACCGCTCCCCGGCGAGCTTGAGTGCTGCATCCATCAGGTGGCGGCCGACGCCGCGGCCCCGCATGCGCGCATCGACGATCACCATGTTGATCGTGGCACAGTCGTTGCCGTAGGGCGTCATCAGCGCCGTGCCGACCACCCTACCGGTCTCGTTCACGGCGACGACGCCCTGGCTGAGATCCAGCACGGTCTGCCAATCGGGCAAGCGGTGCGGCCAGCCGGCCTGGCGCGACAGGGCGGCGGCATCCTCCAGGTGCTCGATGCCGAAAGCTCTGGTTTCGATGTCCCCGACGTGCATGGACAGTGCTCTCCGTTTCCGCCCAGAGTTTCGAGGCGAAGGAGCCGGACGAGTATCCGAAGGCGGTGCCGGCGGCGGTATCTTTCGCCAAAGCGGCGGCATCGTTCCGCATCTTATGCCGTGCGTCGGCGATCAGGCGCCGGGACGCGCCATGACATCGCCGACCGCGCCGGCCGCCGTCTGCAACCAAATGCCAAAGCGGCGACGCGATACGGAACATTCTGCTTCGGATTCCGGCAAATCAGTCGGCCCTGATGCCGGAAGCGGTCTTATGATCGTGTTCTCACCCGAAAGGCTCGATGGGCCATCACGCAAGGACGAAGCGCATGACTACCTTCCGCCCGAAATACATCACCTTCGATTGCCACGGCACGCTCATCAACTTCCAGATGGCCGAAGCTGCCCGCGACCTCTACGGTGATCGTCTCGACGAGCCGCGCATGCTGCAGTTCATCAAGAACTTCGCGGCCTATCGGCTGGACGAGATCATGGGCGACTGGAAACCCTATGCCGACGTCGTCCACAATTCGCTGGAGCGGACCTGCAAGCGAAACGGCGTCGCCTTCAACGACGAAGATGCCAGGATGGTCTATGAGCGGGTGCCGACCTGGGGTCCCCATGCGGACGTTCCGGCGGGTCTTGCCAAGGTCGCAAAGGAAATCCCGCTCGTCATCCTGTCCAATGCGATGAACGACCAGATCCCCTCCAACGTCGCCAAGCTCGGCGCCCCCTTCCACGCCGTCTACACGGCCGAGCAGGCCAATGCCTACAAGCCGCGCTTCCAGGCTTTCGAATACATGTTCGACATGCTCGGCTGTGGTCCGGAGGACATCCTGCATTGCTCCTCGTCCTTCCGCTACGACCTGATGTCTGCCCACGACCTCGGCATCAAGAACAAGGTCTGGGTCAATCGTGGACACGAGCCGGCCAATCCCTTCTATGGCTATGTGGAAATCTCCGACATTTCCGGCCTGCCGGGCGTCGTCGGTCTCTGAGGAAAGGCCGAAGCCGATGAAATACGTCTCCTACTGGCACGACACCGCGCCCCGTTTTGCGGGCGCCGTCTCGGGGCCGATCGAAGGTCACTACGACGTTGCCGTGGTCGGCGGCGGCTTTACGGGGCTCGGCGCGGCGCGGCAGCTCGCCATGGCCGGCGCGAAAGTCATGGTGCTGGAATCCGAGACGGTCGGCTTCGGGGCTTCCGGCCGCAACGGCGGGCATCTGAACAACGGCCTGGCCCATAGCTACCTCGCCGCCAAGCGTGAACTCGGCAAGGAGCGGGCGATCGCGCTCTACAGGGCGCTCGACGCGTCGATCGACACGCTGGAGGCGATCATCGCCGAGGAAGGCATCGACTGCGACTTTCGCCGTGCCGGCAAGCTCAAGCTTGCGTCGAAGCCGCAGCATTTCGAAGGGCTCGCCAGGAATTTCGAGGCGGTCCATGCGGAGGTCGATCCGGACACGGCGCTGCTGTCGGTCGATGATCTCAAGCGCGAGATCGGTTCGCCCTTCCACGGCGCCATGCTGTCGAAGAAGAGCGCGATGATGCACATGGGGCGCTACGTCGTCGGCCTCGCCGAGGCGGCCGGGCGGCGCGGCGCGATCATCGCCGAGAAGGCGACGGTCACCGACATTTCGAAGGCGGGCGCCCGGCATGTGTTGAAGACCGCGAGAGGCAGCGTGACGGCCGACAACGTCATGATGGCGAGCGGCGCCTACACGACGCCGAACTTCGGCTATTTCCGCCGCCGGATCATGGCGGTCGGCAGCTTTATCATCGCCACGCGGCCGCTCACCGATGAGGAGATCGCCGCGACGATGCCGGGCAACCGCACCTGCGTCAACAGCATGAACATCGGCAACTACTGGCGCCTCTCACCGGACAACCGGCTGATCTTCGGGGGCCGGGCGCGGTTCTCGGCGACGTCGGACCAGCGGTCGGATGCCAGGAGCGGCGCGATCCTTCGCGACAGCCTCAGCCGCATCTTTCCGCAACTGTCGAGTGTCGAGATCGACTATTGCTGGGGTGGCCTGGTGGATATCACGAAGGATCGCTACCCCCGGGCCGGTTATCACGACGGACTATGGTACGCCATGGGCTATTCCGGCCACGGCGCGCAGCTTTCGACCCACCTCGGCATGGCGATCGCCGACGCGATCCTCGGTCGGCCCGACCGAAATCCAGTGAAGGGGCTCGAATGGCCGGCGGTGCCGGGTCATTTCGGCAAGCCCTGGTTCCTGCCGTTGGTCGGGCTGTACTACAGGATGCTCGACAGGATCCAATGACCGCCGGGCGTGCCTCTCAAGGCACTGGCCGTCGTCGTCGCAAACAGAAAGGTGGGGCTGCGAGCGCAGCCCCACCTTTTTCTTGACCCCGCGTGTGCAGCAGGCTCAGGCGAGGCCGCCGATATGGAAGGTCTTGGCCTCGAGATACTCGTCGATCCCCAGCTGTGATCCCTCTCTTCCCAGGCCCGACTGCTTGACGCCGCCGAACGGTGCCACCTCGGTCGAGATCAGGCCGGTGTTGAGCCCCACCATGCCGAATTCGAGCGCCTCGCCGACGCGCCAGGCCCGCTTGAGGCTTTCCGTATAGAAATAGGCCGCCAGCCCGTAGGGCGTGCCGTTGGCGATGGCGATCGCCTCCTCTTCGGTCTCAAAGCGGAACAGCGGCGCGACCGGCCCGAAGGTCTCTTCGCTGGCAAGCTGCATGTCGATGGTGGCGCCGGTCAGGACGACCGGGGCCGTGTACTGCCGTCCTGCCGGCAGTTCGCCCTTGGCGGTGACGATCCGGGCACCCTTCGCCAGCGCGTCCTCGAGGTGGCGGTTGATCTTGGCGATCGCCGCATCGTTGATCATCGGGCCGATCGAAACACCCGCTTCCGTGCCGGGACCGACCTTCATGGCGTTGACGCGCGCCGTGAGCTTTTCGGCGAAGCGATCGTAGACGCCCGCCTGAACGAGGATGCGGTTGGCGCAGACGCAGGTCTGGCCGCCGTTGCGGAACTTCGACACGATCGCGCCCTCGATCGCGAGATCGATGTCGGCGTCGTCGAAGACGATGAAGGGCGCGTTGCCGCCGAGTTCGAGGGAGAGCCGCTTGACGCTGTCGGCCGCGCCCCGCATCAAAAGCGAACCGACCGGTGTCGAGCCGGTGAACGAGATCTTGCGCACGGTCGCGTTGGCCATGATCTCGTTGCCGATCTCCTTCGGCATGCCGGTGACGATGTTGACGACACCAACGGGGATGCCCGCCATTTCGGCCAGCACGCCGAGTGCCAGGGCCGAATAGGGCGTGAACTCGGAAGGCTTCACGACGACGGTGCATCCGGCGGCGAGCGCGGGCGCGATCTTGCGGGTGATCATCGCGTTCGGAAAGTTCCAGGGCGTGATGATGCCGCAGACGCCCACCGGTTCCTTCAACACGATGATGCGGCGGTCGGCGGTCGGCGATGGTATGGTCTGGCCGCCGATGCGGCGCGCCTCTTCGGCGAACCACTTGACGAAGGAGGCGCCGTAGCGGATCTCGCCGCGTGCCTCGTCGAGCGGCTTGCCCTGCTCGGTCGTCAGGATCAGCGCGAGATCGTCGATATGCTCGATCATCAGCGCGTACCAGGCTTCGAGCAGCGCAGCACGCTCGGCATGCGTGCGCCTCTTCCAGGCCGGGTAGGCCTTGTCGGCAGCCTCGATCGCCGCACGTGTCTCCTCGCCCCCCATGTCGGGTACGGTGCCGATCACCGCCTGGCTCGCAGGATCCGTGACGTCGATGCTCTTGCCCGACCGGGCCGCGACCCACGCGCCGCCGATCAGGCCTTCTTGGCGAAACAGGGAGGGGAGTTTCAAATTCCGCATGCTTGCGATCCTCGGGTACGATTTCTACAGGGCGGCAAGGAGCGCCGCGGTGATGGCGTCCGTCCGGTCCCTGCCGGGAGCCGTGCCGATGCCGGCCGCCGTGGTGGCCTCGATCGCCTTCATGACGGCCCCGGCGGCATCCTTTTCGCCGAGGTGGTCGAGCATCATGGCGCCGGACCAGACCGTGGCGATCGGGTTGGCGATCCCGAGATGGGCGATGTCGGGTGCCGAGCCGTGCACCGGCTCGAACATCGACGGGGCGTTGCGCTCGGGATTGATGTTGGCGGAGGCGGCAAAGCCGAGACCGCCCTGGATGGCTGCACCGAGATCGGTCAGGATGTCGCCGAAGAGGTTGGAGGCGACCACCACGTCGAGCGTTTCCGGCGCCATCACCATCCGCGCCGCCATCGCGTCGATGTGATAGCTGGTGACCTCGACGTCGGGATATTCCGCCGTGAGCTGCTTCGTGACGTCGTCCCAGAAGACCATCGAATATTTCTGGGCATTCGACTTGGTCACCGAGGCGAGCTTGCGGCGCCGCGACCGGGCCTGTTCGAAGGCGAAGCGCAGGATGCGCTCGACGCCCTTGCGCGTGAAGATCGACGTCTCGACCGCCACCTCGTCCGCCGTGCCCTGGTGGATGCGGCCGCCGGCGCCGGAATACTCGCCCTCGGTGTTCTCGCGGATGCAGAGAATGTCGAACCTGGTCGTCTTGAGCGGCCCCTCGACGCCGGCCAGCAGGCGGTGCGGACGGATGTTGGCGTATTGCGCGAAGCTCTTGCGGATCGGCAGCAGCAGGCCATGCAGCGATACGGAATCCGGAACCTCCGCCGGCCAGCCGACGGCGCCGAGCAGGATCGCGTCAAAGCTGCGCAGGATGTCGATGCCGTCTGCCGGCATCATCGCGCCGGTCTCCCTGTAGAAGGCGCAGGACCACGGGAACACGGTCCCCTTCAAGGCAAATCCGTGCGCCCCGGCTGCCTTCTTAAGCACGGACCAGGCGGCTTCCGTCATGTCGCGGCCGATGCCGTCGCCGGGGATCAGGGCTATCGTGTGTGTCTTCATGGTTTCGTCCTCAGAGGCTGATCAAGACGCTCTTGCTCTTTCGATTGGCCTGGAAGGCCTCCCGGCCGAGATCCTTGCCGATGCCGGACTGCTTGTAGCCCCCGGTCGGAAGGATGTGGTCGCGCGAGCGGCCGTAGCGGTTGACCCAGATGGTGCCGGCCTGCAGCCGCCGGGTAAGGCGGATGGCCCGGGAAAGGTCGCTGGTGAAGAGGCCGGCGGCCAGTCCGTAGCTCGGATGGTCGGCAAGGTTCATGGCTTCCTCTTCGTCCTCGAAGGTCTGCAGCGTCAGCACCGGCCCGAAGATCTCCTCGATGACGGCGGGAGAGCGCTGGTCGACGCCGGCGACCAGGGTCGGCGCATAGAAATATCCCGGCACGTCCATGGAACGGCCGCCCGTCAGGCATTCGGCACCGGCTGCAACGGCGGCGGCGACGATGTCGTCGATGCGCTGGCGCTGCCGTTCGGAGATGATCGGCGAATACTGGCTCGCCGCATCCCAGGTCGGTCCCGGCACGACGCGCTTCATCTTCTTGAGGATGGCGTCGATCAGCGGTGCTGCGACACTCTTCTCGACGATCAGCCGCGATCCGGCGACGCAGGCCTGGCCGGCATTGCTGGTGATGCTCGCGGTCACGGCCGCCGCCGCCCGGTCGATATCGGCATCGGCGAAGACGAGCTGCGGGCTCTTGCCGCCGAGCTCCAGCGTCATCGGCTTGACGCCGGTGCGCGCGATGTTCTCCATGATCGCCGCGCCGGCGCGGGTGGAGCCGGTGAAGCTGATCTTGGCGATGTCCGGATGGCCGGTGATGGCATTGCCGGTGGTCATGCCGTCGCCGAGCACGACGCTGATCAGGCCGGCCGGAAGGCCGGCGCGTGCGGCGAGTTCCGCCAGCCGGAGCGTCGAGAACGGCGTCATCTCAGATGGCTTCAGCACGACCGCGTTGCCGGCGGCGAGGGCCGGACCGAGCTTCCATGCGGCCATGTTGATCGGAAAGTTCCAGGGTGTGATCGCGCCGACGACGCCGTAGGGCTCCGTCATGATCATGCCGAGACTGCCATCGTCGGTCGGCACCAGGTCGCTGCTGTCCTTGTCGGCGAATTCGGCGAAGAAGCGGATCTGCTCGGCCGAGATGGCGATGTCGCCCTCGACGAGGTGGCCGACCGGGCGCGTCGAGGCGACCGCCTCCAGCCTTGCCAGCGACACGGCGTCCTGTTCGATGAGGTCGGCCCAGCGATGCAGGACCTTCAGCCGTTCACGGGGACGGATCCCGCCCCAATTGCTTTCCTTGAGGGCCGACTTCGCCGTCTGTACGGCCCGGTCGACGAGATCGGCGCCGGCAATCGGACAGGCGGCGTAGGCCTTGCCGTCGGACGGCCGGCGCATCGCGATGACGCCTTCGCCCGCCACCAGGCGATCGCCGATGAAATGCCCCACCGGCAGGGCCAGGCTGTCAGGATCGAAACTCAGGCTCATCGGGATGTCTCCGTCATCTGACTGCAACGCTACCGGATCGCCAGGACAGGTTGCTCCGGTAGAGGGGACGGCCGCAGCCGAAGTCACCGTTTTGGCGGCGTCGCACAGCGTATTCTGCGGCGCGGGCCTGAAACGGGTGCCGCGCCGCTGCGCGGGCGTCAGGGCGTGACGGTGACGTAGATCTTGCGGACGGTTTCGATGGTCTTCCAGACGCCGACGAAGCCCGGCTTCATGACGAAGCTGTCGCCGGCCCTGTAGACGACCGGCTGGCCGCCGTCAGGGGTGATTTCGACGACGCCGGACAGGATGTGGCAGAACTCGAAGGTCTGGCCCTTGATCGAGCGGGTGACGCCCGGGGTCGCTTCCCAGACGCCGGTGTGCACCAGTTCGCCATGGGCCTCGTCCTGCGCCCAGGTCTTGAGCTGGGGATTGCCGGAGATCAGCCGGTCCGGCGCGGGCGTGTTTTCGCGCGGTGCGAAGGAAGGGTTGGTCTCGATGGTCTTGAGGAGCGACATGGCATTCCTTTCGGGGGTTGAGGTGTCAGTAGCCGCGCCGGCGGTCGACCAGGCCGATCGGATCGAGCCCGGCGCGCAGCCGCCTGATGTTGTCGATGACGGCGCGCGCGGCGGTATGGGGCTGTGTGATGCTGGCGATGTGCGGGGTCAGCAGGATGCGGGCGTCACGCCAGAACGGATGGCCGGGCGGCAGCGGCTCCGGGTCGGTGACGTCGATCACGGCGCCGGAGATGTGACCGCTGTCGAGCGCGGCGAGAAGCGCCTCCTGGTCGAGCTGCGGCCCGCGGCCGACATGGATCAGTCCGGCGCCTTTCGGCAGTTGGCTGAACAGCCTGGCGTCGAGGAAGCCGCGGGTCTCGTCCGTCAGGGGCAGAAGGCAGATCAGCACGTCGGTTTCTGCCAGCATGGCCTCCAGACCCGCCGGGCCGGAGAAGCATCGGACGCCGTCTATCTCCCGGGCGGAGCGGCTCCAGCCGGACAGCGGAAACCCGAACGGCTTCAAACGCTCGAGCACGGCCTGGCCGAGGTTGCCGAGCCCCAGCACGCCGATGCGGCGTTCGCCGGCCTGGGCCTGCGGCAGGACCTGCCAGACCTCGTCCTGCTGCTGCCGCAGATAGGCCGGCAGGTTGCGGTGGAGCGAAAGAACGCCGAGGACGACGTATTCCTGCATCATCCGCACGATGCCCTCCTCGACCATGCGCACGATCTTCACGTCGTCTGGAACGCTGGCGGTGCTGAACTGGTCGATGCCGGCTCCGGTCGAGAACAGCACCTCCAGATCGCGGTAGCGCGCCAGGTTCTCCGGCACGGTCCAGGTCATGAGGTAGCGCACCTCACCGGGATCGACCGTCGCCGGATCCATGGAGAACGGCAGGTCGGGGATTTCGCGGGCGAAGGCGTCCCGGAATACCTGGCCGCGGGCGGCATCGGAATTGAAGAGAAAGGTCATCGTCCGGATCCGCTCCTGGCTCGTTCAAGCGTCCATGCGGCAATGCCGCCCCAGTGCTTCGATCAGCGACTGGCAGGCCGCGAGTTCGCTTGCGAGAATGAATTCGTTGGGCTTGTGGGCACGCGCAATGTCGCCGGGGCCGCAGATGATCGCCTCGACCCCGGCGCGCTGGTAGAGCCCGGCCTCGGTTCCGTAGCTGACGGCGGCGAGCGGCTCGATCCCCGTCAGCTCCTTCAGCAGACCGGCGAGGGGAGAGGACGGGGCGAGGGAGAGCGCCGGATAGGCGCTGAGGACCTGCCAATCGACCCCGAAGCCCTTTGACGCCAGCGCCTCGGCGGCTTCGCGCACCGGCGCCAGCAGCGCTTCCGGATCAACGGACGAAATGGCCCTGGCCTCCAGCTCCAGGCTGCAGAGTTCGGGAATGATGTTGACGGCCTGACCGCCGCCGATCGTGCCGATCGACAAGGATGAGTAGGGCGGTTCGAATTCGGCCCCGAACGGTCCTTGTGCAAGGTCGATGGCGGCTGTGACGGCCGCCTGCTGCACCTCCGTCATGGCGTGGATCGCGTTGAGGCCGAGATCCGGCCGGGAGGAGTGACCCGAACGGCCCGTGAGTGTCACCCGTGCCGCCGCCTTTCCCTTGTGGGCGAGAATGGCCCGCATCCCGCTCGGCTCGCCGATGATGGCACCGAGCGGTGGTGCGCACAGGTCCGGCAGGCGAGCGATCAGATGTGGCACGCCGCGGCAGCCGGCCTCCTCGTCATAGGAGAAGGCCAGGTGGATCGGCGAAGAGAGCGGGCGCGCGAGGAACGAGGGGACGGCGGCCAGGACGGCAGCCAGGAACCCCTTCATGTCGGTCGTTCCGCGTCCGTAGAGCCTGTCGCCCTCGATCCGCAACAGAAAGGGATCGCCGTCCCAGCCTGCTTCCCTGGCCGGGACCACGTCCATGTGGCCGGACAGGATATAGCCCGGCCGGTCGGCGGGGCCGATCGTGGCGAAAAGGTTCGCCCTGTCGCCTTCCGGCCCGGGAAGGATGTGCGCGGTAACGCCGAAGGACCTCAGATGGTCGGCGATCCATTCGACGATGCCGCCATTGGGCATGCCGACCACCGACTGGAAGCCGACCAGCTCTCTCAGGATGTCCGTGGCGCGCGTCATCATTGTTCCCGTTCCAGGATCTGTCACGCCCAGCGGTGTTCCAGCAGCGCGAACAAACCAATCTTGACAATCAAAGTAGAGGCACAGGAAACCAATAGCTGCCGAAAGACGAAGCGATACGGTCAAATCTTGTGCCGGCTTTCGCTTCAGCAGTGAAATGTTTCGCAGGATCTCCACTAACATGGCCGCCGGGACATCCGGGCGCTTGGCCCCGGAGGAGGATTTGTCATTTCGGCTGGGTGGATGATGGATAGCGAACTACCAGGGACGTTGAGTGTCGACAACTTCGAGATGCGCTTCGCCGACATCGCGAGTATCGAGCTTTCCCAGTTGCAGGCCCTGTCGATCTCGGTGGAATGGCCTCACCGGGCGGCGGACTGGCAGTATCTCCTCGACATCGGCAAGGGCTATGTCGCGCGCGACGAGATCGGCCGCATCGGGGCGTCCGCCATGTGGTTTCCGCATGGCGAGGGTTTCGCCACCTTCGGGATGCTGATCACCTTGCCGAGGCTGCAGGCCAACGGCACGGCGAAGTGGCTGATGAACCGGATCATGGCCGATTGCGGTCATGATTGCATCCGTCTCAATTCGACCCGCGAGGCCCGGCGGCTCTATGCGTCTCTGGGCTTCCTGCCGAAGGGGAAGGTCTATCAATGTCAAGGCACGGTGATGGCCGCCGTGGAGCTGCCGCCGCTCGCAAGAGACCTCGTCCTGAGGCGGTTGGACCGTGCCGATCTGGATGCGGTCGTCGCCCTCGATGCACCGGCCTTCGGCGCGGCGCGGCGCCTGCATCTGGCGCGTCTGTTCGACAGTTCGATATGCTACGGTCTTTACCAGGGCCAGCAGCTGCGGGCCTTTTCGATGCTTCGCCGCTTCGGGCGGGGCCATGTCGTCGGCCCGGTGGTCGCCGCTCGCGACGAGGACGCCATCCGGGTCACCCAGCCACATGTCGCAGCGCATGTCGGCCGTTTCCTGCGCATCGACACGCACTTCGAAACCGGCGCGTTTGCCGCCTTCGTGCAGCAATGCGGTCTTGGCGTCTACAACACGGTCAGGACGATGGTGACCCGGGAGGATGCCAGCTACGGTACCGGCCAGGATGGGGAAGCGGTCGTCTATGCGCTCGCGTCGCAGTCCTTGGGTTAGATGCTGTTGCCGGCTGATCGAGGCGCAAGCACCAGGCCGGGCATCGGCCAGCCTTCTCGCGGTGGCGACCGGGTGCCTCGACAATTGGGAGACAAAGCCGCCCTCGCCCCATCTGCGCCGCCGCCAACCTGAGGTCGTCCACGAAACCCCCTATGCAGCCGCTGGAGGCGCGGCTAAGACGGCTGCGACGAATAGAAGTGCAAAGCGCGACGCGCCTCGCAAGGAACATCGCGCGATGATTGGAAGAACGTGTCCGCCCATATCGAACGTCCCCGCCTCGGAATCGCCCTGCGCATTCTCTCCGGTCTGCTCTTTGCCACCATGGCGGTCTGCGTCAAGGCCGTGTCCGACACCGTTCCGGTGGGCGAGATCGTCTTCTTCCGCTCCGCCTTCGCCTTGTTCCCGCTCGTCGTCTTCCTCTGGCTGAGGGCGGAGTTCCCGCAAGGGCTGACGACGCGCCGGCCGCTCGGCCATCTCCTGCGGTCCAGCCTCGGCGCGGCAGCCATGTTTGCGTCGTTCGCCTCGATTGCACGGCTGCCGCTCGCCGAGGCGACGCTGCTCAGCTACCTGTCGCCGACCTTCACCAGCCTGGCCGGCGTGTTCCTCCTCTCCGAACGGGTGACGGTCTGGCGGATCGGCGGCGTGGCGCTCGGGCTGATCGGCGTGATCGTGCTGGTCTGGCCGGAAATCGGCCAGGGTGCGGTCGACGACGAACGGCTTTGGGGCTATGCCTTCGGCCTGCTGATGGGGCTGCTCACCGCCTGCGCCCTCATCATGGTCCGCAGCCTCAGCCACACCGAGAGCCCCGGCGCGATCGCCTTCTATTTCGTCATCGCCTCGATGATCGGCGGTGTGCTCACGCTGCCGATGGGCTGGGTGGCGCCGGACCTGCGCGGCCTGACGTATCTCATGCTGGCGGGCCTTTTCGGCGGCTTCGCCCATATCGCCATGACACTCGCCTTCCGCCATGCGGAGGCATCGCTGCTGGCGCCGTTCGAATACCTGGCAATCCTGTGGCCGGTTCTGGCCGACATCTTCCTCTTCGACATGCCCCTGTCCTCCGCTTTCGTCGCGGCGCTGCCGCTCGTCCTCGCCGGGGCGGCGCTGGCGGCTGCAGAAGGGCGGCAGCGAAAACGTTCCGGAGCCGGTTGAGGGCTGGAACGATTTGCCACAGCACGTGCGGCCGCCCGGGGCTTCCCTGCTCAAGGGTTCCATGCTCAAAACACGTCTGGATTTGTCCGACATCAAATCGCCGGCTGCCGGTCGTGCTATCAAAGCGATGTCGGAGAAACGCCAGGTAGGGACGTGACCTCGTGAGCGCTTTTGTCAGGATCCTGTGCGCGATCGCGCTGCTGTTCGTGGGCCTTGCCCACCAGCCGCCGGCCGCCGCCATGGTCGGCGACCAGCGCCTCGACCTTGCGGCCTATGTCCTTCCGGACGGCACGCATGCGGATCTCTGCCTCTCCGGCGACGGCAGCCATGACGACGAACCGATGCCCGCGGAGCTCTGCGACGCGTGCCTCATCGCATCGGCCATCCTTCTGCCCGCGCCGGCGGACGTCTCGGGTCAGCCGCTGGCAATCGTCCTGGCGGTTCTCGCGCCGCCGCAGGCCGAAACATCCCATCGCCGGGTCTTCCCGCCGAATGCCGCGCCTCGGGCGCCGCCCCTCCTGTCATTGGCTTGAACGCGCTCCTGACCGCCGATTGCCTGCGGTTCGAGCGTGTTCGGTGATCGCCGCGCTTTGCCTTGCACCTGCCGGAGCACGTGATCGTGCTGCGGACGCGGAGTGAAAGCGGGCGCGTTCGCACACGGATTCCAGTGCTCTCGCGCAAGAGACGTCGTCGACGCGGTCGCGATGGCACCCGAATTCCCGATCCATTCTCCTGACAGGACAGACCCATGAACAAGTTCCTCATCGCCACCGCCATCGCCCTCATCGGGCTCGTCAACCCGGCCTTGGCCGACATCACGCTGACCGACGCCAAGGGACGTACGGTCAGCCTGCCGAAGCCGGCCGAAAGGGTCGTGCTGGGCTTCTACTACGAGGATTATCTGGCCGTGGCGGGGCCCGGCGCCATCGACAAGGTCGTGGCGCTGTCCCTCTCCACCTGGAAGGACTGGCGGCCCAACCAGTTTGCAGCCTATGAAAAGGCGCTTCCCGGCCTCGCCGCCATCCCGGACGTCGGCAATACCGAAGACAATACCTTCTCGATCGAGAAGGTCATCGCGGCCAAGCCCGATCTCCTGATCCTTGCGGCATGGTCCTACGACGCCCTCGGCGAGAGCATCAAGCAGATCGAGGCTGCCGGCATCCCGGTCGTCACGCTGGACTACAACGCACAGACCGTCGAGAAGCACGTCGCCTCCACGATCGCGCTCGGCAAGGCGATGGGCGCCGAAGACCGGGCCGAGAAACTCGCCGCCGGCTACCAGCGGGCGATGGCCGATATCGAACGGCGTATCGAGCAAGCCGGCCCGACCCAAAAGAAGGTCTATGTCGAACTGGCGCAGAAGGGACCGGCCGAGACCGGCAACTCCTATGGCGACAGCATGTGGGGCGCGCTGGTCGACAGGCTCGGCGGCCGCAACATCGCCAAGGGACAGGTCGGCAACTGGGGGCCGCTCAATCCGGAGTATGTCCTGGCCCAGAGGCCGGACCTGATCTTCCTCGCCGGCTCCGAATGGGTCAACAAGCCGCAGTCGGTGCAGGTCGGCTTCGGAGCCGATCCGGCGGTGACCGAGGCGCGCATCGCCGCCTACCTGACGCGTCCCGGCTGGTCGGATCTTCCCGCCGTCCAGAACGGCGGCGTCCATGCCATCTACCACGGCGGCGCCCGCACCATCTCCGACTATGTCTACGCCCAGTACATCGCCAAGCAGCTCTACCCGGACGCCTTCAAGGACGTCGATCCGGCGAAAAACCTCGAAGACTTCTATCGCGCCTGGCTGCCGATCGAGGCGAAGGGCGTGTTCGTCCTCCCCTACAAGGGCGTGGGCCAATGAGCCCTTCTGCCTTGGATCACGTTGGAAGGATGCGCGGCGAATACCGCCGCGCATCCCTCAGGAAGACGGCCGGGCTGGTGGCCGCTGCCGGACTGCTTGCCGTCCTGATGCTGCTGGATCTGACGACCGGTCCGTCGGGGCTGCCATTGACGGATGTCTGGACCGGTCTTGCGGCCGGCCCGGCCGGCGACGACCGCATGGTGGCGACCATCCTGTGGCAGTTGCGCATGCCGCAGACGGTCATGGGCATGCTGGTCGGCGCCTGCCTCGGGCTTGCCGGCTTGCAGATGCAGACCATTCTCGACAATCCGCTCGCAAGCCCCTTCACCCTCGGCTTCTCGGCCGCGGCCGGCTTCGGGGCAGCGCTGGCGATCATGTTCGGCGGTCTTCTGCCGGTGCCCGGCTTCCTCGTCGTCCCGGCCGCCGCCTTCGCCATGACGCTTGTCGCCTCGGCGCTGGTCTATCTGCTTGCGACGCTCCGTGGTGCCTCTCCGGAAATTCTCGTCCTCGGCGGCATCACCGTGTCCTTCTTCTTCCAGTCGCTGCAGTCGCTGATGCAGTTCCTCGCCTCGCCGGAGGTCCTGCAGCAGATCGTCTTCTGGCTGTTCGGCAGCCTCCTGAAGGCGACATGGACCAGCGTGCAGGTGACGGCGGCCCTTCTTCTTTTGTG
This sequence comes from Mycoplana sp. MJR14, assembly GCF_029210525.1. NCBI lineage: Bacteria > Pseudomonadati > Pseudomonadota > Alphaproteobacteria > Hyphomicrobiales > Rhizobiaceae > Mycoplana > Mycoplana sp. MJR14. The sequence continues at coordinate 380,439 of NZ_JARGEO010000003.1, forward strand.
CCTGCCCTTCGTGTTGCACAACGCCTGGGCGCTGACGGTGCTGAAGCTCGGCGACGCCAATGCCCGCAGCCTCGGCCTGACGGTCGACCGCGTCCGCCGCCAGACCTTCCTGCTGGTGGCGCTACTGACGGCCGCGGCGGTGTCCTTCGTCGGCACGATCGGCTTCGTCGGCCTGATTGCCCCGCATGCCTGCCGCATGATCGCCGGCGAGGACCATCGCTTCGCCCTTCCGCTCTCGGCGGTCATGGGCGCGATCATCCTGGTGGGCGCCTCCGTCGTCGGCAAGATCATTTCCCCTGCCGCCGCCATTCCCGTCGGCATCGTCACGGCCATCGCCGGCATCCCGATGCTCTTTGCGGTCATCATTCACAAAGGAAGCCGTCCATGAACGACGCTCTCATCCTTGACGACGTTTCTATCCGCCTCGGCCGCCAGGTCATCCTCGAAGGGATCAATGCGCGGCTCGCCTCCGGCCAGATCGTCGGCCTCGTCGGCCCCAACGGCACGGGCAAATCGAGCCTGCTCGGCGCGATCACCGGCATGATCCCCTTCAAGGGCGAGATCACCTTCGCCGGCCGGGGCATCGATCTGCGCGGGGTGGGCTACATGCCCCAGCATGCCGCGGTGCGGGCGCAGCTGAGCGTCCTTGAGGTCGTGCTTCTCGGGCGGCACGAAGGCCTCGGCTGGCGGATGGACCCCGGACTGCTCGCTGCGGCCACCGACATCTTGGCCGGCTTCGGCATCGCCGAGCTTGCGCCGCGGCCGATCCACACGCTGTCGGGCGGCCAGCAGCAGCTGGTGCTGCTGGCACAGCGCATGCTGCGGGAGCCGCGGCTCCTGCTGCTGGACGAAGCGACCAGCGCCCTCGACCTCGCGCATCAGATGAAGGTCTTCGATCTCCTGAAGGCCTATGTCCGGCGCACCGGCGCGCTCGTCATGATCGCGATCCACGACCTGAACCTCGCCGCCCGCCATGCGGACAGCGTGCTCATGCTCAGGCGCGGCGGGCTTGCCGGCTCCGGGCGTTTCGGCGATGTCGTCACCCCTTCGGCGCTGCGATCGGTCTATGGCGTGGAAGCGGAGTTCGTCACCGGCCCGACGTCGGGCACGGTGGTGCTGCCCGTCTGTGCGGTCGCCTGAGGCCCTGCGGCGGGACGAAGGGTGGACGGAGACCGGAATCGCGGCGCTGTTTGCCCTGGCGCAAAGAACAGTCTTCCCGCGTCCACTACCGGCGAGGCATGAAACGCGAACCGGTCTTCACTGCCAGACTGACACGGCCCCGCTGCTTCCTGCGCAAACGCTGTCGGAAGCCGCAAGGCCGGGAGTGCGAGGCATAGGTTCTCAGCTTTCCCGCTTCCCTGCGGCTTGCATCAAGTTTGTGGGGAAAGGAAGCAACGATGTTTCGAACAATGTGCCGCGCATCCCGGGGCGGGCGGCATCGGGGCCTGTCACGGGTCGCCATTCTTCTCTTGTCGTCGACGACGCTCTGCGGCACGGAGGCCCTCGCGCAGTCGGCCGGGCCCGGCGCGCCGACGGTGCTCGATCCGATCGTCATCCAATCCGGTTGGGACAATTCGATCGACTACATTCGCGAACGGCTGGCCGTCCTTCCCGGCGGCGTGGCCCTCGTGGAGGCCGATCTCTACGACAACACGGTCGCACCGACGGTTTCCGACGCGCTCGCCGGCGTTCCCGGCGTCGTCGTACAGAACTTCTTCGGGGCGAACGACCAGCCGCGCATCCAGATCCGCGGGTCCGGCCTGCAGCAGAACCCGGTCGAGCGCGGTATCCTGATGCTGCGCGACGGCCTGCCGATCAATCGCGCCGACGGGTCCTACATCGTCGGCTTCGCCAATCCGAACCAGGCGCAGGCGATCGAGGTCTACCGCGGCTATCTCGCAAACCGGCTGGGCGCCACCGTCCTCGGCGGCGCGCTCAACTTCATGTCGCCGACGGCATCGACCGCGCCGGGAACGCAACTCGTCGTGGGTGGCGGCAGCTTCGGCCAGGCCGGCGCATCCGGAAGGACCGGCTTCGACGGCGAGCGCCTCGATGCGTCGGCCTATTTCGACGTGACCCGGCGCGATGGTTTCCGTGACTACAACAGCTCCGAACGCGTCGATATCGGCGGCAACATCGAGGCCGAGTTGTCGGACATCACAACGACGCGGCTCTTCTTCGGCTACACGGATCTCGGCTTCGACGTTCCCGGCCCGATCAACAAGGCCGCGCTGGAATCCGACCCGAAGCAGATTTCCAAGGGCCCGATCGTGACGCCGACGGGTGTCATCAACCCCGGCCCGAACGTCGTTCGCGACCGGCCGCGCCGGGACGCAAGCCAGTACCTCATCGGCTCCCGCACGACATTCGATCTCGGCGATCACCTGATCGACGTCGGCCTGGGCTATACCTATACGGACGACACCTTCCGCTTCCCGATTTCGGCGGGCATCCGCGACACTGCGGGCGGCGACTTCACCGGTCTGCTGCGCTATGCCTATGCGCCGGACGACGCCAGGCTGTTGCCGTTGTTCGAAACGACGGCGCAGTACACGATCGGCTCGGCGGATCGCAGCTACTACCAGAACGAGGCCGGCCGGCAGGGCGCCCAGTTCGGCGAAAACGAACTCGACGCCTCGACACTCTCGCTCCACTCGGGCTTCAACATCCCGCTCGGGGCGGCATGGACCGTGTCCCCGGGGCTGTCCTATGCGCACGCGACCCGCAAGAACACCGATACCTTCGGCGCGCCCACCCGTCCGACGATCGCGTTCAATCCGGCCAATCCGGCCATGCCGCTGCCGAACGGCGCCGTGCCGACGGTGAGCACCGACTACGACCGCAGCTATCATGCCTGGACCCCGAGCCTTGCGGTGAGCGTCGAGCCCGCCCCCCAACAGTTTCTGTTTGCCGCGGTCAGCCGCAGCTTCGAGCCGCCCACGCATGACGACCTGCTGGTGACGATCAACGGCACGCCGAACAGCAGCCCCGGTCGCCCCGCGCCCGGCGACCCGTCATTGCCGGCAGCGGTCTTTTCGACACCCGATCTGGAAGCCCAGACCGCAACGACGCTGGAGTTCGGCTGGCGCGGCAGCGTCGGCGAATTCGGCTGGGATGCGACGACCTACTATTCCTGGATCGACAACGAACTGCTGAGCCTTCGCGACGCCACCGGCGCTCCGCTCGGGGCGGTGAATGCGGACGAGACGACGCATTTCGGCGTCGAACTCGGCCTCACGGCCGAACTGGGATACGGCGTCACCGGACGGCTCGCCTACACCTACCAGGACTTCCGCTTCGACGACGACCCGCTTCGCGGCGACAACCGCCTGGCCGGCGCGCCTCGCCATGTCATCAATGCCGCCGCGACCTATCAGGCAACCGACGCCTGGTCGGTGGCGGCAAACATCAACTGGGTGCCGGACAAGACGCCTGTCGACAACATGAACACGCTCTGGGCCGATCCCTATGTCGTCGTCGATCTGGGAACCGAATACCGGATCAACGAGCGGGTGTCCGTCTTCGGCCAGATCACGAACGTGTTCGACGAGAAATACGCCTCGTCGACCCTGATCGTCGACCAGGCGACCCCCGACCAGGCAGCCTTCCTCCCCGGCGACGGACGCGGGTTCTATGCGGGCCTGAAGACCAGCTTCTGACGACCGCTCCTTCCGTCCGCATGCGGCGGCGTGGCCCCTTGTGCCGCGCCGCCGCCCTGCTTGCGTTTTCGCAAAGATATCCCGAACCCCAGCCCTTATTCATGAGGTGTATGGTCATGTTAAATCAGCAGGTTGCCCTATGAGCCGGAAACATCTCTCGCCGACGTCCTCTCCGCGGGCGACCGTATCCGGCGTTTCCCGGCGCGCCGTCTGTGCAGGCTTGGCCTCGAGCCTTGCCATGCCGTGGATCAGACGCGCTGCCGCAGCTCCGCTCGCGACGCTGGAACTCCATGGGCCGCCGGCAAGCCCGTCGATCACGCTTGCCTATGCGGCCGGTGCCGGGCTGCTGCGGAGCGTTGCCGACAAGGTCTCCTTCAAGGTCTGGCGCACGCCCGATGAAATGCGTGCCGGCCTGACCTCGGGCAACATGCAGGCTCTCGTCATGCCGGTGACCGCGGCCGCCAACCTGCACAAGCGGGGCCTGGGCGTCAGGCTCGCCAACGTGATGACGAACGGCCTTCTCTACGTCATCTCGTCCGACGACACGCTCAGGACCATCGCCGATCTGAAAGGGCGCCGGATCACCGTGCCGTTTCCGAACGATACCCCGGAGGTGATTTTCGATGCCGTCCTGGCCCACAACGGCCTGACGGAAGACGACGTGACGGTCGAGACGGCGGGAACGCCGATCGAGGCGATCCACATGCTGCTCGCGGGCAGGATCGACATTGCCCTGGTGCCGGAACCGGCCGCGACGGCTGCGATCCTCAAGGCCGCGGCATCGGGCAGGGCCATCCATCGCGCGATCGACATGCAGGTCGAATGGGGCAAGGTGACGGGGCTCGGGCCGATCATGCCGCAGGCGGGTCTCGCGTTCACCGACGCCTTCCTCCAGCAGCATGCCGACATGGTGGAGCCGATGCTCGCGGCAATCGCAGAGGCGACGGCCGCCGTCACCGCACGCCCTTCGCTGGCTGCCGGCCACGCGGCCTCGGCGCTGGAACTGCCCTGGCCGGTCATCGAGAAGTCGATTCCCTTCTCCAATCTCGTCGCCACGCGGGCGTCCGATGCGCGGACTGGGCTCGAAGCCCTGTTCTCGGCGATCGCCGCCGTCAATCCGAAAATCATCGGCGGCGGCATGCCCGACACGTCGCTCTATCTCTGAGGCCTTCCGATGTCGGCGGCTGCTCATCGCGCAGGACGGCTGGGGAAGTTCCTCTGGTCCGGTTGGGCGGGCGTGGCCGGGCTCTCGGTCTTCGCCGCCGCCTGGCAACTGGGCCACGAGGCCTATGGCAGCTTCATCCTGCCTTCGCCGGCCGAAACGTTTTTCACGCTGACCGTGATCCTCGGTGAGCCGGAGGCCTGGCGGCTGGCGGGCATGACGGCGGCACGGGCCGTGGCCGGCTTCGTCGTGGCGGGCCTTTCCGGAACGGTTGCAGGAGCGGTTGCCGGCTATCATCCGGCCGTCCTCAGGCTTGCCCGGCCGCAGCTCACCTTGATGCTGGGGGTGCCGCCGATCGCATGGATCGTGCTTTTGATGATCTGGCTCGGCACCGGTGGCGCCACGGTGATCGCGACCGCGGCCATCGCCTGCCTGCCGGTTGTCTTCATCGGCGCCTCGGAGGGGATCGCGGGACGCGATCGCGGCCTGGACGACATGGCGCGCGCTGCCGGCGTCGGGCCGATCGCACGGCTCTTCAAGATCGTTTTCCGGCAGATGCTGAACACGCTTTTCCCGGCGCTCGTCATGGCGCTGGGGACGGCCTTCAAGGCCGCGATCATGGCCGAACTCCTCGCAAACGCTGGCGGGGTCGGCGAGGCGCTGGCGGTCGCGCGCGCCAATCTGGACGTGGCCGAAGCCCTGGCATGGATCCTGATTTCCGTCACCTCGCTCATCGCCATCGAATACGGGCTGTTGCAGCCGCTGCGGGCCGAGCTCGAGACGTGGCGCGAGGCGGCGCGTCCATGGGGCGTGAAGCGATGAGCGTCCTTGTGCTGGAAAATGTCGGCCATGCCTTCCTCGGCCGCACCGTCCTTGAAGAGATCGACCTTGCGATCGCCGCGGGCGAACTCGTGGCGCTGGTCGGGCCATCGGGATCGGGAAAGAGCACGCTCGCCCACATCGCCGCCGGGCTCGTGGAGCCGAGGAAAGGGCGTGTGACACGAAACTATCGCCGGCATGCCGTCGTTTTCCAGGAACCGCGGTTGATGCCCTGGGCCACCGCCGGCGACAACATCGCACTCGGTCTTGCACCGTCCTCCGCCGGCCGGCGTCAGCGTCGGCTGCAACTCCAGTCCGTCGCATCGAGGGTTTCGCTCAACGCCGAGGATCTTGCCAAATTTCCCTCGCAGCTGTCGGGCGGAATGCGCCAGCGTGTCGCGATCGCCAGGGCGCTCGTGGCGGATCCGGACTTCGTCTTCTTCGACGAACCGTTCACGGCCCTGGACGTGGCGCTGAAGCGGCGGATGCAGGACCTCGTCATCGAGACGGTCGCCCATTCCGGGCTTTCCAGCCTCTTCATAACCCATGACCTGGCCGAGGCCGTGCGCATCGCGCATCGCATCGTCGTGCTGGACCGAAGCGGTCGCGGCATCGCCGGCAGCCGCGAGATCCCGCTGTCACCGGGCATGCGCGACGACCGGACGGTGTTCGAGATCGCGCAGGCATTCCTTGCCGGCGATGCGCTCTTTGCCCATGTCAATGAAATCGACGAGAGGATGCGCGCATGACCGTCGCGATCCTTCGGCCGGCCGCGCGCCGGGGCAACCTGCTCACTATTGTGTCCGACGAGGGCCTGCGGCTGTTCTTTCCGCTGGCGGCCCTGCACGCGGCGCTGTGGCCACTGCTCTGGGTCGTCGCCTGGCGCTTCAGCCTGCCGATGATCGACGCGACGCTGCCCGGCCAGTGGCATGCGCAGGAAATGATCATCGGTTCCTTCGGCGCAGCGCTGATCGGTTTCCTCACCTCCGCCCTTCCGGAGTGGACCGACAGCCCGCGCATGAAGGGCTGGCCGCTGTTCCTCCTCGCCGCCGTCTGGGCCGTGGGACGCCTCGCGGGATTTGCGGGCGCCGAGCCGCTCATCGTTGTCGCCGCCGTGGCCGATCAGGCCTGGCTGCTGTTCCTTCTGGCCTACACTCTCTCGGCCTCCTGGCGCCGGCGGACCACGGCATTTGCAGGGTTCGTCCTGTTTCTCGCCGCGCTGGCCGTCAGCGCCGGCGCCTTGCGGCTCGCCATGCTGCGCGGCGACGCAGACGCCGGCGAGATCGCCATCCGCATCGGCGCCTTCGCCTTCCTCGGCCTGCTCGCCCTGGCGCTCACGCGCATCACGGTGCCGATCACCAACCGCGTGCTCGACCCGACCGAAGCGACCTCGCCCTATCGGCCGCATCCGGGCCGGGTCAATCTCGCCCCCGGCCTGGTCGGGCTGCTGCTGGTCGGCGAATTCGCCGGCCTGTCCGAACCCGTGCGCGGCTACCTGATGATCGCGGCCGGCGCTGCCTTTCTCGATCGCGTCGCCGAGGGCTTCATCGGACGGGAAGCGATACAGGCCGAAATCCTGGTGCTGACCTCGTCCTGCGGCTTCGCCGGAGCGGGGCTCCTGCTGGGCGGACTGTCGCTGATCGGCCTGCCGCTCTCGTTTGTCGGCGCCGTCCACCTGATGATGATGGGCGGGCTTGGCATCGGCGTGCTTGCGGTCCTGTCGATCGCCGGCCTGCTCCATACCGACCGGCCGCTCCGGTTTGCCCGGCAGACAAAAGCGGCCATCGGCCTGATGGTCGCAGCCGTGATGCTTCGCCTCGCGCCGGAATTCGCGCCCGGTCTCGATCTGCGCGGCGGGCCGCACGGTGCGGCGGCAGTCCTCTGGGCGCTCTCGTTCGTCCTGTGGCTGGGTGTCTACGTTCCCTACCTCTGGCGCGCCAATCCAAACCCCGAAGGAAACTGACCCATGGCGACCCTTGTGCCCACCAAGCCGTCATCCGCGATCAAGGTCTTCTTTTCCGCAGGCTTTCGTCCCTTCTTTCTCTTCGGGGCGCTCCAGCCGGCGGTGATGATCGCGCTCTGGGTGCCGTGGTTTCTCGGTTTTCTGCATCTGCCGTCGGCCCTGCCGCCCATAGCCTGGCATCAGCACGAACTTCTGTTCGGCTATGTGCCGGCCGTCATTGCCGGCTTCCTGCTGACCGCGGTTCCGAACTGGACCGGCCGCAAGCCGCTTTCCGGCTGGCCGCTTTTGCTGCTCTTTGCCCTTTGGCTGGCCGGTCGCCTGGCGATCGCCTGTTCGGAGCAGATCGGCATCAATTTGGCCTTGATCGTTGCCGCTGCCTTCCTGCCGGTTCTTGCCGTGATCGTGCTGCGCGAACTGGTGCTTTCCGGCAACCGGCGCAACTACAAGGTCGTGCTGGTGCTCTCCGTCCTGTCTGTCTCCGAGTTGCTGTTCTTCTACGAGGTGGATCGATTCGGCTTCGTCGAAATCGCCGATCGGCTGGCGATCGCCACGATCATCCTGCTCATCGCCATCATCGGCGGGCGCATCATTCCGATCTTCACTGCCAACTGGCTGCGCCAGCGCAATTCCGGACGCCTGCCGCCGGCCTTCGACCGGTTCGATCTGGCCTGCATGGGTCTCACCTTTGTTGCGCTCGCCGCTTGGCCCGTCGCCGCGCGCGTCGAACCCATCGTGTTGCCAACCGGCATCCTGATGCTGCTTGCAGGCTCGGCGCAGTTCGCACGTCAATTGCGATGGGCGCCCTTCAGGACCTTCGCCGAGCCGCTCGTCACGATCCTGCACCTTGCATTTCTGTTCGTGCCGGCCGGGTTCCTGCTCTTGGGGGTTGCGCTGTTGCTGGACGATGCCGGCCTGCAGACGGCGGGCGTCCATGCCTGGACGGTGGGTGCCATCGGGGGCATGACGCTGGCGGTGATGACGCGCGCCACACGCGGACACAGCGGCCAGGCGCTGCACGCACCCCTGTCGACGGTTCTGGCGATCTATGCACCGGTCATGACCGCAGCCTTCGCCCGGCTCGCCTCGGCGCTCATGCCGGAGCAGACAATGCTGCTGCTGCCGCTCGCAGGCGTCTGCTGGAGCGTCGCGTTCCTCGGATTTGCGCTGCTCTACGGACGGATGCTGCTCGGCCGCCGATCACCGCCATAGGCAACAGGCCGCCTCAGACCTCGCGCGGCCGCATGCCCTCGGCCATCATGGCGAAGCAGCGTCGCAGATAGGCGGGGCGGTCGTCTCCGCCCGGCCATTGCGGAGCATCTGTGGCCTTCAGCGACATCGCCCCGAACACGACGTCCATCAACATCCTGGCTGCGACATCGGCATCAGGCACGACCAGGCGCCCCCGGGCCTTCTGCCGCTCGAGCCAGGCAGCCAGAAGCCTGTGCGCATGTTGCGGGCCTTCTGTGTGAAAGACCGTCGACAGTTCCGGAAACTGGCGGCTTTCGACCAGAAGCATGGTCATCAACGCATCGCGTTGCCGCGTTGCCTCCTGGTCGAGGTCGATCTGGAAGATCCGGCCGAGCGCCTCCTCCAGCGGCATGTCGTCGTAGTCGCCCGGGAGCGCCAGCATGCTCTGCCGGTGCAGGGCGACGACGGCGGAGAAGAGGTCGGTCTTGCCGGGAAAGAACCGGTAGATCGTACTCAGGGACATCTGCGCGGCGGCGGCCACGTCGCCCATCGTCGTCCGTGCGTACCCTCTTTCCAGGAGACACGTCCATGCCGCCCGGGTCACCGCTTCCTTCTGCGCGGCGTCCGAGGCGACCTTCGGCCGACCGCGCCGGCGGCGCGTCGACAAGTGCCCCTGGCCCGGCCCTGCACGCATGCTCGTCATCCCCGAATTGACAACGCTACCGCCTCACAATAATCGTAATCACAATTACTGTAAATATCGCGGTGCCGTTTCGACGACTGGAACGGTGGCGGTGACCAAACGTGAACGAGGTTGTCCACGGCATGAGACTGGCAAGAAAACCGGGCGCGCTCGCAGCGCTTCTCCTCCTCGTGGCCTGCAGTCCGCAGGAAGGGCAGACCCCGCCGGCCCCGCCGAAGATCGAGGTGGGATACGTCACGCTCAAGCCGCAATCCGTGCCGCGGACGATCGATCTGCGCGGGCGGGTCGTTGCCTTTGCGACCGCCGAGGTTCGCCCGCAGGTCAACGGCATCGTCCGCAAGATCGCCTTCGCCGAGGGCAGGGAGGTGAAGGCGGGCGACGTGCTCTACGAGATCGACGACGCAAAGTTCAAGGCGGCCTTCGAAGCCGCCGAGGCGGCGCTGAAGAAGGCCGAGGCGGTGACGACCGGGGCGCAGACCACCTATGACCGCAACCGCACCCTGCTCGAGACGCGGGCGGTCAGCACCCAGACGCTGGACGATTCCCAGACCGCCCTGCTACAGGCCCAGGCCGACCAGGAAGCGGCCAAGGCGGACCTGGAGACGGCCCGCATCAATCTCGACTATGCCACGATCCGCGCGCCGATCGGCGGCGTGATCGGCGTGTCGAACGTCAGCGTCGGCGCGCTGGTCACCGAGAACCAGACGGATGCGCTGGCCACCATCCGCCAGGTCGATCCCATCCATGTCGATCTCGTCGATTCCAGCGCCAACTTCCTGCGGATCCGCGAGGAGGTGCGGTCGGGGCGGCTGAGCCGGAAACCGGGCACGCCGATGCCGGTGACGCTGACGCTGGAGAACGGCACGCGCTATGACACGCAGGGACAGATATCGCTGATCGACATGGTCGTCGGCCAGTCGACCGGCACGTTCACGGTGCGCGCGACGTTTCCGAACAAGGGGCGGATGCTGATCCCCGGCATGTTCGTTTCCGCCACGGTCGATCTCGGCACCATGGCCGGCGCGTTTCTCGTGCCGCAGCGGGCGGTGACGCGCGGCGACGACGGCAAGGCGACCGTCTATCTCGTGACGGCCGAGGGCAAGGCGCAGCAGCAGCAGGTCACCACGAGCGGCACGGCCGGAAACGACTGGATCGTGACCGACGGGGTCAAGGACGGCGACCGCCTGATCGTCGACGGCTTCCAGAAGATCTCCGACGGCAGCGCGGTGACGCCGGTCGAAGCCGCCATCGATGACGATGGCGTGGTCCCGCAGGACATCGAGACGCAGGCGGCGGAGACCGGAAAGGGGGCGGGCCAGTGACCCTCTCTTCGCCACGCAACGCACTCGCCAGCTTCTTCATCGCCCGCCCGGTCTTTGCGATCGTCCTTGCGATCGCGACGATGCTGGCCGGGGTGATGGGGATCTATTCCCTCTCCATCTCGCAGTATCCGGACATCGCCCCGGTGACGGTGCGCGTCAGCGCCACCTATCAGGGGGCGACTGCCGAGGCGGTCGAGAACTCCGTGACGAAGAAGATCGAGAGCGTCATGACCGGCCTCGACGGCCTTCTCTACATGGAGTCCACGTCGAGCACCGGTTCGGCGTCGATCTCGCTCACCTTCGCCAACGGGACCGATCCGGAGATCGCGCAGGTGGAGGTGCAGAACAAGCTGTCGCGGGTGGAATCGCAGCTGCCGGAATCCGTCCAGGACCAGGGGGTGCAGGTCAACCGCTCGCCGTCGGGGATCCTGATGATCGGCAACATCATCTCGCGCGACGGCCGCTATACCTCCGACCAGCTCTCCGACATCATGTCCAGCCAGATCGAGGAGCGCATCGAGCGGCTGGACGGCGTCGGCTCCGTGCAGGCGTTCGGCTCGGGCTATGCCATGCGCATCTGGCTCGACCCGGCCCTGATGGAAAAGTACGAGCTCGTTCCCGACGACGTCACCGCTGCGATCGGCGCGCAGAACGTCCAGGTCGCCGCGGGCTCGATCGGGGCGACGCCCGTCGTCAAGGGGCAGCAGCTGAAGGCGAGCATCATCGCGCGCACGCAGATGACCTCGGTGGACGAGTTCGAGCGCATCATCCTGAAGACCGCCTCGGACGGGGCGGTGGTGCGCCTGGCGGACGTGGCGCGCGTGGAGATCGGGCTCGAGACCTATGGCCAGAGCTCGACCCTCAACGGCATGCCGGCTGCGGGCTTCGGCGTCCAGCTGGCATCCGGCGCCAACGCCATTTCGACCGCGCAGCTCGTCCACGCCGAACTGGACAGCCTGGCGGGGTCGCTTCCGGAGGGCGTGGAGATCGCCTATTCCTACGAAACGACGCCGTTCGTCGAACTGTCGATCGAGAAGGTGGTGCACACGCTGATCGAGGCGATCGTGCTCGTCTTCGTGGTGCTCCTGCTGTTCCTGCAGAACCTGCGGGCGACCATCATTCCGATGATCGCCGTTCCCGTCGTGCTCCTGGGCACGTTCGGCGTCCTCGCCGCGCTCGGCTATTCGATCAACATGCTGACGATGTTCGCGATGGTGCTGGCGATCGGCCTTCTGGTCGACGACGCCATCGTCGTGGTGGAAAACGTCGAGCGCATCATGCGCGAGGACAAGGTGTCGGCGCGCGAGGCGACGGAGCGGTCGATGGGCGAGATCACCGGGGCGCTGATCGGCATCGCCCTGGTGCTGACGGCCGTCTTCATCCCCATGGCGTTCTTTTCCGGCTCGGTCGGCGTCATCTACCGGCAGTTCTCGGTCACGATCGCCAGCGCGATGCTGCTGTCGGTGCTCGTCGCCGTCATCCTGACGCCGGCGCTCTGCGCGATGATCCTGAAGCCCGCCCACGGCGGCCCGATCGCCCGCTGGCTCGGCTGGTTCGACAGGGGGTTCGACCGCGCCACCGGCCGCTATGCCGCAGCGGTCGGCTGGCTGGTCGGGCGTCCGCTGCGCGTGCTGGCCGTGTTCGGGGTGCTGTTTCTGGCCGCCTACGGTCTCTATGCGAAGCTGCCCACCTCGTTTCTTCCGGAGGAGGACCAGGGGGTTCTGATGACCCAGATCACGCTGCCCTCCGGCGCCAATGCCGCCCGCACCCAGGCCGTGATCGACATGGTGCGGGACTACTATCTGAACGACGAGAAGGAGGCCGTGCAGAGCGTGTTCATGACGCTCGGATTCGGCTTCGGCGGCAGCGGCGAGAATGCCGCGATGGGGTTCGTGCGGCTGAAGGACTTCGACCAGCGCACGGACAGCCGGCTTTCCGCCGCAGCCGTTCAGCAGCGCGCCTCGGCCCATTTCCGCAAGATCCGCGACGCCGAGGTCTTCGTTCTCGCTCCCCCGGCGATCCATGGCCTCGGCCAGAGCAGCGGCTTCTCGATGTATCTCGAGGACACGGCCAACCGGGGACGCGACGCGCTGATCGACGCCAGCAACAGGCTGGCCGACAACGCCCAGTCGAATGCCGTCGTCGCCGACATGCGCGGCAACACCCGCACGCTGGAGGCGCAGCTCAAGATCGACATCGACCAGGAAAAGGCGAGCGCGCTCGGCGTCAGTCTCAGCGACCTGAACAGCCTGATCACCACCGCCTTCTCCGGCACCAATGTCAACGACTTCGTCTACAAGGGCGAGATCAAGCCGGTCTATGTCCAGGCGGACGCGCCCTTCCGCATGCAGCCGGACGACGTCAGCCGGTGGTCGGTGCGCAACGGCGAGGGCGAGATGGTGCCGTTCAGCGCGTTCGCCACCACCGAATGGGTGCAGGGCTCGCCCTCCCTGGCCCGCTTCAACGGCACGGCGGCGATCGCCATGGACGGAGCGGCCGCGCCGGGCGCGAGCTCCGGCGATGCGATGACGGAGGCCGAGCGGCTCGTGGCCGCGCTCGACGGCGGCTATACCGCGTCCTGGTCCGGGCTGTCCTATCAGGAACGGCTGGCGGGCTCGCAGGAGGCGCTTCTGTATGCGGTGTCGCTCGTCGTGGTCTTTCTGTGCCTCGCCGCCCTTTACGAGAGCTGGTCCATTCCCTTCTCCGTCATCCTCGCCGTGCCCGTCGGCGTCTTCGGCGCGCTGTTGTTCGCCGTCGTCTTCGGCCAGTCGAACGACGTCTATTTCAAGGTGGGATTGCTGACGACCATCGGGCTGACGGCGAAGAACGCCATTCTGATCGTGGAATTCGCAAAGGACCTGATGGCGCGCGGAAAGACGGCGGTCGAAGCGGTGACGGAGGCCGCACGCCTCAGGCTGCGGCCGATCGTGATGACCTCGCTCGCCTTCATCCTCGGCGTGCTCCCGCTCGCGCGTGCCACCGGGGCGGGCTCTGCAGCGCAGAACTCGATCGGCATCGGGGTGATGGGCGGGATGATCTTCGCCACCATCCTCGGCGTCTTCTTCGTTCCGCTGCTGTTCGTGACCGTGCAACGGTTGACCGGCAAGAAGCCGTCGCCTGTCTTGTCGCCCGGTTGAGCGGCATCGCCGGGCGAGGCTTTCGCCGCCCCGCCGGTCCGGCTACAAGCCGCCTGTGACCGCGCGCGCCGGCGTCGGCCCGTCAGAGTGGAGGAAGCATCGACCATGGCAGAACCGACAAGCCCGCCCGCGGCCTTCACCCTCGTCGTCGGCAGCTACACCCACTCGCTGCCGCATGTGGAAGCGCGCGGGCAGGGGATCAGCGTCCTGCGCCTCTGTGCTGAAACCGGCTGCATCACGCCGGTATCGAGCTTTACGGACCTGCGCAATCCGACCTATCTCGCGCTGGCCGACGACCACCGCATGCTCTACGCGGTGGAGGAGCTGCCGCTAGAGGACGGGGCATCGGCCGTGGCGCTGCGCTTCGAGCCGGGCAGCGGTGACATCGCGCTTCTTGCCCGCGTGGAGGCGGTGGGCGACTGCCCGTGCCATGTTTCGCTCGATCGGCAGGGCCGAAGGCTCTTCGTGTCCAACTATGTGAGCGGCAATCTTCTCACCTGCGCGCTGGATGCAGCCGGCCTGCCGACGGGCGCTGCCGTGAACCTGCAGCGCTCCGGCTCCGGGCCGAACGAGAGCCGGCAGGAGGGGCCGCATGTCCACCAGGCGATGGCGACGCCGGACGGCAGCCGGCTCCTCGTCTGCGACGCCGGCACCGACGAGATCGCCGTCCATGCGATCGGGGGCGCCACCCTGATCGATCCGCAGCCGGACCTCGTGGTGAAGACGAAGGGCGGCCACATGCCGAGGCACCTGGCATTCTCGACCGATGCGACGAAGGTCTTCGTCGTGCACGAACTCGGCTGTTCCGTGAGCTGCTATGCCTATTCGGACACCGGGATGCGGCTGCTCGACGAGGCCTCGACCCTGCCGGACGGTTTCGAAGGCCAGTCCGCCTGCGCGGCGATCCGTGTCCACCCGGGCGGCCGCTTCGTCTATGCCTCCAACCGCGGCCACGACACCATCGTCGCCTTCGAAGCTGATCCCGGTGCGGGCGCGCTCAGGCCGATCGGCTGGTATTCCACCCGCGGGGCGGTGCCGCGCGACTTCGCGATCGATCCGGGCGGGCATTATCTGGTCGCCGCCAACCAGGACAGCCATTCGCTCTCGGTGTTCTCCATCGACCAGCAGACCGGCGCGCTGACGCCGGTCGGCGAACCCTACGGGATCGGCAGCCCCGTCTGCGTGCTGTTCGCCTGACAGCTTCGGTGCGTCAGCCGTCGCATTCGCGGGCGATGTCGCGGACGCACTCTGCCATGGCCTGGGTGATTAACCGGGCATCCGTCTCCTCGAAGCGGTAGCGCGGCATGCTGACGCTGATGCAGCCGAGCGGCCGGCCGTCACGGCCGACGATGGCGCGGCCGTAGCAGCAGATGTCGTCCTCGTTCTCCTGGATGTCCAGCGAATAGCCGCGCTCGCGCGTGGCATGAAGCTGTCGTTCCAGCGCCGTTCGGTCGGTCACGGTATGGCGGGTGCGGGCCGGAAGCGGCAGCCGGTCGAGAACGGCCTGCAACGCCTCGGGATCCAGGGTCGCGAGCCAGGCCTTGCCGACCGAGCTCGAGTGCAGCGGAACGCGCGTGCCGATGCGCGACATCATCCGCACCGTGCGGTTGCTCTCGAGCTTGTCGATGTAGACCATCTCGTCGCCGCTCGCGATCGCCAGGTGGATGGTCTCGTCGAGCAGGTCGCGAAGCCGCGTCAGCGGGGCCTGCGCGGCCTGCCGGAAGTCGGACCGTTCCCAGCCGCGGGCGGCGAGGCTCAGGAGCCGCGGGCCGGGCAGGAGCGTGCCCGATCCGCGCGATTCCGTCAGCATGCCTTCCGCCTTGAGTGCGGCGACGATCCGGTAGACCGTCGGGCGCGGCAGGTCGACCAGCGTCGCGAGCCGGGCCTTGGTCGGCGGATCGTTGCTGTCGCAGACGGCCTGGAGCACGCGCATGAAGCGGGAAAAGGCCGCCGTGCCCGGCACCTCTTCGCGTGGCGATCCTTCGTGCGCGTCCTTGCTCATCGGCAGTGCCGGTCTCCGGGCTTCGTTTCGTTCGTCTACGCCACCAGGTAGCCGCCGTCGACCGGCATGACAATGCCCGTGACGAAGGCCGCCGCCGGACTGCACAGGAACGCCACGGCGCCTGCAACGTCGTCCGGGCGGCCCCAGCGCTTCAGCGGCGTGCGCTCGAGGATGGGGCCGGCGCGCGCCGGGTCGTCCTGCAGGGCCTGGGTCAGCGGCGTGGCGATCCAGCCGGGGGCGACGGCGTTGACCCGGATGCCGTCCGCGGCATAGGCGATGGCGAGCGACTTCGTCAGCTGGGCGACGCCGCCCTTGCTGGCGCTGTAGGCCGGCACGAGACCGCCGCCGAAGAAGGACAGCATGGAGGCGGTGTTGACGATCGCGCCGCGGCTTTCGGCCAGTCTGGCGCGGGCTGCCGTGCAGACCCGCATCGTCCCGGTGAGGTTGACCGCGAGCACGGTCTCGAAGACGTCGAGCCTGTGTTCCTCCTGCCGCCTGATGACGCCGGCGCAATTGACGACGATATCGAGGCGGGGAAGGCTGTCGACCAGCGCCTGCACGCCGCTCTCGTCGCAGACGTCGAGTTCGCGCGTCTGCACCCTCGCTTCGGCGGACGGCGCGACCTTGTCGGCGCCGAGCCCGGCCGCGATGACGTCGGCGCCGAGGGCTGCAAGGGTGGCGGCGATGGAAGCGCCGATGCCGGTCGTGGCGCCGGTCACGAGCGCCACCTTTCCGTCGAAGAGATCAGATTGAAACGTCATGGGCCTGCCTGAGGGATCGGGACACTACCGAGGGTGAATTGGCGGGAAAGCCGTCAGCGGATGAACTGGTCGACATAGTCCGCTCCCAGGCCCACGGCCTCGTAGTGCTTGCGGCACATGTCGATCTTGGTGAACACGTCCTCGTAGCCGTTGTTGTTGCCCCAGGGGTCGACGTAGTACATGCAGCCGTTGACCTGGAAGTAGGTGATCATCTCCTCCACGCCCTCGTCGACGACCAGCGTATGCGTCTCGCCCGGCGGCTCGAAGGCATAGGAGCCTTCGGTGGCGACCCAGTCATGCTCCAGATAGCGCCAGCTCCCCTTCAGCACCAAGGCATGCACGGGTCCCGGATGCCGGTGGCGGCTGAGGACACCGGCGCGGCGGACGCGCAGCAGGTTCATCCAGTAGCCGGCCGAACGGTTGAGGCAGAGCGGGCGGAACCAGACCTGGTCGGCCTGCGGAACCCAGATGCGCTCGTCGAGGGGGATGGCGTTGGCGACGACGAGGTCCGGCAGGATCTCCGCCGGCTGCGGCTTCTGATAGGGCATCCGGCGCTGGGTTTCCGGATCGGTGTCGGCTGGGCCGCCGTTCGTCATCGTCTCCTCCAATTGTCCATAATGTGGACATATGTCCATAAAGTGAACTCTGCCTTGAGAGGACAGACGTGTCAAGCGGACTGGACGGCGCCTCAAGGCGCTCTGGTCGGCCATAGCCTACCGTACCTCAGAAGTGTGGGCCGGAAACCTGGCTCCTCAGGATCGACCAGAAGATCAGCTGCCGGAGCCCCGTGGCCGAGCATGGGGTCCCTGATCGACACCAAGGGCAAGATCATCACCGGCACATCCAAGGCCGACACTCTGACCGGCACAGTGGAAGCAGATACAGTGGATGGCAAATCGGGTGCCGATACGATGCGCGGCGGCAAGGGCGACGATCTCTGCATCGTCGACAGCGGGAAGGACAAGGTGGTGGAAAAAGCCGGCGAGGGCATCCTGGTCAAGGCCTTGGTTAGCCGACATGTTGCCATTCATAAAGCTCGTCACCTTCGACAAGGGAGACTTTCTGCTGTGAGGCGAAGGCAGCCGTTGCGATCGATACGGGCATCAAGAAGGGGCGGCGACCGCACGGGCCGCTTCCCGGGCGTTCACGATCATGGCCTCGCGAAACCGGGTCCGCTCCGCTGTCGGTCCGAAGACGGTTGGGCATGGCTTGGCCCGTGACCACGTATGAAAGCGCGAAGGCCGTGGAAGTCTCGTCTATTCGGGCACCAGGCCATCAAAAGACCTTCAACATCGCCACGACCATGGCCTGGCCCATAGCATTGGCCGCCCGAGCGAATTTCGTCGGTCCCGTCGCGCCGCCATTGCTAGGTTCGCACCCTTTTCTGCGACGACGGCACTGACCCGTCAGCCGCCTATTGGGCGAAGTCGGCCCGTGATTCGATGGTTGTCGTCTCCGTAGCTGGCCTCACAGTTTCCGAAATAACTGAGACGCTGGCCACATCGAAAGTCGGTGCGCTCAGGCAGACCCTCGCGCTACCAGTCCCTCTTCAGACGATCAACCGTGCCGCCCTGCCGCGCTTGCGGTCCGGATTATTGTAGTAGGCCGCCGCCTGCGTCACCGACCTGTGCTGGGACTGCTGCATCGCCTCCGGCAACGGTATGCCGCGATTGGCTGCTTCGGTCAGGTAGCCCGAGCGCAGTCCGTGGGCAGAGAACTTTTGCGGATCGAACCCGGCCTTGGTGCAGCGGGATTTTAGGATCAGGTTGATCGACTGCGGGCTAAGCGCGCGACGGTCAACATTGCCCCACTGGTCGATGCGGCGGAACACCGGGCCACTATCGATCCGCGCCTCCTGCAGCCAGCGTTTCAGCGCTTCCACCGGCCGGCCGATCATCAGCGACCGGGCATCGTCGTCCGGACCCGTCGTCTTGGTGCGGCCGAGGCGGATCGCCAGGCAGGGCAGGGGAGGGGAGGCCGGATCGTCGGGCACGGCGCGGACCGGCTCCTCCTCTACCAAGTCTCCGACGCGAAGGTTGGCGATCTCCGAGCGTCGGCGTCCGCCTGAGGCAAAGGCGGCCAGGAGTATGGCGCGATCGCGGATGTCGACGAGGCGGTCGACGCTGCAAGTGGACAGCAACTGAGCGAGCACGTCGGCGGTGATCGCGTTCTTGCTCTTTCGTTGCCGTGTCCGCCCCGTGGCGCGAACGGCCAGCCGCAAGGCGCTTTTCAGAGACGGGGCGGTGAAGGCGCCGGCATGGCCGCGCCAGCGGGTGAGGATTGACCAGGAGGTCAGCCGCCGCCGCACCGTCGCCGGGGCATGCGGCCCGTGGGCGCGCAGGAGGTGCTGCGAGCGCAAGCCAGCTTCCACTTCGAACGGCATGCCATGGCTCGGATCTTCCGTGCGCTTGACCGGGTCCCACAGATGATGGGCGACGAACTTCAACAGCAGGCTCTCCGGCGCTGGCCAGGGGAGGAGGCTGCCCGTAGCGAGCTGGCACCAGGCCTTCAGATAACCGAGGTCGGACGCCAGCGCTCGCAGCGTGTTGTCGCCCATGCCCTCACTGGCGAGATGCTTGAGGGTGGCGACGTCGTCGTCGGTCAGCAGGGCGGCGAGCTGATCGCGCCGATCGAAGGGCAGGATTGCGTCGAGCGCGTCGAGTTCTTCGGCGCGGCCGGCAATGGATGGCGATGACACGACAGTCATCGCGGCAGCTCGCCTGTGGCGGTTAGCCCCGCATCAGTTAGTGTCTCTGCGAATTCGCTTGAGGGGGTATCATCGTTCACCCCCGAGAAGGAGGCGAGCTGAGCTACGGGCCGTTCGCCCCGGCACACATAGATTTCGACCTGCTGGGACGCCAAATCGATCAGCTCCTCCAGCCGTTCTGCCGCTTCCTCGACCTCGACCAATATCTTCATCGGCTTGCCTACCAAACCCGCTCATGCAGCACTGCATCGAAAGCGCCGTCGAGCGAAACAAACGTGCTATGTTCCAGCCGCGTCTGGGCGGCAAGAAGTCGGTCCCACGGGTCACGGTGGTCCCAGTCGAAGCTTGCGGCCAGCTCGGCATGCAGATCAGTGATGGCTAGGGTCTGCAAACCGCTGGCTGTGACTGCGGCGCGCAACTCCTGTGGCTTCAGATCAAGCTTTTTCAGCCGCATCTTGTTGTCGAGTTCGTAGAAGGAGACGGCGCTGACGAGGATGATGTTGGCCTTGTCCTCGATCAGCGATCGCGCTCTCAGGGAGAGGCGGTCGCTGCCGATCGTCCACCAGTAGACGGCGTGGCTATCGAGTAGAACCTTCATTTGGAGGTGTCGCGGTTGCTGGATTTGCCCTGCCAGATGCCGACATCGTCGTTCCACTCACCGGCGTCGATCGCGGCTTGTTCAGCGTCGACGTCGTCAAAAAGGTCGTCAGGCAGGCTACGCTGGCGTAAGAGGCCGAACGGGCGCTTGCCGCCGTCGGCCGGGCCGATACGGGCGTAGACTTCGTTGCCGCGCATGATGATGATTTCTTCGCCGTGGTTGGCGCGTTCGAGTACCTCGGCGAAATGCTTGCGGGCTTCGCTGATCTTGTACAGGGTCTGCGGCATCGCGATCTCCGGCTGATTTGAGCGCTGAGGGAGAATATCATTGAGACCGAATGCGTACAAGTTCATTGTACACATCTCTATCGATACTTGAAACCTATCGATAGTGATTGGGCGCGAAAATTAACGTCTGCGTGACGGAAGCATTCTGTTGATTAATTTCCGTTGGCGGAATTTAAAACGTTAATACAGATGGTCAATGACTGCCTACGATGCCGAGGAGCCGCGCCAAGGAGGGTAACCGGGGCAGATTTGGGGACAGACGGGTTGAGTCGCGGAAGCACGGTGGTTTTCGGTCATCGAGATCGGAGCAGTCTTGCGGCGTTGTGCACACATGTCCGTGGCATCGACGCTGACCCAAGGTAGTTCTCCTTGCCGGGGCTGTTTGCAAAGTGGAGAGCCGTGTTCAAGCCTTAGCCGCGACCAGAGTGGCCAGCGGCGGGATGGGCGGACCGTCGAGTTGCAGGCGGTCGCCGAGATAGTGCCAGAACGACAGCCCGAGCTTGCGGCAGGTTTTCATCAGCCCGAGCATGGTGTCGCGCGCCACACGACCATCGCGCTCATCGTGCCGCCGGAGATCTTGCGCTTGACGAGGCTGCGCAGGTCGTTCTCCGACGCATTGGTGTGGAGCGGCGTTCCCGGACAAGAATGGCTGGCCAAAGTCCACCCGCCACCAGGAGGCACGGCCATTTTCCGGTCCCGTCAGTCCGAATTGTGCGATTGTTTCAATCTTTGCCGATAGACCTCAGGAACCCTCCGACAGGTCTCCCAGCCTGCCTAAAAAAGTGGCCCTGTCGCTATTGGCCGGACTCGACCAGAGGCGTCGCGCAGAAGAAACAGCACGTCGAGGCCAAGGTGCTGGGCAAGCTCGATCCCGGACGTCGGACCTAGAACCATCAACGCGGTCGCCCAGGCGTCGGCTTCAGCGCAGGTTCGTGCGACGACTGTGACCGAAGCGGGCGACGACAGCAGCGGCGCACCGCGGCGCGGATCCATGGTGTGTGAGAGACGGCGACCGTTCACGACAGTCCAATGCCGGTAATCGCCAGAGGTAGCGACCGCAGCATCCTGCAAGGCGAGGATGGAATGCCGCGCTCGACGGGCCGTGTCGGGACTTTCAATGGCGATATTCCAAGGCTCACCGTCGGGACGCAAACCGATTGCCCTCATCTCGCCGTCAATTCCCACGAGGCCGGAAGTTATGCCGAAGCGCGCGAGGATCGCGGCCAGCCGGTCGACGCCATATCCCTTGGCAATGCCGTTGAGGTCGATGGTGATCGGCGCGCGCTTTCGCACCGTCGCGCGAACAGGATCGAGTTCGAGCGCGGCATGGGTGGGTTGGCGCGGTGTCGCGAGTGCCTTCTGGATCAGGGTCCGGTCGGCCGCGTGCGGGCCAAAACCCCAGGCGCCAACCGCATCGCCCACGCCGATATCGAAGGCCCCGCCGGACGCGCGGCCGATTTCGAGCGCAAGATGCAGCACGTCAGCCAGACGAGCCGGGACCTCGATCCAGTCGCCGACTGGGTCAGCGTTCAACCTCATCAGAGCGCTGTCGGGCTTCCAGGTGGACATCTGCTCGTCCACCTCGTCCATTTCCGCTTGAAGAGCGTGCCGAACCGGCTCTGGATCGAACCCTGCCGCGGTGTAGAACAGCGCCGACCAGCGCGTTCCCATGGTCGGTCCGTTAAGCGTGTGCCTCATCGGATCAGTAGACGTCTTCGACATAGCGTCCCTCCGCCTTGAGCAGTGCCGGCGTCAATCCGGCTGGCGCTAGAAGCTCGGCAAGCGCCGCCGAAACGCCGACAGCCATATCGCGCCCACCACAGACCATGACTCTCGCGCCCCCACGGATCAGGGTCGTCATCTGGGCGGCTTCCTCAAGGAGGGCGTGCTGGACATAGCGCGGCATCCGCCCGCGCGAGCACGCCCCGACGAGCCGGTGAAGGCGCCCTTCGCGGCGCCAGCACGTCAGTTCGTCCTTGTAGAGGAAATCGCTGGCAGGATGACGCATTCCGAAGAACAGGTGGATCGGACGGCGGCGCGCATTGGCACGCACGAAGCCCGCCAGCGGCCCTATCCCTGTTCCAGCTCCGATCAGGATCAGCGGTGTCCTGCTCCTGCCGGCATGGAAGCCCGGATTGCTGCGGATGAATGCGCGAACGGCACATCCTGGCTCCAGATTGAAGAGCTGCCCGGAACAAAGCCCCGCCGGATGCTTCTTCACGACGATCTCGATGAAGCCGTCGCACCGTCCCGAAGCCAGCGAGTAGAACCGGGGAACGGACGAGCCCTCGGGCAGCACGCCGAGAAGATCGCCTGCCGAAAACCGACCGAAGCCACGCCCGGCCAACCGATGCCAGAACGGGACTTTGGGTAGCGCGAACCGCAGGATCACGGTCGGAGCTTGCACCTCTGCGCCGTATTCGCGTCGCGAAACGAGGGTCAACGGGGAGGCCGCCGGCAAGGCTGGCCGATGGACAAGCTCCAACCCGATCCCCATCGCTTCACCCAGCGATCGTCCCCAACGGGCAAATTCCTGCGGTGACTGCCGGTCGACGGTGTCATATGGGATCAGCGTGCTCCACCCTCGCGCCTCGGCGGTCCTCGCGACGACCTGGGCAAAAGCGCAGTAGGCCGGGAAGCTGCGGTCACCGAAGCCGAGCACGGCCACTGGAATGGCTGGCTCTGCCGGCAGGGCTTGCAGGCGATCGAGGAACCCCCGCGCCGAAGTGGGCGCATCGCCATCGCCATAGGTTGCCGCAAGGATGAGAATGCGCCGGGCATGCCGGTAACGCTCAGGATCGAAAGACGACATCGGCGCGGTGTGAACCGCCTGCCCGAGCTTCGTCAGTGCGGCGTGCAGCGTCGCAGCGAAGCTCCATGTGTTTCCGCTCTCGCTGCCGACAAGCAGCATCGTTTCTGCACGTCCAGCCGTTACATTGCCGTGAATTCGGGGGCGCCCGCGCCGACCCGCCAGCCACAGGATGAGGCCGGTGCCCGCCATCGCCGGCAAGCCGAGCGCCATCATGCCGAGCACGAGGCCCAAGGCGGCCGCGCCTCGACCGGTATGCAGCATATAGATGGTCTCCGAGAGGCGCTGCCATCCGGTCAGGTCGCTCCAGGCCAGCAGCACGCCGGTGCCCTGATCCAGATAGCCCGTGCCGCGATCGGTCTTCAGCGTGAAGACATCCGTCGCATCGGCCGGGTCGGGAAACGCCAGGCTGCGCAGTTCGGTGACCGGTGTCCGTTTCAGCAGATTCATGTGCGATGCGGCCATGCCGGCCCGGCCGCTCGCCTCGATGTGGGCGACGGGAGATGTGGCCGTGTCGGGCAGGAGATCGAATGTCGACGCCGTCATCCACAATGCGGTGACCGAGGACAAGACGAGGCCCGCGACGGTCAAGCGCGCGATCTCGACATGCAATCGTCCAGCGAGCGGCCCGCGCATCGGCGCGAACCATCGCCGCCAGCCGCCGGCCCTGCGTGCGACGAGCATGGCGCCGGACACAGCCAGGACCAGCATGGCGGCAGCGCCCACTGCCCCTGCGATGCGCCCGCCGTCACCGAGAAAGAGCGACCGGTGCAGGCCGGTAAGCCACTGCAAGACAGCATTCGGATCGCTGGAGGCGACACCCAGCCCTGTTGCGGGATCGATGAGGGCGGCCTGAGGCACCCCATCCTCGAACCAGTAGGCGGTGATCTTGCCGGAGGGCGCGCGACGTATCTGTTCTATCTGAGGGTGGACGGTGAGGATGCGCCCGGCCAGCGTCGCGACGGAAAGCCCTGCCTCGGCTTGCGGGGCGGACAACCGTTCGGCGGCGGGAAACAGCGAGAGTGCTGCACCGCTAAGGCTCAAGACCAGCAGAAAAAGAGCGGCCAGAAGGCCTGGCCAGCGATGGATGACACGAATCATGTCCTTCACCGCCTAGAAGGAGTAGGCAACGGTCGAAACGTAGCGTCGACCGCGAACGGGCGTCTTCGCGCTCGCAACCGTCAGGGGAACGGCGACCTCGTTGGGGCTGTCACGCATGTCCTCCACGGCTGCGTCGACATGCAGCGTGTAACCTGCGTCGAAAAGCGCATCGGCAAGGTCGAGCGAGATCTCCAGGGTGCGCCCCGCACCGACGCTGGCCCCGGTAATGCCGTCGATACCGGCGCGGCCGCCAGTGGCGCGATACCAACCCGAAAGATGCTCGTAATATTTGGACTTTCCGCCAGCGACCCAGAGCGTGCCGGCATATTTGCCCTGGGGATCGGTGACATAGAGCGCGAGATACGCGCCGTCGCCGCCATAGTTGGTCAGCGTTGTGGTCAATGTCACCGGCCGGGCCATGGCGAGGCCGGGCAGCGTGAGGGCGGTTGTCATGGCGAGAACTGAGAGAAGCGATTTCATGTCGGCTTGCCTTTTGCGAGGAAACGGTGTCCGGGTCGTCACAGAGCGCCGACCCGTCCTCGTCACTGTGGCGAAGACGCCTGAGGGCTGCCTGACGGTCATCGGGATTTTCCGTCAGCACTTCGTCAGGAAGCATCGGAAACGGTCAGGTCCGCAGATGCAGGAGCGGCCGGCCTGTCGGCAGGCCAGCCGCGAAAGCTCCGGGGACTGAACAAGACGGCAGCCAGCCACGCTCCGTTCGGGCGCGTGTTTCTGCCACTGCGTCAGCGTGGGGACATCCGCTGCAGCGTCCCGTCGCGCAGGACGTACTGGTGCCAGACCGCCATCGCGGCATGCAGTCCGGCGAGGTAGAGGATGATCGTGCCGGCATTCTCATGAATGTCCGCGATCAGGCCCGGTGCGCCCTGCACCCGCTCGGTGATCGCCGGAAGCTGGAAGCCGAAGAAGGAAACGGGAACACCGAGGCGCGAGGCAGCGCACCAACCGCTCAACGGCAGGGCAATCAGGAAGAGATACAGCAGCGCATGTCCGGCTTTGGCGGCAAGGGCGAGACGGCCATTGGACTGGGGCGCGTCCGGGTTTCCGCCCACAAGGCGCAGGATCAAGCGCGGAAGCACCAGGACGAGCACGGCCAACCCGAACGAGAAATGCAGCAAGGGCGGGTTTTCGGCCATATGACGGCCTCCCGTCGAGGTCAGCCAGGCCCCGAGGATCAGCAGGGCCGTCAGCCAGTGGATGACGATCATGCTTCTGGAATAACGGGCCGGATCATGAGGCATGGCGGAATCTCCTTGCGACGGTCGCAGTGCTTGAGCGACAGCGAGATGGGACTGCTACTTGATGGTGGTTTTGGGCCGCACGGTCGCCCCGAGCAGGGTGTTGGAGGATGTCCCACCTACGGCGTCGTTCTCCGAGGCTGGCGGCCGCTGACGCCTCGATCCGTGACGGTCGTCATCGCGATCCCTGTGCCGGAACTTGACGATTTCGAGGGTTTCCGGATCGACCTTGGCCTTGAAAGCCAGGCCGTTCCGGTCTGTTCCCCGGATTTCGTAACAGCCGTCGTCGATCTTGATCCTGGCAACGGCCCAGCCTTGACCGGCGGCCATTGTCTCGACCGCTTCCCGCGGCTTCCATCGATCCATCGAGACATGGCAATCGTCGTCGTCAGCCTTAGCGATACCGGGACCGGAGAACGCCAGAACGAGAATCGCGGCCAGCAAATGTTTCATCGTTTCATTGTTCCTGATCAACGCGCTTTCGGGGGAACCATGGCACGCTTTCCTGACGAACGCCTGAAGCGGCGTTGGGCCGGTCTTCAACAAACCGACAGCATCGGACGCTAGGTAGGAGGATGGCGAGTCGGGGTGACCTTGGGATGAGAGTTCTACTGATCGAAGATGATGCAATCCTCGGAAAGGCCGTGCGCGAGCAGGTCGCGACCCTCCACTCGGTGGACTGGGTGACACGGCTCGATGCGGCGCGCGAACATCTCCAAAGCGCGGCATACGATCTCATCCTGCTCGACCTGATGCTCCCGGACGGATTGGGCATCGTCTTTCTCAAAAAGCTTCGAGCCGAGGGCAGCGTGACGCCGGTCATCATCCTGACGGCGCTCGACCAGATCTCCGACCGCATCGCGGGCCTCGATGCCGGCGCCGATGACTACATGATCAAGCCGTTCGATCTGTCGGAACTCTCTTCGCGGCTGAATGCCGTGGCGCGGCGATACAGCGGCAACCCGAATCCTCTCATCGAGATCGGCGATCTGCGCGTCGATCTCGCCGCCCGGACCGTGATGCACGGCGCGCGCCCTGTCGAGCTTACCGGTCGCGAATGGGCGCTGTTCGAAGCATTTCTGCAGCGGCCCGGCATCGCGATGACCAAGGCGCAGCTCGAAGACCGGCTCTATGCGTTCGGCGCAGAGGTCGAGAGCAATACGATCGAGGTTCACGTCAGCAGACTGCGAAAGAAGCTCGGCCACGGCGCGATCGATACGGTGCGGGGCATCGGGTATCGTCTTGGAACGGCAAGATGATGCGGCCCAGAAGCCTGCAATGGCGGCTGTCGCTATGGCTGGGGCTGGGGCTGACGGTGTTGTGGGCACTTGCCGCGGTCGTGACCGCGCAGATGCTGCGCCATGAAATGGACAAGGTGTTCGACAGCGCCCTCGAAGAGACGGCGCAACGCATCCTGCCGCTTGCGGCGATCGAGATCATCGGCCGCGATACCGACGACACCGAACAGCGCGTTGCCACGCTCCGACAGCACGACGAGTATTTCACCTACGTCGTGCGCGATGCGGCGGGCAAGGTTCTGCTGCGATCGCACAGCGCCGACCTCGCTGCATTCCCGCCGTTTTCCGGGATGGGCTTTGCCACGACGCCGACGCACCGCCTCTACTCCGACGCGACCCTCCAGCAGAACCTGACCATCACCATCGCTGAGCCCCTGTCGCATCGCCGGACGACCGCCGGACGATTGTTGCTCGGGCTGAGCCTGCCGCTCGCCGTCATTGTCCCGCTCGGCTTGATAGGCATCTGGGTCATTGTCCGGCTGTCCATGACCCCGGTTCGGACCTTCCGCTCGCAGATCGAAGCGCGCGGCAGCGGTGATCTGACACCCATCGACGCGGAGGACCTGCCTTCGGAGATCGGCCCCGTCGCCAAAGCGGTCAACCACCTCCTGGACCGATTGACGCGTACCTTGCAGGCCGAGCGCAGTCTCGCGGCCAAATCGGCCCATGAACTGCGGACACCGGTGGCTGCGGCACTGGCGCAGGCGCAGCGCATGATCGCGCAAGCGCCGGACGACGCCACGCGTGAGCGCGCCGAGGATATGCAGATCGCCTTGCGGCGCCTTTCCCGCCTCACCGAGAAACTCATGCAACTGGCGAGAGCCGAGGGCGGACGCCTTCTCGCCGAGGCGCCGGTCGCGATCGGCGCCATCCTGCGGATGGTTGTGAGCGAATTCGACGGGCAGGCCGAGACGGCAGGGCGCATCGACTTGGCACTGCCAGACGCGCCGGTGTTCGCAAGCATCGACGCCGACGCCTTCGCCATCCTGGCCCGGAACCTGATCGAAAACGCCCTCAAGCATGGCGTGCGGGACGAGCCAGTCGCCGTCACCTTGTCGGCAGACGGCTGTCTGCGCGTCACGAACGCCGGCCCGGTCGTGCCTTCCGCAGTGCTTGCGCGGCTGAGCGAGCCCTTCGAGCGCGGTCAGGCTCTGGTGCGAGGGGCCGGCCTCGGGCTCGCCATCGCCCGGACCATCGCTGCCGGAACAAATGGGCGGATAGAACTCCAATCCCCCGCGAGCGGCAGAATTGACGGGTTTGAGGCAAGGTTCTTCATAGACAAATGATCATCGACATCGACGCCAGATGCTGAAAGGCAACTCGGGAGACTATGGACACTGACGCCCTGCTCAGCCGCCTTGCGATATCGCTTTCGATCGGTCTGCTGATCGGCCTGGAGCATGGATGGCGTACCCGCAACGAGGAAGACCATCAGCGAGCGGCAGGTCTACGAACGTTCGCGCTGACCGGTCTCACCGGCGGCATTACCGGCGCCCTGGCCCGGCAGTTCGACTCAGGCCTCGTGATCGGTCTTGTCTTCCTGGGATTCACCGCGGCATTCACCTCCTATCACTGGCTCGAAGCGCGGGCCGAACGAAATTACAGCGCGACATCCGTCGTCGCCGGCATAGCCACGTTCCTGCTGGGAACGCTTGCCGTCGTCGGCGACCTTGCAGCCGGCATCGCGGGGGCTGTTGCCACGGCTGTGCTGCTTGCCCTGCGCGAGCCGTTGCATCGTTGGGTCGCATCGCTGAGCTGGAATGAGATCCGGTCGGGCCTGACGCTTCTGGCAATGACCTTTCTCATGCTGCCGATCCTGCCGAACAGGCCGGTCGATCCCTGGGGCACCGTGAATCCATATGAGATCTGGTTGCTGACCATCCTGATTGCCGCAGTCTCCTTCGCCGGCTACGTCGCTGTCCGCGTTATCGGGGACCGGCTTGGGGTCCTGATGACGGCGATTGCGGGCGGGCTCGCCTCTTCGACAGCGACGACCTTGACGCTGGCAAGGCTTGCCCGCCGACACCCCGAGTCCAGCACGCTGCTTTCCTGCGGCGTGCTTCTTTCCGGCTTGACCATGATCATCCGCGTCGCAGTCGTGGCGACGGCCTTGAACCAAAGCTTGCTTCCGCACCTCAAATGGCCGTTCCTCATCGGCGGTGGCGTGCTCGCCATCGGCGCCGGGCTCCTGCTGTTGCAGAGTCGCGGCTCCTCCGAACAGCCGGAACTTACGATCACCAACCCCCTGGAATTGGCGCCCGCCCTGAAAATGGGGACGCTCATCACCATGGTCATGGTGGTGTCGCATCTGCTTCAGCAGTCATTCGGGAATGCGGGCGTCCTGGTGACAGCCGCCGCTTCGGGGATCGCCGATGTGGATGCGATTTCGATCTCCATGGCCCGCCTGGCGTCGCATTCGATCGAGCCCGGTCTTGCGGCGGATGCGATCCTGATCGCCGTGGCCATGAATACACTTGTCAAAGCCGTGATGGCGGCATGGGTCGGAGGCTCAAGGATCGGCGGGCGCGTCGGCGCCCTTAGTGTGCTCGGCCTTGCGACCGGCACGGCAGCGTCTCTGTATATTGGCCGTCTGTGAACTGAGGCCCAGCAACCAACAACTTTGCCAGGGCCTGAACGCACTTCGGCGCATCACCCCGCAGACCACGGAACACTTTTCAACGATCAGGGAAACTGAATGAAAATTCTCGTCTTGAACGCCGGCAGCTCCAGTCTCAAATTCGGTGTATTCGATATCGCCTCGATGCGAAGGCGCATCTGCGACGGCCTTGCGTTCATGGGGGTGCAACTCGACTTCGACCGCAATGACGCGCCGGATCTATCCGACCATGCCGCTCCGCAAACTCAGTCCTACGGCTCGCGTGTTCGTGTCATCGTGACGGAAACGGCAGAGCAATTGATGATCGCTCGCGAGACGGCGCATGCGCTTGCCCGTAAAGCGCCGGCCACTGAAACGATCCCGGTGGCCGTTTCCGGTCGTCACGTCCATTTTCGGCCGCAGCCGTCGAAACTTTGTTCGGCAAGGACTACCTTGAGGCGGACAAAGCCGCTCCGCCAACCGGGGCATTGGGCAGCGCAAGAGCGGGTAACACTGGAAGGTCCGAAAGAAAGACTGGAGCGGGTTGCTATTCTCGGACCGTTGTGGGAGCGTCGGCAAGTGGAGGTCTCACGTACCGACAGCTTCGTGCTCGGCATCGACGTGCCGTTGCGCGAAAGCGGCCAGCTTGACGGTACACCTTCTGTGACATTGATCGGCCCGGCCGGCAAGCTCTTGAGTGACGGGCTGATCGTGGCGGCGCGCCACATCCATGCCACCCCGCAGGACGCGGCCAGGCTTGGCCTCGCGGACCGGGAATTGATCGATGTGCGCGTCGGTGCACGGCGCCCGCGGACTGACCTTTACGCAAGTTCTGGCACTCGTCGGCGAGAAGGCATTCACCGAAATGCACATCGAAACCGACGAGGCAAACGCTGCCGGTATCGCCGCCTTCGGTGAGGGGGAGATTGCGGCCGGGCATGCAGCCACACTCGGGCCTTGATGGTCGGTCTGGTCGGCTGTAGGCGATGGTTTCGGGGAAAGTGGTGTCACTGATCTCCCCGAAACCGGGTAATGCAAGCGGGGCAGCAAAACGCGGCCTCGCTGTCCCGTCACGCGTTGCGGAGCGATGCCACGATCTTGTCTTTTAGCATCAGCCGCTGGCGGCGCAGATCGGCCTCGGCTGCTTCAGAAATGGCGTCGAGACGTGTCTCGGACCGATGAATCTTGTCGTTCACCGCGTCATATTCCGTCAAAACATGCGCAAACTCGGGGCTTTTCGCCTTCAGGGCATGAATGGCGTCCATCTGGTCCGGGAATTCGTCGCCAAGAGTGTGAGGTGTATTCGACAAGGTTCTTTCTCCTTTTCTGCAATTTCGCCCCGGCGTCAGGGCTTTTCGACGCGCGCGACCTGATAGGTGACAAACGCGCCTTCCCGCCCGACCGAGATGTATTCGCCAAGTCGGAAGCATTCCTCGCCCAGGCGGAAACCGATCTCGTCGTCCCGATCACCCGGCTCGTAATCGAAATACCACTGCCCGCCGGGCTTGCGCCGCAACAGCCCGATGCGGGCCGTCTTACCGTCCCGGAAATATCGGACGCGACAGGCGTCGCGAGATTTCTTCCATTCGAGCGGATCAAGGAACCCTTCGTGGTTGAGCGGAACCAGAAGATCATAGCC
The DNA here is from genome assembly GCF_029210525.1 of Mycoplana sp. MJR14. Classification (NCBI taxonomy): domain Bacteria; kingdom Pseudomonadati; phylum Pseudomonadota; class Alphaproteobacteria; order Hyphomicrobiales; family Rhizobiaceae; genus Mycoplana; species Mycoplana sp. MJR14. The sequence continues at coordinate 411,446 of NZ_JARGEO010000003.1, forward strand.
TACTGCCCGATCTCCCTCCGGATGATCTTTGCCGCGAGTGAGAACCAACCGCACGTGGCGGAAACTTGAGGGTAGTTCTTCTGCCTTGACCACAATCCGATCCTTCATTTTCCCCCTGATACGCCATTGGCAAAGGACCTTTCTTGATCTGGCGCAAGTGAGACGAGGCATGTGTTATCCGATGCCGGCGACTATCCGGAATGGTCGAGATGAGCATGCGTCAGGATGACCGCGTCGATCGCCCCCGGATGAACCGGAAGCTTCTCCCAGTTCAGCTCGCGCAGGTTCTTGGGTCCCTCGAACAGTCCGTCGATAAGGATGCGGTGACCGTCGTGTGTAAGGAGATGTTTCGACCCGGTTACGGTTCCGGCCGCGCCGAGCCATGTCAAAGTCAGCATTTGTGTACCTTTGCGGTTTTTTAGGACAGGGAAGGTCTGGCTGCCGACCTATCAGCACTGGGGCCGATCATGGTGTGGTGGGCGAGGTCGCCCGCGATCCGGACGTGCTGCCTGCTCGATCCTGGAGCTCAGATTGACGAGAACGGTGGAAGTTCCCGTCGCCGGTGCGGATTCCGTCCGACAGGAGGCGTAGACCATTCAGCACGACCAGAACGGTACCGCCTTCGTGTCCGATCACCGCGAGCGGAAGCGGCAGGTCGAAGAACAGGCCGCCGGTCACGAGCAGCAGCATCGCGCCGATCGCGACGACGAGATTCTGTCGGATGATGACGCCGTCCGCCGTGCCAGCCGGTGCGCATCGGCCAGCTTCTTCATGTCTTCCGACAACAGGGCGACGTCGGCGGCCTGCAGTGCGACGTCCGACCCCGCCGCTCCCATCGCGATGCCGACATCGGCACGAGCCAATGCGGCGGCATCGTTGACGCCATCGCCAACGAAAGCGACCTTGCCACCACGCGCGAGGTCGCCGACCTGGAGCACCTTGTCCTGCGGCAGCATCTCGGCATGAACTCGTCGGGCGCAAGGCCAAGTTCCGCACCGATGCGCAAGGCCACCGGCCTGCGGTCGCCGGTCATCATGACGATGCGGTTGATACCACCGGCGCGAAGCGCGGCCAGCGCCGGGGCTGAGCTGGCTCTTGCTTCGTCCGCAACACTGACCGCCCCCAGAACGGTCGCACCGCGCCCGAGATAGACCACGGTTTGAGCGCTGTCGGCGAGTTCCCGGAACGCGACATGATCCACCGAGGCACCCATCTCTCCGACGAGGTGGGCATTGCCGGCCCATATCGGGCCGAAGGTATCGTAGCCGACGATACCGGCGCTCGGATGGGAGGTCACGTCCACGACCGCTGCCGGCTCAACGCCATGAACCAGAGCCTCACGACGGATGGCGGCAGCGATATGATGCTCGGAATGCGCTTCCAGCCCGGCAAAGAGCGAAAGGAAACGGCGATCCTCACCATCCAGGGCGACAATGCGCGTGACCTCCGCACGTCCATTGGTCAGGGTCCCGGTCTTGTCAAAGGCGAAGGTATCGACAGCGGCGAGCGTTTCAAGCGCACCGCCCCCCTTGAACAGCACGCCGCCTCGCGCCGCGGCGGAGAGCGCCGACAGGATCGCTGCCGGGACCGATATCACGATCGCGCAGGGACTGGCGGCGACCAGCAGGGTCGCGGCCTTGTAGAGGGGCTGCTCCCAGTCGCGGCCAAGCCAATAGAAGACCGCAAGGGCCAGAGCGGAGCCCAGCAGGACACCGACGGTATAACGCTGGCCGAACCACGCGCTGAAGCGCTCGGATGGCGCCTTCGCTTCCTGCGCCTCGGTGACGAGCTGGATCATGCGCGCGATCGTGCTGTCGCCGACCGTCCTGGTGACGGTCACGTCAAGGACCCCGTCAAGATTGACGGTCGCCTCGAAGACCTGGTCGCCGGTTCCTTGGAGACCGGCATCGACTCACCGGTGATATTGGCCTCGTCGATCCCGCCGTGGCCATACAGGATCACACCGTCTGTCGGCACGCGTCCGCCCGGACGCAGCACCACCACATCGCCGACGGCAAGCTCCGCAGCGGGAACCTCCACGACGGTGCCATCCTCCCTTTTGCGGAAAGCCGTCTCCGGCCGGAGCGCCATGAGCGCCTCAACAGCCCGGCGTGCGCGTCCCAAAGCCTGATGTTCGAGCGTGGTCGACACGCTGAAGAGCGTCAGCAGCACCGCGCCTTCGAACGGCGCCCCGACGATCGCCGCCGCCACGGCCGCGACGACCATCAGCAGATCGATGTCGAGGATATGATCGCGCCACAACGCCGTCAGGGCGCTCCAGGTGGCGGGAAGCCCGCCGGCTAAATAGACCATCGCCAGACCGGGCGACCTTAGAATGGAAAGCCCTTCCGCCGCCGGCCAGGTCCCGATGACGGCCAGCATCATCCCGAGGACCGCAATTGCCGACATGACGGTCTGGAAATCGAACGACACGCGTTTCATCGTCACACCGCCCGGCCGATCAGGGAGCCGATCAATGCGGTCGAGGCCATCGCGACGGCGCCCCAGAACACCACCCGGATGGTCGGTTTCGAGATGCTGGCGCCGCCCGCCCGTGCCCCGATTGCGCCGAGGATGGCAAGACCGATGAGGCAAGCAAGGGATACGGTCCATGCAGCCGTTCCGGCCGGCGCAAGCAGGGCGACGATCAACGGCAAAGCGGCGCCCGCCGCAAACGTGACCGCCGAGGTCAGCGCGGCTTGAACCGGTCTTGCCATCACATGGCTCGCCAATCCGAGTTCGTCCCGCCCATGGGCTTCGAAGGCATCCTTCGCCATCATCTGTTCGGCGACCTGCCGGGCCAGATCCGGGGCCACGCCGCGCTGCTCGTAGATCGCGGCTAGCTCGGCCAGTTCGGCCTCCGGCTGCGTCCCCAGTTCGTGACGCTCCCGCGCCATGTCGGCCTCCTCGGTATCGGCCTGCGAGCTGACGGACACATATTCGCCCGCGGCCATCGACATCGCCCCGGCCACCAGACCGGCCACGCCGGCAACAAGGATCTCATGTGAGGCGTTGGTCGCCGTCGCGACACCGACGATCAGGCTCGACGTCGAGATCAACCCGTCATTGGCGCCCAGTCCAGCCGCCCGAAGCCAGCCTATGCTTGTGAAGGGCGCGCATCATTGGTGCTCCGGGCAGTGATGTCTGTGCAGCGGGATGATGCTGCATCGACGCAACCTCATTCCGTGATGGAAAACGCAGCGAGATATTCAGTTTAGAATTATTCTAATTAAAGGATCGTTTCAAGATACATCCGGCCTTTGGAACCTCACTCGCCAACTACGCGGTCTACGGCCATTGAGCGATCACCAGATCCCGGCAGGTCTGCGATCAAGACCAAGATCGCTCGCCCGCCGGGCGGCCCGGTGTCACCCACAGATAGACAGCTTCGAGGCCAAGCCCACTCGCAACGCAACCATCGCTAGTCCAATTCCGTCTCCGGCGACGTACCGATGGTGCTGCCATCGCCGAAGCGCTTGACGCTGCCATCGACGACCTCGAGCGTTGCGGGATCGATCTTCACCTTGAGGACGTTTCCGCTGGTGTCAGTGACACGAAGTTCGTAGCAGCCATCGTCGATCTTCATCTTGTCGATGGTCCATCCGAAGTCGCCCGCAAGCTTCCCGAGCGCTTCGAAGGATTGCCTCTTCTGAGGCGGAACGTCGCACACTTCTCCAGCAAACGCGGACGTTGCCGGAAGCGCCGCGAGCAGTGCAAGCACTGCCAATGTCTTTCTCATGATTTATTCTCCTGGGCTGTGTGTTGTTGATGGAGGAAATCATGCACAGAGGGACTGACGGGCTACTGACGATCGGCAGGAATTGTCGTCAGCTTCCGGTCAGCAAACACCGCCACAGTTGCAGCGGCAAGATAATCGTTCTCACGGGCCTGTGTCGAAGCCGCGCCCTTCGCCTGCTTCTTCGTGGGTGAACCGTCGCGGATGTGGTAGATGCGCCTGAGGGTGGGGATGATCTTTTCGTCGTGCGTGACGACGATGATCGCCGTTCCGAATTTGATAGCCATGTCGTTGTGGATCCGGATCACGGCCGGCAAGCATGGGAAGCAGGGCGACATTGTCGGTCACGTCCAAAAAGGGAATGAGGTAAGGCGCCTGGAAGACAAAGCCGATTTTGTCGCGCCTCAACGCGCGCAGATCGCGGATCTTCCATCAATCGTCATAGATCAGCTCGTCGCCGAGAGTCATGCGTCCACCGCTCGGGTCGACAACCGGGGAAGGAGAACTGCCGGAACAGCGCCTTCAGCCCCGCCTCGTCCTCGCCGATCTCGGGATAGACCTGCGAATAGGTACCTTCCAGATAGGTATTGGCCACAATGCCCGGCCCGCCGTGGCCGGGGCCGCCGATATAGAGGACATCGGCATCGCGCATCCGGATGATGCGGTTGAGATGGGCATAGATGAAGTTGAGGCTCGGCGTCGTACCCCAGTGGCCGATAAGGCGCGGCTTCACATGCTCCGCCTTCAAAGGCTCGCGGAGCAACGGATGTCGTTTGGCATTTAACTGGGGTCTGCCTCACTTTGTGTGGAGATCGGCCGATTTGATTGGCATCATTCGCGCTCTTAGAAGTTCTGAACCCGCTCGGCCATACATTGCGCACTTGATCGTCTTCAGTCGGTTAATCTGACCCCCGCCTGACCATTGCTCCAGGAGATGGCGTTACAGACGGCGTCTATATCGCCGCGAGGAACCCGGGCAAAACGGGCCGGGAGAATGAGGCCAGAATGAATGGCATCATCGATCCATTCTTCGAGTTTCGCCGAAGTCCGGCCATGAAATATTCCGCGAAATCGCATGGAGAAGCTGCGCAAAACAGCAAACGTCTGTGATCCGTGTTTGAGGGCATCCACTTTCCGTGCTTGATTGGATGGTAAGCGCGCCGCGCGGCTTGATGCAAAGAGTAGCGGTGACAACCGGTGCGATCAAATGACCGCTTTGCGGATCACGCACAGGCGCATTGTCAAGTGTTCTGGCGGCGAGCCCAATCCGAGCCGGCGCCGCATCACCATTATCCACTTCCGGCCTCTCGACGCTGCGCCAGGTCGCCAGGAGGCGTTCAAGATTGGAAAAGCTGCCGGTGTATCCGCGGCTCTTGATGTCATGAAGCGGTGATGTCACGTTATTTGCGGCTTAACGGTTGATGGCTATCGGTCGGTGATGAATTCATCGATCGTCAGCTACAAGAACCACCGTTTCCCGCCGCAGATCATCGCCCGCGCGGTGTGGCTGTATTTCCGGTTCCCGTTGAGCCTGCGGCTGGTCGAGGAAATGCTGCTGGAGCGTGGCATTATCGTGTCCTATGAAACGATCCGGCGATGGGGCCGCAAGTTCGGGCCGGCCTATGCCAAACAACTGCGCAGAAAGAAGCCGTCACGAAAAGATGTCTGACATCTGGACGAAGTGGTCATCTCCATCGCGGGTCGAAAGCATTGGCTATGGCGAGCGGTCGACCAAGACGGGTACGTTCTCGACGAAATCGTTCAGGCTCGTCGTGATACGAAGGCGGCCAAGCGATTGCTGGTGAGGCTGCTGAAGAAGCAATGCCTCACGCCGGAGCGGATCATCACCGACAAACTGCGCTCGTATGGAGCGGCCAAGGGGAGGCGATGCCGAGCGTCGAACACCGATCGCACGAGGGCCTGAACAATCGGGCGGAAAATTCACACCTGCCGCTGCGAAAACGAGAGCGGGTGATACAGGGTTTCCGATCCGCGGGCGGCTTGCAGCGATTCATATCAGTGTTTTCGGCGGTCAGAAATCTTTTCGTCCCGCAATCACAGAAGCGTTCTGCCCTGTGCACCCAAATTCACCGGATGCGGGCAATGGCCCAGTGGAAGGCCATAACCGGCATCGCCGCCTGACTCGATGGAAAGTGTTTCATCAGGCTTCAGTCAAACAACGTGACATTACCGGCAGATGCCATCGCAAGTCTTAACTGTTACGTACTTCCCTTCCGCACGTAATAAGCAATGATGTTTGCCGGACGTCGCGCCACGCCATCGCGAGCAGTTGCGGGGCGCGATGGACGAACGCATCTGTGAGCTTTTCGAGGCCTACGCATTGGCATCGACGACACTCGACAAGCTCGAGCGAGAGATGACGAGGCGTGAGCACTTGATAGATGAGTATCGTCAGATCTGCCTGGATTTGCAGGCGGACGTGATGACGATGCTCGCGCTGAGAAAGGGTAAGTCGTATCGTCGCTGATGAGCGGTCGTTTGTGTAAGCGACAACTTCGTCGAGAGAGAAACCGAGGAACCGGACGAGCCCGTAAAGGGCTAACAGACGAATCCCTCATCTTCCAGCCTCGTGAGGTGGCGGGTGTAGCCATCTAAGCCGTCCATCCTGTGCAGAGAATCGTCGGATTGGACGGCGACGGCAACCAGCGCCGCGGCTCTTATGCGGTAGCGAGGTCCAAGGATAATGCGGGCGTCACGACCTTGCTAGGCTTGCTACCCAATCGGGGCCCATCGTCGCGGCGATGCGTCATCTTGTCTATTCGCCCATGCGACGGAGCGCCGTGAGGTTCAAGACTTTTACGCAACGCGTGCTCTCGAGCCGGATGATTCCCATAGCGCGCAGCTTCGAAAAGCTCCGTGAAACCGTTTCGATTGTCATACCGAGATAGTCGCCGATATCTGTTCGGGTCATTGGCAGGTCGATCGTGCCGTTTGCGCCTTGACGTTCGAAAAGGTCAACGAGGAAGACGGCCACTTTTTCAAGCGCGTTCTGTTTTCCGACGACCAGAAGATGTTCCTGCGCCCGCACCATGCTCTCCAGCGCCAGCGCCATCAATTCGGGAGTACCATGGCCTGTTTCTTCGATGGCGACGGTGGTCAAACCCGTGGGCACGATGCTTTCAGCAAAGAAGCTACGCATGGCCCTCGCTTCGAAGCCGAAGGTTTCTCCGGCAACGTGAAACGCCACGACCTGCCGGCGTCCGTCGGCGAGGAGACGGAAAATCCGAACCGCGCCGTACTCGATCCGATAGAGCGCACCCGCCAGTTCGCCTTGGGCATAGATTTCGGTTTCTGCGTCGTAGAATGCGACCGGGCGCGGCCGAGCAAACGACCGACCAACAAGGCTGGCAGCGGCATTAAAGCCGAAGGAGGAGGCGATGGAAGCGGTAGAAGCGTGCATGGAACCGACCCTTTGTTGATGGTCAGATCATGACGAAGCATGGCCGCGTGCGAAATTCGTTCGTTCCACTACGCATTACTACGTAGTGCGGCCAAGGCCGCGATGACATCGGGGCCGGAAAGAGGTTTGTGAAGGACAAGAATGTTCTGAGGCCTCGCCCGGTCGATGTCTTCATCTGCAAGCAACAGGACTCTCTTGCCGGCCGCCAGCGCCAAGCATGCTTCGATGTCCGTCACCGGAAGAGATCCGTCAAGCACGAGGATCTCGGCCGCAGAGCTTCGCTCTTTTGCTGCAAGCCATGACTGGAACTGCTCGACCTGGTATCCATGCGCCTGCATTGCGAAGACCAATGAGCGGAGCAAGGCTTCGTCTTTCGCAATGGTGACGACAGGTGGCGGGCTGGACACTGCAGTTCCGTGGGTTCGAGCGATAATTCCTCAAACTTCGCACAGACTGAAAGTCCAGGCTTTGTCCCAGATCAAGATGATGGCGCGATTAGTCTGCGGTTTCCGCTGCGAGAGACATTCTGACAAGTTCCGGGAGACTGCGGGCCTGCATCTTCGCCATGACGTTCGCCCGGTGAACTTCAACGGTGCGCGGGCTGATGTCGAGCGTAAAGGCGATCGCCTTGTTCGGTTGTCCAGCAACGACCGCGGTTAGAACCTGACGCTCGCGGTCGCTGAGGGTGCTGATGCGCGCCCGAATGTCTTCAGCACTCTCGATTGGCGACGATGCATCGCTCAAACGCTCAGAGGCGCGTCGGATCGCTTCAACAATGGTGTGGTCGTCAAAGGGCTTTTCAATGAAGTCTACGGCTCCCGCTTTCATCGCTTCGACCGCCATCGGCACATCCCCATGGCCAGTTATCATGATCGACGGGATGGTTGTCTTGAGGGCGACCAGTCGGCGAATGAGGTCCAATCCGCTAAGGTCCGGCATGCGCATGTCGGTAATGAGCACGGCTTGCCGCAGATTTGGAGCAACGGAGAGGAACGCAGTGGCGGACTCGTGCACTCGAACACCCAGTCCGTTCATCGTCAACAAAAATGCGAGCGATTTCCTGACCGCCTCTTCGTCATCGACAATATGCACGGTGAAATCGTCAATCGGCATTTTCTTCCTCGTTGTATTGCGGCAAGGTAAAGCTGAAGCGCGCGCCGACCAAACTCCCGCTGAAGACGGTTAGATCGCCACCATGCGCCTCGACGATGCGCTTGGAGATCGACAACCCAATGCCCATGCCACCAGCCTTGGTCGTTGTGAACGGCTTAAACAAGTTGGCGGCAATTTCCTCAGGTATGCCAGCGCCGGAGTCTTCGACCGCAATCATGACCTCTGTAGTGCCCAAGCGCCGAATGGTGACCAAAAGTTCCTTCTTGGGCGTATTTTTCATCGCCTCTACGGCGTTGCGCATAAGGTTTGTCAGCACCTGCTGTATCTGGATTCGGTCGACCAGGACCTGGTCTGCGCCTGATTCGAAATCGAAGACCGTTCGCACGCCTTTCTCACGCGACCCGACCAAAGCAAGCGCGCCGGCTTCTTCGACCAGTTGCCGCAGGTTGTGGGGAGACTTATCCGTCTCTCCCTTGGTGACGAATTCCCGCAAGTGTTTGATGATTTGTCCCGCACGCAGGCTCTGTTCGCCGGCTTCCTTCAGCGCATCCCGTATCTGGATGTCGCGCGGACTTTCGGCTTGCTGAAGCAGCCGCCCGCAACCGTGGACATAATTGGCTATAGCGGAGAGTGGCTGGTTCAATTCGTGGGCGAGCGTCGAGGCCATTTCGCCCATTTCGTTGAGACGGGCGAGGCGAGCCAACTCCGTCTGAACCTCTTGCAGACGAGCGGCCGATTCTTCGCGCTCAGTCAGGTCGCGTATAAAACCTGTGAAAAACCTTCGACCACCGGATCTCATCTCCCCGACGGCAAGTTTCATGGGAAAGGTCGACCCGTCCTTTCGTTGACCGACGACCACACGGTCGGTTCCGATAATACGTTTTTCACCGGTCGAGAGGTACCGCTCGAGATAGCCGTCGTGTTCCTTGCGATAGGGTTGCGGCATCAGCATCCGCAGATTTTGGCCGATCACCTCATCTTCGCGGTAGCCAAACTGTCTGATGGCCGCAGCGTTGAACGATACGATCGTGCCGTCCTGCTCGCTGACGATGGTGGCGTCGAGAACAGTGTCCAGGATCGACCGGAGATGCGCCTCTCTAGTACGCAAGGCTTCGTCAGCGGTTGTTAACTCATGTTGAGCGCGTCGGAGCATTTCTCCCAAGAAGGAAATTGCGACCCCCACGGTGGTGAACACGACCAATTCCGGTATCTGTACCCCGCCAGGAGTAAGTGACCGAAGATAGGCTGCCGAACCGATGGAAGCGATGACAGCAAGGATCCCGGGACCGATGCCCCCGATTGCGGCTGCAAGGAGGACGGGGGGCACGAAAAGAATGTAGATTGCCCGATCATCTAGAACACCCATTAGGAAATAGCGAAGGACAAAGGCAATCAAGACCGCGGTGGCGGCAAATCCGTACGCTTTGACGGGTGACGAATTTCTGTGGAGCACGCAATCCGAAATGGTGCGCATGAAGCCGGCCCGACCAGTGAGCATTATGTCTTCTTCCGCGATTCCCAGTTGCACTCGAACTGACGTTTATCATCCAGACAATGCTGCTGTCACATGGAAAGCCGAACCTCTGCCTTGCCGAAACGGCGATTGGAATGTTGTTTCAGTCCGGATGATGGACCTGATGACGGTCGGGTTGGGGAACCAGTCTTGCGCTTTCGTGACTCAAGTGCCGGTCGGCCAGGGTGTCAAGGTCGGCGGCGCCACGCCCTTAATAGGCGCGAGTAAAACCGCCATCGTGCAGGATGTTCAAGCCTGTCATGTGATCCGAAAACTGCGAAAGCAATCCCTCGACCACGATCGCAACCTCGGCTGGCTCGCCATATTTGCGGAGTGGAACATTGTCCGTCTCGATGGCGAGCTGCGCCTCAAAGGAAATGCCGTTCTTCTGCGCCTTCGTTTCGAGTTTGTCTCGGTACCACGGCGAAAGTGTACCGCCGAGGGACAGGGTGTTGACGTGAATACCTCGGCTTCCAAGCGCGAAGGCGAGCGTTTTGGCTTCGCCGATCCAAGCGGTTCTGATGACGTTGGCCGTTGCGTAGTGGCCCAGGACTTGCGCTGACGAGATGCCGGAGATGATGACGATCTTGGCTCGCCGGCCCCGGGCGGGGTCCGGGTTCATGCGTGCGATCGCGGCTTTCAGCAACCCCAGCGGGCCGATGAAGCTTACCTGAAACAAGTGTCGCCAGACGTCAGGGGCGGGCATTGGATCGTCATCAGCATGCGGTTGCGGTGGCATGAGTACCACCCCATCCAGATTGACATGCTCGCTTTCCATTCTCGCTGCGAAATCATCGATGGCGCGATCCTCACCTATGTCGGTCGCCCATGCCCGGTGCGTTCCACCAAGATCCCCAGCTAAGGCATCGAGTTTGGCCTGATTGCGCGCCACCAGCATCAAAGAATGATGCGGGGCCATTCGTCGGCAGATTGCTTCACCGATGCCACCGGTTGCTCCGGTTATCAGATAGGTTCCCATTTATCGCTCCCCGGACCGCGCGGAAGTCCCACCATATTGCGACCGGCGCTATGAAGCCGTAGCCTCTGTCGTGATTAACTCGACCCTCGTCGCGCAGCTTTGCGGCCACAGAAATTATTCCGCGCCGTGGTGTCGGGCAATCATGCAAACGGGTGAACACGCGGTCGCGGATGTTGCGGGTCCAGTCCCGGCGCTAGTGGAGAGTTTTGGGCCAGGTCACATCCACGAACCGTCCAATCGACCGAAGGTAAGTGATAATCTCAGACTTGAGGGATGCGCGGTTGCCGTACCGTTGGGCGATCCGTCTCAATTCCTCTTTGGCTTCTTGCTGCTCGTCGACGTCGCCAAGCACATACATGTCGTTGCCCACGGCGTTGATGTCGCAACCCGCCGCAATCACCTCGGCGACAAAACTCGGGATCTCATGGACATTCATGATACGCTTGCTGTCGGTCATGCAGCCTCGCTTGCTGAACGACAAACGAAGGCGAGGGCATCGGGTTCCGCGCCTCCGCGAGATTGATCTTTCCGAGCAAGGCGAGGTTACGTGTTTGATGTCATTTTAGCGCGCTCTCAATAACAACTGAATTGCCTACCGGAGATAGCCCACTGCGGGTTTCGCAGGTGTTTTCGCCATCCTGACTAGGCCTTCGTCCAGTGGCGGGAGTGTGGATTTCCACACCTTACCTTCTTCCGCACCTTCTTCCGCGTTGGCGAAAAGCTAAACCAATGCAGAAAGCACGAATTTCTAAAGGTTGCCGGATGCCTGCGCACGATGTTCCTTACGCAACCGAAGGAAAGGACTCAGCCGGGAAAACGCAGGCGCCCTTCATGCTCGGCAAGGTACTTTAAATCATCGCATCGCGAGCATCACTGTCGGCATCCTGCTTCTCGCGCTCGCCGTTGTCGCGTTGCGTGTTTGCCTAACCGTTGGACGTTGGGTAGCGTTTCCACAAGTCGTGATGAGTGGTGAAGAATTCCGATAGATTAGCGATCCTTGACCTTCATGTCTTCTTATCGTGTCTGAACGCTTCGGCAAATCGGGACATCAGCCGCACCAGATCTTCAACATCCTTCTCCTCCCATGTAGCGAAGATCGCTCGGCACATCCGCTCGCGCGCTGCATCGAGTTTGTCGGTCATATGCTTTCCCTCCTTCGTTATGTCCGCTTCTCGAATTCGTCGGTCGGCAACGCTTCCCTTGCGAGCGACGAGACCCAGGCTATCGAGCTTACCGACTTGCCGACTAACCGTCGTGTAATCCAACCCTATGCGCTCAGCCAGCTCAACAACGCCGATCGGCCCGAAACGCTCGATGGCTATCAGGAGGCGAAACAGCGCGCGATCCAGCGTAATCCCTGCTTCACGCACGAGTTCGTCGTCGCGCTGGGGGCGGTTCATCGCGCTGACGATCTCGATCAAGGCACCGTGAAGATCGCGCATCATCGCGGAGGTGCGTGTATTTTGCACATTGTTTGTTGACATCGGTCCCATCTCCATTTATGTGCATAATACACATATGGAGGCAGAGATGACAAATGATTTCGCTGCAGATGTACTCATCTGCGGAGCGGGTGCGGCTGGCCTGACGCTCGCCATTGAATTTGCGCGGCGCGGGGTTTCCTTCCGATTGATCGATCGGCTGAACGCGCCATTTCACGGGTCGCGCGGCAAGGGAATACAGCCCAGAACCCAGGAAATATTCGAAGACCTCGGCATTCTCGACAAGGCTGTGGCAGCAGGCGGACTTTATCCACGCCAACGGACCTATCGGGACGATGGAAGCTACAGCGATGCTGACATGGGCGAGATCATTCAGCCAACGCCGGCGGAGCCCTACCATTTGGCGCTCATGGTTCCTCAGTTCATAACCGAACAGATTCTACGCTCGCGCCTGGCCGAACTTGGTGGCCGGGTTGAATTCGGTCTGGAGTTGAAGGGGTTCGAGCAAGATGAGGACGGAGTTACTGCCTTTGTTGCGCATAATGAGCGCGAAGAAATCATTCGGGCACGCTGGCTGATCGGCGCTGACGGCGGCAAGAGCTTCGTGCGACGATCTCTTGGGATCGGTTTTCCCGGGAGCACGCTTGATGCGCGTGCTGTCGTTGCCGACGTCGAGCTTTCCGGGCTTTCCCGTGAGGTCGCTCACCGCTTCGCCAGGGGCGGCGACATGAGTTTGCAGATTTGGATCGGTCCGCTTGCCGGCACAGATCTGTTCCAGATCCAGGGACCTGTCGCGCAAGAAGCGCACGTGGATCTCACTCCCGCAGGGCTGACGAAGTTTGTCTCAGAGCGCACAGGTCAAAGCGACGTCGTCGTGCGCGCTGTCTACTGGGCCTCAGACTACGAAATGAACGCTCGCCTGGCTGACAGTTATCGGAGCGGCCGCGCATTCCTGGTCGGCGATGCTGCCCATGTCCATCCGCCGACTGGTGGCCAGGGCCTGAACACCAGTGTGCAGGACGCCTACAATCTGGGCTGGAAACTTTCTGCCGTGTTGCGCGGCGCGCCAGTTCGCTTGCTGGACAGCTACGAGGCAGAGAGGAGACCGGTCGCAGCCACCATGCTCGGCCTGGCAAGCCGCCTGCTTGACGCCCAGAAGCAAGGAGAGATGCGACGCGGCAGGGACGTCCGTCAGCTCGATATCGACTATCCGGTTTCCGGACTGTCGCTGAATTGCACGGCAACGCAGCCTTCTGTTCCTGCCGGCACGCGTGCTCCAGATGCACCCCTTCGCGGAGCCGGAGGACAGATCACCCGCGTCTTCGATCTGCTGAAGGGACCTCATTGGACCTTGCTGGCATACGAGTTCCCAAAGCAGACGGTCAAGTCACGTGCGGGATTGCACGTTCACCGGATCGGCTCCGATGGCGAGTTTTTCGACGCGTGGCAGCATTTCAAGGACGCCTACTCACTGATGCCGGGAGAGTGCGTCCTGGTCCGTCCGGACGGATACGTTGGCGCCGTCTTCGATGCCGAACGAGACGAGGACATAGAAAGCTATTTGGCTGGAGTGAACCTCACCTCTTTGCAGGAGGAACGCCGATGAAGGCGGCAATCGTCGCGGCGATGGGAAGGGAACCCGTTTTGGGTGAAGTCTCCCCGCCTGCCCCTCTCTTTGGAGAGAACTGGATCAAAGTCACCGCAGCCGCGATCAGCCATGTCGCCAAGGCGCGTGTTTCGGGTGCCCACTACAGCGCGAACGAGGTGTTTCCCTTCGTCGTCGGAATCGACGGCGTTGGCAAGCTCGATGACGGGCGTCGTGTCTACTTTGGTCTTCCCCGACCGCCGTTTGGAAGCATGGCTGAGTACGTGGTCGCAGCACCTCGCTTTTGTGTTCCCCTTCCAGACGACCTCGACGATTTTACTGCCGCTGCCGTTGCCAATCCGGGAGCTTCATCTTGGGCGGCGCTGACAGAACGGGCCCGTTTGCAGCCGGGTGAAACGGTATTGATCAACGGAGCGACCGGAACAGCCGGACGCCTTGCAGTGCGGATCGCGAAATGGCTTGGCGCCGGCAAGATTGTGGCAACCGGTAGAAATCCGATTGCGCTTGGCGAACTCAAGCAGAGTGGCGCCGTCACGACCATCCAGCTCGCGGCAGAACCGGAAGCCCTCGAACGCCGATTGGTGGACGAATTTGAACAAGGCATCGATATCGTTATCGACTATCTCTGGGGAAAGAGCGCGGTGTGCCTTTTGACCGCCGCTGCAAAGGCTGGCCGCGACCGGCCGCCGGTGCGTTTTGTGCAGGTGGGGTCCGCCGCTAGTTCTGAGATCTCTTTGCCGGGTGCTTTGTTAAGAGCGTCAGCGCTCGAGTTGATGGGCTGCGGAATTGGCAGCGTATCCGTGCAAAGGCTCGTTGAAATCACCGGCGAGGTGCTGCGTGCCACGATCCCCGGCAATCTGGACATCAATTTTAGAAAGGTCCCGTTCGCGGATTTCGACAAGGCATGGCCTAAGGACGACAGTACATCGCGTACTGTTTTCGACCTTACTCAGGGGGCGACGTGGGGATGAGCGACACCATGTATCCGAAAACCGCTTCCAAGATGCGCCGGAACTGGCAAACCTTGGCGCCACTCTTTCTGATCGTTTGCATCTATGCTGCTGGAATGGCGTCGGTCCTGCCTGTCTTGCCGTTCTACCTGCGGGACTTGGGGGCAGGCCCGTTCATCTTCGGCCTTGTCCTTGCGACGGAAGCATTCATCCAGTTTGTTGCCGCACCCACCCTCGGTCAGCTGTCAGACAGGTTCGGGAGGAAACGCATTCTGCTTGCGAGCCAACTTATGGCAGCCGCGAGTCTTCTTCTCCTCGCGATTGCGCCAAATGTGTTCGTCGTAATTGTAGCGCGCGCTCTCTTTGGACTGACAGGCGGCAATTTCTCCGCCGCCGCAGGTTACGTCGCTGACCACACGACACCTGAGGATCGGAGGCAGGCCCTTAGTATCCTGACCGGTGGCGTAGGTTTGGGCGGTATTAGCGGCGCCGGCTTGTCAGGGTTTCTCTCTAACACTTCGCTGACAATGCCAATCTTTGCAGCCCTTTTCCTCTCGATCGGCGCTGTTGGGCTGACAGTGTTTGCGCTCAAGCGAGATCAAGGAGCATCTCCTCAGACCACAAGATATCAACGCGAGAAAATCTCGTTTCGTGCCATCTTTTCCTCGCCGGTCGTTCGCATCCTGGTTCTTGTGATGTTATGCCATTTTCTTGCCTACGGCATCTATAGCTCGCAAATGCCAGTCTTCCTCGCGGAGACGTTCATCTGGAATGGGGAGCCTTTCGGCCCCCAGCACCTCAGCATCATCGTCGCGGCTGACGGAGTGATCAACATCTTGGTCCAGCTCGTTGTATTGGGTTGGCTCAGCCGGGGGCTCTCCGAACGCCACCTGATCCTTTTGATGTTCGGCCTGGTCTGCACAGGATTTTTGGTGGCCGGCCTGGCGACCACGGTGCCTTTTCTGGCATTGGCGGTCCTTTGCGTGAGCACAGGCGATGCCATGGCCAAGCCAACATATCTTGCGGCCTTGTCCGTTCATGTGCCGGGAAACCGTCAAGGGGTCGTCATGGGTTCCGCCCAATCGCTCGGAGCGTTCACGGACATTGCATCGCCTCTGATCGGCGGTCTGATTCTCGGTCAAAAACTCTACGGCGTGTGGATCGGTCTGGCGATGGGTGTGGCGGCCATAGGCGCCATGTTGGCGGCTGTAAAACTTCCCGCAACAGATCCGGAAACACCGAAGTCGTAGGCTGAGCTTGATCTGCCTCAGAAGATCCTTCCTCCGCGCCGCCGGCAAACGGTGGCTGCCCTCTCCGACGGAGTGACTGGATGAAGCTCTCAATTCGAGAGAATTATAGAATGCCCTTTCACGCCGCACTCGTCAGCGTGTCGATCCTCTTAACGGTTTTAAGCGGATGCACGACACCGGAACGTCCGATGTATAGTTCGTCCGAGGCGATTTGAGAACATCAGGGCTCACGTTGATGATCCGCGGCCAACGGCTTTAGAACATGACCCCTGGAGGCCGGTCGTCGTGAATGGAAGGCCTACTATGCTTGCCATCTCAGGCGGCGGTTCCGGGGGAGCCTTTGCAGTTGGAATCCTGTCCGCATGGAGCGAACTTGGAACCCGTCCAAATTTCGCAGTAATGACGGGCGTGAGCACCGGAGCCTTGATTGCGCCTCTTGCGTTCCTTGGACCTGAGTATGACGAGCAGCTCAGGCGCCTCTATCTGTCGGACAAAACGAGAGGTATCCTTGATATCGAATGGAAAGGCGTTGGTGTGTTCTCTCCCTGTCGTTTGGCATTTAACCGTAAGAATGCGCCCGTTCCGGCAGGTGATCGCACTTAATTTGAGATTTTTCCGTGCGAGTTTTGGCACTTGACGCCTTGCGGCCCGGCCATACCGTTTGTGATATTTGGCATTTTCTGATGAAGCTTGGCCGCAGGCAGCCATGTTTTCCTCGGCGGCCAATCTCACGTTAAGTGCCAACATCGAAGCCAGAATCTCAAATTAAATGCCCAATCTCAATTTAAGTGCCGCGCTATCTTGTTGAAATTATTGCATGCGGTGTCTCACGATTAAATGCAAAACGACAGCGTCTGAAAGAGTTGTCCGCGGAGATCGACGAGCGATTTCGTCAGTGTAACCTGGTAACTTATCGCCAGATCGCACTGGAAAAGGGATCCGTCTGGGATCTAATCGCCGAGCGCAACCTTCCTGAAATGATGTCAGCTTGGACCCTCTCTCCGGCAATTGCCAAAACATTCAAAGGTGGCGTGCCACCTGAAGGATGGCAGGGCGTCATCGTTGCGCTCAAACCGCCCGCCGGCAGCATCATCCTAAACCTCGACACCTTGTATCGGTCCGACGATTTTTTAATCGCCTTAGATCGCGAGAGGGGCTTCATCACGGGGTGTGCCGATGGAGCCGGGCGCTACGGCGGAACACAATCCGAGGTTGTATTGGAGATCGATAGTCTCAACAGCAGCGATATATACGCGCTTGGTGGCTACTCCGCTGACCGCGACACACTCATCCGTATCATGTTTCATTCGAACCCGACACCCGAGTTGATCGCGTGGTTTGACCATCACAGTAAGACAGCGGGCGTTGCTCCTGGACCTATGTGGCTTGAAGGCGATCCGTTGGTACGGGTCATGAAGCGAATGCAGCCGCATATCGAACGACTGAAGCCGATTAAGGCCGCCGAGATGGCGGCAGGCGGCATTGTCCCGATCAGGACGTAGGAATTTGCGCATCTTGGTTTTTGACTGCATCAGAAAATTATATAGCTACTACAATGCTGTATCTGCTCCCAATTTCATCCTGTTCGGTGCGCCAGTTTTATACAGGAATAACAAGCACTTGCATTTAACCATCTGCCAACGCTAGTGTTAGCGTCATCTGTTGTTTGCCGGCCGCGGAAGAGTAAAAAAGTCGGCCAACCGGAGAGTACAATGATCGGGGACTTTGGAGACCGCAACTCCAGTCCGTGACCTCTTTACACTCTGGCAGCAACTTTGCCGCGGGTGTCGGGAAAATCCAAACTCGCCGAAGCTCTCTGGTATGCCATATCGCGTCGCGACATATTCGAGCGCTTCCTGACCGACGGCCGTGTCGAGCTCGACTCCAACATTGTCGAGCGAGCTATCAGACCCCAGGCCATCACCTACGCCGCCTGAACGGCCCCGGCTTGTCGCTTACACTGCTCCTCATTTGGCGGGAAGAGATCAATCGGGCACTCCGACAATCCCGCACGTTGCAATATATGTCGTAATGCGACATAAATAAAGCGTCGGTTTACTCCCGCTTCTCCGGGTGACGAAGGCGGAATAGTTCAAAGCAGGAACTGGGCCGGGATGAGCAATTGCGCGCACGCAGTTGATAAAGGCTCTCAGAGTGGGCCTTTAATCTGGAGATCGTTAAGCAGCTCTATCAAGCGCGGGGCCATCTCCCGGATCTCGGTCAGATGAATGGCGCTCAATCGCGTAAGGATGTCTTCCGCCTTCGCAGTAAGCGCAAGCGTCTGGCGGCGCCTGTCATGCGGATCGAGCTCACGCGTGACATAGCCGGCCCCCACGAGCCGCTCGACGAGTTCGGAAGCGGTGTGCCGGGCAACGACCAGGCGCTCGGACAAGTCTCCGACCGTCATGGGAGCTTCGCCGCGATGGCCTTTGATGGCCAGCAGGGCCTGATGTTGCTGACTTGGGAGCCCCTCGTGCTGTGCTGCCGACGTCGAAAAATCCGTAAAACGCCGCAGGGCGTAGCGCAGGTTGGCAAGCGCCTCGTAGTCGGCATCGGTGAGTGCGTCTTGTTTCTTGGTCACAGACTTTGGCACCAGGAGTGTTTCACGGGCTATGTGCATAGCGCTCGCGGGACGAGCTGCCAACACCGACTTGATTTATATCGTATTGCGATATATGTGCGCTGCGGGCGATCGCACCCTCTGTTCAGCCGCCACACAGGTTTCCCGATGTCGTCAAAACCTTCCCGTCCGCACCAGCACGATTTCATGGGCGGCCTTGCTCGCCGCGAAGCTGGTGATTTCACCACCGACCGGCGCGTGCTCCTGTTGATCGGAATGGCGATAATCGTCGCAACCGGTGGCGCGTTCGCGGCCTGGTTCCTCGTCAATCCGATTGCTCTCGTCACCAACATCGTCTGGTTTGGTCGGGTGAGCATCGGGGAAGCGCGGATAGCCGACGTGATCTTCTCGCCCTGGATGGCCTTGATCCCGGTGGTTGGAGGGCTCGTCATTGGCCTGATGGCGCGTTTCGGATCGGAGAAGATCCGCGGGCATGGTATCCCCGAAGCGATAGAAGCCATCGTTATCGGCGGCAGTCGCATGTCAGCGAAGGTTGCCGTGTTGAAACCGCTGTCGTCGGCGCTTTCGATCGGCACGGGAGGCCCGTTCGGGGCCGAGGGGCCGATCATCATGACCGGTGGCGCGATTGGTTCGCTTTTTGCCCAGTTTTTCCATTTGAGTGCGGCAGAGCGAAAGACCTTGTTGGTCGCAGGGGCGGCGGCCGGCATGACGACAATCTTCGGCTCACCTGTCGCAGCCGTCATGCTTGCGGTCGAACTCCTCCTGTTTGAATGGAAGCCCCGCAGCTTCATTCCCGTGGCAGTCTCAGCCTGCGTTGCCATCTCCTGGCGACCGCTGCTGTTCGGCACGGGACCGCTTTTTCCAACGCACTTCCGGGCCGACCTTCCCTGGTGGGGGATTCTGCTTTGCGCCGGAGTGGGGATTGTTGCCGGCCTTCAATCGGGTCTGCTGACGACACTGCTCTACAAGATCGAGGATCTGTTCGAGCGCCTGCCGATCCACTGGATGTGGTGGCCGGCGCTCGGAGGTCTTGCCGTTGGGCTCGGTGGCCTAGTCGAGCCACATGCTCTCGGTGTCGGTTACGACGTGATCGAGGGGCTGCTCGAAAACAGCTGGCCAACATCGACGGTCATCGCCATTCTCTTGGTCAAGGCCACGATCTGGCTCATCGCTCTCTCGTCGGGCACATCGGGCGGTGTGCTGGCGCCGTTGCTGATCCTCGGAGGCGCACTAGGATGGCTGACGGGCTTGATGCTTCCCGGAGATCCGGGATTCTGGGCGCTTCTCGGCATGGCGGCGATGATGGGTGGCACGATGCGCGCGCCGTTGACCGGAACGTTTTTCGCGATCGAGATCACCGGCGATCTCAGCACGCTCATACCCTTGCTGGCCGCCACGATTGCCGCCTACGCCGTGACTGTGCTCCTGCTGAGGCGCTCGATCCTGACGGAGAAGATTGCGCGGAGAGGACAGCACATCAGCCGTGAATACGGTGTCGACCCTTTTGAGTTCGCCCGGGCTCGCGACATTATGGTCAGCACAGTCGACACCTTGCCGGCGACGATGTCGGTGGCGGAGGTGTGTGCGCATTTCGCCGCGGCGGATGAGGCACACCGGACCTATCCGGTCGTTGACGGGGCCGGCGCGCTTGTCGGTATGGTTTCGCGTTCAGATGCGCTTCGGTGGCAGCGAGGTCCGGACATTGGGGCCGACATGCTGGCAGACAAGGTATCGGACACCTCGATCCCGATCGGGCATCCCGACGACACTGTTGGTCACATCGCGGACATCATGATTGCGACCGATGCTGCGAGGATACCCATCACGGATCCGCTATCCGGCACCTTGGTCGGCCTTGTCACCCGCAAGGACCTTCTCCGACTCAGGCAATCCCAGAAATCCGCTGAATTGGAACGGCGGCCCTATCTTGGAAGGATGCGATAGAGGCGTTGATTAGAGTGGTCTGACGGGGCTATTGCACCCTGGTTGCTTGTGGCCAGTGGAAAGCCAGGAGGGCGCGGCGGCCACAGACAGACTCGGCAAACTGAACGGCCGGTGGCAGCCGAACGTGAGGCACCCCATCGAGTTCTGAAATAGTCGATACGCCGGTCGTCATTGTTCAGGTCTCGCGGCGGCAGGCAATGGAGGAAACTCGGCGACTGTTGATCGCCGGGCTTCAAAAGCAAGAGCGAGCCGGTGGGGCGGCGAAGCCAAGACGCCAATGCGGCCGATCGTGCGGGAGAAGCCGGCGAGCTTTGTGATCTCGTCGCCCGCCGGTTTTCTCTTGGAGCAAGCCTAGAGTTGCGAAAGCGCCTTGTCGACCCGTTCGCGGGCCTTCTTCGGGAGTTTCGCAGACTTGATCGAATCGAGGTTCGCCGGAGAGTCCCCAACCACGACGACGGCAACCATGCCCATCGAAAAATGCGGCGTGCACTTGATCACATAGGCTCCTGGCACCGTGAACGCCTGTTTCAAAGTGTCGTTGATCTTGCTCTTGAAGGCTTCGGCTCCTTCCGGGATCAAACCCTTCATCGTTTCAGCGTTGTGACCCTTGTCGGTGGGAAGGAAGGTGATCGTGTCACCTGGCTGCACCTTCGTCAGCGCAGGCTCGAATACCATCACCCCGTCAGGGCCCTTGTTCATCATATGAACCTCGAAGTCCGCAGCTGCGGCCGGAACTGCGATCATTGTGAGCAAAGTTGCCGCAGCCAGATTTTTCAGAAGGTGCATGGTCAAGTACTCCGTTGAGATTGGTGTGATTGCGCTATGGAAAATGCGAGCATCCGCGTTGTGCGTCCTCAGGCTCGTGTTTCGAAACGGCGATGGCCGCCGTCCGCCCGGACAAGATCAACCAGTACGCCTGATCTGCGGTCTAACGTGGATCGGATAATGGTCTCATCCATCAAGCTGAATGCCGTCGACAGAGCATCGGCGGTGGTCGCATCATCGGCGATGACGGTCACACGCCTGTACAATGCAGCTGCTCCTCCGGTGCGCGGATCAAGGATATGGCTGAAACGCTGGGCCTTGTCGAAGTGGAAACCCATGCCACTGGAGGTCGCGACAGCCTTGTCGATCACGTCGAGAACGACGTCGGGAAACGCGTCGTCCTGTCGCTCTGCTAGGCCGATCCGCCAGGGCGTTCCATCCAACCTCGAGCCTACAGCGCGATTTTCCCCCATGTTCACGAGACTGCTAGTTACCCCGGCGTCTCGCAGCAAGTCCACGATCCTGTCCGTGACGTAGCCTTGGGCGATGCCATTCAAGGTCAGTGCCATCTTCGG
Source organism: Mycoplana sp. MJR14 (assembly GCF_029210525.1). Classification (NCBI taxonomy): domain Bacteria; kingdom Pseudomonadati; phylum Pseudomonadota; class Alphaproteobacteria; order Hyphomicrobiales; family Rhizobiaceae; genus Mycoplana; species Mycoplana sp. MJR14. The sequence goes on from NZ_JARGEO010000003.1 coordinate 433,321, forward strand.
TCGAGTCAGGACGATGCGATCCCGATCGAACCTGATCCCTTCGAAGCCAACGGCGTCGAGCGTGTCCCTGATCTTTTCGGCTGAAGGGCCGGATGGGTCCGCCTCGGGCCGCGTGAAGTGGTCTCGGTATAGCGACCACAGCGGCTGTATAGTGGGATCGAACCCGCCGTCACTCATGTTCCAAAATTCTTGGCAGGAGCCAAGCAGCGCCACAAGGTCTTGCGGGGGAGCGACCAGAGCGCCGACGCGGTTCAACTCGGAAAGCGCGGTATCGTCACGATAGAGGCTGAACGCGCGTTCCAGTCTTGTGACCTCGGCGACGACTGTGTCGATCAATCGTTCGGCTCGCGCGCGGTCTTCATGATTGAGGATCAGTGTCGCTGGCGCGCCGAGAGCCTGTCCCTTCCAGGTGACGGTGCTTGATGCTGCCTTTGCGGCAGTCAGGAGGGGCAAACCGGCAGCTGCGGCGAAAATCGCGATTGCGCGGCGTCGAGTATATCCTTTAGCCATGGTTGTGCCCTTCCACACTTTCCTCGGCGTCGGGGCTGGTTGTCGTGGCGTCGACACCGCCTGCACCCAGCACGTAGTCCTGCGGGACCTCGCCGAACGGGACGACGCGCCCGCCGTTCTTGACGGAAAATTGTTGCGCCGCTTCCTCTGTGCCGAACGGCACAGCCTCTTCCGCGCCCATGCCGCCCCGCAAAGAGCTGCCGATGACGTAGAAAGCCTTGCGGGCGTCAATCCAGTTGTTTTCTCCGGGCTTCTCCCAGCTTGGCGCCTTGCTCATGTCGGAGACGTAGATCGCCGCGATGTCCTTCGGCTCCTCCGGCAGCATGGTGAACGCCAAGGCGTCGCGAGCGGACGAAAACCAGATGGGTTCGGGAACTTGCGCATCCAAAATGATCTGCCCCTTGGGTCCTGGGTGTTCGAGCACGTTCATTCCGCAGTATCTGCCTGTCGCTTCGGACGTCAGCGCGTACGGTGCGGGCGGAGGAGCCTTTTGCTCTTCCTTGCAGCTTGCGAGCAGAAAGGCCGACAGGAGTGCCGCGGCCACCAAAGCGCGTCTCATAGCTCCCTCCTCGAAAATACTGCCGCGGCGAGCGCTAGCGGCACGATGGTCCACGCAGCCAGTGCGCCGACCATCATCGCGGCATTAAGCCCGGAATGCTCGGCGACACCGCCCAGACCCGAAAAGGCGCTCGCCTCTCCCGAACCGAGGTTGAGCATCCGGTAAGCGTCGGTTGGATTGAATAGCAAAACCGCATCCAGCAGGCCTGACGGGATAGCATGCCCTCCCGCCGCGACCAGTGCGCCGAGCAACGCCATGTCGTAAATCAGGACAAAAAGCAGCCAGATGCCGATAGCTATCCCGCCCGCCGTGCTCCGCTCGCTGACGATCGCACTGGCGAGGTATCCGATCGCGACGAATACCGCCCCTAGGAGCACCGACGATCCGAGCATGTTGAGGAAGGCCCACCAACTGCCCGTGTCGATGTTGCCTCCCGTGATAGCGAGCGCCAGGGCGGCGGCACCATAGCCGCAGAGCGTCGCAAACGAGAGGATGGCAATGTGGCCGAGGAACTTGCCGAGAATGACCTGATTGCGTCCAATCGGATAGCTTAGAAGCAGCAGCATGGTGCCGCGCTCCATCTCGCCTACGATCGCGTCGTGCGAGAGCAGGAGCGCGATCAACGGCACGAGAAAGATGGTCAGGCTGGAAAGACTGACGATGACAACGTCGAGTTGGTTGACCCCGACATTCCCGGTCGGCGCGCTCCCCAGTGCGGTGAGGGTGAGCGCCAATGCTGCAAGGAGAAGGGTAGCTCCGAGCACCCATCGATTGCGCAAGCCTTCCCGGATCTCCTTGCGGGCCATAATAAGAATGTTCTTCATTCGGCCGCCTTCCGCCCGCCAAGAAAATGGGCATAGAGGTCGTCCAATGTCGGCTCGACGAGTTGCAGCCCGGCAACCTCCGCAGGGTTGGCTGTGACCTCCCGAAGGAGTGCGACTTTTTCGTCCATTGCCACCTCGGTCTCGACGGTATCGACGCCCGTGATCCTCCATCCACCTCCTGCATTCCAGTCAGCGGTCGATTTGCCGTTGGCAAGCCTGACACTCACGCGCGTGGGTAGCTGAGCCAAACCGCGCAATGTGTCCAGCGATCCATCAGCGACCTTGACGCCTTCGTTGACGATCACCACGCGATCGGCACGGCCTTCGAGTTCGGTCAATGCGTGTGACGAAAGAAGGATTGTGGTTCCAGCGGAGCGCAATCCGTCCAGGATGTCGTAGAATCGCCGACGAAGAGCCGGATCGAGACCGCTCGTAGGTTCGTCCAGAAGCAGGACCCGCGGGTGGCCAAGCAGTGCCTGCGCCAGTCCCAGTCTCTGCCGCATCCCCTTTGAATAGGTCCGAACCGGACGGTCGGCGGCAACCGGAGCCAGACCAACCTGCTCCAGAAGCTCAGGCACCGAGGAGACCTCGACGCGCTTGAGGCGGGCGTAGAAGGCCAGCGTTTCGCGCCCCGTCAGGGCCATGTGGAAGGAAACGCTTTCCGGCAGGTAGCCAAGCCGCCTGCGGACCTCGAAGTCGCCCTTGGCCGGATCCTCGCCGAGAACGAGCACGCTGCCCGTCGAGGGGCGAATGAGCCCAAGCATGAGTTTGATCAGTGTCGTCTTGCCAGCCCCGTTGTGGCCGACAAGCGCGACCGTTTCCCCTTCTGTGAGCTCGAACGTAACATCCCTGACGGCTTCGACGCTGCCATAGCGCTTGGCGACCCCGGATACTGCCACCGTCGTGACATTCATTGCGCCGGCCTCCCTTGGGTGGGGGGTGCCATCAGGGGATGGCTGTCTACGACGCCGCCCGGTAGAAGGGCCGGGAATTGAGCCTGAGCCCAGCGGATGACCTGGACTGCGGGGCTGGTGGCCAGCACCTTGGCCTGGGGAGCGGTCCACATCACCTTGTCCATGACATCGTTTGGACGATAGGCGTTGTCACCGAGCCCGTCGCCATCGAGATCAAACGCCGGATTGTCGCTCCAGTAATTGCCGTGGCCGTCCACCGACCAATCGAGATACCGAGTTCCCACGTATTTGACCTGATTGCGGTTGTTGATGAAGGCGTTTCCGCTTATCGAATTACCCTCCGAGCCGGCCGTAAAGTGAATGCCGATCGAACAGCCGTCAAACCTGTTGCCCTTCAGCCGGTTCTTGTTGGCGTTGTAGATGAAAACGCACTTCTCGGGACCCAAGCGCTCGCCCGAAAGGTTGGCGTTGGGGCTCGTTGGGCTGTCATCGGAAGGCATTTTGTCAGCGGGGTCGTGATTTCCGGCGGTTGTCCATCGGCTCTGGGGCTGCATCCGCCCAATGACGGTGTTCCCCTCTATTTGCGATCCGTTGGCGAAATTCAGCACGAGGCCATGATCGCGGTCGCCGTCAGACACGTTGCCGACGACTTTCAGCTTGTTGGAGAACATCAGCGCGTAGCCGACGGCGTTTCCTATAGACGTGTTGCCGCGGATCTCGCTGTTGTTGGTGTACATGTAATGGATCGCGAAACGCACGTCGTGGAATTTATTGCCACTGAACACATTGCGTTTGCTTGCGATCGTGAAGATGCCGTCGCGGCCGAAGCTGACGTCGTTATCGATGATCTTGGCGCCCGGCGCGTTCCAAACCGCGATCCCGTTGCCCAACTCGCTCATGTGGCCCTTCTTCAGGCCGATGACCGTGTTTTTACGGACCAAGGAATCGGCGGCCCCGTGGACGTAGATCCCGTAGAGGTTCCCGGTAACGCTGTTGCGTTCGATAAGCGCGCCTGTTGCGTTCTCGGTGGCAAACACGCCTGAGTCCATGCCTTCGAGGTTCGTGCCCGAACCGCTGATTTCAAGACCACGGAGTGTTACGCCGGCCGCGTCGATGGTGACGACGGTGCCTTTTCCGTCGCCCATGATCGCAGCGCCGGGTTCGCCTTCCAGCGTCACGGACTTGGTGATTTTCACGGGACCCTTGTACTTGCCCGGACGCAATATGATGCGGTCCCCCGGTGATGCCGCCTCGATGATCGATGCCAGGTCATCGACGGGCGTGACCGTCCGCTCCGCGGCCTCGGCGGGGGTGGCGATGGCGACCCAGAAGGCCACCATCGCTGTGATCATCACGCGCCTCATCATACCGACTTCGGTTCGACCATCATGCGTCCCTTCATTTCCATGTGCATCGCATGGCAGAACCATGTGCAATAGTACCAGTAGACCCCGGGCTTGGAGGCCTTGAAAGTCACTGACGCCGTCGCCTGCGGCCCGATCTCCATGTTGATACCGTAATTGACGATGCAGAAGCCGTGAGTCAGGTCCTCGACCTCGTCGATGTTGGTGACGTAAACGGTCACCTCGTCGCCCTCCTTGACGGTGAAGGACTCAAGCCCGAACGCGGGAGCCGCCGACGTCATATAGACGCGCACCTTGTCGCCATCGCGCTTCACCTCGGAGTCCACCATGAGGTCGATATTGTCTTTTTTGGCTTGAGCGACGGCGTCTGCGAAGAAGGGGTCCTCACGGTTCCACACGTGAACCGGGTTGATCTTGGACGCGTGCACGATTGTTGCGTCGTGGGGCTCGGCGAAGGTCGGGTTGTCGTGGACGAGCACCATTTCATCCCCTGAGATGTCGATCAGCTGATCGCTCTCCGGCTTCAGCGGGCCGGCGTTGAGGTAGCGATCTTTCGAGAACTTGTTAAGCGAGATGAGCCACTTGCCGTCGGCCTCCTTGGTCTGGCCCATCGAGGAGTGGTTGTGCCCGGGCTGATAATGGACATCCAGCTTCTGGCGGATCGGATTGACCTTCTCGCCCTTAAACGCCCGTATGGCATCCTCGATGTTCCACTTGCACACCTGGCTGTCGAGGAAGAGCGTCGTATAGGCGTTTCCCCTCCCGTCGTAGGCCGTGTGCAACGGACCAAGCCCAAGTTCTGTTTCGGCGACGACGGTGTCGCGCGGCTGGATCTTGTCGTCGAAGAGGTCGTCGAACTTGCGCACGTCGAATACCGTGACCGTCGGTGACAGCTTGCCATTGGCGACGAAGTGGATGCCATCCGGGGCCGTATTTATACCGTGAGGACTGTTGGGCACCGGAATGTAGCGGGTGTACTTCGAGCCGTGGGAGCCATCGATGACGGGAACGCCGCCGATCTCCTTGTAGTCGCCCTTGGTGACCGCTTCTTCGATGCGTTTGAGATTGAACACGACGACCCAGTCCATGTCCTTGCTCATCATCTCTTCGAGAGTTACTCCCTCCTCCGAGTTGTAGCAGGTCGAATAGCAGTACTTGCCCTGGTAGTCCGCGTCGACGTTGTCGAGGTTGCCGTCGACCATGACCTGCCATGCGACTTTCATTGTCTCGCCGTCGACCGCGGTGAAAATGGATTGGTACTGCTTTGGATCGTCCAGGACCTTGCCGTCATTGGGGATCGGCACACCGTCTTCGCCGTTGCAGAACACGTAGCCTGTCTTGGGGAACTTCTGGACGCGCAGCCCGTGCACGGTATGTTGGTTTGGAAGCTCGATGATCTTGTCGCACTTCATGACGTCGAGACGGATACGGCAGACGCGTGTGTTGGATTTGTCGTTGGCAAAGAGGTAACGGCCGTCGTAGGTGCCGTCCGTGAACGACGGGTGTGGGTGGTGAAGGTCGCCGTTCTGGTAGACGCCGCCGCGATCTTTGAGAAACTCGACCGTCTCCGGTCGCATGTTTTCCGTGAGGACCTTCAGGCTCTCATTCGTTTGCCCCCATCCCGTCGCGCTGCAGCGGTTGAACACCGGAATGCGCATGATTTCTCGCATCGAGGGAACGCCGACGATGCGGACTTCACCCGACTGGCCACTTGAGAAGAAGGTGTAGTATTCGTCGAGCTCGCCGGGGCGGACCTCCCACTTCGCCGGCTCCTGGGCCATGGCCGGAGACGCCCCGCCTGCAAGGCCCAGCGCACCGGTGGCCGTAGCCGCTCCTGCGGCCGCGGCCACGGCGGTGGTACCCAGTAGTTGGCGTCGGTTGAAAAGGGGCAGGTTTTTATCTTCATTCGACATGGTATTGCCTCCTGAGATGCGGCTCACATTTGCCGCGTGCCTATTTCGAGTTGGTGACGGGCTCTCCGTTATGCGTGACAAGCGTCTTCGGCGGTGTCTTTTCGCCTCTCGATCCGGGCGTTGACAGCGCCATGAATTTTTCGCGCTTGAGCCGCACCTGGATCATGTGCGGACAGCGCTGGTCGTCATGGTAGAGTTCCTGGCAGTGCATGCAGTAGATGCACTCGTTGACGTTGATCGGGCCTTCCGGATGAATTGCCTGTACCGGGCACTCTTTCGCGCAACGCTGGCAGGGAGAGCCGCATTCTGGCCATCGCTTCAACCACTCGAAGGTGCGGATGCGCCCAGGGATGGCAAGTGCCGCCCCCAGCGGGCAGAGGTAACGGCAGTAAAATCGCTCGATGAAGAGGCTAGCCGCAAGAAGCGCCAAGGCGAAGACCACGAACGGCCAGTCACGGATGAATTTGAGGATAATCGCGGTCTTGAACGGCTCGACCTCGGAGAGCATTTCCGCATAGGCCATCGAATAGAACGACATGCCGAAAAGCCCGAGGAAGACGATGTATTTGATAGGCCAAAGGCGCTCGTGCAGTCCCCAGGGGATGGTGACCTGCGGCACCTTCAGGCGCTTGGCGACGATGCTCAGCAGTTCCTGCAAAGCGCCGAACGGGCAGAGCCAGCCACAGAACGGGCCGCGCCCCCAAAACAGGAGGCCGGCTGCGACGGCGGCCCAAAGAATGAAAATCAACGGTGCAGCCAGGAAGAACTCCCAGCTGAAATTGGTGACCAGCGCGTTCGTGAACGTGAGGACGTTGACGACCGACAGCTGCGCATTGGCATACCAACCGAGCCAGACGAGCGTAAATACCAGATATCCGGTACGAAGCCAGCCGAAAAATTTCGGCCTTTTGACGAGCCAGTCTTGGAAGAAGAAGATGGCGGTCAGGACAAGGAGAGCTGCGACTGTGACTGCGATTGAGATGCTGTTCATCTCCCACATGCGTTGCCACAACGGTATTTCGTCAGGCGTCAACTTCGGATCGCTAGCCTGGGAGGGCGCCACCTGCGGTGTCTGGGCCGGCGTCGTCGGTACCTCGGCCTTGGTGACGGTGTAGTAACTGGGGGGAAGCGAGTATCCGATCGTAAACGGGATAACCGATTTGTCCCGAGCACCCGTGCTGCTACGCTGCACGAGCAGTTCCAGTTCCCACGGCTCAGTCGCGTCAAAGGCGAATTCCAGCGGCACTTCGAACAAAGCGATCTCCCGCAGGCGGGGAGCGTCCGACGGCACGAGCGCTGCGATCCTGGTATGGTCTCGATCGCGAAACCGCAGCCCTTGTCCGTCCTGCAGCAACTCGATGCGGTCGAAAATGCCGCCTCGGACGTAGCCGGAACCTTTGAAGGAGTATGCTCCGTCTCCCGCCACAAGGATTGCGGACTGTCCCGGCTTGAGTTTGCCGGCGAGGCGCTGATATGCGACGTCGCCCAGGAGCGTCTTGCCAATCGCGGGCACGCTCACCGGCGCGATGTACAGATCGATGAAACGGTTTTCGGGGTTTGCGGACTCCGGATGGGAAGCCGCTTCCGCATGCCCGGCCTCTTGAAAGGCCTTCGAAACCTCCCCAATCGTCAACCGAAGGCTCCGGACGGAGCCGTCGCCAAGGAGGGTTTGCCAGTCGCTCGCCTGATCCTTGGAAAGGTCGAGTTTTTTGACGGCAGTTGCCTGTTGAACGCCGACCGAGTGGCCGCCAGCCAAGCGGTTGCTCCTAATGAGGCTGACGGCCGAGCGGACGATACTGTCGCCCATGACGAGAACCGTCACGGTCGCTCCACTGACGATATCCACCTCCGGTGGGCGCTCAGCCCCGGCCGCGACCCGTCCAAGATCTTTGCCGATGATCGAATTCAACGCGGCGACGACTTTGGCTTCAGGGATCCCGATCAGGACGATCGGCTCGTGGTGTTCGAGGAGTTTGAAGCCCTTGATAATGCCGGATTGATCGATGCCAACCGCGATGCGGATAGGCTTGCCGGAATAGCCGACCGAACTGGTAAAATCGGAATTGAGATAAACGTACCCGAGCAGGTCATCACCCCGATAGACCGGCGCGATGGGTGGTTCACCCACGGTGTCTCCGAAGCGGTCGGCCCCTTCAAAAAGCTCACCCGGCTGGACTCTTTCAAGAAAAGTGGGAAGCTGTCCTGCCAATGCTGCGGTTCCGAACAAAAGTCCGACGAACGCCACTGCAAGCACGAGCATGTTTGCAAACAATGACAACCGAACTCTTTGTGAAAAGTTCATTGCGCTGACCGTAGGATTTCTTTGCGTCCCAAGATCAGAATGTATCCTAACCTTGATCAAAGACAACTCCTCGTTGGAAAAACTTACGATTCTCTGACAGTGGATATTCGGGCAAGGGGAAGACCTGACAGGAGTGAGCTGGTATGTCGTCAAACACCTCTGATCCTTGGAAACTGGCCTCATTGGACGAGCTGTTGGCGCTTGCTGGTGCGATGGAACAGGAAGCGATAGACGGATACGTCGCCCTCGGTCTCAGGATGAAGGCCATGGGACGTCCCGAGCTTGCGGCAGTGTTCGACGCGCTGGTCGCCGAGGAGCGGGCGCACTTGAGAAAAGTGGGCGAATGGGAGAACGCGCTTCGACACAAAACGCGCTCGGTCTCCACACATCCTCCCGAGCATTTGTTCGACGACGAGGGAGCGGGGAACGTGGCTCCCGAGATGCTGAGCGCCTACCGCGCGTTCTCGATTGCCGTTCGCAACGAGGAACGCGCGTTCGTGTTCTGGTCTTACGTCTCGGCCCATGCCCGGTCGCAAGACATTAGAGACGCGGCCGAACGAATGGCCCGGGAGGAACTCGGTCACGTTGCCACGTTGAGACGCGAGCGGCGGCGTGCATTTCATCAGGAACGAAGCCAGGTACTCTCGGTCGACAAAGGCGATTTGCCGCTCCTCGAGCGGAAGTTGTCGAACCTCCTTAAATCGATGGCAGAACTATCGACGGTGGGCGGGCGCGACGACCTACTGGCTCGTTCAAATGAAGCCGACCTGAGGTCAAAAACGATGCTGGAACACCCGTTTTTGACCACTTCGCGTCCGGAGAGGGCGACACAAAAGGCAGTCGAAAGTGCGCTGCCGCTCTGTGAATTCCTGGCAGAGTGCTACCTCGACATCGGAGATCGCGCGGCCAATGAGGAGGATGCTGATAGGGCCCGCGAGTTCGCCTCCCAGGTCATTCACTGTCTTCGGGCGCTTCGCCGCCTACCCTCGACATGATCGCAAGCCACCGTCCTAGTCCATCTCAGCATCTAGTCATGGCGGAGACGACGCGGTCAATTCCTTCGGGGCGCCGAGCTGCATCAGAATGAACGTCGAGCCGATCGTGCCCCAGATTACCGCATACGGTTTCGTGTTTGTTTCCGATTTGTGCGCCCAGGATCGCATAATGTATCATCTGGAACGCAAGTCGTCCCGGTCAGTCTTCGGTGAAATCCTGAAGGACAGCCGACGATGGAGGATCTGCATGCCGCGGCTGACACGCTTGCGTTGCTCTGCCTTAACAGAATTCCAGGCCTCGAAATCACGGCGCAGCATTTCCGGCGTCTCGTGTGCGCGACACGCTGGAGTTCCTGTATTTTGATTTTGCGCGCCCGGGCATCGACGACAGTCTCAAGCGAACCATTTGGGGCGAGAGCATAGACGAGCTTGCAGTCCAGTGCCTCTGCGGCAAGGCGCAGGGTATTGAGCTGGATTGTTCCAACTGCTTCCGATTTCTCGATTGATTCAATTGTCTGCGGCCGAACTCCAATACGCGCGCCGAGTTGTGCGCCTGTCATGCTGAGCGCATCGCGTAGCGCTCAGCAGCTTTGGATCAGTTACAGTCTAACAGAATGTCCTGAAATCAGGTTATGGTCTGATGATCAATGTCAGCCATGGCCTGATTCTGGCGTGGACATCGAATGTAGTTCCACAAGTGGGACTTCACTGGACACCTGCTTTGCGTTCCCTCTTTGGACACGCAACCGACGACGTTCAGTCTCGTAGACTCAGCGTGCTAATTCCCTTCGCCGAAGTCTCTGCGGGTCGTGCCTATTGCTGCCTGTGCGTCAGCCAGGCCACGGATCATTGCACGGAATACGCCCGGCAGAGGAACGTGACGGAGACGGGGCACCCGGTCCCAGGCGGGGTTCTTTGCCATCCAAGCCGCCATATTGCGCTCTGCCTCAAATTTTGAACAAGAGAGGATGGAACGCGACGAGGTAGGTGCCGCCCGTTGACCTGACAGAAGGATAAACCAGCCCGGACTGTCCTTTTGCTTGCGGAGCCACTTTGCAAGGGTCTGTCCTGCCAAGTAGGCCACTGCATGGTCTGCGCTCAGGAGCGGGGCAGCCACAAATTCCTCGCCTCGCAGATCATGGAATTCTCGGAGAGCGTGCTCAGCTTGGGTCGCCCTGCGTAGGAAGACAGCTCGACATCCGTCCGACGGTGCTGTTCCATCTGATATCGCGCTCGACCCGGTCTCTGTGCCCAGTCGAGCACAACGTGCATTGTTGGATCAGGTGAGATGGTGACCGAGGCGGCGAGAGGGATGACGGCCCCAGGCGGCGGCGCTGATCATGCCGATGAAAAGAACCGATCATCCGCGCCGTTCTCGGCTGGCGGTGCGAAGCCCCGATACGGCCTCTCTTTGGAGCTGGTCTGGCACCGGACCGGCCCTGGCCTGCAACGGCTCAGCCGACCTTCTTCCCCTGACCGCAAGCGGTCCTTCCTCGCGCGCCAACAAGCTCGGCTGCCGCCGTCCTCCGCTCACGCTGCGGTCCTTCAGATGCATTCCGTCCGATCCATTGCCTGTCGACCACCATCGAGGCCGCATCGGGCGGCTTCGAACAAACCTCAGGAGATACGACAATGGCTCAGATCGGCACCTTCACCCGCGAAGAAAACGGCGCCTACGCAGGCGCCATCAAGACCCTCACTCTCAGCGTCAAGGCGACCATCAAGCCCTGCGACCGCGACAATGACCGGGCCCCCGACTTCCGCGTCACCGCAGGGGGTGTCGAGTTTGGAGCAGGCTGGACTCGCACCGCCCGCGAAACGGGCGCCGAATACCTCTCGCTCAAGCTCGATGACCCATCCTTCACAGCTCCGGTGTACGCCTCTCTCATCCAGGGCGACAACGGCGAGCACAAGCTTATCTGGTCCCGCTGACCAGCCCGGGCGCTCCGCTCACAGCGGGGCGCCGCATTCCACTCCCTCGGGGGCATGCGGAGCAGAGCCCGCAACCATCGACAAATCCGGCGTTCAGCAAACGGCGCTCCGCAAAAGTCGAGCCTCGCGCCGCCTGCCAGAAGGCCTCCGAGCGGGACCGCGGTTACCTCTCGGTCAATGGCGACGACGGCCTCCAGCTGAAATGGACCCGCCGAACCGGGGTTAAGGCGCATCGGCCAAGGCGGCTAACCCTTTCCTGGAAGCCGGAAACAGGCATCGAGCCGGATTCTGGCCGTCTGTCGCCAAACGAGACGTAGAGGTCTGCTGCGCCCGAGTTATCTTCCGCGATAAAAGGGCAGCCGTCAGGGGCGGGCGATTGCCCATGTGTGGACGGCTGTGGAATGCGGCACATAAGTGTTGTCGGCGACATCATGTTCAGTCATGTTTCCGGCCTATGATCGCGGCTTCCGCGGATGGATCCGCGGCGCCGTGACGACGGCCTTGGGCCCAACATCTTTCGTACTTTTTTCGAGACTTCATCGAGCGTCGCCATCATCCGGGTAGGCTGTGAAAGCGACGAGGTGAGTGCCGGTACATATCTGATGACTTGATATTCTCTGCTGGAGGAGAGGGCTCTCAAGTGAGCCGCCGTACGTTTGCGCAGGACGAGCCCCGCACACATCGCTATCCGGGACTGCTCGCCAAGATCATGGTGCAGGCTGCGAACCGTCTGGTGATCGAGGCCTTTGGCAAGCAGGAGCGCATTCAGGAAAAGTTCGATTGAATGGAGCGCCAGAAGGCGCAGCGGAAGATGAACGGACTTTGGTGCGGCCTCACCAAGTTTGACGGCCGCGTCTTCATACTGCGCTGCCAGCGCCAGGGTTCCCCGAACGCTTGCGTTTTCACCTGGACAAATAGGCTCCATCGAGATGGCCCCCACGGCCGGCAAGAGTCCGGTCATGACGTGTTGCTGATTGTCGGCGGAAGCGGCTTGACGCTCAGCGCTCCGAGCTGTGTGCGCCGATCCGAATAAGATCCTTCAGCAGCCTCCGTAGCTCCGGCCACGGTGAACGTTCGAGCCTCAGCCCCGGATCTTCCATGATGATCAGGCAATGGAGCTTTGCTGTGACTTCGGTCAGGGAGGAGGGGGCCGTGATCTGCATGACGCGACCGGCTATCCCCGCCTGAAGCGCGAGCTGATGTTCCAGGGTGACGGCCGCAGTGTACCCCAGACGCTGGTCGGCTTCTTTCCATTGTTTCCGACGCCGGCGGAGTTCGGCCCTCGCCTGGGAAAGTTGGTCCAGGTTCAACAGAGGACGCAATCGATTGATGTCTGAGAACGAGCGGGCCGAGACCGGATGGTCTGTCCCGGCGATCCGCAATTCGACCATCGCAGCGCCGCCGGTCTCCTCCAGCAAGTCCGTCTCAAGCTGTTGTCTGAGGCGGGTCGCTCGCATTCGACGCTGATGAAACGCGTACCATCTTGGCCACATCTCTCTGACAGGCGTTGGCCCCTCAGCTCTGCGCTGGTCCCGTGTTTCTTCGACCCGCGCGCTCAGCCAGCGTGCCGTGACGGAAAGAAGATTTCGGCGGTCGATCAGCCGCGGCAGGATAACGGGGACGCCGTCCTGGGGATTGTCTTTTCCACGCGTGATTGCAGGCAAAGTTCTGCTAGTCTCAGAATCAGCCATGATCCGAGCTTTCTAAGGCTTGCGTTTGGTTAGCGCGGCTTTCGTGATTCTACGAATGCGGCGTCACTTCTAATTCGTAACAGGGATACGATATCCGCTAATGCTCATTTCTTCAAGAGTAAATCGTATCGGTGTTACGATATGAAGCCCATCCAATGTAAGATGGCTCGTGTGGCGCTCGGTTGGGGTATAAGAGATTTGGCAAAGCATGCCGACGTATCTCCCGATACCATCGCCAGACTGGAACGAGGCGAGCGGCTTCGGGATGCAACCATAAGAGACATCCAAAACGCCTTTGAAAAGGCTGGCTTAGAGTTCATCCCGGAAAATGGTGGTGGCGTCGGCGTGCGCTTTTCCAAACCGAAAGAGTTTGATTACCCGGGCAGTTGAGATGGTAGTCCGCTCGAAGCGGACGTGCGGGTCAGGCTTACCGTTCAATGCGAAGCTCCGTCCAACCGTCGGACTGCCGTCGGCTGAAACGCGCCCTGATTTTGACCGTTGGGTTTGCCGGAACCTGAGTAGAATGGCCTGCATTGCAGGCCTCCGCACTGTCACGCATGACAGGAGAAACCGCCAATATCCCGGTGCCGCTGGATGACCAGCTCTGTTACGCAATTTACACCGCGGGCATCGCTATCCAGCAGCTCTACAAGCCGCTTCTCGACGAACTGGGCCTGACCTATCCCCAGTATCTCGCGCTCAACGTCCTACGGCACGAGGATGGGTGCACGGTTGGCGCCATCGCCGAACGATTGTCGCTGGAGTCCAGCACGCTGACGCCGTTGCTCAAGCGGCTTGAAACGTCTGGCTTGGTACGCCGCACACGAAATCCGGAAAGCGAACGGCAGGTGGTGGTCTCCCTGACCGATCAGGGCAGGGCTCTTCGGCTCCGCGCCGGTTGCCTCGGAGATGCCCTCCTGGACGCATCCGGAAGCAACGCCGGCGATCTCGCGACACTGAACAAGGGGGTCAGAGCGCTGCGCACTCAGATCTACAAGCGCACCGGCGGCCGAGACACGTCAATGTAACTTCGAGTCCCGAGCGCCGTTCGGCAAAGCCTTTTCTTTCCGCCGGTTTGCGTCGTTCGCTCGATCTCCATCAAAACGAGAGCCGGGCGTTCTCCTTGACTTCCTTCATCACAAAGAAGGTCCGCGTCTGTCGCACGCCGGGCAATGCAATCAGCTTCTGGCCGTGCAACTTGTTGAAATCCGCCATGTCGCGGACCCTGATCTTCAGGAGATAGTCGAAGTCGCCGGCGACCAGATTGCAGTCTAGCACTTCCTTCATCGCCATAACCGCGCCCTCGAAGGCGGCGAAGCTCTCAGGCGTCGACCGGTCGAGCACGACGCCGACCATCACCAGGGCCCCGAGTCCGACGGCCGCGGGGGCGATTTCCGCCCTAACGCCAATGATGAAACCCTCCTCGAACAACCTTTGCGTCCGCCGGTGGCAGGTGGCGGCGCTGACATTGACGCGCTCGGCAAGGTCCGCGTTGGACAGCCGGCCCTCGGATTGCAGGGCCCGCAGGATCTTGAGGTCGATCTTGTCCAGATCCTGATCGGAAGAATCTTGCATTTTTGTGCCAATCTTTTTGAGGATAGTGAAGGAAAGCTCAGATTTTTAGATCATCGCCATCATTTTAGCTATCGCATTCGAGAGCACCTTTCGAGCGAGTTCATCTATCCTTCGCCTGCTGTTTTCACATGGAGACCTGGACGATGTCGCTGCTCGAAAAGTTTGAACGCTACCCGCTCACCTTCGGCCCCACGCCGATCGAGCATCTGCCGCGACTGACGGCAGCACTTGGCGGCAAGGTGGAGATCTATGCTAAGCGCGAGGACTGCAACTCCGGTCTGGCCATGGGCGGCAATAAGCTTCGCAAGCTTGAATACATCGTGCCGGATGCGATTGCGTCGGGCGCCGATACGCTGGTCTCGATCGGCGGCGTTCAGTCCAACCATACGCGCATGGTGGCGGCTACGGCTGCCAAGATCGGCATGAAATGCGTGGTCATCCAGGAGAAATGGGTGCCCCACAACGACGCCGTCTACGATCGCGTCGGCAACATCTTGATGACGCGGTTGATGGGCGCCGACAGCCGGTTGGTCGACGACGGATTCGACATTGGAATCCGCAAGAGCTGGGAGGATGCGATCCAGTCGGTGAAGGATGCCGGTGGCAAGCCCTACCCGATCCCGGCCGGGGCTTCGGTACACAAATACGGTGCACTCGGTTATGTCGGCTTTGCCGAGGAAGTGGCCGCACAGGAAAAGGAACTCGGCTTCACCTTCGACTACATCGTCGTCTGCGTCGTCACCGGTTCGACACAGGGTGGCATGATCGTCGGTTTTGCAGCGCAGGACCGCGCCGATCGGGTGATCGGCATCGATGCCTCAGGCACACTCGAACAGACCCGCTCTCAGGTTCGAAAGATCGTCGATTCCACCGCTGAACTGGTCCGCCTCGGCAGGTCGATCCGCGAAGACGAGATCGTCGTCAATCCCGACTACGCCTATCCCGCCTATGGCGTACCGTCGGAAGAGACCAACGCGGCAATCCGGCTGGCGGCCCGCACCGAGGCCATGATCATCGACCCGGTCTATGAGGGCAAATCGATGCAGGGGATGATCGATCTCGCCCGCAAGGGCTTCTTCCCCGAAGGCTCGCGCGTACTCTACGCCCATCTCGGCGGCGCACCAGCGCTGAACGGCTACAGCTACTACTACAAGGAAGGCTGAGCCGCTGCCCCTGTCAGCTCTCGTCCTTCAACTGGAATCTGGCGATGACCGAGACAATTCATCTCAAGACCATCGAAAAGCGGCTGCTGTGGCTCTCCCACTGGATGATCCATCACGCCAACCACATCCGACCCAAGGTCGACGGCATCAAGATCGGTGGGCACCAGGCGAGTTCGGCCTCCGTGGTATCGATCACGGCCGCGCTCTATTTCTCGGCGCTCCGGCCGGAGGACCGCGTCGCCGTCAAGCCGCATGCGGCACCGGTCTTCCACGCCGTGCAATATCTGATGGGGCGGCAGACCCGCGAGAAGCTCATGAACTTTCGCGGCTTCGGCGGGGTGCAGAGCTATCCGAGCCGGACAAAGGATGTCGACGACGTGGACTTCTCCACCGGCTCCGTCGGCCTCGGCGTCGGTATCACCGCGCTCGCCTCGACGGTCCAGGACTTCGTCCGCGCCAAGGAATGGGGCCAAGGCAAGCTCGGTCGCATGGTGGCACTCGTCGGCGATGCCGAGCTCGACGAGGGCAATGTCTACGAGACCTTGCAGGAAGGCTGGAAGAACGGTCTTCGGAACTGCTGGTGGATCATCGACTACAACAGGCAGTCGCTGGACGGAATTGTACGCGAGGGCCTGTTCGAACGCGTCGAGAAGATCTTCGACGCCTTCGGCTGGGACGTGGTGCGGGTGAAATATGGCGCCTTGCAGCGTACCGCCTTCGCCGAACCAGGTGGCGAAAAGCTTCGTGACTGGATCGACCGCTGTTCCAACCAGGAATACGCGGCGCTGACCTTCATGGGCGGCGCCGTCTGGCGCAAACGGCTCGCCGACGATCTCGGTGACCAGGGCGACGTTTCGGCGCTGATCGACCGGCGCAGCGACGCCGAGCTTTCGGCGCTGATGGAAAACCTTGGCGGCAACTGCGTCGAGACCATGGCCGAGACTTTCGCAGCGATCGACCACGACCGGCCGACCTGCTTCCTCGCCTATACGATCAAGGGCTGGAGTACGCCGATCGCCGGCCACAAGGACAATCACGGTGGCCTGATGACCACACAGCAGTTCGCCGACTGGCAGGCGCATATGGGAGTTGCGCCCGGCGAGGAATGGGAGCCGTTTGCGGGCGTGCCGGACGTCGCCGCACTCAAGGCATTTCTCGCCAAGGTCCCCTTCTTTGCCGAAGGCCCGCGTCGCTATTCCGACCATCGCCTGGCCGTGCCAGCCATCGCTCCCGACAGCCAGCGGGAAGTCTCGACGCAGATGGCGTTCGGCAAGATCCTCGACGAGCTCGCCAAAGGCGGCTCGGAGCTCGCCGCCCGTATCTTGACGACCTCGCCCGACGTCACCGGCACGACCAGCCTCGGCCCCTGGGTGAACCGTCGGAAGCTCTTCGCCCGCCAGAGCCAGACGGATGCCTTCATCGAACACCGCATCGCCTCGACAGCGAAATGGGAATTCACGCCCGAGGGCCAGCACGTCGAGCTCGGCATTGCCGAAATGAACCTCTTCCTGTTGCTCGGCGCCGCCGGCCTCAGCCATTCGCTGTTCGGCAAGCGGCTGATCCCGATCGGCACTGTCTATGATCCCTTTGTCTGCCGAGGCCTCGATGCGCTGAACTATGCCTGCTATCAGGATGCACGCTTCATGATCGTCGGCACGCCGTCGGGAGTGACGCTGGCGCCCGAGGGCGGTGCGCACCAGTCGATCGGCACACCGCTGATCGGCATGAGCCAGGATGGTCTGGCAGCCTTCGAACCAGCCTTTGCCGATGAGCTGGCCGTCATCATGGAGTGGGCCTTCGACTACCTGCAGCGCGACGGCGAGAATGATCCGGACGAACGCACCTGGCTTCGCGACGAAACCGGCGGTTCAGTCTATCTGCGGCTGACCACCAAGCCGCTCGAACAACCGCTGAAGCGGGTCGACGACGATTTTCGTCAGGGGGCGATCGACGGCGCCTATTGGCTGAGGAAACCGGGGCCCAACTGTGCAGTCGTCATTGCCTATCAGGGCGCTGTCGCCGACGAAGCAATTGCAGCAGCCGGCATGATCGGCGAAGTCCGCCGCGATATCGGCGTACTCGCCGTTACCTCGGCAGATCGCCTGAACGCCGGCTGGACGGCGGCGCAGCGCGAACGTGCCCGCGGCAATCCACGAGCCACGAGCCATATCGAACGGCTGCTCGATCCTCTGCCGGGCCATTGCGCCATCATCACCGTCATCGACGGTCATCCGGCTACGCTCTCGTGGCTCGGCGCCGTCGCCGGTCACCGGACGATTCCGCATGGCGTCGAGCATTTCGGACAGACTGGCACGATCGGCGATCTCTACCGGCATTTCCGGCTCGATCGCGATGCGCTTGTGGCGTCTGCCATGGCGTTGACGGCGGGCCGCAAGACAGCCGCGGGCCAGGAAGCGCTGCTCTTCCCGTAGCGACACGCGCCGGGCAGGCGCACACCTTGGGGAACGCGATGAAAAGGCAGATCGGTCAATCGGGACGTGACGGTCGAAGACGCGGCCTGCTGGTCAATGTCGCGCATGGTTGTCAATCGCGAAGGGAACCTTGGATGCCGCCTTCAGGATCACGGAATGCTCAGTCCCGGTTCCTGCCGTTCACCTCGGACCCGGTCGGACCCAGGATGTCTTCGAACAGCCTCCTGTCTCCGTCGCGCACGAGAAAACCGGGCAGCTCTCGCTGCACCCAATCTCTCAGCCGACGGGTAAGGTCCGGGTCGTCACAGTGCTCCAGGCGATGAAGCACCAGCGCGCCAAGCAGGATCTTGCGGCGTGTGTCTTGGGCGCGCTCCTGTTTTCCGAGCCGGGCCTTAAGCGCCTTCTTGCGCTCTTCGAGCTCAGCGAGGCGCTGTGAGATCGATTTGCGTGCCATGAGGTTCTCCAGATGCTTGTGGTCAGCAAGAGACTTCGCGACTGGGTGTTGCATGAGGAGAGTATTCGGCGTCGCGGAATGCACAACCCTAAACAGGCATGGGAATGTTGCATCCTGCATGATCCCGAACGGAGGGAGCGTAGCGAACGAAGTACCAAGGGCGCACTTACGAGTTGCGTTGCAACTCGCTGCCTGATATGGTTGTGCAGCTTCGAGGGTGTCGCTTGGCCATCTACCATTGCAGCATGAAGCCGATCGCCCGAAGCGGAGGCCGTAGCGCGGTCGCTGCGATCGCCTATCGCACCGCGACCAGGATGGTGAACGAGCGCGACGGCATCGTGCATGACTTCACAAACAAGCAAGGTGTCGAGCATTCCGAGATCGTTCTGCCGGATGCCGTCGATGCAACCTGGGCGTTGGATCGTTCGAGGTTGTGGAACGCGGTGGAGAAGGCCGAGAACCGCAAGGATGCGCGGATCGCGCGTGAGTTCGAAGTGGCGCTTCCGCATGAGATGAGTGCGAATGACCGTCTGACACTGACGCGCGACTTTGCGCGGGAGCTGGCGAACCGCTATGGCGCTGCGGTCGACTTCTCCGTTCACCGGCCGCAGGGCGAAACGGACATCCGGAACTTCCACGCACATGTGGTGATGACAACGCGTGTCGTGACGGAGCAGGGACTCGGCGACAAAACCTTGATCGAGCGCGAGAACAAATGGCTGCTGAACAATGATCACCCGACCTCACAGATGCAGTTGCGCGAGATCAGAGAGCTCTGGGAGCATCACGCCAACCGCCATCTGGCGCGACTGGGTCTGGATGTTCGGGTCGACCATCGCTCGCATCTGGAACGTGGTCTCGAGATCGAACCGACTGGGCATATGGGTGTGCACGCCTCGCAGATGGAGCGGCGGGGCCTCGGTGTGTCCCGAGGCCGGATCGATGACAAGGCGGCGCGGTCGAATGCTGAATTGATCCGCAGGAAACCCGATCAGGTGCTCTCGATCATCACCGGTGAGAAGAGCGTATTCGATCGTCATGACGTGGCGCGAGCACTGCACCGATACATCGACGACCCGCAGGGTTTTCGCAACGCCTTTGCAGCGGTCATGGCATCACCAGCGCTCGTAGAACTGAAACCGGAAACCGAAACCGAGCTTGCCCGCTATTCGACCCGCGAGATGGTCGAGATCGAGCATGCCATGGCGGCATGCGCGCAGCGTATGAGCCAATCGGCCAGGCACCTGGTCCAGCGCCGTCATGTCGAGCGCGCGCTGGCTGTACAAGACGCGGCCATCCGCACAAACGCCACTTCGCCCCGTCCCTCGGAGCCTGCGCAGCAGCGCAGAGCGGCAGATCGCGCCGGGGCGACAGTGCATATGGGGCTCAGCGATGAGCAGCGTCTTGCGGTGCATCACATCACCGGGTCGGAGCAGATTGCGGCTGTGATCGGCTTTGCCGGAGCGGGCAAGTCGACGATGCTCGCTGCCGCGCGCGAGGCCTGGGCCGCTCAGGGTTACCGGGTGCATGGTGCTGCCCTTGCCGGCAAGGCGGCCGAAGGACTGGAAGAATCGTCCGGCATTGTGGCACGCACGCTCGCCTCCTGGGAGTACGGCTGGCAGAACGGCAGGGGTCTTTTTACAAGCAACGATGTGCTCGTCATCGATGAGGCCGGCATGATCGGAAGCCGTCAGCTTGCGCGCTTTATCAGGCAGGCAGAGGTTTCGGGTGCAAAGCTTGTGCTTGTCGGCGACCACGAGCAGTTGCAGGCGATCGGCGCCGGGTCACCCTTCCGGGCCATCGTCGAGCAGATCGGCGCAGTCGAACTCTCCGAAATCCGTCGTCAGGGCACAGCCTGGCAGCGTGAAGCGTCTGTTGCCTTTGCCACGCATCGTACCGCCGAGGGACTGGCGATCTATGCTGAACGTGGCGCGGTTCAGTTTCTTGACAATCGTGACGAGGCTCGAGCCGCTTTGGTTCGCGACTATCTTACGGACATCGAGAACCGACCGGACGGCTCGCGCATCGCACTTGCACACCGTCGGGTCGATGTGAGAGCCATCAATGCCGACATCCGCCCATGCCTCCAGGAAAAGAAGCTCCTGGCGAGAGGTGATGGAAATGATGCGGCGCTCGGGTGTGAACGCGTCTATCTCACAAACGACGGCAAGCGGTCCTTCGCCCGCGGCGACCGCATCGTGCTGCTCGAAAACAACCGCGATCTCGGATTGAAAAATGGCATGCTTGGCACCGTTGAGACCGTCGAGCCCGATACACTTCAGATCCGACTCGATGGTGGTGCAAAGGGAAGCAGCCGCTCGGTCTCCATACCGGTCGACCGTTACCGCTCCTTCGACCATGGATACGCCACCACAATTCACAAGTCACAAGGGGCGACGGTCGACTGCGCCTTTGTCATGGCATCCGCCACGATGGACCGACATCTTGCCTATGTCGCGATGACGCGTCATCGCGACGAGGTGCGGCTTTATGCCGGCCGGGACGAGTTGAAGGATATCAAGGTCCTCGGCGCCAGCATGGGACGATCGGGGGCGAAGGAAACGACACTCGACTACACCGGCGCGTTTGCCGAGAGGAGGGGGCTGGCGGAGCGGTTCGGGATTGGCAGCGAGATAAAGATCGCGCCTTCCCGGGATCTTGTGTCGCATGTTGGTTCGCAAAAGACGACTGACGATCGCGAGCCTGCGCGTTCGATCCTTTCGACGCCGCCGGAAAGGTCAGGCGTCGATCACCAGACTGTCGCGCCGCTTGTCCCGGCCATTACCTCCTACGCGCGCAGCGTCGACGACATTGCCTACGAAAGAGCCTGGTCGGATTTCGACTGGCGCATGGCATTGCTGCGATCGTTTGGACAAGAGGTCTTTCTTGATCCGGATGTTGTCGCTGCCAAGATTGCCTCGGCCATCGTCGACAAGGGCGTGGACGGTCAGACGCTTGCGAAATCGGTTGCCGAGCGTCCGGAGCAATTCGGTGAATTGCGGGGCAGAGCAGGGGTGTTCGGCGAAAACAAGGAGCGCAGGGCCGCCCGCAGGTCTGCACACGCCCTTAGCAATCATGTTGCGGCCGCAGCCAGAACCTGGTCTCGGCGACTGAAGGCCGAGCGCGACGCCGAGATCTGGCAGCGGGAGAAGAGAGACATAGTGGAAGTTCCCGGGATCACACAAGACAGTGAGCGTATTCTGAAGCAGTTCGATGGGCTGTCCCACGCGCAGAAGCCACAGTTCCTGGAGGCGCTCGCCCGAGACCCGGAAGGAAGAAGGGCGCTGGACGAGGCAGGGCGGATCGCCCAAGCGCTTCAGCAGCGCTTCGGCAGTTCCGATCCGCGTTCGTTCAAGGAAAAGCTCGACCGGCTCGGTTTGGCCGACGTGGCCCAGATTGAACGGATCAACGACATCGCCCGCCTCGTCGATCGCGCCCAACATGTTGAACTGAGCCGGAGGTATGAGCTCACGCGCGCATTGACCAAGAGGGCGGGATTGAGGATGTAGCTCGCTCGCTGGGCCTGCCTGCGCTTTTACTCGCTGGAATTCCTGGGGCCACGAAGAAGCCGCCATACGCGCCCTGGTGGAGTTTTCTGAGGTATTGTGTTTGCCTGGTGGGGCAGAAGCCCCAGCGCCAGTGCCCCTTGCAGTGGGGAGTGAAACAGCGGCTGAGCGTCGCGTCTCGCTGCGATTTTCTCGGGGCGGGGAAGCCTCGCTTAAGCTTTGCCCGGCCGCTCCGGGCTCCATTGCCGGGAAGGGAACTCCATCCTGGTACCCTGCCGCGACGATAGTTCGCACCTATCGGAAATGGTGGTTTTATCTATTTCAATTATCGGGACAACATGTCTATGTTGCGCCGCGGAAGCGATCTATCGCTTTGCAGCAATTTCTGACAGGAGTTCCCATGGCCCTCATCAACACCCCCATCAAGCCGTTCAAGGCGCAGGCCTTCAAGCAAGGCAAATTCATCGAAGTGACCGAAGCCGACATTCAGGGCAAGTGGGCCGTCTTTTTCTTCTACCCCGCCGATTTCACCTTCGTCTGCCCCACCGAACTTGGTGACGTTGCCGACCACTATGCCGAGCTGCAGCGTCTGGGCGTGGAAGTCTTTTCGGTCTCCACCGATACGCACTTTACCCACAAGGCCTGGCACGACAGCTCCGAGACCATCGGCAAGATCCAGTATGCGATGATCGGGGACCCGACCGGCACCATCACCCGCAATTTCGACGTCATGCGCGAAGGCGAAGGCCTGGCCGATCGCGGCACGTTCATCGTCGATCCGGATGGCATCATCCAGGCGATGGAGATCACCGCCGAAGGCATCGGGCGCAATGCTGCCGACCTGCTGCGCAAGATCAAGGCTGCGCAGTATGTCCGCGCCCATCCCGGCGAAGTCTGCCCGGCCAAGTGGGAGGAAGGCGAAAAGACGCTCGCTCCGTCGCTGCACCTCGTCGGCAAGATCTGATTTCGACAATGTCCCACCCCGCCGACCCGTCGGCGGGGTGGCATTCGCCCACCGCGTTCCGTGAGGACCGCGGCTGCAGTCTATGAATTTTGGTGGAGTGCCCAATGCTCGACGAAAACTTGAAATCCCAGCTTAAGGCCTATCTCGAAAAGGTCGTTCGCCCGATCGAAATCGTGGCATCCGTCGACGACAGCGCGAAGTCGAAGGAGATGATGGAGCTCCTGAACGCACTCGTCGGGCTCTGCGACAAGATCACCGTCGGCGAGCGCCGCGACGACGGTGAACGGGCGCCGTCCTTTTCGCTCGACAGCCCCGGCCACGATATCAAGCTGCGCTTCGCCGGCATTCCGATGGGCCACGAGTTCACTTCGCTGGTGCTGGCGCTGCTGCAGGTCGGCGGCCATCCGCCGCGCATTGAGCAGGCCATCATCGACCAGATCCGCGACCTCGACGGCGAACTGACGTTCGAGACCTATTTCTCGCTCTCCTGCCAGAACTGCCCCGACGTGGTGCAGGCGCTGAACCTGATGGCGGTGCTGAACCCGCGCATCAGACATGTGGCCATTGACGGCGGCGTGTTTCCGTCCGAGGTCGAGCGCCGGCAGGTCATGTCGGTGCCGACCGTCTATTTGAATGGCGAACTGTTCGGGCAGGGCCGCATGGAGATCGAGGCGATCGTCGCCCGGCTCGACACCAATTCGGTCGCCCGCGCCGCCGAGAAGCTCAACGCGCGCGATGCCTACGACGTCCTGGTGGTCGGCGGCGGTCCGGCCGGCGCTGCAGCGGCAATCTACGCGGCCCGCAAGGGCATCCGCACCGGCATTGCCGCCGAGCGGTTCGGCGGCCAGGTGCTGGATACGATGGCGATCGAGAACTTCATTTCCGTCCGCCACACCGAGGGCCCGCAACTCGCAGCCTCGCTCGAAGAGCACGTGCGGGAATACGACGTCGACATAATGAACCTGCAGCGGGCGGAAAAGCTCGTGCCCGGCGAGGACATGATCGCCGTCGAGCTTGCCAACGGCGCGACCCTCCGCTCCAGGACGGTGGTCCTTTCCACCGGCGCGCGCTGGCGGCAGATGGGGGTTCCGGGCGAGGATCACTATCGCAACAGGGGAGTAGCCTATTGCCCGCATTGCGACGGCCCGCTGTTCAAGGGCAAGCGCGTGGCCGTGATCGGCGGCGGCAACTCGGGCGTGGAGGCGGCAATCGATCTCGCCAACATCGTCAGTCATGTGACGCTGATCGAGTTCGACAACAAGCTGCGCGCCGACGACGTGCTTCAACGCAAGCTCCGCAGCCTTCCCAATGTCGACGTTCTGCTTTCGGCCAAGACGACCGAGGTTCTCGGTGACGGCCAGAAGGTCACCGGTCTGGTCTATGAGAACCGCGTCGCCGGCCAGCGCCACACGCTGGCGCTCGAAGGCATCTTCGTCCAGATCGGCCTTTTGCCGAACACGGAATGGCTGAAGGGCACGGTGGCGCTCTCGCCGCGCGGCGAAATCATCGTCGATCACCATGGTCAGACGTCTGTCCCCGGCATCTTTGCCGCTGGCGATTGCACGACCGTCCCCTACAAGCAGATCGTCATCGCGGTCGGCGAGGGGGCCAAGGCGTCGCTTTCCGCCTTCGACCATCTGATGCGGACGTCGGCACCCGAGACCGGTTCCGCTCAGGCTGCCTGATGCCGTCGCGCGCCGCGTCCGCAAGACGCGGCGCAGCTGTCAGATGAGATGCGGCAAGCGGCGGGGATCGATTGCGACCTCCGCAAACCGTACACGGATCGAAGACGAATGACGCTGCGCGAGCTGGAATACCTGATCGCCCTCGCCGACCACCGCCATTTCGGCCGGGCCGCGGCCACCTGCCACGTCAGCCAGCCGACGCTGTCCATGCAGATCCGCAAGCTCGAGGAGGATCTCGGCGCGCCGCTGGTCGAGCGGTCGCCGAAGACCGTGATGCTGACGCCGTTCGGCCGCGACGTCGTTGCGCGGGCGCGGCGCATCATGACCGAGGTAGGCGAGATGCGCCGGTCGGCGATGAGCTTCCGCAATCCGGAGACCGGTTCGCTGCGGCTCGGCGTCTTCCCCACGCTCGGCCCCTATCTGTTGCCACATGTCGTGCCCCGCATCCGGGCACACTATCCGAAGCTGGAACTGCTGCTGTTCGAGGAAAAGAGCGAAAGCCTGATGGTGCGGCTGCGGGAGGGCCGGCTCGATGCCACTCTGCTTGCGCTTCCCGTCGACGATGACCGGCTGCAGACGGAATTTCTGTTCGAGGAACGCTTCCTCCTCGCCGTCCCGGCAACGCACGCCCTGGCAAAACGCCGCTGCCTGGCGCTCGACGAGCTCTCTGGCTACGACCTGATGCTGTTGGAGGAGGGGCACTGCCTGCGCGACCAGGCCCTCGATGTCTGCCGCGCGTCGGGTGCTGCCGAGCGCGCCTCGTTTCGCGCCACAAGCCTCGAGACGCTCCGGCAGATGGTCGGCGCCGACGTCGGCATGACGCTCTTGCCGGAACTGTCGACGCGGTCTGCGGCTTCGGAACACGTCCGGCTCCTGCGCTTCAACAATGTGGCTCCGAGCCGCCAGATCGCACTGTGCTGGCGCAAGAGCTCGGCCATGGGCGGGTTCCTGGCGGATGTTGCCCTGCTGTTGCGTGATGTCGCGCAGGCCCTTCTTGCCGAGGAACAGCTGGACAAGGCGAGCTGAAGGCTGTGGTCGGCTGCACCGGCAGGTGGTGCCCCTTCTTCTTCAGCTATCGAAATCAGGAAGAATTAATCCTCCCGCTTTACGGCGCGTTCTCACTTTTCGCCTACAGATGTCCCGGACGAAATTCAGGCAGGGCGATATCGTGGCATATGGACTGAAGGCAATCGTGGACGCGGCACCCGACCGAACCACACTCCTGGAGCGGCTGTCGGTTGCCCATGCCCGCATCGAAGCCTCGTTTCTCGAAGGCGGGGCAACCCTCGTCTCCGTCATGGAAATGGTCAACGGCCTGATCGAGACGCTGGACCGCTTTACCCGCACACTGGACGGGGAGACGGCCAACGCGACGATCGAGGGGCTGCAGCGCACGATAGGCGATCTCGCCAACCTGCCGCAACTGGCCGGTGCCCGCCAGGCGTCGTTCGACCGTATCGCCGACCTGTGCACGGCCGCCTTCGGACATGTCGAGGAGATGCGCGAGACTTTCCGTTATCTGAAGGTGTTCGCAACGACCGTAAAGATCACCGGCGCGGGCCTGGCGGAGTTTGCGGAGTTCGCCGACGAAATCCGCGAACGTATCCTGTTCGGTGCGAACGAAATCGACCGTTTCGCCATAGAGCTCGAGCGCATGCGCGGGGAACTGTCGAATGCGCGCCTGATTTCGGCAGGCATCCTCGGCGATTTTGAAGCGACGATTCCGGCCGTGGTCGCCAATCTTGCCGAAAACACCAAGCGGATGAAACTCCAGCACGAGAACATGGCCAAGCTCGCCGCAGACGTCAGGACCGTCGCCGGGGCTGTCCAGCGCAAGATTGCCACCGCCCTTTCGGCGCTGCAGATCGGCGACATCACGCGCCAGCGCATCGAGCATGTGCAGTCGAGCTTCGACCTGCTTGAGGCATTCCTGTCCTCCGGCGAGGCGGCCGGCCTTGCGCCGGCGGATCATGCCCGCGTGGAGGGAGCGGTCCTGCGTCTGGCGCACGCGCAGCTCGACGAGACGATGGCCGATTTCAGCGAGAAATGCGCGAGCATCTTCTCGACCATCTCTTCCTTCAGCGCGGATGCCTCGCGCATCCTGGCCCTGCGTGACGACCTTGCCCGGCCGCACAACGGTACGGATGACAGCATCCTTGCGATCATGGCCGGCGATCTCGGCCAGGCCTGCGCGCTCGTGGCGGGCGTCGAGGGCCGCAGCCAGGATTCGACGGCGCTGGCCGCCTCGGTGACCGAGGCGGTGCATGCGCTGATCGCGATGATCGAGACGATCCGCCTGATCAAGACCGACATCCACCACATGGCCCTCAATTCGAACCTGCGCTGCTCGCGGCTCGGCGACGAGGGCCGGTCGGTCAACGTCGTCAGCGGGGAGCTGCGCAATTTCGCCGGCAAGCTGGAAGCACCCGCCGACGCGGTCGTGGACGAGATGCGGCGCGTGGAGACCGCCGCCGCAGCCCTCAGTGCCGCGCAGGAGGGCGACGTCGCCTCCCTCAGCGCCCCGCTCGCCGACGCCCGCCAGGCGATCGCCACCGTGTCTGCCGAGATGGACCAGAGCATCGGAGCCCTGGCGGAGGAGGGCAATGCCGTGTTCGGCCGTATCGCAGCTGCCGTGCAGGCGCTCGATTTCCAAAGCAACCTGGGTGACGTGCTGGAAGGTTGCGTGACGATCGCGGCCGACATGGC
Source organism: Mycoplana sp. MJR14 (assembly GCF_029210525.1). Taxonomy (NCBI): domain Bacteria; kingdom Pseudomonadati; phylum Pseudomonadota; class Alphaproteobacteria; order Hyphomicrobiales; family Rhizobiaceae; genus Mycoplana; species Mycoplana sp. MJR14. Next base: position 460,810 of record NZ_JARGEO010000003.1, read on the forward strand.
AGAAGGTGTCGATGCCTCGTCGGCCGGCGCCGAAGCGCTCGGGCGTCAGATCTATGCGATCTATACGATGGCACAGGAGCGCGACATCCACCTGGCCCACTTTCCCGCAAGTGCGACGGATGTGCCGGTTCGGCAGCCGGCTGCGGCGTCGCAGAGCGATGAGGCGCTCTTCGAGGACGCGCTATTCTAGGCCCTGCCGGGGCTCAGGCTGCGGCTGCGACGGCGGGCCGCCGAATGGCGAACCGGTTCGTCACCAGCGCCTCGACCTCGTCGGCATATTGCATCGCATTGTGGATCGCCTTGTCGAGGTTGCTGACCCTGTCAGGCATAAGCCGGTGCAGGAAGGTCCTGTATTCGAACATGTCGCGATAGGCGGAGCGCTCGATGATCGGCGTGTCGAGCATGCGCACCTGGCGTGACGCCAAGAGCTGCTTGACGGCTTGCAGGGCGCGGGTGGTCACGAGCGAATTGACCCGGGACAGCAGCACGGCATGGGGAATGCGGATGCCGGCCTTGTCGTCCAGGTACTTCAGGAGTTCCAGCACCTGGGCGCCGCCCTGGGCATCCATCGAACTGCCCTGGATGGGAATGACGACGAAATCGGAAAGTCCGAGTGTGGTAGCCAGAAGCGGCGACTGGGCGCCCGGAAGGTCGACGATCACGTAGTCGCTCTTCGGCCGATACTCGGAAATGGTGCGCGACAGCGAGGCGAGCGAGACATAGGTGGCGACCGTGAGGTTGGCGACGGGTTCCGCACCTTCGAACCAGCGCGAGATCCAGCGCTGCGGGTCGGTGTCGATGATCGATATGCGATGGCCGCGGCGGACGAGTTCGGTGGCAAGGAGAAGGACGGCCGTCGTCTTGCCGGCCCCGCCCTTGGTGTTGGCGAAAGTGATGACGGACATCGCGAACCTCGCATTTCGGCAGGCATTTGCGCCCGATCCGCACCGACTCGTGGTGCCCGGTCATCTTCCGAAATTATGGTTAACCGCCGGTGAATCCGGCGTGCCAACAGCGCGCATCTAACGCCGGCGATCCTCGGCGAGGATCTCGCGCGCAATCTGGGCAAGCGGTACGACGCGGTTGACGCCGCCGCGGGCGATGGCTTCCTTCGGCATGCCGAAGACGACCGAGGTCGCTTCGTCCTGTGCAATCGTGTGGGCCCCGGCCTGGCGCATTTCCAGCATGCCGCGCGCGCCGTCATCGCCCATGCCGGTCATGATCACGCCCATGGCGTTCGAGCCGGCCGAACGGGCGGCGGAGCGAAACAGGACATCGACCGAGGGGCGGTGGCGGGAGACGAGCGGCCCGGCGCGTACCGAGACCTGGTAGCGCGCGCCATGCCGCTCGAGAAGCATGTGGTGGTCGCCAGGAGCGATCAGCACATGCCCGCGCAGAACCGGATCGCCATCCGCCGCTTCCTTGACCTCGACCTCGCACAGGCTGTTGAGGCGCCTGGCGAACGCGGCGGTGAATTTCTCCGGCATATGCTGGACGATGACCATGCCCGGAGCGTTCGCGGGCAGCATTTCCAGCATCTCGCGCAGCGCCTCCGTGCCGCCGGTGGAGGCGCCCACGCAGACGACCATTTCCGTCGTCCGCGCCATCGGCCTGCCGGACGGTGGCGGCAGCATGACGTCGGCAGTCAGCTTCTTCTGCGTCCCAGACTGTGAGGCCGAGCGGGCCGCCGTTGCAGGACGCTGGCGCAGACGCGCCTGGGCGGCACTCTTCACCGCTTCGCAGATGCGTGTCGCCTGCTCGGCCAGATGGTCGGCCGCACCGATGCGCGGCTTCAGGATCACGTCCACGGCTCCGGCCTCCAGGGCCTGCATCAGCGTCTCGGTGCCTTCCTCCGTCAGCGACGAGCACATGACCACGGGAATAGGGTGCTGCGACATCAGCTTGCGCAGGAAGGTAATCCCATCCATGCGCGGCATTTCGACATCCAGCGTGATGACGTCGGGAACCTCTTCCTGGATGCGCTTGGCGGCGATGAACGGGTCGGAGGCCGTTCCGACCACCTCGATATCGGGATCGGACTGCAGCACGGAAGCGAGCGTCTGGCGAACGCTGGCGGAGTCGTCGATGATCAGGACGCGGATCTTGCGGACGGCCAAGCGCTCACTCCTTGATGAAGACTGTGTTGGCGAGCTGGCGGACGGGGAGGTTCATCGCTGTAATGGACTCCGAATGCCCGATGAAGAGGTAGCCGCCGGGCCTGAGGCATTCGCAGAGCCGGGTCATCACGTGCAACTGCGTCTTCTTGTCGAAATAGATCAGTACGTTCCGGCAGAAGATCATGTGCATCGGCTCGCCGACGCGATAGGTGGCGTCCATCAGGTTCAGGCGCATGAACCCGACCTTGGCGCGCAGCTGCGGGGCAATGCGGACGACGCGGCGGGTCGAATCCTTGGCCTGCATGACGAAGCGCCGCGACATGTCCTCTGGCACCGGATCGACCATCTCGGCCGGATAGATGCCGCGCCGTGCCTTTTCCAGCACCTCGGTCGAAAGATCGGTCGCAAGGATCGAGTAGTCGGGGCCGCCGGCCTCCTTGCGGAAATCTTCCAGCACCATGGCCATGGTGTAGGGCTCTGCGCCGATGGAGCAGGCCGAGCTCCATGCCCGGATGCGGCGGACACCCTTCTCCTGAAGGGTCGGAAGCGCCACCTCGCGCATGTAGTCGAAATGGTTCGGCTCGCGGAAGAAATCCGTCTTGTTGGTGGTGACGACGTCGATCAGATAGATCGATTCGCGTGCCAGCCCGTCCTGGTCGAACAAGAAGTTGCAGTAGTCATCGAACGTCGGAAGTCCGGTGGCGCGCAAGCGCCGGCGCAGACGCCCCTCCAGCATGGTCAGCTTGGTCGGGGGCATCTTTATGCCGCTATAGTCGAAGATGTAGGCAGACAGCCGCTTGAAGTTACGAGAACTCAGACGGTCGCCGTGGGAGAGGGATGCAGCGACGGGCATCGGCTGTGCCTCTCAGGCAACCGCGGCGGCGGCCGCCGATGCGATCGCCGCCCCGCCATCGGAGAAGAGCCGGGCGAGATTGATGATGACGACGAAGTCACCCTCGCGGCGGACCACCCCCTCGATGTAGTCGGAGCGCCAGCGCACGCCGATATCCGGTGCGTTGTCGATCGCATCCCGGCGGAAGGGCGTGACCTCGAACACCTTGTCGGCCACGAGTCCCAGGGTGAGCGTGCGTTCGCCGATCGGAATGTCGAGCACGAGCACGCGCGTGTGTGGTGTTCTTGCCGTGGCCGACATTCCAAGCCGGAGCCGCAGATCGATGACCGGGACGCCCTGGCCGCGCACGTCGCGCAGCCCGAGCAGGTAGTCTGGCCCATGCGGGATCTTGAAGGCCTCCTCGTGATCCAGGATCTCCCGGACTACGGTGACCGGCACCGCAAAGACCTCGTCTCCGAGCGCGAAGGTGACGAACTGCAGTTCGGCGGCGTTGCTGGTCATGATCATGCACTCTTCTGGAAGTCGGCGTCCTCGTCGTCGGGGCCGCCCATGGACATGTCGAGGGCGAATCCCTTCACGCGGGCCTGCTGGGCCCCAACCGAGTGCTGTGCGGGCTTGACCGCTGGCGCGGGGGCTGCGGGACGGGCGGGGATTACAGGGCGCGCGGCCGGCCTTGCCGGGGCGGCCGCAACCTGCGCCCCAGTCTGGCGGGCCTGCGCAGTGTCGATCCGGAAGAAGGCGATCGATGCCTGTAGTTCCTCGGCCTGCGCGGCGAGCTCCTCGGAGGTCGCCGACATCTCTTCCGAGGCGCCTGCGTTCTGTTGCGTCACCTTGTCGAGCTGCTGGATCGCCTCGTTGATCTGGGAGGCGCCGATGTCCTGCTCACGGCAGGCGGCCGAGATCTCGGCCACCAGCTCCGCCGTCTTGCGGATGTCGGGCACCAGCCGGTTCAGCATGTCGCCGGCCTCGGTCGCAACCTGCACCGTCTCGCCGGACAGCGCGCTGATCTCGGCTGCGGCCGCCTGGGAGCGCTCGGCGAGCTTGCGTACCTCGGAAGCAACGACGGCAAAGCCCTTGCCGTGCTCGCCGGCACGCGCGGCCTCGACGGCCGCGTTGAGCGCCAGAAGGTCGGTCTGGCGGGCGATCTCCTGGACGATCGAGATCTTCTCGGCGATCGTGCGCATGGCGCCGACGGCCCGGCCCACGGCCTCGCCACTGGTCTCGGCGTCCTTGGCCGACTGGCGGGCGATCTTTTCGGTCTGGGCGGCGTTGTCGGCGTTCTGCTTGATGTTGGCTGCCATTTCCTCCATCGAGGCGGAGGCCTCCTCGGCGGACGAAGCCTGTTCAGTGGCGCCCTGGGAAAGCTGCTCGGAGCTCGACGACAGCTCCTGGCTGCCCGACGAGACGTTGTCGGAGGCGGCGAGCGCATCGGCAACCACACCGCGAAGCCGCTCGACCATGCTCTGGAGGGAGATGCCAAGCGTGTCCTTTTCCGACAGCGGCCTGGGCGTCACGGTCAGGTCGCCGTTGGCGATCTGGTCTGCGATGTTCGCCGTATTTCGCAGGTTGCCGGTCATGATGTTGATGGTATCGACGACATCCTTGATCTCGTCGTTGGTGCGGATCTGCACGGTCTGGTCGAGGTCACCGATTGCAACTGCCTGCGCGACCACCTTGATCTTGTTGAGACCCTGGTTGACACCGAGCGCTATCCACAAGGCGGCGGCGGCGGAAAGCACAAGCGCGACGATGGCGAGCGTGACAAGCACGTAGAATGCCGCGTTGTAGCTCGCATCCGCAACCGTATCGGACTCCTGGATCGCTGTTTCGGTCAGCGCTGCAAGGCCTTCCGTCAGCGCGTCGAGCTTGTCGGCCGCGATCGCGCCTTCCGTCTGGTTTAGTTCCAGAGCCAGGTCACGCTGGCCGGAGGTGACGAGAGAGAGAACCCTGTCGTTGATGGCAAGGTAGTCGTCCCAGAAGTCGCGGATTTCCTGCCAACTCGCCTTGAATTCGCCGGTCGCATCGTTCTGGCCGTCGTTCAGCGCCTTTTCAAATGCCTGCCGCTCATTCGCAATCGTAGCCCTGGCCTTGCTGTTGCGCTCGGCCGTGGTGGCCATCAAGAGGTCGCCTTCGGCAAGACCGAGCCCATCGAAGGCCGCAGCGATGTCGTTGGCGTAGTCATCCTGCTGGATCGGCCCTTCGATGAGCTCGTTGCGCATCGTGTTCATGTCGCCGAGGCTGCGAATACCGATGCCCGCCGACAGGCAGAGGAGGGCGATCAGGAAGCCGAACGCGAGGGCCAGCTTGAGTTTTATGGTGAGGCGCATGCGGTGCTCCTTGGTGCAGCCTTGTTCTGAATCGGGCGGCCCTTCAGCGGCGCCCACTATGCGAGAAGACCGAAACACTCACCCTTCCGCGGGCCGCCCAAACGGCCGATTTTGCCGGCGTGTACACCCGCCGGAGCGATGGGCGGGGCAGGTGCGCGCCCCGCGACCATCTTTCGGATCAGGCGCTCTGCCTGAAGTCGGCGTCCTCGTCGTCGGGACCACCCATGGACATGTCGAGGGCAAAGCCCTTCACGCGGGCCTGCTGGGCGGCAACCGACTGACCGGCGGGGGTGCGGGCGGGCGTTGCCGGGCGGCTGGGCGCCGCTGGTCGGCCGGCCGGCCGGGCCGGTGCGGGCCGCGGCTGTGCCTGGCGGGCCTGCGCGGCGTTGTCGACGCGGAAGAAGGCGATCGATGCCTGCAGTTCCTCGGCCTGAGCGGCGAGCTCCTCGGAGGTCGCCGACATCTCTTCCGAGGCACCGGCGTTCTGCTGCGTCACCTTGTCGAGCTGCTGGATCGCCTCGTTGATCTGGGAGGCGCCTATGTCCTGCTCACGGCAGGCGGCCGAGATCTCGGCTACCAGCTCCGCCGTCTTGCGGATGTCGGGCACCAGCCGGTTCAGCATGTCGCCGGCCTCGGTCGCAACCTGCACCGTCTCGCCGGACAGCGCGCTGATCTCGGCTGCGGCCGCCTGGGAGCGCTCGGCGAGCTTGCGTACCTCGGAAGCAACGACGGCAAAGCCCTTGCCGTGCTCGCCGGCACGCGCGGCCTCGACGGCCGCGTTGAGCGCCAGAAGGTCGGTCTGGCGGGCGATCTCCTGGACGATCGAGATCTTCTCGGCGATCGTGCGCATGGCGCCGACGGCCCGGCCCACGGCCTCGCCACTGGTCTCGGCGTCCTTGGCCGACTGGCGGGCGATCTTTTCGGTCTGGGCGGCGTTGTCGGCGTTCTGCTTGATGTTGGCTGCCATTTCCTCCATCGAGGCGGAGGCCTCCTCGGCGGACGAAGCCTGTTCAGTGGCGCCCTGGGAAAGCTGCTCGGAGCTCGACGACAGCTCCTGGCTGCCCGACGAGACGTTGTCGGAGGCGGCGAGCGCATCGGCAACCACACCGCGAAGCCGCTCGACCATTGCATTGACGTGGCCGAGCAGCTCGCCGATCTCGTCCTTCTGGGTGATCTCGGCGGTGCTGGTCAGGTCGCCTTCTGCAACGGTGCGCACGGCGGTCGTGGCGCGGAGTAGGCCGCGGCTGATCGTCAGCGAGATCCAGATGGCTGCGATAAGGGCGATTAAAGCTGCAACGGCCGAAACGGTCAGCATCACGTTGCGGGTGTTCTCGTAGGAGGCCTGTGCATGATTGGTCACGTCGACCAGTTGCTGCTTGGAAAGCGTGACCAGTTCCTCGACGGCGTCGTCGAGTGCGTTGGCAGCCTGGCGTCCCTCGGTGACCGACACGCGTTCGGCCTGGTCGAGCGCGCCGCTCTGCATCAGCGCGCGCACCCGATCGTCGGCGGCATTCGCGTCATCGGCGAGCGCCTGGATCTTCAGCCAGCGCGGACGTCCCTCCTCGGTGGAAATGACGAGCGCGGCGTCGAGCGCCTCTTTCAGCGCGGTGCGGGCTTCATCACCCTTGGCGCGGGCGGTCTGAAGGTCCGCCGGCGTGTCGGCCCCGAGCATGTTCTTCTGCTGGCGGATGCTCTGCAGCTGGGCGATGTTGATGTTCTGCACCAGTTCCAGGCGCGTTACCGGCCCCCTGGTCATGGCGACGACGGCGTTGTTGAGCTCCGCCAGACTGATGACCGCGTAGCCCGCGGTGCCCAGGAGGAGAGTGATGAGCAAGGCAAAGGCGATGCCCAGCTTGAGCTTGATCGTGAATTTCATGCTAGCCCCCAAAATCTAATTGTTCCCGGACGCAGATCCGGACCGTTCGCCCTGGGAAGCGAAGATGGCCCGCAGGTTCGGGAGGATAATGAATTCGCCACCCCGCTTGACGAGGCAGTCGATGTAGTCTGCACGCCAGCGCATCCCGACGCTGGGGGGCGGTTCGCTGGCGGCCTGCGGCAGCGTCGTCACCTCGTAGACGCGGTCCGTGCGGATGCCGACGAGTGTCGGTTCGTCGTCGAGATGGAGTTCGATGACGACGATGCGGCTGTCGATGGTCGGCTCCGTGGCCTCCATGCCGAAGGCGAGCCTGATGTCCGCGAGCGGGATGACCTTGCCGCGGAAGTTGATCACGCTGCCAACGAAGGCCTTGGACCCTGGCACCTGCGTTTCCGGCAGGAGGTCGAGGATCTCCTGCACCACGGTCGCCTCGATCGCGAAGGTCTCTCCGTTGAGATTGAAGGTCAGGACGGAGAGCTCTTCTGCGCCGTTCCACAACCCGTCGAATTCGTTCCTTGCCACCGCTATGGTCATCCTGCCGCCCGCAACTGCGCCTCCTGCTGTTGTCCGGCGCTGACGAGGTGGGCGACGTCGAGGATGAGCGCCACGCTGCCGTCGCCGAGGATCGTCGCGCCCGAGAAGGTGGCGACGTCATGGTGAAGCTTGGACATGGATTTGATCACGGTCTGGTGGTCGCCGATGATCTGGTCGACCACCAGCCCCACGCGCTCGTCGCCCGTGGAGATGACCACCACCTTCTGGAAGGGATCCGGCGAGGTACCGGTCCTAAACAGGTCGCGCAGCCTGAGGAACGGCACGAGGCTGTCCCGGAGCGAGATGAAGCTGCGCCCGCGCGAGCGCAGGTCGTCCTCCAACGACAGCTCCAGGCATTCCTCGACCGCCGAGAGCGGAATGACGTAGCGGCCGGTACCAACTCGGACCAGAAGCCCGTCAATGATTGCAAGCGTCAGCGGAATGCGCAGGGACACTTCCGAACCCTTGCCGGCCTCGCTGCGGATGTCGATGACGCCGCGCAACGCCTCTACGGTCTTCTTGACCACGTCCATGCCGACGCCGCGACCGGACAGATTGGTAACCTGGGCGGCGGTCGAAAAGCCCGGCTGGAAGATCAGCTGCAGCAGTTCCTGGTCCATCAGCTGCTGGCCCGGCTGGATGAGCCCCGAGGCCTCGGCCTTCGCCCGCACCCGATCCCGGTCGATGCCGCGGCCGTCATCCTTGATGGTGATGATGACCTCGCCGCCGGATTGCCGCGCCGACAGCAGGACCCGGCCGGCGCGCTCCTTGCCCGCGGCTGCGCGTTCGTCGGGAAGTTCCAGGCCGTGGTCGACCGAATTGCGCACGAGATGGACCAGCGGGTCGGCAAGCCGCTCCATCACCGTCTTGTCGACTTCGGTGGATTCGCCCTCGAATTCGAGTTCGATCATCTTGCCTGTCTCCCGCGCAAGATCGTGCACGAGGCGGCGGAAACGGCTGAACAGCTGGGTGACCGGCACCATGCGCAGGACCATCATCGTGTCGCGCAGCTCGCCCGACAGTCGCTCGACATCTTCGGAGACCGAGCGCAGCTGAATATCGGCGCTGGAGCTCGCCAACTGTGAAAGACGGGACTGGGCGATGACGAGTTCGCCGACCCTGTCCATCAGTTCGTCGAGTCGCTCGGCCGGCACGCGCAGGTTCTCCGCTGCCTTGGCGTGCCTGGCGTCGGAAGCGCCGGCCGGGTGCGCCTGGTCGGGGTGAGGGGGCTGCGCGGGCGGCGCGGCCGTGGGCGTTATGGCGGCCGGGGAGGGGGCCGCAGCCGGCTCGGGGACGGACGGCAGGGCGGCCGCCGCGGCGGCTTCCTCGATCGTAAGCTCCATGTCGTCCATGACGAAAATGAAGACGTCGTCTATCGCAGAGCGCGGCCGGTCGGTCGTGAGCGTCACGTTCCAGCCGACATGGAGCTCGGAGGGTACGATCGCGTCGAGGGCGGGGACGGTCGAAAGGTCCGCCGTGACGCGGCAATCGCCAAGCTCGCGCAACTCGTCAAGCAGGCCGAGCGGATTGGTGCCGTTGGCCATCGCGTTGGCCGGAAGGCGGAAACGGAGCCTGAAGGTGGCCAGATGGCCCGCGGCGACCGAAGACGCGGCTGCTGCGAGCGGCGGAGCCACGACCGTGCCGCCCCCGTGGCCGCCAACGGCTGCTTGCAGCTTGGCCAGCAGGCGGTCACCCGCCTCCTCGTGGCCGCCGTGCGGCTGGTCGACCAGAACCTTCATGTGGTCCTGCGCCTCGAGCACGCACGCCACCAGCTCGTCGGTGGCGGGAACCTCGCCCTTTCGCACCCGGTCGAAGGCCGTCTCGCAATGATGGGTGAAGGCCGCAAGCGCGTCGAAGCCGAACATGGCGCCCGAACCCTTGAGCGTATGCAGCCCGCGGAAGACGGCGTCGATCTGGTCCTGGTTGGACAGATTGTGCAGGAGATCGAGAAGCCCGGCTTCGATCTGCTCGAAGAGTTCGGCAGCTTCCGTCCTGAATACCTGGATCGGGTCCAGCGTGGTCATTTTCCGAGAACCTTCCGCGCGATCTTGACCAGCTGTTCGGGATCGAAGGGCTTGGTGATCCAGCCCGTCGCACCTGCTTCCTTGGCGCGGTTCTTCATCTCGGCATCGGACTCCGTGGTGAGAAAGATGATCGGAATGCCGGTATGGGCCGGCGAGCTGCGCAGGGCTTCGATCATGGCAAGTCCGTTCATGTTCGGCATGTTGAGATCGGTCACAATCATGTCGAAGCTGCCGGCCTTCGCCTTGTTGAGCCCGTCCAGCCCGTCGACCGCCTCCGTCACCTGGTAGCCGGCGCCGGTCAGCGCGATCTTGGTGGTAAGGCGGATGCTCGCCGAATCGTCGACGGTCAGGATATGCGCGGTCATTGAAGTTCCTTCCGATGAAGCCAGAATTCGCGGTCGCGCGGATCCGCATCGGTCAGGAAACCTGCGCGCTCGAGAGTGGAGAGAAGATTGCCGTCGGCCGGGCGGTCGAGGGCGAGGGTTCGCCCGTCCACCGCCGCCTGCAGCCGCGCCGCCTGGACGAGCTGGAGGAAGCTCAAATCCACCTCGGCGTCCTCGGCGATGCTCAAAAGCACGGCGTCTTTCCCGCCGAGTGCAGAGCGGATCGCCTCGTGCACGGCAGCAACCTGCCGGATTGTCAGCGGTCCCGAAAGATCCACTTTGCCGCTGGACAGAGCGGGCGCTGGAGACATGAGACACCTCTTCGGAAGTCGTGGATTGGCGCCTGCGCAACCGCATCCTCGGCCGAGACAGAGCCTTGAGCCGCGCGCCTTGGAGGCCCGGCAGACACAGTGCGTCACAGGCGGGCGAGCACTCTGGGCGGCCGGATATGGATGGGGGAATTTGCAGAGGAGCCCGATGGAATGCTCGCATCATGCGGGCGGGCACATTTCCTTCAAGCACACCTCATGCCGCTTGAATGGTCGAATTAACTATGCAGCTTAACAAGTTAAGCTTGTCTTAATTGCAAGCGATCTGACACGGCAGTTTTCGCTGTTGCCAACATTTCCGTGCGGTCACGACCCAACCATTTGATCCAGGCCGGAATCGTTTGATCCGGGCTTCCAGGGGCATCCGGAAGGCAATCGGAAGGACACGTCCGGAACCGCTAGCGTGCGGGCAGGACAGCTTCGACCGCATAGGGGGCAAGGACTATACTGCCCGTACTCCCCGCAAGTTCCAGCCCGCGCAAATCGACCACCTTGGGCGTTGGCGTCAGGTTGACGAGGTGCAGGGCCGCGTCGCCCGCACCGCCGGTCACGAAGGCCAGGACCTGCGACGGGTCGGAGGAGACGCAGGCCTGCCAGGACGCGCCGGCCAGGCCGGCCAAGGCGCTGACTGTCCGGAACAGTGGCCGCCTGCCGCCTTCCGGGGTCGGCTCGCCGCTGCCGGCGACAAGGCCGAAGGGTCCGGTGAGTGCTGCGAGCGTCAGGCATTCGAGATCCGCGTCGAGCACACGTATGGCATAGCCGATCGCGAAGGCCTCGGCGAAGCGGCCGTTGTGGCGGGGATCGCGGTTCGCCATCGGGATGCGGGCGAGCCCGGGATTGTCCATCGTCCGGCTGCCATAGGGGTTCTGCCGCATAGCGATGGTGGACGGGCCGATGCGGTAGGGCATGTCGCCATAGATCGCCCGCACGGAGCGGGTGATGAAGGGCAGCGCCTCCAGCGTCTGCATGACGCTGAGGTCGTCGGAGGCATGGACGATCGGGTTCGTGCAATGCGAGATGAGCGAAAGCTGTTCGGGCGGGACGCGCTTGCGGTTCAGTTCGGTGAAGTAGCTGAGCATGCCGCCGCCGATCCGGATGCCCGGGAAGGCCGCATGCGCCGCCGCATAGACCTCCGTAAGAGGGGGGCACTCCGGCCATTGACTGCCGGGCGGCGTCGACTGGCGATCGACGGACGGGGAGATGACGATCGTATCGGGCGCAAGGCCGGCGGAATGCAGCTGCCGAGCGATCTCCAGGGTCTCGTCCTGCGGCGCGGCGCGGCAGGGCAGGGCGATTTCCAGCGTCGTGCGGCCGGGATGTCGCGCCGCGATCTCCGCAAAATCCTTCAGGGCATCCAGGCCGTGGCCGGCAGCCGGATCGAAATGGAACAGGAGTTCCTGGGGAGCGATCTCGGCCATAAGCGCGTGCGCGGCAATCGAAGGCCTTGCCTCCTCCGGGGTGATGACGAGGCCGATTGCGGGCATCCGGCCCTGGCGCTGTCCCGGCTGGATCGTGATGGCTTCGCGGCTGTTCGCCGTCCCGGTCGACCTGCCGGCGCGGTCGTCGCGCACTGCGAGGACGATCTCTTGCCGGACGGGTTCGCCGGCGGGGATCCGGTAGGGCCAGGGCAGCGCCAGCGGACGCACATAGGTCTTGTAGGAGGCGTCGGACCAGTTGCGCTGGTCCTCCATCTCGAAGGTGTCGCCTTCCATCCGGCATTCGGCGGTGACACCGGCGACGACGGTGTGGGTGATCGCCCGCATGTCCTTGAACGGCTGCCACGGCTCGATCAGGTCGGGAAACAGGGTCTCGTGGCGTTGCCCGTCCACGTGCTCGACCATGACCGGCATGCCGGCGACGCCGACGATCGGATGAAGGATGCAGAAGCCGCAGCGGTTGGTTTCGAACCCGGTCGCCGACTGCGCCTTCGCTTCGAAGGTCAGGCGCCCTTCGGAGGCGGCGATGCGCACGTCGATCGAAAGCGCGGTTCCGGCGAGGCCGTCGCAATGGGCGCGATAGCTGACAATGAAGGCCTCGTCGAGCTGCTGTACCTTCAGGTTTTCGATCCTGGGGCTGTAGGTGCCCCAGTCGCGATCGCGAACGAGATAGGAGATGGCGCGCAGGACCTCGACGCCGTCATAGGTGATGGTCCTCAGATTGCCGTCCGCGAGATCCGCCGACAGCCGACCCGCCACCAGCCGCACCGGTGCTTCCTCGGCTTCGTGCGTGCCATAGAGCAGAAACGGCTCCGTACTCATTTCAACAGCGCCCCGATCTCGACCGGGTTGGCGGATGCCGCGCTCTCATAGGCGGCCTCGACCAGGGCGAAGGTCTTCAGGTTGTCCGCGCCCGAGGTCGAGGTTTCGCCGCCGTCCCTCAGCCGGTCCGCCCAGTGCTGCTGGATGGCGAAGACGCTTTCCTGGATGTTGTGCCAGGGGCGCGAGGCCCAGGAGAGGAGCTGCGGGGCGACGTCGGTGACGGACGTGCCGGACGCATTGGTGATCTCGAGGCGATAGCCCTGCGACAAGCGGATCGTGCCCTCCGTGCCGTCGAGCTCGATCAGGGTCTCCGGAAAGGGCTCGGTGCCGAGCTTCGTCGCGTAGCTCACGTCGACGATCGAGGTGGCGCCACCTTCGTGATCGAGCAGGATCGTCGCCACGTCCTCGCCCCTGATCTTCGGGTTGACCCGCCCGGTGCGCGCCGTGAGCTTCGTCACGTCGCCGAGAATGAAGCGGGCGATGTCGAGGGTATGGATGCCAAGGTCCTCGATGATGAAACGCTCGCCCTCGGCGAGATAGGGCTGGCCGGAGAAGACGTCGAAGCCGGAGCGGAAGGAGAAGCGGCCCCAGAAGGGTTCGCCGATCGCCCCTGCATCCAGCGCCTTGCGCACCGCCTGGATCGGCGTCTGCCAGCGGAAGTTCTCGTGCACCATCAGAGGAATGCCGGCCGCGCGGCAGGCCGCCACCATGGCCTTTGCGTCCGACAGCGTCCTGGCGAACGGCTTCTGGCAGATCGCCGGCACCTTGTGGGCCGCCGCCATCTCGACCAGCGCCCGGTGGCTCTGCACCGTGGTGGCGATGTCGACGAAGTCGAAGCCGCCATCGGCAAACATCTGCGCCGCATCGCTGTATCGGCGCGCGATGGCGAACTGGTCGCCGACGATCCTCAGCCGCTCGGCATCACGGTCGCAGATGGCGACGATCTCGGCGCCCTCGACATCGTTCCAGGCGTGCATCTGGTTCACGGCGAAGAAGCCGCATCCGATCAGGGCGCCACGAAGCTTCTGCATGCGGTCAGTCCTTTTTGGCGAGCTGCATCAGGGCGACCCGCTGCTGCAGGCGGCGCTGGGCCTGGTCCACCACCACGGCCACGATGATCACGATACCCTTGATGACCATCTGCCAGAAGGAGGAAACGCCCATCATGACGAGGCCGTCCGACAGGATGCCGATGACGAAGGCGCCGATGATGGTGCCGCCGATCGTGCCGCGGCCGCCCGACATCGAGGTGCCGCCGAGGACGGCCGCCGCAATCGCGTTGAGCTCGAAGGAGTTGCCGGTGGCCGGGTGCGAGGCCATCAGCTCGGAGGAGATGACGATGCCGACGATGGCGGCGCAGAAGCCGGAGAACATGTAGACGAACATCTTCACCCGGTCGACCTTGATGCCCGACATGCGGGCGGCGCGCTCGTTGCCGCCGACGGCGAAGATCTGGCGGCCGATCGGCGTGTATTTCGCGATATAGGCCGCAGCGAGCGCCACGATCACCAGGATCCAGACAGAGACGGGCAGGCCGAGGATGCGGCCGGAGCCGAGGAAGGCGAAGCCGGTCGTGCCGAGGTCGGGGTTGCCCTGCAGGTTCGGGAAGGTCTGGCCGTCGGAGGACAGGAGCGCCAGCCCCCGGGCGACATAGAGCGTTCCGAGCGTGGCGATGAACGGCGCCACGTTGAGCTTGGTGATCAGCAGGCCGTTGATCGCCCCGATCGCAATGCCGACCAGCAGCGTGATGACGGCGACCTCGACGACGTTGAAGTACACCGTGTAGCCGATCTGCAGGTCGATGCCGTACAGGATGAGGCCGCCGGCGACCATGCCGCAGAGGCCGACGATCGAGCCGACGGACAGGTCGATGCCGCCGGTGATGATGACGAAGGTCATGCCCATGGCGAGAAACGCGTTCAGCGCCACGTGCTTCGACATCAGGATGATGTTGGCGGTCGACAGGAAGTTCGGCGCGAACACCGAGAAGAAGGCGATCACGGCGAAGAGCGCGATGAACGTCCGAAGCTTCATCAGGGTCAGAAGCAGCGAGCCGCCGTCGCCTGCCTGAGCGTTCTCAGTCGAAGTTACCGTGGTCATCACGCGATTTCCCTTGTCGATTTGTGCCCCTCGGAGGCGGCCTGGACGATGAGTTCCTCGGTCGCTTCCGCCCGGTCGAAAATTCTGGTGATCCTGCCGTTGCTCATGACCGCGATCCGGTCGGACAGCGCCATGACCTCTTCGAGGTCGGAGGTCGAAAACAGGATGGCGAGGCCCTCGCCGGCGAGCCGGCGCATGGTGCGGAACACGTCGGCCTTGGCGCCGACGTCGATGCCGCGGCTCGGCTCGTCCATGAGCAGCACCTTCGGATTGGTCATCAGCGCCTTGCCGATCACCACCTTCTGCTGGTTGCCGCCCGACATCGACGTGACGTCGAAATCCGGGTTCGGCGCCTTGATCGAGAGGTCCCGGATCGCGTCCTTGATCGCGCCCTGCTCGCGCTCGCCGCGGATATGGAAGCCGAAGCGCGTCAGCTTCTCGAGGCTCGCAAGGGTCAGGTTGGCGGCGATCGACAGCACCTGGACGAGGCCCTCGCGCTGCCGGTCCTCCGGGATCAGCGCCAGTCCGCGCTTGATGCGCGTCGGCGTGTCGCGTTCGACGATCTCCTTGCCGGCGACGAAGACCTTGCCGGTCGAGTGCGGGTGCTGGCCGATGACGCATTCGAAGAACTCGCTACGGCCGGCGCCCATCAGCCCGTAGATGCCGAGCACCTCGCCGGCGCGGACGGAGATCGACAGGTGGTCGACCGCGAGCCCGCCGGTCTTGCGCGGCAGGCTGATCTCCTCGGCGCGGAAGGCCTCGGCGCCGAGCTTGTGGTCAACCGACTTGGCGAAGTCCTTGGCGTCGGAGCCGATCATCGAACGGACGATCCAGCGGGTGTCGATGTCCTTCACCATCGCCTGGCCGGTGATCTGGCCGTCGCGCAGCACGGTGATGTAGTCGCCGATGCGCATCAGCTCTTCCAGGCGATGCGAAATGTAGACGATCGCCACGCCTTGCGCCTTCAATTCGCCGATCACCTTGAACAGGATGTCGACCTCGGCTGCCGAAAGCGCCGAGGTCGGCTCGTCCAGGATCAGGATGCGGGTGTCGAGCGAGATCGCCTTGGCGATCTCGACCAGCTGCTGCTGGCCGATCGGCAGGTCCTCGACCATGGTCTCGGCACTGATGCCGGCGTCCAGCTTGTCGAGGAAATGGTTGGCCTTCTCTACCTGCGCCTTGTGGTCGATGCCGCGAATGCCGCGGATGATCTCGCGGGTGGCGAAGATGTTCTCGGCGACCGAGAGGTTGCCGAACAGGTTCAGCTCCTGGAACACCATGCCGATGCCGTGCTTCTGCGCGTCGGCCGGCGAGTTGAACTCGACTTCCCGGCCTTCGAGCAGGATGCGGCCGAGCGAGGGCTTCTCGACGCCCGCGATCATGCGCATCAGCGTCGATTTGCCGGCGCCGTTCTCGCCGACCAGCACGTTGACCGCGCCGCGCCGCAGCGCCAGGTTCGCATGCTTGACGGCGACGATGCCCGAATAGACCTTCGTCACGTCGTCCAGCTTGAGGATGATGTCGCCTTCGTCGATTGCGGCCATCTCAGCCACCGATCACGATCGTTGCGGGGGTCAACAGCGGCAGCTGGCCCTTGGAGGGAAGCGGATAGGCGCCGACGGCCTCGACCTTCTTGCCTTCCAGCGCCTCGCGCGGCAGCTTTTCCAGCGTCGCGGCGACGAGGTGGTTGTTGAAGGCCTTGCCGAATTCGGCCCACTGGATCTGGTTCTTGAATTCGTTGAAATTGACGAAGTCGAGGCTGTCGCGGATCGCCGTGCCCTTGATCACCGGGCCGATCTGGATGCGCACGTCCGCCTTGCCGTCGCCGTCGATGTCGGTGTCGAGATAGGCGGCGCGCGACTTGGTCTCGGCCTTCACGACGGTGCCGGAGACCTTGGCCGCAAAGGTCCAGGGGGCGCTGCCCTGTTCTTCCTTGTGGCCGTACTTGGCGCCCGCGGCATCGACGTCGCTGCCGGCGAGGGCTGCGACCTCCTGGATCGGTCCTGCGCGCTGGTCGAGATAGGGGATCACCTTCTCGCTCCAGAGCTCGGCCGCCTGCCGCTCCGGATTGAAGCCGCCGCTCGCCGCCTCGGCCGCCTCTTCCGCGGTCGGCGTCTCGATGATCTTGCAGCCGGACAAACCCAGCGAAAGCGCGAGCGCCGTCAGCGTCGCAATCCGGACAAATGCCATGGATACGCACTCCGTCATGAAGATATGCGACTTGCGAGGCGGATCGCTCCGCCTCGCAAGCCTGTCCTGGGAGGATTTAGTCCTTCAGCGCGAAGGTCTCGAGCTGGTCGGCATTGTCGGCATTGATCAGCACGCAGTCCATCAGCTGCTTTTCTTCGGCCGGACCCTTGCCGGTCTTGATGTAGGCGTCGGCCTGGTCGACGGCCATCTGCGCCTGCGCGTAGGCCGGCTGCAGCACCGTTGCCTTGATGCCGCCCGCCTTGATCGAGTCGCGGACGTCGTTGGAGCCGTCGAAGCCGACGACGATGACGTCCTTGCGGCCGGCGGCCTGGAGCGCGGCGATCGCGCCCATCGCCATCGTGTCGTTGCCGGCGATCACGCCCTGGATGTCCGGATTGGCCTGCAGGATGGTCTCCATCTTGGAGTAGCCTTCCGTCTGGCTCCAGTTGGCCGACTGCTGGGCGACCATCTTCATGTCCGGATATTCGTCGATGATGTCGTGGTAGCCCTTGGAGCGGATGCCGGCGTTGAGGTCGGCTTCGCGGCCGAGCAGTTCGACGTAGTTGCCCTTCTCGCCCATCAGGCGGACGAATTCTTCGGCGCCGAGCTGCGCGCCCTGGTAGTTGTTCGAGACGATCTGCGAGACGGCAATGCCGGTGGCGTTGATCTCGCGGTCGATCAGGAACGAGGGGACGCCCGCATCCTTGGCCTTCTGGACCGCGGCGATCGAGGCTTCGGAACCGGCGTTGTCGAGGATGATCGCCTTGGCGCCGCGGCCGATGGCGGTGTCGACCAGCTGCGACTGCTTGTTGGCGTCGTCGTCGTGGACGAGGATCAGCGTCTCGTAGCCGAGTTCCTTCGCACGCGCTTCGGCGCCGACGGCCTCGGCCTTGAAGAACGGGTTGTCGTGCGACGGGGTGATGATCGCGATCAGGTCGGCTGCAAAGGCCGGCATCGCGGTGCCGAGTGCTAGGGCGCCGGCGAAGGCCGCAAGCGTAAGTCTGCGTGTGAGTTTCATGTTTCTCCTCCCAAAGTGAAACGAAAGGCCCCGTCCTCAGCGGGGCGAAAAGGGAGGGGCTTCAGCCCCTCCCGAGGGCATCAGGTGATGCGCCGGATGCTTTCGGCGATCTCCTGAGGTTCGAAAACCTTCTTCCAGTCGTCGCGCATCAGCGCGGGAATTCCGAACTCGATCGCCTTGTTGCAGGCATCCGAGAACACGCCGGGCGTCTCCTCGAAGATGACCGCGCCGAGGACGTTCATGTGGCCGAGCAGGAAGTCGCGGGCCGCTTCCTTGTCGACGCCGCGGCGGACGCATTCGTCCATGGCCTGGCGCATGACCACCAGCAGCGAGGCGCACAGCGTCTCCGACAGGCCGGGCTCCAGCATCGCCATCTGCTCGACGGTGACGCGGTGCGAGCGCATGACCGGGGCCCAGATGACCTTGGCGATCTCTTCGCCGAGCGCATAGGCCTCTTCGGGACCCTGCATCAGCGCGGAGACGATGTGCTGCTTGGCGGCGATGCCGCCGAAGAAGTCGCGCTTGGCGGCCGGATCCGTCTCGTCGTTGAAGATCGGCGGATGGCAGGGGTGCGTGACGAAATAGGTGAGGTCCGGACGCTCGGGCAGATGGCCGGCAAACGGGGCCGCGGCGTCGAGGGCGACGACCATCGTGCCCGGCTTGAGCTTGTCGACGATGCCGGCTGCGACCTTGCCGATCGCGGTGTCCGGAACGGCGAGGATGACGACGTCGGCGCCGTTCAGGCCGTCATCGGCGGAAACGCAGGCGATGCCGAGATCGTCCTTCAGGCGCGCCTTGCCGACATCGCTGACTTCGATATGGCGCACGTCGAAGCGCGAGCCCTTCAGGTTCTTGGCGAGCCGGTAGCCCATTTTGCCACCGGCGCCGAAGAGAGCAATTGCTGTCATGTTTCCTCACCTCAGGGTTGGATTGGTATAATAACTGGTATGATGAGTCAATCACAATCCCATCATTATTGTGTCGGCGTTCAGGCTTTCTTGCCGGCGTCCAGCCGGTCGATCGCCTGGACGTTTCCAGCCGACGGACCGTCGGGATCGAAGCTGGAGGCCAGCCACTTGTCGACGACGGCCTTGGCGAGCTCCGGGCCGATGACCCGGGCGCCCATGGTGATGATCTGTGCGTTGTTCGACTTGGCGGCGCGCTCGGCCGAATAGGTGTCGTGCGTCAGCGCGGCGCGGATGCCGGGCACCTTGTTGGCCGAGATGCAGACGCCGATGCCGGTGCCGCAGAACAGGATGCCGCGCTCGTATTCGCCGTCGACGATCGCCTGGCCGAGCTTCTGCGACAGGTCGGCGTAGAAGCCGGACTGGCTGAGGTCGACAACCTCGAGACCGGCGTTTCCGGCAAGGTGGGCGGCAATGACGTCGAGCAGCGGCTTGCCGGCGCTGTCTGCTCCGATGGCAATCTTCATGATGCTTCCTTTCGATCGCTCTGATGGCGTGAACTGTGGTCCGGTCAGCAGCCCGTCAGGCTCGCCTGCCGTCGCGGATCTGCGCGAAATAGCCGTCGGTACCGATCTGGCCACCCTTCAGCGCGATCTGCAGGCCGTCGGTCGGGGCGTAGTTGCCGTGGGCGGTGCAAAGCGGGGAACCGGGCGTCTGCGGCAGCGGCAGAAGCGTGGTCAATGCGTCGACGCGCAGCTCCTTCAGGGCGTGGCTGGAGGTGTCGCCGCCGGCGATGACGGCGCGGCCCAACCCCTCGCTCTCGACGAGGCGGCGCAGGATCGTTCCGAGCGCCCGGCCGAGCCGGTGGCGGGCGCCGGGGACACGGTCGATCTCCGAGCCGCGGTCGGCGGAGGGGCCGAGGGCGGTGTGCAGGAGCACGCTGCTGCCTTCCTTCAGCGCGGCGATCCCGGAGGCGACGGCGGCCTCGATCGCCCGGTCGCCGCTTTCGCCTATGAGCGACAGCGGGTCGAGGTCGATGCCCTTGAAACCGTCTGCGAGGGCCGTGCGGATCTGCCGCTCGGTGGTGGGCGAGACGCTGCCGGAGACGACCGCGAGGCGGTCGACCTTGCCGGGCTCGGCGAAGTCGACGGTGCCGCCGACCAGGCCCTCGGCGCGCCATGCCGCCAGCAGCGCGTATTCCACGCCCGAGGAGCCGGCGACGAAGAGGCCGCCGTCCCGCCTGAGGCGCCAAAGCTGGCGTCCGGCCGCAGCCTGGCTCTCGGGCGAATCGACGTCCAGAAGCAGGATGCCGGCCTCGCCGCCTGCGATCGCATCGAGACGCGCATCCGCATCCGCTGCGGCAAGCGTGACGATATCCGCCAGCGCGACGGGAAGATCGGTCTGCCGGCCGAGATGGACGGCGAGGTCCGCCTCGGCCATCGGGGTCACCGGGTGGCGGCTCATCACCGGGTGGCGGTCGATGCGGTAGACCTGCCCCTGATAGGCGGCGAAGAGGTGGCCGAAGGCGGTATAGCGCTTCAGCTGCGGCGCGCCGACGATCACCGGCACCTGGCGCTGGCCGAACAGGTCCCTGCCGATCTCGATCGCCTTGCCGATGCTGCCGACCCCGGGCGCGGAATCGAAGGTTGAGCAGACCTTGTAGTGGCAGATCGCGGCGCCCAGATCCTGCAGCCAGCGGAGGGCCGGGGCGAGGTTCTGCTGCATCCATTCGGGCGTCTCGCTGCGGCTGGTGCCGGCGATGCCGACGGCGCGGCAATCGGCAAAGCGTTGCAGCATGTCCGGTTGCGGCACGCCGAGAAACAGCACGGTCGGGATGCCGCTGGAGGTGAGCGATTCCATGACGTCGGTCGAGCCGGTGAAATCGTCGCCGTAGTAGCTGACGAGAAGATCGGACATGAAGGCTTACTCCTTGCCGTCACCGAATTTCGCGAGCGAGGCCGCGAGTTCGGGATGGTCCTTGGCGTAGTCGCCAAGCGGGATGTCGGCGACCGCCGCCTGCCAGGCCTGCTGGACGGCGCGGACGCCGGCGGCCGGGCCGCCCGGATGGCTGACGATGCCGCCGCCACAGAGATAGAGGAGGTCGGTGGTGCGGCCCGTGCGCTGGTAGGTCTCCGGCGCCTGCCCGCCCCACTGGCCGGACCCGGCCACCGGCAGCGGCCGGTCGGAAGGGTCGAACATAGGCGTGCTGACGGCCTTGAAGGATTCGACGAAGCTGTCGTCCGGCTCCCAGTACTTGATCCGGATGCCGTTGATCTGGAACTGGTCGACGCCGAGCAGCCGCCAGAACTGCTGGTAGACCTTGAAGTCCATGCCGGCGCCGGGATCGCGGGTCAGGACGTCCCAGCCGTTGCGATGGGCATGCAGGACGAGGCCGGAGCGCTTGCGCAGGAAGCTCATGCCGCCGAAGCCGATGGAATTGATGTTGACGACGGCGCAGTTGCCGCCGGCCTCGAGCACGAGGTCGTGGTTGCGCATCATCTCGTCCGGGTCGGCATGCGAGATGCCGAAGGCGTACATCACCTTCTTGCCGGTCTTCTGCTCGTGATCGAGGATGCGCGGCATGATCGCCGCGACGCGGTCCTTCAGCGGCGAGTAGGCCGGGCTCATCAGCTTCTCGTCGTCCTTGATGAAGTCGACGCCGGATTCGATCAGTTCGCCCACGAGTTCCGCCGTCTCGTGCGGACGCAGGCCGAGCGCCGGCTTGACGATCGTGCCGATGATCGGCCGGCCCTCGACGCCGGTCAGGCGGCGGCTGCCGTCGATGCCGAACTGCGGGCCGGGGTGAGCGGCCCTGAAGGCCTCCGGCAGCTTCATGTCGACGATGCGGATGCCGGTCATGCCCTTGATGGAAAAGACGCCGCCGATCGCGATCGTCATCAGGGCGGCAAGGTCGGTGCCGATGGCGTCGAGCGGAAAGGCGATGTCGACGTCGGCCCGGTTCAGCCGCTTGCCGGGTTCGGCTTCCGGCCAGGTCGGGGAGAAGGAGGCTTCGAGCGGACGGATGGCGAGCACGCGCGCTGCGACCCGGGCCTTCAGCTCTTCGGTTTCGCCGGGGACCGCGACGAAGGTGCCGGTGGACTGGTCGCTGGCGATCTTGTTCGCCATCGCTTCGACGCTGCCGGGCGTCTCGATGCGGTAGGTCAGGGTAATCAGCAAGCCGTTGCTCCTCCTCGCCACTTCAGTTTGTCGTGGCGTCAACTCGTGATCTGGTATAATAAGTATTCCAATTTGTGCAACGGAAAAATTTCAGCAAAGGGATTCCCAGCGTCCCGCCTTGTCGCAAAATGCAGAAATGTTAAGGGAGGGAGAATGAGCCAGAGAGACGCCATGACCCAAACCATCGAGCCGATCGTCAGGCGCAAGCTGTCCGACGAAGTCTTCGACCGGCTGGAGCGGATGATCACGTCGGGGGAACTGAAGCCGGGCGACGAGATGCCGTCGGAACGCGTGCTGATGGAGCGCTTCGGCGTCGGCCGCCCCGCCATCCGCGAGGCGATGCAGTCGCTCGCCAACAAGGGATTGCTCAGCATTTCCCACGGCGAGCGGGCGAAGGTCCTCCAGCTCACCGCGCAGTCGATCTTCCGCCAGGTCGACCTGACCGCGAAGATCATGCTGTCGCAGTCGGAGGATTCCCTCGAGCATCTGAAGAGCGCGCGCATATTCTTCGAGCGCGGTATGGCGCGCGAGGCGGCGCAACGCGCCCGCGCCGGCGACATCGACGACCTCGGCGCCATCATCGAGCGCCAGCGTCGCTCGCTCGGCGATGCGGAGGCCTTCATCGCCGCCGACATGCAGTTCCATACCCGCATCGCCCAGGTTTCCGGCAATCCGATCTACGTCGCCGTCAGCGAGGCCATGCTGGCCTGGCTGAAGGAGTACCATACGGAAATGCTGATCTGGACCGGCAAGGAGAAGTTCACGCTGGTGGAGCACGAGGAAATCCTCGACCGGCTGAGGAACCAGGATGCCGAGGGCGCGGAAGCGGCGATGCTGAAGCATCTCGAACGGTCGCGATCGCTCTACAACAGGTGACCCCACCACGTCCGCCTCGTGCACTCGACCGGCGCGGGGCCTCTCTTCCAATCGGATCTTCGACAGTTGCGAATGCGACGGTCGCGCGGTGAACCGCGTTTCCGCGAGGGCGATCCTGCGGTCGTCCCGGGTCGACGCCGATCACTGCCTGGATATGTCATGTTATAAAATAACTTTCCGGTTGACGGATGTAATACTATTACACTAAGCAGGTCGGGTCAGCCTTCGGAAGGAAGATCGATGACCTGCTCCCCCCATTCCGGGCCAGCCCGGACACCGGCCGTGCGTACCGGTCCTCTGCCGCCGCTGGCGGTCGCAACCGCAGCGGCGAGAGCACGATATCGATCGCGTGCAGAACGTGCAGGCGCCGATCTCTCGCGCTTGACGATAGGGCCGGCAAGCGTCTATCTGGAGGACGACGGTTCCCCGCCCACGAAGCGGAGGGGATTAATAGGGAACACGGTGCGGACGACCCAAGTCGGGACCAAAACCGTGGCTGCCCCCGCAACTGTAAGCGGATTGCCGTTCATCCTCGTGGCGCCACGGCGCCATGCCACTGCGCGCGGCGCGGGAAGGCAGATGAACGTCACAGATCCGCGAGCCAGGAGACCTGCCGTCAAGCATCGATCCAACGTCACGGGCGGGGAAGCCCGGAACAGGAGCATTTCATGACGACCATTGGCGCCCTGCTGAGCGTCTTCACGCTGCCTTTCCCGAGACCTGCCGATCTTCGAGCAACCGGACGAATTGAAGACCTTTCGGTTCTTCACCGCCGTCATTTCTAACCTTTTCGGGAAAAATCCATGACGATTTCATTCAAGCAACCGCTTTACGCGGGCATTGTCGCTTTGTGGCTGGCCGCATCGTTCTTCCATGGCGAGGCCCGCGCGGCGGAGACGACATATCCGTTGACGCTGCAGAACTGCGGACGTCCCGTCACCTTCGAAAGAGCACCGTCGCGTACCGTCTCGATCGGCCAGAGCAGCACCGAGATCCTCTACCTGCTGGGCCTTGCCGACAAGGTGGCGGGCACCGCGCTCTGGGTCGGCCCGGTGCTGAAGGGCTACGAGGACGTCAACGCCCGGATCGACAGGCTGGCAGACAATGATCCGAGTTTCGAGAGCGTGCTGGCCAGGAAACCGGACATCGTCACCGTGCAGTTCCAGTGGCAGATCGGCCCCGAGGGCGTGGTCGCCCGGCCGGAGCAGTTCGAAGAGCTCGGCATTGCCGTCTACACCTCGCCGTCCGATTGCGTCGGCAAGGAAAACTCCGCCGCCAGCGACGGCGTCCGCCACCAGGTCTTCACCATGGACCTGGTCTACCAGGAGATCCGCGAGCTCGCGCAGATCTACAATGTCCAGGACAGGGGCGAGGCCGTCGTCGCCGATCTGAAGCGGCGCGAAGCAGCCGCGCGCGCCAAGGTGAAGCCGGCCGAAGGCAAGCTCAAGGCCGTCTTCTGGTTTTCCAGCGCGGCCGATGCCGATCCCTATGTTGCCGGAAAGAACGGCGCGCCCGGCTACATCATGTCGGCGCTCGGCATCGAGAACATCATCAAGACCGACGACGAATGGCCGACCGTCGGTTGGGAGACGATTGCCAAGGCCGATCCCACGATCGTCGTCGCCGGTTCGATGGAGCGCCGCCGCTATCCGCTCGACAGTCTCGAGGCCAAGCTCGACTTCCTGAAGACTGATCCGGTCGCGAGCCTGATGCCGGCGGTCAAGAGCGGCCACGTCTTCGCCATGGACGCGCAGGCGATGAACCCGACGATCCGGACGATCGAGGGCATCGAGGCCCTGGCGGACGCCATCGCCGCTGCCGGCCTCGCCCAGTGAGCCGGGCGCTGACATCGGGCACGCGGATGGGCGCGGCGTTTGCCGCGCTCGCCGTCCTGCTGCTGGCGCTCTGGATGGGGGCGGCGATCGGCGAGACGGCGATCCCGTTTCGGACGGTCGCCCATACGGTGGCGAACCGGCTGTGGAGTGCCGGCTATCCGCTGGCGCCGATCGACGAGGGCATCATCTGGAGCTACCGGCTGAGCCGGGCGGTCGTGGCGGCGTCCTGCGGGGCAGCACTGGCGCTCTCCGGCGCGGTGCTGCAGTCGCTGCTGCGCAATCCGCTCGCCGATCCCTACATCCTCGGCATTTCCGCCGGTGCCTCGACGGGCGCGGTCGGCGTGGCGATCCTGGGCGTCGGCGCGGGCATGCTGACCCTGTCGCTCGGCGCCTTCCTCGGCGCGATCATCGCCTTTGCGCTCGTCAGCGTACTGGCGGTCAAGGCGGGACGCGGCACGGCGGCGATCATCCTTGCCGGCGTCGCGGGCTCGCAGCTCTTCAACGCGCTCACCTCCTTCATCGTCACCAAGGCGGCGACGGCGGAGCAGGCGCGCGGCATCATGTTCTGGCTGCTCGGAAACCTGTCGGGCGTGCGCTGGCCGGATGCCTGGCTGGCCGTGCCGGCCGCGCTCGCCGGCCTCGTCGTGTGCCTCTGGCATGCGCGCGCGCTGGACGCCTTCACCTTCGGCTCGGAATCGGCCGCCTCGCTCGGCATTTCCGTGCGGCGCACCTATCTCGCGCTCGTCGGAGTCTCGGCGATGATGACCGCGGTGATGGTCTCGATCGTCGGTTCGATCGGCTTCGTCGGCCTCGTCATCCCGCATGCGGCGCGACTGCTGGTCGGCGTCCGGCACGGCGTGCTGCTGCCGGCGGCGGCGCTCGCCGGTGCCGTCTTCATGATCGTCGCCGACATCCTGTCGCGCACCATCATTGCCGGCCAGGTGCTGCCGATCGGCGTGATCACGGCGCTGATCGGGGCGCCGGCCTTCGCGGTGATCCTTGCAAGAGGGAGGGGCAGGGCATGAGGCTTTCCGCCAGGTGCGTTTCGTGGTCGGCCGGCAGCGCCGATATTTTGAAGGATGTCTCGCTGGCGGTCGAGACGGGCGAGTTCCTCGGCATCATCGGGCCGAACGGCTCGGGCAAGACGAGCCTGATGTCGGTGCTGTCCGGCATCCGGAAGCCGAAATCGGGCGACGTGCTGCTGGACGACGTTCCGATCGGCGCGCTGGGGCGGCGCAAGCTGGCGCAGCGGCTGGCGCTGGTCGAACAGCAGGCCGAGACCGGCGAGCGCATCACCGCGCGCCAGGCGGTCGAGCTCGGCCGCACTCCCTATCTCGGCCCGTTGTCGCCGTGGTCGGCCGAAGATGACCGCATCGTCGACGCGGCGCTGGCGAGCGTCGACATGGGCCATCTTGCGGGCAGGCTCTGGCATACGCTGTCGGGCGGCGAGCGGCAGCGGCTGCACATTGCCCGCGCACTCGCCCAGCAGCCGCGGATCCTGCTCCTGGACGAGCCGACCAACCACCTCGATATCGGTCACCAGATCGGCCTTCTCGACCTGGTCCGGCGCCAGGGGCTGACGGTGGTGGCGGCCCTGCACGACCTCAACCATGCCGCCATGTTCTGCGACCGGATCGCGGTGATGCAGGGCGGAAGGCTTATCGCCCTGGGACGGCCGCGGGAGGTGCTGACGGTCGGGCGCATCCGCGAGGTCTTCGGCGTCGAGGTCGAGATCGGGCACGATCCCGACGGGAGCTGCCACATTCGCTTCCGCGCGAAAGGGACGCCGGCGCGGCCGCGCCCCGCTCCCACAGCAAGCCTCTCGGTCCTGGGGGCCTGACGCCGATGGATGTTCGAAACCACCACCTGAAGGAAGACATCCGCGAATACTGGTCGAAGCGGTCGGAGACGTTCGACCTGGCCTTCGGCCATCGCATTCCGCCGGGAGCGGAGTTCGAGGCCTGGGCGGCCGCGATCCGCGACGCGTTGGGGGCGGCGCCGCGCAGGGTCCTGGAACTGGCCTGCGGCACCGGCGAGGTCACCAATGTCCTGCTCTCGCTCGGTCATCAGGTGGTGGCCCTCGATTTCTCCGAGGCGATGCTGCAGGTCGCGCAGCGCAAGCACGCGGGAAACGACAGGGTGCGCTTCATCCTGGCCGACGCCGAAAACACGATGGAGCCGGATGCGGGCTACGATGCCGTCGTCTGCCGGCATCTCGTCTGGACCCTGACCGCGCCGGAGCAGGCGCTCGCCGACTGGTTCCGGCTGTTGAAGCCGGGCGGCAGGCTGCTCGCCTTCGACGGCAACTGGGCGCGACCGACGGCGATCGGGCGGCTGGCGCAGCGCGCGGTCGGAGCCCTCGAGCGCATCATCGGCCACGATCCCCACTACGACGGGGCGATGAGCGAGCGCCACCAGGCCATCATGAGGCGCCTGCCGTTCGGCGACGGGCTGACGGCCGAACGGCTCGTGCCGCTGGTGGCGGCCGCGGGCTTCGGCGATATCCGCGTGCTGTCGCATCGGCCGATCGCGTCCGCCCAGCGCCGGACGGCCGATCTCCGCAACAGGCTGCGGACGCTGTTCTACCGCCGCTTCGTCCTGACCGCCGCGCGGCCGACCGTACCGGACGCGAGGAAGCAGAGAGTGGGCGGCGCAGGCGCGGATCCCGTTTCCGACACAGGGAACGAAAGACGACCTTGAGCATTTCCTTCCCAGCTTCGGGAGGGAATGACAATCCAGATGCAAGACGATGCCACGCGTGCCGACGAACTGAGCGCGGATTCTCTGTGGACGACGCAGGGCGGCGGCGCATCGCCGGTCGTCGGCACGGCCATTCATGACGGCCATGCGGTGCGCCCGGACCTCCTTCACCGGATGCGGATTTCCGAGGACGGCCGGCTGCGCGAGGAGGATCCCTTCACGGGCACGATGATCCGCGACCTGCAGAACCGCATCGTCTTTCACCGCTCCCGCTTCGAGATCGACCTGAACAGGGCGCGCGACGGCGCCGTCTACCTCAGGCCGGAGCAGGCCTGGGGGATCGAGGTCTGGCGCGAGCAGCCGTCACCGGCGATGGTGGCCGAAAGCCTTGCGATCCACGATGCCTACTATGCGATGCTCGAGACCTACCTGCGCGAGATCGAGGAGCGGCACGGGCGTTTCGTCGTGCTCGACATCCACAGCTACAACCACCGCCGCGCCGGTCCCGACAAGGATCCGACGGATCCCGAGGCGGCCCCCGACATCAATATCGGCACCCATTCGATGGATCGGGAGCGCTGGGCGCCCGTCGTCGACGCCTTCCTCGACGTCGCCCGCAATTTCGATTTTCCGGGCAGGCGGCTGGACGTGCGCGAGAACGTGGCGTTCGAGGGGCGCGGCGAGCAGACGCGCTTCATCCATGAACGGTTCGCCGAGAACGGCTGCGCGCTGGCGGTGGAGTTCAAGAAGGTCTTCATGGACGAGTGGACCGGAATGCCCGACCCGCGCGCGATCGCAGCCCTGCGGGCGCTGGTCAAGGCGTCGGTGCCGGCGCTGGAAAGGGCGCTTCGGGAGGTCTCATGAACGCAGCGAGGACGGACACCGGGAAACGGCCGCCAAAGCAGGCCCCTGCGGTCGAGGACGCGCTGGCTGCGCTTGCGGCGGGCAGGTCCGTGCGCCAGGAGTTTCCGGGCGGGCGACTGCACATCGACCGGCCCCTGCCGTTCCTGTGCGTCCATGTGGGCGATCCCGACCATCATGCGGTGGCCCGCGAGATTGCGGCGGCGCACGCATCCTATCTGCTTGTCGCCAAGGTCGAGGATGCCGTGGCGATCATTCCGCCACTTGCCGATGCGTTGCGGGAGCGCTTCGGTACCTTCGTCCTGCTCGATGTCGACGAGCTGCAGCGGGATCGGCTGCTGTCGGAGGATGCCCCGTTCCTGCAACCCTTCGAGGTCAAGCTGTCAGCGACGGACGGCACATCTGCCACCGCCGCGATGATGGCCTTTGCCGGCGCCGTAGAGGCCTTCAAGGCGCGGTTTCGCACGCCGCGGGTCGAATGCCGCAAGGCGGCGGACGATCCTTGCGTCCGCGCGCCGTTGCTGGCGCTGCAGCTGCCGCTCCTCACCCTGCGCTTCGCCCCCATCCATCGCTCTCCGGGGTCGGACGCGATCTATCCGGAATTGCGCGACCGCATCGTCGACAACTTCCTCGATGCCGGCCTGCAGGCCTTCACGACGTTCCTCGCAGAAGAGGGCTTGCCGAAGCCCGCCACCCATCGGGCCCTGGGGCGCAAGGCCTTCATCGATGCCGTGGAACGCGCCGACCGCGGCATGGACGAGGTCGCCTCCAGCTTCGACTTCCTGCTCGCCGTCACCCCCATCAATGCGAGTGCGGCGTGGCAGGAGTTCAAGGCCGACCGCTACGACCGCCCGCCGCGGTTTCTCTACCGGCCGCTGGCGCTCCTGGTGGAGCGCGAGAAGCGGCGGCTCTATTCGATCGCGCTCGACCGGCTGGAGGATCCCGTCCTGCACCAGCTGTACCGCGAGAAGCAGCAGGAACTCGACCTGCAACTGACCCTGATCGGGCACCGCGAGAAGACCCGGTTCGTCGAGTTCGGCCGCGCCCTCTATGGTCCGGTTGAGCCGTCGCTGCGTGCCGTCGCGCTCGACGTGCTCGATCGCACCCGCGGCGCACGGCGCATGCCCTCGCTGGCGCAGGACGACCGGGAAACGGTGGACTGCGCCTTCGTCGAGGATCGCGCCCGCGCGATGATGTCGGCCTATCACCGGCGCTATGACGGGTTCGACGCGAAGATCGAGCTGCGCGACGACGTGCCGGCCGGCCTGATGGTGTCGGGCAGGCGGCTTCTCATCTCGCGCCGCACGCGCATGATGCGCCACCGGGTCGATGCGCTTCTCAGCCATGAGGTGGGCGTCCATCTGCTCACCTATTTCAACGGCTCCGCGCAGGGCCTGCGCGTCTTCCGCACCGGACTTGCCGGATATGAGGGCATGCAGGAGGGGCTTGCCGTCTTTGCCGAGTTCCTGGCCGGAGGCTTCACCTCGGAGCGGCTGCGCCTGCTCGCCGCCCGGGTGATCGGCTGCGAGCTGATGCTTTCGGGCGCCTCCTTCGTCGAGGCGTTCCGGGCGATGACGGACGAGCACGGGCTCGACGCCGAAACGGCCTTCGGGCTCTTGCTGCGCGTCTACCGCGGCGGCGGGCTTGCGAAGGATGCGATCTATCTTCGCGGGCTGCTGACGCTTCTGAGCCACCTGAAGGCCGGGGCGGCGCTCGATCCGTTCTGGATGGGCAAGATCTCGGCGGCCCACTTCGGCGTCATGGAGGAACTGGGCGCGCGCGGGCTTCTGAAGCCGCCGATCCTGCGGCCGCTCTGCCTCGACACCGACCGCGGTCGCGAGCGCCTGGCCAGGGCGCGCGCCGGCCTTTCCCCCCTTGCCATGCTCGAACCTTGAGGAGAGCACCATGCGGATTGCCTTTTTCGTCAATTCCATCGAGGGCGAGTCCCCGAACTACACCACGACGGGGCTCGCGCTCGCCGCCCTCGGCCGCGGCCACGACATCTGCTACCTGACGCCCGACGACTTCGTGCTGCGCGCCGATGACAGCCTCTGCGTGCGCGGTCGCACCCTGCCGTCCCGCCGCTACAAGAAGGTCGAAAGCCTCCATGCGGCGCTGCAGGGGGACGAGGCGACCGTCGAGACGTTGGACATCCGCGACATCGACGTGCTGTTCCTGCGCAACGATCCCTCGCTCGATGCGGACGCCCGGCCCTGGGCGGCGCATGTGGGGGCCATGTTCGGCCGGCTCGCGGCAGCGCGCGGCGTCGTCGTCGTCAACGACCCCGACGGTCTGTCGCTCGCGCAGAACAAGCTCTATTTCCAGGGCTTTCCGCAGGCCGTCCGGCCGGAGACGCTGATATCGAAGAGCATCGACGAGATCCGGGGCTTCCTCGACGCCCATCCCAAAGGCGCGATCATGAAGCCGCTGCAGGGCTCCGGCGGCAAGAACGTGTTCAAGATCGGTTCGCCCGACGAGACCAACCTCAACCAGATCTTCGAGGCGGTGAGCGGCGAAGGATACCTGATCGCGCAGAACTATCTGCCCGCGGCCACGGAGGGCGATATCCGCCTGTTCCTGATGAACGGCCGGCCGCTGGAACGGGACGGCAAGTATGCGGCGATCCGCAGGGTGCCGGCGAAGGGCGAGGTGCGCTCCAACATCCATGCGAGCGGCAAGGCCGTGGCCGTCGAGATCACGCCGGAGATCCTCGCCATCGCGGAGATGGTGCGGCCCAAGCTCGTCGAGGACGGCATGTTCCTGGTGGGCCTCGACATCGTCGGCGACAAGATCCTCGAGATCAACGTGTTCACGCCGGGCGGGCTGAACATCATGCATGATCTCTACGAGGTCGACTTCGCCGAAACGGTCATCCAGGCGCTGGAAGGAAAGGTCGCCCAGCGCGACGCCTATGCCGGCGCGATCGCCAACCGGACGCTCGCCACGCTCTAGGGACGGGCCGTTGCGACCCGAACCCTTCGGAGCAGGCGAGGGGGCGCGCCTTGTCGCGGCATAGCCTGACCGCCGCGGCCATCCACCCGATGCGATACCCATGGATCACCACGCGCCGTTGACGTAAGATTCGGCGGAGCGGGCTTGCGCGCCTCGCGGCACGGGACGAAGTGCCTGCACGGGGGCAGGGGGCCAGGCATGGACGTCGCATGGCGCAGCCGGCCGGCGGCGGCCGCCCGGTTGGGGCGGAGGCAGGCGAGCGGACCTATGCCGCGACCACAGGGAGCATGGATGAGCAACAGCTTTGGCCTGCCCATCTTCAGGGGACTGTCGGGATACAGGGCGGCCTGGGTGCGTGGCGACATCTCGGCGGGGCTCTCGATTGCGGCCGTCGGCCTGCCGAGCGCCATCGCCTATCCCGCCATCGCCGGGCTGCCGCCGGAGACGGGCATCTATGCGAGCATCGCCGCACCTTTGGCCTATGCCGTCTTCGGTGATTCCAGGCGCCTGATCGTCGGCCCCGATGCAGCCACGATGACGGTCCTTGCGGCAGCAATCGTGGCGATTGCCGCAGGCGTGCCCGCCTCCGCGGGGATCGACCCGGCGGGGATCGCGGCTGCCCTTTCCATCGGCGTCGGCGTCCTCTGCCTCATCGCCAGGGTGATGCGGCTCGGCGTGCTTGCGACCTTTCTCTCCCGCCCGATTCTCGCCGGCTTCTTCGCCGGCATCTCGGTGTCGATCCTGATCGGCCAGATCGGCCGCTTTACCGGCGTCAGGATCGAGGCAGACGGGTTGCTCGCGCCGCTGGTCGAACTCCTGCAGAAGCGGGACCTGATCCATTGGCCGACGGTGGCGCTGGCGCTTGCCATGTTCGCGCTCCTGCAGGTGGTCAAGGCCCTGCGCTTCCCGGTGCCCGGCCCGGTCGTCGTCGTCGCGGCCGCCGTGGCGCTGTCGGCCCTGTTCGATTTCAAGGGAATGGGCATTGCCGTCGTCGGCGACATTCCCACCGGCTTTCCCACCCTCGCCCTGCCGCCGCTCGCCAGCCTGCCGATCGACGGCTTCCTTCTCGGGGCCGCCTCGGTGTTCCTCGTCAGCTTCGGATCGGGCATCGTCGCAGCGCGCAGCTTCGGCGCCCGGATCGGCGAGGACGTGGATGCCAATGGGGAGCTGTCCGGCCTCGGCAGCGCCAATATCGCGAGCGGGCTCTTCGGGGCCTTTCCCGTCAGCTTTTCGGATTCCAGGACGGCGATCAATCTCTCCGTCGGCGGCCGGTCGCAACTCGCCGGCGTGGTGTCGGCGCTGGCGCTGATCGCGACGCTGCTGTTTCTCAACGATGCCCTGCGCATCCTGCCGGTGGCAGCGCTCGCGGCGATCCTGGCCGCGGCCGCGATCGGCCTCATCGACATCGCCGAACTGAAGCAGGTCTGGCGGATCAGCCGCATGGAATTCGTCTTCGCGCTGATCACCATGTGGGGGGCCATCAGCCTCGGCGTCCTCAACGGCGTCGTCATCGCGATTGCCGCGACCCTCGTCTACCTGCTCAGAAACATGATGTACCCGCGCGATGCCTTCCTCGGGCGCATTCCCGGCCGGGACGGTTTCTACAAGTTGCATCGCCGCGCCGACGCGCAGCCGGTGCCGGGCCTCGTCCTCTGGATGCTGGAGGGCAGCCTGCTGTTCTTCAACACGGATTACGTGCACGATCGCCTGCGCGCCATCATCGCGGAACTTCCCAAGGACACGCGCTGGTTCATCCTGGACGCAAGCGCCATCACCCAGATGGACAGCACCGCGACTGCGATGATGGACGAAATCCGGGAGGAGATGGCGGCCTGCGGCATCGAGCTCGGCCTCGTGGAGGTTCACGCGGAGGCGCGGGTGCTTCTCGAGCGGGCCGGCGTGATCGACAGGATCGGCGCCGGTCGGGTGTTCGACGATCTCGATGATGCGCTGCAGGCATTCGGGGACCAGGACATCAAGGACGGCGCCGCCGGACGCTGACAGGGCCTGCCCGGAGCGGAGTGGGGGTGGTCGCTGTCCGTCAGGGTGCGGCGTGCGGTCCGCCGGGGCTCGCCCCGGGATCTTCGACCGGCGGCTGCGGCCCGTCCGCCTGTCGGACCCAGGCGACCAGCAGGTCATAGAACACGCTGAGCACGATCGGCCCGAGGAACAGGCCGATCAGGCCGTAGGCGATCGTGCCGCCGATCACGCCGGTGAGGATCACCAGCATCGGTGTCGACAGGCCGCGCGAGACGAGGATCGGCTTCAGGATGTTGTCGATCACCGCGATCGGCACGAGCAGCAGGGTCAGGACCAGCGCCGTCCCGGCCGGCATGGACAGCCAGCCCCAGATGACGACGGGCAGCAGCACGAGGCCGGGGCCGAGCTGGATGATGCAGAGAATGAGGATGACGAAGGTCAGGATGGCGGTGGCGGGCACCTGAAAGGCATAGAGCACCATCCCGGCGAGGAGTGTCTGCAGCAGGGCGACGCCGATGACGCCGCTTGCGACGTTGCGGATCGTCGAGGTGGCAAGCCGGATGAAGCCGACGCCGCGATCGCCGGCGATCCGGTAGGCGAAGCGATCGGTGTTCTCCGCCAGCCGCGGGCCGGGCACCAAGAGAAAGCCCGAGACGATCACCGAGGCCATGAAGGCCAGGAGACCCATGCCGATGCTGGCGATCTTGCCGAGCACCGCGCCGCCGGCCTTGATCAGCGTCGGCTGGAAGCGATCGATGGTGTCCGTGAGGTTGGTGGTCGCGAGCGACCAGGCCCGATGCAGCTCCTCGCCGAAGACGGGCCATTCGCGGAGGCTGGCGGGCGGGGTCGGAAGATGCAGCGTGCCCGCCTCGAGGTCGCGCGCCAGGCGTTCCGAAGCCTCGAGAAAGCCGAGGCTCAGCGCCGCGAGCGGTCCCAGGATGATGGCGATGTTGAGCGCCGTCAGCATGATGGCGGCGAGCCGCTTGCTGCCGCCGAGCGCGACCGTGAGAGCCCGGTATGCCGGATAGAGCGCCACCGCCAGGATCGCCGCCCAGATGACGATGACGAGGAACGGCGCCACCAGCTTCAGCGACCAGTAGGCGAAGAGGCCGACGATGCCGAACCGGACGACGTTGGTGACCGTCGCTTCCATTCCCGCGTTGTCTTTCCGTGCAGCGGGAGCTTGGGACACGTGTTCGTCCATGCGCCTCCTCCAGGTCTCTGCATGCTGTCGAAAAACGTGCTCGCCGTGTGTCTTGCGCAGAAGCGGCGATCTTCGGGCCGCGGCCGGTCGGTCGGGGGGTGGTGATGACCTTCGAGGGAAATCCGCTTGCGTGTGCGCCCTGCCGCCAACCCTGAAAAAAATGATACCAACTATCCCTGTCCGGAGCGAGCGGATTGAACGAAGGGCTTGCTGCCTGGTTCCGACCGCCCGTATCCTGCACGGGCCATGGGGGCGATGCCGGATGCAGGAACAGGATGCCGATGCGGCGGAAAACCACGAAAGGGCACGCGACTGGGTCGTCGCGGTGCCGGTCACAGCCGCCCTTGCCGTGCTCGGCGACCGGGATCTGCTCGACCGGGCGGAGCGCCGGCAGGCCGCGACCTTCGTCCGGCAGGAGGACCGGGATCGCTACAGGGCCGCACACCTTGTGATGCGCCAGGCGCTCGGCGCATCCATGGGCCGCCACCCCGCGGGGCTGGCGTTCCGGCGGGAGCCGAACGGCAAGCCGGTGCTCGTCGATGCGCCGGGCGTCGACGTCAATCTCTCCCACAGCGGCGCCTGGATCGCCGTCGGGCTGTCCCGGTCCGGCCGGCTCGGCGTCGATGTGGAAGAGGACAGGCCGGAGGCGTTCTGGCGCGAGATGGCCGCGTCCTTCCTGTCTCCTGGCGAGATTGCCGCCACGACGCCGCCCGGCAGCGTGCAGTTCCTGAAATTGTGGACGGCGAAAGAGGCGGCCTTGAAGGCGGAAGGCAGCGGCCTGTCGATCGCGCCCGACCGGATCACGGTGGTCCACCGGCCGGACGGCTTCCGCGTTTGTCTACCCGCGGGCACCTATGACGGCGGCTGGCTGCGCCTCGACGACGCCCACATGCTGGCCGCGGCAACGGACGGCGCGCCCTTGCGGCTCCTGCTGTGCAGCGATCAGGCGGCGTTGCGGCAGGCCCTGCAGGACATCGCCGATGGCGCCATCGGCTGACGGCCGATGTTCCCGCCGGGTGCCCGCCGGGAAGGGGTGATCAGGCGGCTTCGACGTCCTGCTGCCGCAGGGCGTCCGGCTTGCCGTAGAGCCCGATATTCGCGTCCCCCCAGGCCTTCAGGGCCAGCAGGACCGGCTCCATGCTTCGCCCCAGCGCCGAGAGACTGTATTCCACCTTCGGCGGCACCTGGGCATAGACCTTGCGATCGACCAGCCCGTCCTGCTCGAGTTCGCGCAGTTGATTGGTCAGCATGCGCTGGGTCACGCCGGGAACCTGCCGGCGGATCTCGTTGAAGCGGAGCGTGCCGCCCAAGAGGTGAAACAGGATCACCGACTTCCACTTGCCGTCGATCAGCGCGATCGCCGCCTCGACGGAACAGCCGGGACTGCAATCGAAGCGCGTGTGACGGACCTTGGCCATAACAGTATCCTTTTGTGCACTATAGGCTTTGTTTGTGCGTATTGCGCTTGAAGAAGCATAGACCCATCCTTATGCCATATCAACTCATGCAAGGAGAACGTCATGAAAGCCGTCGCCTACAAGGTCGCAGGAGAGCTCGATCGGCAGGATGCGCTGGTGGATGTGGAACTGGAGAGGCCGGCCGCGACGGGCCGGGACATCCTGGTGGAGGTTTCCGCCGTGTCCGTCAATCCGGTCGACTACAAGGTCCGCAAGGGGGTCTCCGCCGAACCCGGCCAGTGGAAGGTTCTCGGCTGGGATGCGGTCGGCCGTGTGGTCGAGGCCGGCGAGAACGTCCGCTCGTTCAAGCCCGGCGATCGCGTCTTCTATGCCGGCTCGCTCATCCGCCAGGGCGCCAACAGCCAGTATCACCTGGTCGACGAGCGGCTCGTCGGGCACGCGCCGAAATCGCTGTCCGATGCCGAGGCGGCCGCGCTGCCGCTGACGGCGATCACGGCCTGGGAAATGCTGTTCGATCGTCTCGACATCCGCAAGCCCGTTGCCGGCGGCGCCCGGTCGATCCTCATCATCGGCGGCGCCGGCGGTGTTGGCTCGATCGCGATCCAGCTGGTGCGTGCCCTGACGGACCTGACCGTGATCGCCACGGCGTCCCGGCCGGAGACGCAGGCCTGGGTGCGGGAGCTCGGCGCCCACCATGTGGTCGACCACGGCAGGCCGCTGGCCGAGCAGGTCGAGGCGCTCGGCATCGGCGCGCCGTCCTACGTGTTCTCCACGACCGAGACGCATCGCCACCTCGCCGAGATCATCAAGCTGATCGCGCCGCAGGGGCGCTTCGGCCTGATCGACGATCCGCAGAGCCTCGACGTCACCGGCTTCAAGCGCAAGGCGGTGTCCATCCACTGGGAACTGATGTTCACCCGCTCGCTCTTCGAGACCGCCGACATGGACGAGCAGGGCAAGCTCTTGAACGAGGTCGCGCGCCTCGTCGATGGCGGGCAGATCAGGACGACCGTGACCGAGGTGCTGAGGCCGATCAACGCGGCGAACCTCAGGCAGGCGCATGCCGTCCTGGAAAGCGGCAAGGCCCGGGGCAAGATCGTCCTGGAAAGGTTCTGACCCTTAAGGAGGAGGGGCGGCCCGGTTGCACCGGCGTCCGCCCCTCCGGCTATCCCGGCGCCGATGGGCCGCACAGATCTGTCGGGCGTTTCCCCGTCTGACGCTCGGCGAGTGACGATCGCGCCTACTAAGCGTCCGGGATATATGAATAACTTCGTATGTCTTACAGTTGAAACGAGCTGAATTAGCGGCTAGGCTTGGTACATAGTCGGAGCAAATGCACGTCCCGGATCTGTCGCGACCTTCGCGGCAAGAGTATTAGGCCAGCCGAACGGCTCTCCACGAGAAGAACGATCGGCATCAATATTGCATCGCAAAAGTCCACTCGAATGGGTGATTCTTCAGCCGCGGAGTGTCGATCTTGTCAGAAGCGAACAGCAGCCATTTCGATCTTGCAGCCCTCGAACGCGGTTTGGACAAGCGTTAACTGAGGCGGGGAGGCCCGTCGTTCCGACGGCGCCGCATCAACAATCGTTCTCAGGAGGAAACACACTCTCCACCCTGGCGGCTGGTGCCGCTCAAATCACCACCGAGCCCTCCGCGAACCATCGTTCCAGGATGAAGTTGGACGTCATGCGAATGGGAGTTCTGTCATGCGTGCAGACAATCGAGTGAGCATATCGTCAGCCTCTGAGACCGTCTTCAATCCCGCCCTCCTGCGTTCGCGCCGGCCGGAAGCCAGGGCCGTGCCGGTGCCGGAGCATGTCGCCGGCGGAGCGGCGTCCCCCGCGCTTTCCGCCTACACCTTCTCCACCGAGGAGGTTCCGGTCGCCGACCGCTTCGATGCCTGGCGCCGCAGCTTTGCGCCGATGGTCGACCTGACGCGGGATGCGAAGGGGGACTTCCGCGGCAGCCAGGTCCTCTGGGACCTCGGCGGGATCGGCTTTTCCCGCATCAGGACGCAAGCGCTGCGGTTCTCCAGCCGCCCCGCCCATCTCCAGTGCCATCCGCTCGACCACTGGGTGATGACGTTGCTGCTCAGCGGCCAGTGCACCACGACGACGGCGCGCACCACGTTCCAGGCGCGTCCGGGCATCGTGCAGATCCATGCGCTGGGCCGGCCGTTTCACGGCACGCTTTCGGACAGCGAGATGCTGATGCTCTGGGTGCCGCGGGATTTCTGCCGCGACCTGGCGCGCACGCTGGATGCCGCGGAGTTCACGACGCTGGACACCGCCATGGGGCGCATGTTCACGAGCTTCATGATCGGTCTCGCCCATCAGCTCGCCTGCATGCGGGTCGATGAGCTGCCGAGACTGATGTCGGCCACCCGCGACATGATCCTGGCCTGCGTGCCCCCGCCGCGCGATCGCGCCGAGGAGAGAGGCGATGCGATCTCGGGCGGCCTGCAGGAGCGGGCACGGCAGTTCGTCCAGATGAACCTGTTCAACCCACGCCTGAGCGCGAAACTTCTGATGCGCGAGCTGGCCGTTTCGCGCACCCGGCTCTACCGGCTGTTCGAACCGGTGGGCGGCGTCAACCGCTACATCCAGCACCGGCGCCTGCTCGACGCCCATTCCGCCTTGGCGAACCCGAACGAGCAGCGCCGCATCCTGGAGATCGCCGAACAGCGCTGCTTCGACAGCGCCGATTTCAGCCGGGCCTTCAAGCGCGAATTCGGCTACAGCCCCAGCGAGGTCCGCAAGGGCATGCGGATCGGCTCGCCGCGCTATGCCGAGACAGACCTGTCCAGCCTGCCGCCGGAAGACCGGCTCGGCGCGCTCCTGTGGAGGCTGCAGACCGGGGCGAAGCCCGATGTTGCCCCCTGCAGCATGACCTGAGAGGGCGGCCGCCGCCGGCTTTCCGCGCGCGGTCCGGATGGCGCCTGCGACCGGCGTGACAGGGGCGCCGGTCCATTCCAAGACGGCTGGATCGCCGAGGCGCCCGTCATGCCGGTGACGGCGCAGGCTCCTTTTCGCCGGCGGCGGCCGGTTGCGTCTTCGCCTCCGGAGGGACGCGGAACCAGACCACGTAGAGCGCCGGAAGGAAGATCAGCGTCAGCACGGCCGCCACGATCAGGCCGCCGATCACGGTGAAGGCGAGCGGCTTCCAGAAGGGATCGCGCACGATCGGCAGCATGCCGAGGATGGTTGAGCCGGCGGTCAGGAAGATCGGGCGGACGCGGTTTGCGGTCGCATCGATGACGCTCTCCCAGTTCTTGCCCTTCTCCGCGATCCGCTTGTCGATCTGGTCGATGAGCACGACCGAGTTGCGGATGATCATGCCGATCAGCGCGATCATGCCGAGGACGGCGATGAAGCCGACCGGCGTATTGGTGATCAGCATGATCGCCACCACGCCGATCAGCCCGAGCGGCACGACGCTGAGCACCAGCAGCAGGCGATTGACGCTCTGGAGCTGGAACATCAGGATGACGACCATGATGATCGCCATGATCGGCAGCATGGCGGTCACCGAGGCCATGCCGGTCTCCGCTCCCTCCACCGATCCGCCGATCTCGATCTTGTAGCTCGGATTGTCCAGGCGCAGCTGCGCGATCCGCGGTTCGGCCTCCTCGACCACCGAGGCTGCGAGCACGCCTTCGGTCATGTCGGCCTGGACGGTGATGGTGGTGACGCGATCGCGCCGCCAGATCAGCGGCTGGG
The DNA here is from genome assembly GCF_029210525.1 of Mycoplana sp. MJR14. NCBI lineage: Bacteria > Pseudomonadati > Pseudomonadota > Alphaproteobacteria > Hyphomicrobiales > Rhizobiaceae > Mycoplana > Mycoplana sp. MJR14. The sequence continues at coordinate 500,449 of NZ_JARGEO010000003.1, forward strand.
TCGTGCGGTATTCGATCGTGGCGATGCTTGCCAGCGGCACGGTGCGGTTGGGGCCGATCGGGATCTGCAGCGACCGCAGCGTCTCGATGTTGGCGCGCTCCTCCGGCGCCGAGCGCGCCACGACGTTGACGAGGTAGATGGAGTCCCGCACCTGGGTGATCGGCAGGCCGGAGGTGGTGGCGAAGAGCGATTGCCCGATGGCAGCCGAGTTCAGCCCGACGAGACGGGCGCGATCCTGGTCGACATCGATCACGACCTTGCGGATCGGCTCGTTCCAGTCGAGGTTCGGGGTGATGACGCCGCGGACGTCGCCGATCACGTCGGCCACCTTCCAGGCGAGATCGCGCACGCCTGCGACATCGGGCCCGCTGATGCGATACTGTACCGGCCAGCCGACCGGCGGCCCCATCTCCAGCGGCGAGAGCCGCGCGACGACGTTGGGGAATTTCTCGTCCAGCTCCGTCTGCAGGCGGGCCTGCAGGGCATCGCGGCCCTCGACGCTGCTGGCGATGATGACGGCCTGCGCCCGGAACGGCGCCGGCGGCTGGATATCCATCGGCAGGTAGAAGCGGATCGCATCCGAGCCGACATAGAAGCTCCAGTCGACCACGTCCTCATCCGCGGCGAGGATCTCCTCGACCTCGCGCGCCGTCGCTTCGGTCGCATGGATGGAGGCGTTCTGCGGAAGCACCAGCTGCAGCATGAGTTCAGGGCGGTCGGACGGCGGGAAGAACTGCCGTTTCATCAGCCCGGAGGCCAGTAGCGAAACCACGAACAGGCCGACGGTCGCGGCGATCACGACGAAGCGCATCTGCACGCAAGTGTGCAACAGGCGGCGGAAGGTTGCGATCAGCGCGCTTTCCGGCTTGCGGTCCGCGGGCGTGCCCGACTTCAGGACTGCAAGCCCGATGATCGGCATCAGGAGCACCGCGATCAGCCACGAGATGATCAGCGCATAGGCGATGACGAGGAACAGCGAACGGGCATATTCGCCGGAGACGCTCTGGGCGAAGCCGACCGGAATGAAGCCGGCGATGGTCACGAGCGTGCCGGCGAGCATCGGAAAGGCCGTCGAGGTATAGGCGAAGGAGGCGGCCTGGACCCGTTCCATCCCTTCCTCGAGCTTGGCCAGCATGATCTCGACGGCGACCATGGCATCGTCGATCATCAGCGTCAGTGCGATGATCAGCGCGCCGAGCGAGACGCGCTGCAGGGCGATCCCGGTCATCTCCATCATCAGGAAGGTCATGGCCATCACCAGCGGGATGGAGACGGCGACCACGAGGCCGGCGCGCAGGCCGAGCGCGACGAGGCTGCAGCCGAGCACGATCAGGATCGCCTGCATCAAGGAGACGGTGAAGCCGCGGATCGCATTGGTGACGACCGCCGGCTGGCTTGCGACCTGCACCATCTCGATGCCGATCGGCAGGTCGTGCTGGAAACGCGCCATCACGGTGTCGATGTTGCGGCCGAGCGCGAGGATGTCGCCCCCGCTGGCCATCGACACGGCGATGCCGATCGCCGGCTTGCCCTTGACGCGGAACATCGGCTGCGGCGGGTCGACGGTGCCGCGCACCACGGTGGCGATGTCGCCGAGGCGGACGAAGCCGGACGAGGTCGGAATGTTCAGGTTGCGGATGTCGTTCTCGTCCTTCAGGTCGCCTGTGACCTCGAGCACCGTGCGGTCGGCATCCGTCGTCACCATGCCGGCGGGCAGGACGGCGTTCTGCGCCTGTATCGTCGCAATGATCGTGCTGCCGCTCAAGCCCAGGCTGGCCAGCCGTTGCGTCGAGAATTCGATGAAGATCGTCTCGTCCTGGGTGCCGAGCATCTCGACCTTGCCGATGTTTTCCACCTGCAGCAGGCGATTGCGCGCCTCGTAGGCCCAGTCGCGCAGCTCCCGGTCGCTGAAATCCTCCGACGTCAGCCCGTAGATGATGCCGAAGGTGTCGCCGAACTCGTCGTTGAAGAACGGGCCGACGACGCCGGCAGGCAGCGTATGGCGGATATCGCCGACCGTCTTGCGGACCTGGTACCAGACATCGGCGACCTCGGCCGGCGGGGTGGAATCCTCCAGCACCACATAGATGACCGACTGGCCGGCCGTCGTCAGGCTGCGCAAGGAATCGAAGAACGGCACCTGCTGCAGCGCGCGCTCCAGCCGGTCGGTCACCTGGTCGCTCTGCTGCTCGATCGTCGCCCCCGGCCAGGCCGCGGTGACGAGCATGGTCTTGACCGTGAAATCCGGATCCTCGCTGCGGCCGAGGTTCCAGAAGGACAGCGCGCCGGCGATCGCGCCGAGCAGCATCAGGAAGATGATCAGGCCCTGGCGCCGGATCGCCCATTCGGAGAGGTTGAAGCCGCCGCTCATTCGAGGCTTCCTTCGAGCAGGCGTACCGGCATGCCCGGCCGCAACTGCTGGGCGCCGGCGACGACGACGTGATCGCCGTCGGCGACGCCGGTCGTGACCAGGAAGTCCTGCGTCTCGAAACGAAGGACCGTCACCGGCACGAGCTTGGTCGTGCTGCTGCCCGGATCGACGATCCAGACCGCCGAGCCGCTGCCCTGGTTGAACAGCGCCGTCATCGGCAGGCGGGCCACGGGATCGCCCGCCTGGCGGACGCTGCCGCGCACGGCGCTGCCGAACCTGAAGTCCTCCGGCGGATTGTCGAGCGCGACGCGGATGGTGAAATTGCGGGTGATCGGATCGGCCACCGGCGAGATCTCGCGCACCCGCCCGCCCGCCGTGCTCTGCGGATTGCTGAGCAGGCGGACCTCGATCCGCATGTCGCGGCTCGCCGACTGGATCGCGCTCTCCGGCACCTGGAAGACGGCGTCCTTCTCCTCCATCCGTGCGACCCGCACCACCATCTGGCCGGCGCCGACGTTCTGGCCCGTCTCGGCGCCGACGGCGGTGACGACGCCGTCGGCGTTCGCCTTCACCGTGCGGTTGTCCAGGTTGTTGTTGGCGACGCGGAGCGCGGCATTGGCCGCGTCCACGCTCGCCTGCGCGGTCGTCGCCTGGGCGATCGCGGCGTCGAGCGCCTGCCGGGTTGCCGTTCGCGGGTAGAGCGATTGCAGCCGGTCGCGGTTCATGACCGCGTTGTCCAGGTTCGCCCGGGCGGCGAAGACGTTGGCCTCGGCCTTGCGGACGGCGTCCTGCTGGTCCTCGGAATCGAGCTGGGCCAGCACGTCGCCGGCCTTGACGAGATCGCCGACGTCGACGGTCCGCTCGCGCACCTCGCCGCCCTGGCGGAAGCTGAAGTTGGTCTCGAACCGCGGCTGGACCTCGCCGACGAGGGAGCCGAACGTATCATCCGGGTTGAAGGACACTGTGACCGTCTTGACGGGGCGCGGCGGCAGCTCCGCCTGCTCGTCCTCGCCCTGGCAGGCAGAGAGCAACAGCAGCGCTGCGGCGAGCGACAGGCCGCGCAGCAGGGCACTTCTCGATGCGGAAAGCTTCGGCGTCATCGGGGCCTCATCTGGACGGGAGGGGCTGCGCGCGGCGGCTGTCCGCGCGCAGGCTTGCGGGCGTCGTCAGTAGTCGACCGCGTCGCGGATGATCGGGCAGGTCATGCAGTGGCCGCCGCCGCGGCCGCGGCCCAGCTCGGCGCCGGTGATCGTGATCACCTCGATGCCTTCCTTGCGCAGCAGCGTGTTGGTGTAGGTGTTGCGGTCATAGGCATAGACGACGCCCGGCGCGGCGCAGACGAGGTTGGCGCCGCTGTCCCACTGGGTGCGCTCGCGCATGTAGTCGTTGCCGCCGGTCTCGACCACCCGCATCTTCTTCAGGCCGAGGGCGTCGCGCACCGTCTCGACGAAGGTGCCCTTGTCCTTGTGCAGCTCGACCCCGCCCTTGCCGTTCGGGCGGTAGGAGAAGGCCTCGATGCCGTTGACGATGTCGGGATAGAGCAGCACGCAGTCGCGGTCGGCGAAGGTGAAGACGGTGTCGAGATGCATGGCCGCGCGCAGCTTCGGCATGGCGGCGACGATGACGCGCTCGGCCGCACCCTTCTCGAACAGGGCGGCTGCGACCTGGCTGATCGCCTGGCGCGAGGTGCGCTCGCTCATGCCGATCAGGACGTTGCCCTTGCCGATCGGCATGACGTCGCCGCCCTCGAACGTCGCAAGGCCCCAGTCCTTCGTCGGGTCGCCCCACCAGACGTTGACCTTGCCGGCGAAGTCGGGATGGAACTTGTAGATCGAGGAGGTGAGGATCGTCTCCTCGTGCCGCGCCGGCCAGTAGAGCGAGTTCAGCGTCACCCCGCCATAGATCCAGCAGGTGGTGTCGCGCGTGTAGAGCGTGTTCGGCAGCGGCGGCAGCAGGTACTCGTTGACGCCCGCCGCATCGCGGATCAGCGCCAGCTGCTCGCCGCCGATCGCCTCGGGGAACTCGAAGGTCGACAGCCCGCCGATCAGCGTCTCGGCGAGCTCGCGGTTCGACAGGCCCTCCAGATAGGAGCGGACCTCGTCGAGAAGGCCGAGGCCGATCTGGTTGGGGGCGACCTGGTTGTCGAGGATCCATTTCTTGGCTTCGGGGATCGCCACCGTTTCGGCCAGCAGATTGTGCATCTCCACGACCTCGACGCCGCGGTCGCGCATCTTGGTCATGAAGTCGAAATGGTCGCGCTTGGCATTGTCGACCCAGAGCACGTCGTCGAACAGCAGCGCGTCGCAATTGCTGGGCGTGAGGCGCTGGTGCGCGCGCCCCGGGGCGCAGACCATGACCTTGCGCAACTGGCCGACTTCGGAATGGACGCCGAATGGAGTGTCTTGTGTCATGACGCTTCCGCCTTTCCGTTCAAGGTGTGATGGTGCCGGTGACCAGGCCGTAGAAGCCGATCAGGCCGGCGACGACCGTGACTGCGAACACGATGAGTTCTATCGGGGTGAACAGCTGCAGCTTCTGCTCGCGGCGCGCCCAGACGTAGAGAATGGTGCCGGGCACGAACAGCACCGCGACGAGCAGCACGTATTTGAGGCCCGCGGCAATGAACATGAAGATCGTGTAGACGACCGCGATCCAGGCGAAGACCTGGTCCCGGCCGCGCTCGTCGGGCGTGGTCTCGTAGCCGACGCCGCTGCGGGCGAGCAGCACACCGTAGCCGGCGACGAGCAGATAGGGCAGCAGCGAGGTGACGCTGGTCATGTCGAGCATGAAGTTGAACGCGTCCCGCGACCAGTAGGTGGAGATCACGAACAGCGACACGACGATGTTGGTCAGCCAGAGCGCGTTGGCCGGCACCCGGTTGTTGTTCTGTGCGGCGAAGAGCTTCGGCATGTCCTCGGACTTGGCCGCGGCAAAGAGGACTTCGGCGCAGATCAGCGACCAGGCGAGATAGGCGCCCAGGACCGACACCAGGACGCCGATGGAGATGAAGACGGCGCCCCAATGGCCGACCACCGCCTCGAGTACGGTGGCGAGCGACGGCTGCTGGACGGCCGCGATCGTCGACTGGGGCAGCGCCGCATAGGGCAGGAGCGTGACCGCGACCATCAGCCCGGTGACGCCGACGAAGCCCAGGATCGTCGCCGTGCCGACATCGGAACGCTTCTGGGCGAACCGCGAATAGACGCTCGCGCCTTCGATGCCGATGAACACGAACACGGTGATCAGCATGGTGTCGCGCACCTGCGCGATCAGCGGTTTTGCGGGCATGTCCGGGCCGCCGAAGAAGTTTTCGGCGAATTGCGCATAGTTGAAGACGAAGGCCAGTGCCAGGATGAACACGATGATCGGCACGATCTTGGCGATCGTGACGATCGTGTTGATGAACGCCGCCTGCTCGACGCCGCGCAGGATCATGAAGTGGAACGCCCAGATGCCGATCAGCGATACGATGATCGCAATGGTGCTGCTGCCGTCGCCGAAGATCTCGGGAAAGAACCGCCCGAGCGTCGAGCCGATCAGCACCCAGTAGAAGACGTTGCCGAGGCAGCTGCCGAGCCAGTATCCGAAGGCCGACAGAAAGCCCATGTAGTTGCCGAAGCCGGCCTTGGCGTAGGCGAACACGCCCGAATCGATGTCAGGCCGCTTTTCCGCAAGCGCCTGGAAGACGCGCGCCAGCATGTACATGCCGGTGCCGGCGATGGCCCAGGCGATCAGGGCGCCGAACGGGCCGGTGGCCGCCCCGAACCGCCCGGGCAGGTTGAAGATGCCGGCGCCGACCATGGAGCCCACGACCATGGCCGTGAGCGCGAAAAGCGAGAGTTTCTGCGTCGATTGCGATGCCATGATTCCCCCGATAAGTGCCTCAATTGTCCCGATGTTTCTGCTCAGGACCGGTGCGCTCGCTGAAATTAATAGGCGGAATAGCAATTCCTGTGATCAGCACAGAATCCCAAAACTATGCTGTGCGTTCAGAATTGGTGTTTCGCGCGAAGAAGCATCGGACAGTATGCAGACAAACAATGCATGTATCGCGTCGCGATCTACTGCCGCAGATTGTCATCTATGGATGCACCGACTGGCGTCGATGCTTCAGACGGCGGCGGCGCCCGTTGCGATCATGTAGATCCCTGCGCAGGCACCGAGCACGGCCAGGCTGAACAGGACGAGTTCGGCAAGGGTGAAGACGCGCGCACCCTGTTCGCGGCGCGCAAGGATGTAGAGGATCGTGCCGGGGCCGTAGATGACGGTGGTCAGCAGCAGGTGCTGGGCGCCGGCGGCGTAGATCAGGCCCGCGGTATAGATCGTGGCGATGCCCGCCTGCACCAGATTGGCGCGACGGTCCGACGGATCCCGGTCATAGGTCTCGCCGCGATAGGCGAGCTTGAGGCCGTAGGCGGCGACGAGGAAATAGGGGATCAGGATCATCGAGCTCGTCAGTTCGAGCGCCAGGCGGAAGGCGTATTGCGTGAACAGCGTCAGGATCAGGAAGAGCTGGACGACGATGTTCGTCAGCCAGAGCGCGTTGGAAGGGACGCCGCGCGCGTTCTCATGGCTGAGGAAGCGGGGCATCGTTTCGAACTTCGAGGCCGAGTAGAGGATCTCGGCTGCGAGCAGCACCCAGGAGATGTAGGCGCCGGCCACCGAGATCAGCAGGCCGATGCTGACGAAGACGGCACCCCACGGGCCGACGACCGCCTCCAGGACGCCCGCCATCGACGGATTGCGCAGGGCGGTGAGTTCCGGCCGCAAGAGGACGCCGTAGGACAGAAGCGTCACCAGGACCATGAGGCAGAGCACGCCCAGGAAGCCCATGAGTGTTGCAAGCCCGACGTCCGAGCGGCGCCGGGCATAGCGCGAATAGACGCTCGCACCCTCGATGCCGACGAAGACGAAGACGGTCACGAGCATCGTGGCCCGGACCTGGCCGGCGATGCCGGCGAGGCTGACGTCGTCGTCGCCCCAGAAGCTCTCCGCGAACGTGTCGGTATCGAGGTTCAGGCCGACGAGGATGATGAAGAGAACGATCGGGATGATCTTCGCCAGCGTGACGACGTTGTTCAGGGCGGCTGCTTCCTTGATGCCGCGCAGGATCAGCGCATGCATGAGCCAGAGGAGCGCAGACGAGACGACAACGGCGGTCACCGTGTTGCCGTCGCCGAACACGGGGAAGAACAGCCCGAGCGTGGAGTTGATCAGCACGAAGTAGGAGACGTTGCCGAGAAGGGCCGCGGACCAGTATCCGAGCGCGGAGAGGAAGCCGGGGTAGTTGCCGAACCCGGTCTTGGCGTAGGCGTAGATGCCGGCGTCGAGATCGGGCTTGCGGCGCGACAGCGTCTGGAAGACCAGCGCCAGCATCAGCATGCCGATGCCGGCGATCGCCCAGGCGACGAGGGCGCCGAACGGCCCGGTCGCCCGCCCGAACGCCTGCGGCAGGGAAAAGATACCGGCGCCGACCATCGAGCCGACCACCATCGCCGTCAGCGTCCACAACGAGAATTTCTGCGGCGTATCCTGCGCCATGCTCGTCCATCCTCGTTGCGCGCAAGCGGTTTTTCGAAACCGGCCACCGGCGATCCTGCAACATCGTTGCCGCGGTGTAATTGGCGCACCGTCCCGGGATTTGGCCTGCAGTCTCACAATGGGAATTATTTCCACTCTATCGAGGTCGATGATCATCCGGCTTCTGCGGTTGCCGAGCGGGCGGCGGGATGCTCTAAATCTCCGTCATGTGACTCGAACCCCGGCGCCGGATGATGCCAGCGAAGCGCGTGCTTGCATTCGTGATGATGGTTACAGCGCTCGTCGGCTGCGGCGGACCGCGCGCGGTGACCGGTCTTCCGGCCGACAGCACCGGTCCCGGCTCGAAGGCGGTGGTCCCGATCTTCCTTGCGACCTCGCGGGAGCGTTCGGACGATCCGGCCAAGCCCTATTCCGCCGGACGTTCGCAGGAGCTGAATTTCGCCGCGTTCGACATCGGCATCCCGGCCGGGCACCGGCCGGGCCGCGTCGAGACGAGCGGCCGCGCTCCGGATCCCGAGCGCCATTTCACGGCACTCTCCTACGCCCCGATTGCCGACCGCCGCGCCTTCGTCGCCGCGCTCGATGCCGCGCTGGAGCAGCGCAGGCCGGAGAGCCGCGAGATCTTCATCTTCGTCCACGGCTACAACAACAACATCGCCGAGAGCCTGTTCCGCAACGCGCAACTCACCCACGACTACGCCATGGGGTCGGTTTCCCTGCACTATGCCTGGCCGTCGGGCGCCTCCATCCCGCTCTATGTCTTCGATCGCGACAGCGCCATCGTCGGCCGCGGCGGGCTTGCCGAGACGATCGCGATCGCCGCCGAGACGAAGGCTGCGAGGATCGTGCTTCTCGGTCATTCCATGGGCGCCTATGTGGTGATGGAAGCCCTCCGGGACCTCGCGATGAGCGGCAGGGAACGCGTCCTGAAAAGGCTCGGCGGCGTGGTGCTGGCTGCACCCGACATCGACATCGACGCCTTCCAGAGCCAGGCCGACGACATCGGCACGCTGCCCCAGCCCTTCACCATCGTCGTATCGCGCCGCGATCGCGCGCTCGGCTTCTCCCGACGGATCGCGGGCGGTCATCCGCGCGTCGGCAGCGGCGCCGACATCGCCTTCCTGCAGTCGCGCGGCATCACCGTGCTGGACGTCTCGGATGTCGACGGCGGCAGCCACAGCGTCTTTGCAAGCTCGGAGACGCTGATGAAGCTGATCGACAACAGCCGCCTGATGCGGGCGACGCTGGAGGACGAGCAGGCGGCGACGTCGCCCACCGCCCTTGCGGCCGGTGCCGCGGCCGTCGGAGAGGCGACGTCGCTGACGGTCTTCCTGCCGGCGCGGCTGATCGGCCGGCTCGCCACCGTACCGCCGGCACAATAGGCGGACGCCCTCTTGGGGTGCTGCGGCCGGCGTCGAATGGGACGCTGTGCCATGTACAACCCTGTTGCCGCGTGCATCATGACCGCATCGTCGCAATCCGTGCGCCCTTTTCGGAGTGGATGGCCCGTGTCACCGGTGGAGGAAGAGAGCCAGCGTGCACCGAACGCCCTGCCGGGGGGACTTGCGGCCCTGTGGCTGCTGCTCCTGGTGCTCTGGATCGTCTTCAACGCCTCGGCGGCGCCCGCCATCCTTCTCGTCGGGGTCCTGGCGGCCGGCGTCATCGCATGGATCTTCACCACGCGAAGTGCGGTCTGGAGCGACGTGCGCCTGACGCCGCTGAGGCTCTACCATTTCCTTTGCTACGCGGGCGTCTTCCTGGTCGAAATGGTCAAGGCGAACCTCGGCATGCTGCGCTACGTCTACGCGCCGCGCATCGACATCCACCCCGGGATCGTCCGGATCGACCTGCGGCTCAGCTCGCCGATCGGGCGCCTGGCGCTCGCCAATTCGATCGCGCTGACGCCCGGATCGCTGGTGATGGACATCGACGACGATGCGCTCTTCATCCACTGGCTGGACGTCAGGACGACGGATGCCGAGCTGGCGACCGAAATGATCGCCGGCGCATTCGACAAGCATCTGGGGAAGGTCTTTGGCTGACGCGATCCTCATGCTGGCCGGACTCCTGATCTTCTTCAGCATCGTGTTTTCCGTGCTGCGGCTGATCCTCGGCCGGACGGTCGTGGACCGCGTCGTCGCGATCGATACGCTGACCGTGATCTCGCTGTCGCTCCTGGCGCTCTACGCCCATCTCTCCGGGCGCTTCGTCTACCTCGACGTGGCGCTGGTCTACGGGCTCCTGAGCTTCCTGGCCGTGCTCGCCCTGGCGCGCTTCCTGGAAAGGGGGCGGTAGCCATGCTGCAGGAATTGCTCGTCATCCTGATCTGCATCAGCATCATCGTCAGCGGGCTACTGGCCGTGACCCTGCGCGGGCTGACGGCGGCGATGGTCAGTTCGGGCCTGGCAAGCCTGTTTGCGGCCGTGTCCTATGTCCTGCTCGCCGCGCCCGACGTCGCGATGGCGGAAGCGGCGATCGGGGCGGGGCTTTCGACGCTGGTCTTCCTCCATGCGATCCGCCGGACGAGCGCGGGAAAGGAGGAGTAGGAGGTGACGGAAACGATCGGCAGCATCATCATCCTCGCCGGCGCATTCTTCCTCTTCTCCGCAGGCGTCGGCCTGCTGCGCATGCCCGACACCTATACGCGCATCCAGGCGGGCACCAAGGCCTCCACCCTCGGCAACATCCTGGTCCTGGCCGGCCTCGGTTTCCATCATCCCGACTGGGCGCTGAAGCTGCTGGTGATCGCGGCCTTCGTCCTCTTGACCAACCCGCTCTCGTCGCATGCCCTGTCCCGCGCCGCCCATGCCATCGGTGTTCCATTGGCTCCGTCGACCGTCGTGGATGCGCTGGCGGAGCGCAACCGCGCGCGCGCCGAAGAGAAGCGATCGTCATGAAGAGGATCCGGGCTGCAATCGTCGTCCTCCTCTTTGGCGCGGCCTTCGCCGGGCTCGCCGTCGGCTACAGCGAACGCACCGTGCCGTCCGCGCTGGCGATGCGGTATCTGCAGGAGGTTCCGGCAGAACTCGGCGCCGCCAATGTCGTCACCGGCATCCTCATCACCTATCGCGGCTTCGACACGCTGGGCGAGGTCGCCGTGCTGTTCATGGTCGCCGCCAGCGTCGGCATGCTGCTTTCCGCCGGGGCCGGCCGGCGTGCCGTTCCGGCAGGCGCCAGTGCCCCTCCGGCCCGGCCGCCGAGCGAGTTGGTGGTCAACGGTGCGGAAGTCGTCCTGCCCGTGGCCTTCCTGTTCGGCGCCTATGTCATCGTCAACGGCCATCTTTCGGCAGGCGGCGGTTTCCAGGGCGGGGCAGTCGTCGCCTCCGGGGTCGTCCTGCTCGTTCTCGCGCGGCCGTCGGTCGCGCTGCACCACGGTTTCCTGAGCGTGACGGAGTCGCTCGCCGGCGTCTTCTACGTCGCGCTCGGCATTCTCGGGCTGATCTTCGCCGGCGGCTTCCTCGACAGCCACATCCTGCCGCGCGGCGAATTCGGCGCGTTTATCAGCGCCGGCGCCATTCCGCTGATTTCGGCGCTCCTCGGCATCAAGGTCGCAGCCGAGCTCAGCGTCATCATCGATCGCTTCCGCAGTTGAGCGGGGCAGGAGGGGCGATGGGGCTGCCGATTTCACATCTGCTTCTGGTGACCGGCCTCGTGCTGATGCTGATCGGGATGTGGGGCGTCTTGGTGCATCGGAACATCCTGCGCATCATCATCGGCTTCTCGCTGTTCGGCACCGGCACGCATATCGTCATCGTCGCGACAGGTTATGTCACCGGCGGGACGGCGCCGATCATCGACGCCGCGCTTCCGGCAGGTGCTGCGGGTGCCCGGGCCGTGGATCCCATCCCCTCCGCCCTCGTGGTGACGGCGATCGTCATCGGCTTTTCGGTGACGGCGGTGATGCTGTCCTACGCGATCCGGCTCTACGCGGCGCGCAAGACACTCTCCATCGACGCGTTCACGGAGCAGAAATGGTAGAGGGGCTTCTCCAGCCTTTGAACATCTTCCTGCTCGGACTGGGCGGCGGCTTCCTGATCCCGCTGCTCCATCGGCTGTCGAAGCGTCTGCCCGCCACGGCGTTCTGGGTGAGCCTCGCCGGCATGACGCTCGTGTCCGGCGTTTGCCTCTGGCGCCTTCTCGGCGGCGCGGACGCCTTCGAAATCCGGACTGCCGGAACCGCGCCGCCGCTGGCGATCAGCCTGCGGCTGGGCCTGGCGGAGGGGTTCTTCGCCTTCTGCGTCAACCTCGCGGCCCTGCTCGGCGCCTGGCAGCTTTGGCCCCGCCTGCGCGACAGCTACACCTTCCTGCTGCTGTTTCTGATCCTCGTCATGGGCATCAACGGCATGATCATGACGCGCGACCTCTTCAACCTGTTCGTCTTTCTCGAGATCGTATCGATCGGCACCTATGGCCTGTTCGGCCTCGGGCAGACGCCGGCGGCCGTGGCGGGCGCGTTCAAGTACATCATGGCGACCGTGCTCGCCTCGTCGTTCTTCCTGCTCGGGGCGGCCTTGCTCTATCATGTGACGGGAACGCTCAGCATCGACGAGATGGTCATGCGGCGCGACCTGATCGCGGGCCCCGTCGGTTTGACCGCGCTCGTCCTGGTGCTTTCCTGCCTCATCGTCGAGCTGAAGCCTTTCCCGGCGAACGGCTGGGGGCTCGACGTCTACGAGACGGCGCCTGCCGGCGTGGCGGCGCTCGTCTCCGTGGGCGTCTCGGCCGGCGTGTTCTTCGCGCTCTTCAAGCTGATGCCGCTCTTTGCCGCGCATCTGACGCTGATCGCGTTCTCGGCCGCCGTGACCTTCCTCCTCTCCAATCTGGTGGGCCTCAGGCAGACGAACGTCCAGCGCATGCTCGGCTGTTCCTCGATCGCGCAGATGGCGCTGCTGGTGCTGGCGCTGGCACTGCTGTTGCGGCAGGGCGCCGACGACGCGCTGGCGCTCGTGGTCGGCGGGCTCTTCTTCAGCCACCTGTTCGCCAAGGCGGGGTTGTTCTGGCTTGCGGGCGCCGTGCGGCGTGAAAGGATCCGGGACTGGAACGTCCTGGCGGCGGGGCCTTCCTTCCTTCTGGTCTTCTGCTGCCTGCTCGTGGCGATCGCGGGCCTGCCGCCCTTTCCCGGCTTCTGGGCGAAGTGGGAACTGGTGCTGAGGCTTGCGCGGGAGGGCGGTTACGCGTGGATCGCGGTGGTCCTCATGGGCTCCCTGCTGGAGGCCGCCTACCTGTTCCGGTGGTTCGGCCGCGCCATCAAGGCCGGCCGCAGGGACACCGGCGGCCCGCTCTCACACGGGCGGCTGTTTCCGGCCGCAGCCTGCGTCGCGCTTCTGGTCATGGGCGGCGGCGTCGCCGCCTCGGCAGCCGGGATCACCTCCCTCTGGGTCTACACACCGTTAGCGGCAGGGGGGCTCCTGGTTGCGGCCGAGGGCCTGCCGGGACGGGCAAAATGCGGATTGATGCTGCTGGCGGTCGCCGTCCTCGGGGTCTGGATGGCGCAGGGCACCGGCGGCATCAACGGCCTGTTCGCGACGCTTCTGCTTTCCGGCGGGCTGGTGATCGCCGCGGCCGGTCTCTACCGCCGCGACGCACGGCCCGGTTACTATCCGCTGATGGCGGTGCTTCTGCTGTCGATCGTCGCGCTGCTGCGGGCCTCGACGAGCCTGGAGTTCTTCTTCGCCTGGGAACTGGTGACGCTGGCGTCGTTCTTCATGCTTGCGCTCGCGCCTGCCGCGCGCGGGGTCGTGCTGCAGTACCTGCTGTTCTCGCTGGCGTCCGCCTTCGTGCTTCTCGTGGGGCTTGCGGTCGCGGCGTCTGCGACGGGCACCACCAGCCTCTCTTCGTTCCTCGCCGCCGGTCCGGTCGCCGCGCCGGCATTCGTGCTGATCGCGCTCGGGTGCATGGTCAAGATCGGCGTCATCGGCGTTCATGTCTGGTTACCCGCAGCTTACGCAAGGGCGGACGACGATTTCTCCGCCATGCTGTCCGCCGTCGTCGGAAAGGTGGCCGTCTTCGGCCTGTTCATGGCCGCCTATCTGGCGACGCGCGCGGAAGCAGGGCTCGAGCTTGCGCGCATTGTCGGCTGGATCGGCATGCTGACGACGGTGGTTGCCGCCCTTCTCGCGCTCCAGCAGGCCGACATGAAACGGATGCTCGCCTATTCCAGCCTCAGCCAGACCGGCTACATCGTCACCGCCGTGGCGTTGATCAGCCATCTCGGCTGGGTGACGGCGCTCTACCTCGTCGCCAACCATCTGATGGTCAAGGGCATCCTGTTCCTCGCGGCGGCCGCGGTGATCGAGCGCACCGGCCTCAGGCGGCTGGAGGCGTGCGGCGGGCTGGCGAGGCGGATGCCGCTGACCTTTTCGGTGGCGGTCATTGCGCTGGTCTCCATGTCGGGCCTGCCGCCGCTCGCCGGCTTCGGCGGGAAGTGGCTGCTCCTGAGCGCGATGATGGAGCGGGGCTGGTACGGGCCGCTGGCTCTCGGGATCCTCGCGACCCTGGTCGGTCTGCTCTACATGGTTCGTTTCGGCCACGCGGTCTTTCTCGGCCCGCTGAAGCCGGAGCGTGGAGCGGTGCGCGAGGCGCCGGCAGCGCTGCTGGTCCCGCAGTTCGTGCTGGTTGCCGGCATCCTGCTGCTGTCGTTCTTCCCCAAGCTGTTCATGGATCCGGTTTCGGCCGCGATCGACCCGCAGTTCGCCTCGACCCTCGTCTGGCAGGGCATGTCGCTGGAGCTGATCTATGCCTACTGGAACCCGGCGAGGGCGATGGCGGGCGCCGTCGGCCTGGCACTGGTCGGCGCGGTGGTGCTGTGGCTCTCCTACAGGATCGGGCGCCGGCCGTCGCAGTCTGGCGGCCTTGCGCGGTTCTTCCGCTACTACCGGCCGCTGCTCGCGCCGGTGCTGGCATCGCATGCCGAGCGCTTCTGGGACGCGGTGTCGGTCGTATTCGGTGCGGCCGCCGGGGCGGCGCGACGGGTCTATGGCGGCAACGGCCAGACCTATGCGATCCAGGTGCTGGCCTATGTGCTGGTGCTCTATTTCTTCGTCGTGGCCTATCCGCTGCTGCAGTCCCGGTAGGGGGCGGGAAAGACCCCCTCGATTTTACAGGACCGCCTTTGCGGGCTAACGTTGGGGATCGTGGGCCGAAGATGAAGCATTCAACGAGCAGGAAAGGAAGAGAAATGCGCAAGTTATCCCTTTTACTCGTTCTGGCCGCGATTGCTGCCACCGGCTGCACGCCGACCGAAAGAGGCGCCGGCATCGGTGCGGCAACCGGTGCGGTCATCGGCGGTGCCGTCACCGGCAATGTCCGGGGCGCCGCAGTCGGCGCTGCCATCGGCGGCGTCTCGGGTGCGGTGATCGGCAATGTCGCCGGCCGGCCGGGCCAGTGCTACTACCGCGACCGATACGGCCGCCGCTACATCGCGGCCTGCCCGGGCTAGCCGCCCGAAGGGGTTCGCCTGTCGCCGGCGGCGCGTCATGCCGCCGGGGACAGGGCGGCCCCGCGCGGGTACCCTCGACCGAAAACGGGGACCTCGCGCCGATAGCCTCGGTCCGGCCAGTCGCCGATCGCAGATGCATCCGTCACGCAAGTCCGAGCTTCCAGGAGGCCGCATTGAGCCGGTTCATCGTCTCGTCACTCTTCGTCGCCCTTCTCGCCATGCCGCCGGTGTTGGCGCCTGCCCCCGCCGAGGCGGTGACGATCAACATCCATATCGGCAGCAATGTCAGCGGCGGGCGCTCCATCAGCTGCCGCGAGGGCCAGAGGCGGTTGCGAAACCGCGGATTCCGCGATGTGCGGAAGGTCGATTGCCGTGGCCGCTTCTTCGTCTACAGGGCCTGGCGGGGCGCGAGCCGCTACGAGATCGCCGTCAACCGCCACAACGGTCGCGTCGTTGACGTGCGCCGCCTGCGGCGGCGGTAGCAGGGGGTCGCCGCGCCAGTCCCGACAGGCCGGTTCCGGGCCGGGCGCCCTGCGTCATGGGTCGGCCGGCGCCGGGACGTCGGTTTTCGGCGGCTCGCCGGACAGCAGCGTGGCGATCCATCGGGTCGTCTCGATCCGCGAACCGTACTCGATCAGGCCGATCAGGATGGGCACGCCGATGAACGCACCGGGCAGCCCCCACATGAAGCTCCAGAAGAACACGGCGAAGATCACCGCAAAGGGCGAGATCGCCAGCGAGGCGCCGGTCAGGCGCGGCTCGAAATAGCTGCCGATCACGAACTGGATCACGTTCAGGCCGGCGAACACCACGACGGCTGATTGCCAGGTGTCGAACTGGGCGATGGCGAAGAGGGTGGGGAAGGCGGTTGCGATGAAGGGGCCGAGGAAGGGGATGTAGTTCAGGGCGAAGGCGATCGCCCCCCAGGCGGCGGCCAGTTCCAGCCCGACGACGCTGGCGAAGATCCAGACGACCAGCCCGGTCAGAACGCTTGCGAAGGTACGCACGGCCATGAAGCGCCTGAGCTTGGCGGCGATCCGCAGGTTGGCTTCCAGGATCGTCGCCCCGAGCGGCTGGATGCTCGGCAGCATCAGCCGGCGCTTGAAATCCTCGACTTCGAGCAGCCCCAGCAGAACCGAGATGAAGATCACGAGCGTGAAGCCGGCGAAGCTGTTCATCCGCCCTGCCACCCCCTGGAGCATGCCGACAAGCCAGCCGACGTTGAACCGCTCGGACAGCGGGCCGGCAATGGCGATGCCGTGTTCCTCTAGCCATTGCGACCAGTCGAGGTAGATCGCCTGGAACCGGCCGGCGTTGATGAACAGCCAATGTCCCAGCACGCTCAGCCCCCAGGCGATCGCCGAGCCGACCGCGACGACGGCGATGATGGTGACGGTGAGCGTGATCAGGAGCGCCAGCAGGCGCGGCATCACGCGCTGCAGTGCGGCCTGCATCGGCCAGATCAGCGCGATGGCGAGGATCGAGAAGGCCAGCGGTACGAAGACCGATTGCGCCACGTAGAGAAGCGCCAGGGTGAGCACGCCGGCCGTCACCAGCGCCGTGATGCGTCCTTCATCCAGTTTCATCATGCCGCGTCCCCTCCCGTGCCGGTGATCGGCAGCACCCGAAGGAGATTACGCAGCGTTCGGGGAGAACTGCAACGTGCCCGGGAAGCATTTCGTCGACCCGGTGTGGACCGCCGCAATATCCGGTCGTCTCTCATCCGCTCGACGCCCCGGTCCTGGCGCTGTTTGTCAACCGCGCGCGCCTTCCTTGGTCTGCAGCCAGGTACGGATGAGGTGGCGGTAGCGCTGCCCGTCGAAGCTCGGGAAATGGCCGCCGTGGACGATGCGCACCGGGTAGTCCAGCAGGCGCTTCATCGAGGCGAGGTAGTCGGCAGCATCGGAGTGGTAGGTGTCCTCGATCAACGGGCCGTCATAGAGGATGTCGCCGGAAAAGAGGATGCCGGTCGCCTTCTCGAACAGGGCGATCCCGCCGGGCGAGTGGCCGGGCGTGTGGATCACCTCGAAATGCCGGTCGCCGAGATCGATCACGTCGCCGTCCGCAAGGATCCGCGTCGCCGGTGCCGCCTTCACCGCATAGCATTTCGAGCAGTAGGGTTCCGGCGGAAGCGCGTCGAAGATCTCGTCGGTGACGTAGGGATCGGCGAGCGTGTTGGCGCGGGTGGGATGCGCGAGCAGATCGGCCTCGGCTGTGTGGACGGCGCGGCAGTCGAATTCGTGGTGGCAGCCGATGTGGTCGAAATGGGTGTGGCTGGCGACGGCGGTCAGCGGCCGCTCCGTCACCAGCGGCACCCATTGCCTGAGCGAGACGACGCCCATGCCGCTATCCACCAGCATGTCGGCATCGCGGCCGCGCACGTGCCAGATGTTGCAGCGGTAGAACTCCTTGATGTGCGGCTCGCAGATGAAGGTGACGTCGCCATCGAGACGCCGGACCGCATACCAGTCTTCGGGGGCCATGCGCTGCATGCTCACGCCTCCCTGGTCTCGGGCAGGGCGGTGACGCCCGCAGGGTCGAAGGAAAGCGCGATCCGATCGCACGGCGCGATCGTTGCGGTCGGCGGCAGGTGCGCCACGAACCTCTTCTCCGGCGAGGCGACCGGCACGAGATGGCAGCGGTAGTGGGTGCCGAAGAAGGAGACGTCGCTGACGACCGCCTCGCTGAGGCCGGCGACGGCGCGCTGGTCGACGGCGCGGAAATGTTCGGGACGGATGCAGATCGTCACCCGCGCGCCGGCCTGCGGCCGGGCAATCGTGAAGTTGGCGATCGGCAGCACGATCGGGCCGATCCCGGTCTCCACCTCGGCGGTATCGCAGTCGACGCGACCGACCCGGCCGTCCAGAAAATTGACCTCGCCCATGAAGCCGGCGGCGAAGATCGACTTCGGCCGCATGTAGATGTCCGACGGGGGACCGAAATCCTCCACCCGGCCACGGTTCATCACGACGATGCGGTCGGCGATCGCCATCGCCTCCTCCTGGTCGTGGGTGACGTGGACGAAGGTGGTGCCGACGCGCTTCTGCAGCGCCTTCAACTCATCCTGCATCTGCCGCCGAAGTTTGAGATCGAGCGCGCCGAGCGGTTCGTCGAGCAGCAGCACGTCCGGGTCGACCGCCAGCGCGCGGGCCAGCGCCACGCGCTGGCGCTGGCCGCCGGACAGCTCGTGCGGCTTCTTGCGGGCGGACGATTTCAGGCCGACCAAGTCGAGGAAACCGGCCGCCTTCGCCTCCCGGCTGGCCCTGTCCATCCCGCGCATGCGCAGGCCGAAGCCGACATTGTCGATCAGCCGCATGTGCGGAAAGAGGGCGTAGTCCTGGAACATCGTCGTCGTCGGCCGCCGTGCCGGCGGAACGCCCGCCATGTCGCGGTCGCCGATCTTCACCGTGCCGCTTGTCGGCGTGAGAAACCCGCCGAGGATGGACAGCAGCGTCGTCTTTCCGCAGCCGGACGGGCCGAGCAGTACGATGAACTCGCCGGCGGCGATATCGAGCCAGACGTCGTCGAGCGCCTTGAAGGTGGCGAAGGTCCGCGTGAGGTTCCTGATCGATACGGATGCGGTCATGTCTTGCGGCTCCTGCCGAAGAGAGCGAGTTCGAGGACGACCAGCACGACGATCGAGGCGAGGAACACGAGAGATCCGATGGCATTGGTCTTCGGGTTCAGGCCCGAGCGCAGCATGCTCCAGATCTCCACCGGCAGCGTCACCTCGAAGCGTGACAGCAGGAAGGCAATGATGAACTCGTCCCAGCTGAAGGTGATGGAGAGGAAGAAGGCGGCCATGATCGAGGGCATCAGCATCGGGGCCGTCACCAGCGCCATGACCTTGATGTCGCTGGCGCCGAGGTCGCGCGCGGCGCGCTCGATATTGACATGATGGTCGCCCATCGAGGCATAGATGATGGCAAAGCAGAGCGGCAGGTTGATCACGACATGGCCGATGCCGACCGTCCAGAGCGACAGCGGCACCTGCAGCGCGTTCAGCACCACCAGCAGCCCGAGCGCGATGATCAGGTAGCTCACCGTCATCGGGGCAATGAGCAGCCCGCGCATCAGCGCCGAGCCGGGCAACCGGTAGCGCGCCAGCGCATAGGCGGCGAGGAAGCCGAGCAGGCAGGCGACGAGCGAGGAGAGGATTGCGACCAGCAGCGAATTGCCGAGCGCGGCCATCAGCTTGCCGTCGGCGAAGACGGCCTCGTACCATTGCAGCGAGAAGCCGTTGAACGGCGGCACCGGCAGGCGGCCGTCCTGGAAGGAGAACAGCACCAGGACCGCGACCGGCAGGAAGATGAAGACGTAGAGGGCGGCGAGATAGAGCCAGCTTGCGAGCGATGCGAGCAGTCGCCGCACGCCGCCGGCGGGGAATGTGATATCGCTCGATCGTGTTTCGCCGGGCCGTGCCATGGTCTCAGGCCCTCTCGATCTTCAGCCAGCGGGCGCAGGCGATGTAGGCCACCGTCACCGCCAGCATCAGGATGATGGAGAGGGCTGCCGCCATCGGGAAGTCGGCGCGGCGGCCGATCTGCAGCATGATGATCTGCGGCAGCACCAGTTCGTTGTTGCCGCCGAGGATCTGCGGGGTGATGTAGTCGCCGATGCAGAGCACGAAGGTGAGGAAGGCGCCGGTCATGATGCCCGGCAGCGTCAGCGGCAGGATCACGTGCCGGAAGGTCTGGAAGCCGTTGGCGCCGAGATCGGCCGCCGCGCGGCGATAGTTCGGCGAGAGCTGGATCAGGTTGGAATAGATCGTCAGCGTCAGGAGCATGACGAAGAAATGCACGAAGCCGATGACGGTCGCCGTGCGGTTGCTGGCGAGTTCCAGCGGCTCGGAGATCAGCCCGATGCCGAGCAGAGCCTGGTTGATGACGCCGCCCTTGGAGAGCACCAGCAGCCAGGAATAGGAGCGCACCACGTAGCTCGTCCAGAACGGCAGGATCGCCAGGATCAGCGCCATGCGCTGCCAGCGTTTCGGCACGCGCTCGGCGATGATCCAAGCGAGCGGATAGGCGAGCAGGACGGAGAGCGCCGTCACCGTCAGCGTGATCTCCAGCGAATTCGTCAGGCCCTTCAGCAGCGCGCCTTCGGTGAGGAACCGGGCGTAGTTGTCGAGGTTCCAGGCCCGGACGATGTCGCGGCCCTGCCGCGACCACAGGCTCATCGCCACCATGTAGACGAACGGCACGACGAAGAACGCAAGGGTCCAGATGAAGGCCGGGGCGACGAAGCCCCAGGCCTTGCGGCGTTCCCTGTCTTCAAGCGTGGCGGTGGTCATGGCCGAGGGTATCACTGTTTGCAAGGCGCCGGCGCAACTCTTCCTCCGTTCAACGGTGCAAGGGTCGCGGCCCGGATTTGGCGATCAGGGGCGGGCAACGCCCCCGATCGGGCCGTTCGGTCCGGTTCGCGCCCCGCGGATGCGGCAGGCGTCACTGCTGCATCATGTTGGTCCAGGCGTCCTGCATCTTCTGGTCCAGTTCGGCGCTCGGAACCGGATAGAGCTGGGTGTTCTGCAGATAGCCCGCCTGGTCGTCCCATCGCAGCGCCTGCTTCTGCTCGGGCGCCAGATGCTCGCCGGCCTTCTGGTTGGTCGGCATGCCCCAGTAGCAGGACGAGGTGGCGAGCCGCGCCTGGCCCTCCGGGCTCATGATGTACTGGACGAATTTCAGGGCGAGGTCCGGCTTGGCCGAATCCTTCATGACGGCGATCGACTGCGCCCAGCGGACGGCTCCCTGCTTCGGCACGATCCAGTCGAGGTTGGGCTTGTCCTTGGCGAGCGAGGCGGTGATCCATTCGCCGCCGCCGACGAGGATGTCGACCTCGCCGGTCGCAAGTGCCGTCTGGGACGAGATGACGTCGCTGACCTGCTTGGAGACCGCCTTCATCGCCGACAGCTTCTCCTCGATCGCCGGCATGTCAGCCTCGGAGAGCTCGGCGGTCTTCTTGCCGAGGCCCAGCTGCACCAGGCCGATCATCGGCAGGTAGTAGTCGTAGAGCGCGATGCGGCCCTTGTACTTGTCCGACCAGATGACGGAAAGGTCCTCCATGTCCTTCGGGTCGACCTTCGTCTTGTCGTAGGAAATGGTGTTGTAGCCGAACTTTTCGGTCACGGCATAGGTCTTGCCGTCCTTGGTGTTGTTGGCCTCCATCCGCAGTTCGGGGAACAGGTCGGCGGACGGCAGGGCGTCGGCCGGCATTTCACCGAGGAGACCCATGTCTATGACGCGGTGAACGTCGACGGCGTCGATCACCATCACGTCCCAGTCCCCGGGGCGCGACTGCTCGAGGATCGAGATGCCGGCGCCGGTGCCCTCGTATTCCTTCAGGTTGACCTTGACGTCGTTGGCCTTCTCGAACGGCTCGATCAGGGCCGGATCGGTGTGGTCGCACCAGACAAGCGCGTTGAGTTCTTCCGCCGCAGCCGCCTGCCCGGCAAGAAGTGCAACGAAAGCAACGGCTGCAGTGGTGCTGAAAAGTCGGTGTGCGGTGGAGCCCGCGCTAGATCTGGTCATCTTCGTCCCTCTGGTTTTGGCGCTCGTTTTGGCGCCTTTACAAAAAGACTGAATGAATTCATTTTTTAAGTCAATCTGAAAACCGAGGCGGTTCAAGAAGGGGCGAGGCGTTTGACGGGACTGCGCGCAAGACAGAAGGCGGACAAGAACCGGCGGATCCTCGAGGCTGCCACGGGCCTCTTTCGCGAGGTGGGCTACGATGCCGCGCGCATCGAGGACATCGCGGAACGCGCCGCCGTTTCGGTCGGGACGTTCTACAACTACTACCAGAGCAAGGGCGACATGCTGCTCGCCACCGTCGCCATGGAGGTCGAGGAAGTGATCGATGCCGGCCGCTCGATCGTCAGTGATCCGCCGCGGGACGTGCTGTCGGCGGTGAGCCGGCTCATCGACCAGTACTACGACCATTCGCTGGTCTATCTCAGCAAGGAGATGTGGCGCACGGCGATGGCGATCTCGATCCAGCAGCCGGAGACACCGTTTTCCAGACGTTATACCGATCTCGACAGGGCCCTCTGTGCCCAGGTCTCGACGCTGGTGCGCAATCTGCAGGCCAGGGGCGCCGTTCGCGAGGGGATCGATACGGCCGCCGTCGGCGCGATGTTCTTCAACAATCTCAACATGATGTTCACCGACTTCGTGCGCGACGAAGCCATGACGCTCGAACGGCTGAAGCACGAGGTGGCCCGCCAGAACCGGCCGCTGGCGACGCTGATCAGCGTCGGGGCAGACTAGGGGCGTCGCGCTCGGGACATCTGCGACAGCCATCCTGCGAGCGCAGCCCTACCGGGCGAGCGCGCCGATGACCCGCGCTCCCCGATGGGGAGCCGGCCCTACTCGGTATAATACTTGGCGTAGTGCTTGCGGTATTTCTCCGAGCCGCCGCTGTCGCCATAGGTCGGCAGCTGCTCCATGTCGGTCTTGTTCAGCACCACGCCGAGGATCTTGGCGTTGATGTCGATCTCCGCCTCGAGGAGATCGCGAACGAGGCGCGCCGGCGTCTTTCCCCATTCCAGCACGAGGATGAAGCCGTCGGCATGCTGGGCGAAGGCCTTCGCGTCGACGACCGGGCCGAGCGGCGCAAGGTCGACGACGGTGTAGTCGAAGGTCTTGCGCGCATTCTCCATCAGCGTCCCCATCCCCGCCGAGGCAAAGATCTCGTTCGTGTAGTGGAACTGCTCGATGCCGCTATGGGGCACGTTCGGCAGGACGGCGAGCCTGGTCTGCTGGTCGACCTTGATCGCCGAAGCCCAGGGAGCGTCCCCGAGCACGGCCTCGACGAGGCCCGCCTTCGGCGCGGGCTTCAGCATCCGGCTGAGGCTCGGGTTGCGGATATCGGCATCGACCAGCAGCGTGCGCTTGCCGGCAGAGGCGAGCAGCAGCGCGAAGTTGGTGGCAAAGGTCGTCTTCCCCTCGCCGGGAACGGCGGAGATGATGCCGATCACCTTGTTCGGGCGGCGCTGCAGGAGCATCTCGCAGGAGAGCTTGGCATGGCGCAGCGTCTCGGCGAAGGTCGACTGCGGCGCGTCGCGGACGATCCGCGTCATCTGCTCCAGCGGCATCGGCGCTACCTCGACGTCCTCCTGCTCCTCCTCTTCGGGCTTCCTGCGGCCCTGCAGCGGCAGCCAGCCGAACCGGGAAGGCTTCTTTCGTCCGCCGCCGATCAGGGGGAGGTAGCCGAGGGAGCGCAGGCGCAGCTGGGTGCGAACGTCGCTTTCGAGCCGCAGGCCCCGTTCCTGCATTTCCTGCAGGAAGGCGAAGGCGCCGCCCGCCATCAGGCCGAGAACGGCCGAAAGCGCGAGCACCATCGTCTTCTTCGGGCTGGACGGGGAGACCGGCACGCCGGCTTCCGAGATCACCCGCGCCTTGGCGATCGGGAACGAGCGCTGCTGCGACGCCTCCTCGTAGCGGTTGAGGTAGGATTCGTAGACGGCCTTGAGGGCGGTGGCCTTCTGTTCCAGCTCGCGCAGCTTCACCTGCGCCTCGTTGGCGTCGGAGTTGCGGCCGGCGACCCGGTCGATGTTGTCGCGCAGCGACTGCTCGCGCGACTGGGCGACCTCGTATTCGTTCCGGTAGGTGGCCGTCATCTGCTGCAGTTCCTGGAAGATCTGCTGTGCGAGGTCGCCCTTTTCCGCGCGCAGCGCCACCGCCTGGGGATGATCGGCGCCGAAGTTCTTGGTGATGTCCTGCTCGCGCTTGGTGACGGCCGAGTAGCGCGTCCTCAGCTCCTGGATGACGGAATTGTCGATTTCCTTCGAGGCCACCGCCGCATTCTCGACGGCGCTCTCCGCACCCGATTTGACGATCGCGGCGAGCTGATTGTAGCGGGCGGACGCGCTGGCCGCATCGGCCTGGGCGATGATCAGCTGGCTGTTGAGATCGGCAAGCTGCTGATCCGACATCAGTGCGCCGCGGGTGGAGATCAGGTTGTTCTCGCGCTTGTAGGTCTCGACCTCCATGGCAGCGGCCTGGGCGCGCTGGCCGAGATCGCCCAGACGCTCCTGCAGCCAGCCGGAGGCGCGTTCGGAGGCTTCGAAATTCGCGCTCAGCTGGTCGGACAGGAAGGCGTCGGCATAGGTCTTGGCGACGAGCGCCGAGAGCTGCGGATCGGCGGAGGTGAACGCGATCGAGACAACCGAGCTGCGCGAGACGCGCTCGACGCGGAGCGACTGCTGCAGCATGGCCGCCGCCTTCTGGCGCCGGGCGTTCGCCAGGGCCTCGTCGGAGACGCGCCCCTGCTTGCCGAACATGCCGCCGAGCGACTTGAACCAGCCCTTGATCATTGCGACCGGCGATTGCGGCGGGTCCACCAGCAGCGGATTGGTCGAAAGGTCCGCCTGGTCGACCACGCGCAGCGCCAGCTTGCCCGATTTCAGGATCTCGACGGTGCTCGCAATTCGCGTGTCGAGCTGCTGGCCGTTCTGCGCGGTGTTCTGTTCCTCTTCCGCGTAGCGCGAAAGGCTGTCGTCGATGAGCACCTGCGTCATCGACGTATAGAGAGGTGTTGCCGTGGCCAGATAGGCTGCACCGCCGATGACGAAGACGACCGCGCAGATCGCCAGCGTCTTCCAGCGCCGCAACACTGCCGAGACAAGGCGATCGAGATCGATGAAGGCGTCGGAACTGTCCGCGGTGTGCGGCAGCGGCCTGTTCAGCGGTAGAGTTCTCTGGTTCATGAAAACCTCTCTGTTCCCGAAGAGGGAAACCTGTCCTGGCGTCTTGCCGGGACAGGTCGAAGATGGGATGCGCCCCGGGCGGGCCGGGCGCATGCTATGCAGCCTGAATGCGGCTCTCATGGGTCAGGACCATGTCCCTGACCGATTCGAACACCATTCCGCCGATGTCGGAACGCGACAGCGCCAGAGCGACGTTGGCCTCGATGAAGCCCTGCTTCGAGCCGCAGTCGAAGGTGCGGCCGTCATAGGGATGGGCATGGAAGCGCTGGGACTTCGACAGATGCAGCATGCTGTCGGTCAGCTGGATCTCGTTGCCGGCGCCGCGCTCCTGCCTGGCGAGAAGATCGAAGATCTCCGGCTGCAGGATATAGCGACCATTGAGGAAATAGTTCGACGGCGCCTCGCCGGCCTTCGGCTTCTCGACCATCGCGGTGACGACAAAACCGTGCGGCACGCTCTCGCCCTTGCCGACGATGCCGTATTTGTAGGCCTCTTCCGGCGGGCACTGTTCGACGCCAACGACATTGCCGCCGGCGAAGCGGTAGAGGTCCATCAGGCCGGCCATGCAGCCGCGCTCGCCGTGGCAGATCATGTCCGGCAGAAGCAGCGCGAACGGCTCGTCGCCGATCAGGTCGCGCGCGCACCACACGGCATGGCCGAGCCCGAGCGGCGCCTGCTGGCGGGTGAAGCTGACGGTGCCGGCGGCCGGCAGCATCGCCTCCAGTTCGCTGACCTGCGCGTCCTTGCCGGCGCGCGACAGCGAGGAGATCAGTTCGGGCGCATCGTCGAAATGATCCTGGATCGCCTGCTTGTTGCGGCCGGTGACGAACACGATGTGCTCGATGCCGGCCTCCCGCGCCTCGTCGAGCGCATATTGCACGACCGGTCGGTCGACGACGGTCAGCATCTCCTTGGGCATGGCCTTGGTGGCGGGCAGGAAGCGGGTTCCGTTGCCGGCGACAGGAATGACTGCCTTGCGTACGCGTCTGATAGTGTCCATCGCGCTATCCTTTGCTGGTGTGGGGGCCGCGGCCCGGGGAACTGTGGCCGGCCGCATTGCGGCCGGATCGTTTGTCTTTGCCTGCGAGCCGGCGAAGCCGCGCGGCGATCGGCATGCGAAGGTGCCGCACGGCGGCAGGGTCGCCGAAGGCGGTGCGCAGCGCCTGCACGAACGCGCGGTTCTTCAGGTGCTCGACGAGATCGAGGAAGGAGCGGGCCTCGGTCAGGCTGCGGGTGCGCAGCCGCTGGGCCCTGCGAGCGTCCGGATCCAGCTTGTGCCCGCCGACGAAGCGGTCGTCGGCCAGTAGCATCGCCTCCACGTGGTGCTTCTTCAGCACCCGCGAGATCGACCCTTCCCGGATGTGGTAGACATAGCCGGCGGTCGGCTCGACGACGCAGCGTCCGCCTCGAGCCAGCGCCGAGGCGAGCAGGATGTAGTCCTCGCCGATGCGCAGGCTCTCGTCGAAGCGCAACCCGTTGTCGTTCAGGAACCGGCGCAGGAACACCGGCTTCATGTAGCCGTAGTTGTGGGTCGAGCGGAAAAGGGCATTGGAGGTGATGAAGGCCGGCAGCGTCAGCTGGGTCTGCCGCGCCAGTTCCGCCTCGGGGAACATGCGCTCGCGCGAACCGTCCTGCGCGACCATGTCGAGATTGTCGACGGCGATCTGCGCGCCCGCCTTCTCGGCGCGCGCGAGCATGCGGGCGAGCCGGTCCGGCTCGACGGCGTCGTCGGAATCGAGGATCGCGATCCAGCGCCCGGATGCCGCATCGAGGCCGGCATTGCGCGCGCCGCCGGGGCCGCGGTTCTTTTCGAGCGCGATCAGCTTGACCCGCGGGTCGGCAATGCCGCGGACGACCTCGCAGGTGTCGTCCGAGGACGCATCGTCCACGACCAGCACTTCGAGCGTGACGCCGCTCTGGGCGAGCGCGCTGTCGATCGCACGCCCGATCGATGCGGACGTGTTGTAGGCGGCGATGACGAAGGAGACGTCGGGCGCTTCGCTCATGGGGTTCGGGTCTCCGGCATGCCGTATTGCTGGATCTCGCGCACGCCCGAAAGCCCGCTGACGACGCCGGCGTGGAGCACGGCCCTGAGGCCGTAGGCGTAGCGGCGGGCGGGCGAGAAGGCGGTCGCGACGCTGGCTGCGGCGCAGAACAGCATCTTGGCGCCGGCAAGGCCGAGCTGCGAAAGCCGGCGTGCGGGGCCATCGGCGCGTTCGGCCAGAAGACGGCCGTGCGTCTGGCCCATCCGGTAGCGGCGCCTGGCCAGCCAGCCGAGCGTGGCGCGGTTCTGCGTCACCGGCTCGTGCACCCAGGCCTCCGGTGCGAAATCGATCCGGGCGCCGGCGGCGGTGGCAAGGGTGAAGAACTCCGTGTCCTCGCCGCCGGTCTTGCCGAGCGCCAGGCTGAAGCGCCGGCCGGAAAGGGCAGGCGAGGTCAGCCGCATCAGCACGTTGCAGGTATAGCCGGTGCGGATCTTGCCGCCGACCCAGACGGGACGGGTCGAATGGAGATCGGCGCGGCGCATCCATTTCGGCGTCGGCGTGCCGTAGATGGCCTTGACCGGCCCGAGCACGACGTCGGCGCCGCTCTCGTCCATCTTCGCCACCAGGCTTGCCAGCCACTGCGGCGTCGCCGTCTCGTCGTCGTCGATGAAGACCAGAAGCTCGCCGCGGCTGTGTTCGAGGCAGGCGTTGCGCGCGATCGAGATGTTGGCGGCCGGGCAATGGACGTATTCGATCGGGAAGGGGATCTGCGAGCGCAGCCCGTCGACGAGACCGGCCGCACTGGGGATGGCGTCGTTGTCGGCGACGATGATGCGGACGGCATGGCCGTCCGGCACCGACAGCGATGCCAGCGAGCGCAGCGTCCGCTCCAGCTCCGGGCGCCGGTAGGTGCAGATCGCGATATCGACCAGCCTGAACGGCAAGGGTGCGAGGGAGGTGCCGTTCATGACGTCACCTGTGCCCGGGTGAAGGACGAGGCCTGCCGCCGGCGGGGTGCCAGCAGTTCGCGCCAGAAGCCGGCGGACCAGGCGAAATGCATGATCATCGCCGAGACGGCGGCGAGCGGTCCGTAGGGGTTGCGCTGGCCGATCGCCATCCAGACGCCGTAGCCGAGGCAGGCGGCCGCCCAGAAGCCGAACGGCAGCACCGCCGCCCAGTTGACGACGGCGAGCAGCGCGCCGGCCGCCACCGGCGCCACGCTGAGCGGGATCATCTGGCGCAGGCTCGGCATGGCGCGGTGCTTCAGGAGATTGCGGGCCCGGCCGCGGCCATAGGCGAAGTATTGCCGGAACAGCGGCCCGGCGCTCGAACGCGGATAGTAGATCATGTTCGTCCGGTCGGTCATCCAGATGCGGTAGCCGGCCTTGTTCAGGCGGAAGTCCAGCTCGGCATCCTCGTTGTGGCTGAATTCCTCATCGTATCCGCCGACGGCGCGGAAGGCGGCGATGCGCATCAGCGCGTGGTGGCCATGGTCGGCCCAGTGGCTCTTGGCGCCGACGCGGTGGCGGGCGCCGCCGTTGCCGAGCTTGGAGTTCTGCGCATAGGCCGTCGCCTTCTGGAAGGCGCCCACGCCGACGGTGTCCATGGCGACGACGACCGAATCCGCGCCCGTCGCCGTGGCCTCGTCGACGAGCACCTGGCAGTAGTCCTCGGGATAGTCGCCGTGGGCGTCGATGCGGATCAGGTAGTCGTACTGGTCGCCGAAGGTGGCGACGGCGAGGTTCACCGCCGCACTCTGGATGCGCTTCGGATTGTCGAGCAGGGCGATGTCGTCGCGCAGGGCGGCGATGTCGCGCACGATCTCGCGCGTGCCGTCGGTGCTGCCGCCGTCGGCCACGACCATCATCGCATCGAGCTCCTCGAGCGCGCCGCCCAGCCTCTGGATCAACGGCCCGATATGGCGGGCCTCGTTGAGGCAGGGGATGACGATCAGGCAGCGAACGGATTTGAGCGGTTCACCGGTCATGTTGCTTCATCTCCTAGATTGCGGCCGACCCCGGTCGGGTCTGTGCGCGGCCACGGAAAGCGGTTTCCCCTGAATGTGCGATCGCCGAGAGGCGCTGGACGAGGTCGAGGCAGTCGTCGCGGCGGAAGGTCCATTGCCGTGCACCCTGCGCGACGATGCTGCCGGCCGCCTCGACGTAGCGCTGGCGGTCGATCTGCGAGAACAGCGCGACCAACCCCTCCACCGAGGCATCCTTCAGCACGAAGCCGATGTCCCTGCCTGCAATGAAGCGGGCGGTCTCGGTGCCTTCGATGGCGATCGGCACGGTGCCGTAGCGGCATCCCTCGTAGATGCGGTTCGGCAGCAGCCAGGCGGAATTCTGGCCCTCCTCGAAGAAGTCGATCGCCCAGGTGAACTGGACCTCGCCGTAGATCTCCGACAGGTCCTCCGGGTTGCTATAGGCGCCGCGGAAGCTCATGAACGGCTCGGCCCGCATGAAGCTGTCGAAATCCTTCAGTTCGGCATAGGTCGGACGGCCGCGGACGACGATCTCGACCTTGCCTTCCATCGCCCGCGAGAAGCGCGAAAGCAGGTCCAGCGACTTGCGGCAGCGGAGCGCGCCGAACCAGCCAATCCGCCAGGGCTCGTCGTCGGCCGGCGGCCGCGGGTCGGGCACCAGCGCAATGTCGTCGTCGAGCTCGAGGACCTTGTTTTCCAAGAGCATCACCGGCGCTTCGATGCCCGATAGCGGCTGGAAATAGTTCTCGACGAAGGCCAGCGAACTCGTCACCAGCAGGCTGACGTCGCGGCCGAGCCTGGCCTCGGCGGCGCGCAGCATCCGCCCGCTGAAATCCTGGCGCAGCAGCAGCCGGTGGATGTCGAGGCATTCGTAGACGATGGGAACGTCGCCGCCGAACAGCGAGACCGCCCGCCGCGCGACGGCGAGCATCTCCAGATTGCGGGCGATCACGATGTCCGGCTTCACGACGCCCCGAAGGGCCGTGCCGAGGTTCAGGCAGGCGCGGGCGACGGCGCCGGCTCGCTGGATGAAGCGCGCATCCTCGGTGGTGCCGAGCTCGATCGTCGTCAGGCTGCCGATGGCAGCGCCGGCGCTCTCGCCCCGGCGGAAGCCGGCGAGCGTCACCTCGGCATTGCCGGTCTGAAGCGCAAGGACCCTGCGGCGGATCGCAGGGTCGGAGAGGTCATGCGCCAGATAGAGGATACGCAGCATGGGATGATCCCGTTTTCAGACCCGGCAACATCCCGGGCGTTGGCGAAGGCAATGGTGGAGGGGCATTCGCCCGCTCCTTCAGTTCAGGACGCAGGCGACGGATTCGGCGAACTGGCAGTCCTCGCCGGGGGCCGTGTAGGCGATCCGGTCGATCTGCATGGACGTCGGTTGGGTATAGTTGAAGGCGCCCATCCAGCCGCTGAGCGTGTCGGTGCCCCAGAGGCTGACGAAGATCTTCTGCGCATGCGTCGGCAGCTTCGCCGGGTCCGTCACCTCGTGCACCATCTGGCCGTTGACGTAGTAGCGCAGGCGGGACTGCTCCCAGACGAAGGCATAGTCGTTGAAGCCGTTGTTGGCGCCGCCCGGCACGTCGACCAGCTTCTCGTTGCCGCCCTTGGCGGCGATGTACTGGTTGAGCTGGACCTTGGCGGGGTTCTTGCCGAGCACCTCGAAGTCGATCTCGTCATGCGGCTTCTTGTCGGCCGGTCCGATATAGGTGAAGAAGGCCGAGTTCAGCCCGGAGCCATCGGCCGTCTTCATCCGCACCTCGTAGGTGCCGTAGCCGAAGCGCTTGCGCGTCTGGACCTCGCCGCAGGCGAATTCGCGCTCGCCGAGCTTGCGCTGCTCGAAGGTGAGGTTGAGCACGCCTTCTGCGATCTTCACCTGATCCTTCGACCAGGTGCAGTTCTGGTGCTTGCCGTTGTTCCAGCCGTCGGAGACGTACCAGACCTTCCGGTCCAGCGTGTCGAAATTCTCCACGAAGGAGGTGCCGGTGGCGCCTTCCTGGGCGCGGGCAGGGACGGCCGTGGCGGCTGCGGCAAGGGCTGCGGCCAGCGTGGCGAGGGCGGTTTTCTTCATCGTTTGTGTCGTCATGGGCGATCGCATCCTTTCACCGTTGCGGGGTCGAGTAGCGGACATCATGGGCGGCGTTGGCGAGGGGCTTCCGGCCGCCCGAACGGCTGCCGGTCAAGAGGGCGTGCAGGCCGGGGAGGCTCTTCTGGACGAGCGCGTGGGTGGCCACGAGGATGGCGATCGTCAAAAGCGGCGCTGCGAAATAGAAGGCGACGTAGCCGTCGATGCCTGCGCGGTTCCACACCATCCACAGGGCGATGAGCAGCGGATAGTGGGCGCAGAAGATCCAGAAGCTGAGGCCGCCGCCCTTCGAAAGCCGCGCGCCGAGGCGGGTGCGCAGCAGGAGGTCGGACAGCGCCCAGGCGCCGACGATGCCCGAGAGGGCGGTGACGGCGCGCAGCATGTCCAGCCAGACCGGGAATTCCGGGCCTATGGAAAAGAGCGCGACCGACAGGAGCAGGGCTGCGGCGATGACGGCGGCCGAAATCTGGCTCGCATAGCGGTCGATCGCGCCGACATCGACGCGGTGGAGGGCCACGGCAATGCCGGTGCTGAAGCCGAACAGGATCGATTTCTTCAGGAAGATCCCGTTCGGCACCGGCAGCACCGCATAGGCGAAGAACAGGAGCAGCGTCGCTCGCGGATAGCGCATCACGAGGACGGCCAGGACCGGCGAGAGCACCAGGCAGAGCAGGAGGTCGCGCAGGAAATAGAGCGGCAGGTTGATCGGCCAGCCTTCCAGCGCGAAGGCAAACGTCGCCATTTCGCGCGGTGTGGCGTGCAACACGTCCGGCAGGTAGCCGAGGCCGACGCCGACCTTCTGCGCCAGGAAGACGAAGGCCAGGAACGACAGGTTCCAGAGCAGGAAGGGCACCAGCACCGTCGTCGCCTTGGTGCGCAGCGTCTTGCCGTAGCTGAAACCGTCGAGGCCGCGACGGAACAGAAGGTAGCCGGAGATCGCGCTGAGGCAGGGGACGCCGATCCTGAACAGGCTGTCGCCCAAAAACACGCGCAGCCAGTCGACCAGGCCGTTGACGCCCAGGAACGGGCTGTTGGCCTGGTCATAGGGAACGTGCACGAAAACGATGCCCGAAATGAGCACGATGCGCATCAGGTTGATCCGCGAAGAAACGCCCGCGTTCATATCCACGATATCAGCTTCTCCTAATGGGCCCCATTTCCGGCAGCCGTTTCGGACAGAGCAGACTTGCGCCCGCGGTCAAAATGGTAGGGTGGTTCGGGCGGAAAAATATGGCGGTGCAGCAAATTTCTGCGGCGGTTTTGGTTGCGCTGCACAATAACCGCCGCGCCGGCGGCCGGCGAAACGTGTTCGAAAGGCTGCGGCCACCGCCGAAAAGGCCCGATAGCACCGGAAATTGCAGAAAGTGCTAATAGACTCAAATAGATGCACGTTCTGGCTGTGGCCGGGCCGCGGAATTTTCGGGATTTTTGCGTTTCGCCGCGGTTTCAGGTTCCAAAACTGGCGCCTGGGATGATCAAATATGGCGAAAAGGCGGCAAAACGATTCAAGCCTCCGTCACGGAAGGCCTGTCGTGCCGTGTCACTCGGCTGGGCTCGGCGCGGCCGCGGGCGAGCGCTTCCGGGCCAGATCGATCAGCTTTTTCAACAGCGGCCGCTCGGTCAGGACGACGAGAACGGCATAGATCACGCCACCGATCACGGCACCGAGCGCGACCTGCAGCGCTGCGTTCGGTACGAGATGACCGAACTGCTCCAGGAGAAGGCGGAGTGCGATCGCCATCGCCGCAGCGGTGAACATCGGACGGCAGCAGGTCAGGAAACCGCGCAGGAAGGGCGTGCCGTCGGCCCGGAAGACGACGAGCGAATAGCCGACGAGGACGAAGGCGTTGACGGCGCAGAGCCAGACCATCGCCGCGACCAGCGTGCCGTCATAGGCGCCGTAGGCGACGGCGGCGGTGGTGATCACTGCCCGCAGGATCGCCCACCAGAACAGCGTGCCGCCGTGGCCGGCGCCCTTCAGGTAGGGGATGAACGTGCTGCAGGGGGTGAGGATGCCCTTCGACAGCGCCAAGAGGCCGAGCACCGGCCAGGCATAGGCCCACTGGTGGCCGAACAGCGTCAGCATCGCCGGCTCCGCGAGCGCCCAGAGGCCGAACATCATCGGCGCCAGCAGCACGGTGGTGACCTGGGTGCTGAGCATCAGCGCGTTCGAGCGGCGGGCGCTGTCCTGCATCATGCTGCTGAAGGCGGGAAAGAGGACGCCCATGACGGCCGAGAGAACGACCTGGTTCGGGATGCTGGAGAACCGGTTGGCCGCCGAATAGGCGCCGGCGTCGGCGAGGCCGAGGAACCGCGAAATCACCACCATCGGCGACTGGAAGCTCACGAAATTGGCGATCTCCGAGCCCATCATGCTGAGGCTGAAGCGGGTCAGGCCGATGACGCGGCCGATCGACATCTGCAGCGCCGGGACGTAGCGCGAGACGGCGAAGAGCCCCACGAGCCGGATCGCCGCCGACAGGAACAGCTGGGCCATCAGGGCCCAGACGCCGAAGCCGGCAAGGGCGAGGAGGACCGCGGCGATCGCGCCGGCGGATTCCGACACCATGCTCCAGAAGGCGTCCTTGCCGAACTGCATCCGCCGCGCCAGCAGCGCATAGGCGACGTCGCCGGCCAGCTGCAGCGGGATCAGAAAGCTCATCAGCCGGACGAGATAGGCGGCCTCGGTCGCCCCCAGCAGCCCGGCGATCGGTTCGGCCCAGACGTAGAGGCCGAGCGCCATCAGGCAGGCGATCGCCAGATTGGCCCAGAAGACCGAGTGGATCGTGCGCATGTCCTCGTCGCGCTGGATGATCAGCGCCGAGGCCAGACCGGCGCCGCCGATCATCGCCAGGAACTGCACGACGGTGAGCGCGACGGCCACCGCGCCGAACTCTTCGGGGGTAAGGATTCTTGCCAAAATCGGTACGGTGACAAATTTCAGCCCGAATGTGCTTGTCTTGGATAAGACGCTCCAGCCGACGTTTCGCGTGATCGATTTCGCGTTGATGGCAGTGGGCATAGCCGCGTCCCGAATGCTGGAGGAGAGGGAAGTCGCTTATTTGTCAAGACTTTAGCGTATGCCTAGATCTTGGGAGGGAGCCGGGCACAGCTCTTTAGTAGGAAAACCGAGAAGGCGAAAAGATGGCGAAGCTGACAGTCGCGATTCCTTACTACCAGAAGGAACCAGGCATTTTGAGGCGAGCGCTCGCCTCCGTTTTCGAACAGACCTACAAGGATTTCCACATCCTCGTCGTGGACGATCAGTCGCCCTATTCGATCGACGAGGAACTGGCGCCGCTGAGCGACAACTGGCGGGCGCGCATCACCGTGATCCGCCAGCAGAACGCCGGGCCGGGCGGCGCCCGCAACACGGCGCTGGACAATGTGCCGGCCGATTGCGAGTTCGTCGCCTTCCTTGATTCCGACGACGTCTGGACTCCCGATCACCTGAAGAACGCCCATGAGGCGATGACGCGCTTCGGCGCCGATTGCTACTGGGCCTCGATCACCGGCGGCGACGCCTTCTACTACCATTTCGGCATTGCCGACCTGGAGGAGACCGAGCGGGTCGACCGGCTGCAGGAGAGCCCGCTCGTGGTTGAAATTCCGGAACTTTCCAGCGTCATGCTGAAGAACTGGAGCTTCCTCCATCTGTCCTGCATGGTGATCGGCCGCAGGCTGTTCGAGACGGTCCGCTTCGATGCCAGGCTGCGCCTTGCCGCCGAGGACGTGCTGTTCTTCTGCGACTGCGTCAAGGCTTCGACGCGGGTGGTCCTGTGCGACGCGCCGGGCGCGGTGCGCGGCGAGGGCATCAACATCTTCCACAGCATCGACAACGACTCGCCGAAGTTCCTCAAGCAGCAGTTCAACACCTGGGTGGCGCTCGACCTCCTGGAAGGACGGTTCGCGCAGCGCTCGAGCGAGGCCCGCTCGATTCGCTCCTACAAGACCACCGCGCGCCGGCAGGCGCTGTGGAGCCAGGCGCGGCGCGTCCGCCGCCGCAAGCTGCCGCAGTTCGACCTTCTGGCAAAGTGGGTCTGGCGCGATCCGGTGCTGCTGCGCAGCGTCTTCGAGCTGGCCGCAGGCAAGCTGGCGCGCTGACCTGCCGGCCCCATCCGGCACCCCTTATATTTTCTCTCAGGAGACCTCGATGAAGCCCTACTACTGGGAATCCGACCACGGCAATTTCGGCGACGACCTCAACCTCTGGCTCTGGGACTTCCTGCTGCCGGGCTTCCGCGACGTCCACCCGGACGTCCTGCTCGTCGGCGTCGGCACGGTGCTGAACGAGGTGCTGCTGCCGAAGACCGGCCGCAAGCTGGTGCTCGGCAGCGGCTTCGGCTATGGCGCGCTGCCGGACATGCGCGACCGCACGCTCTGGGACATCCGCTGCGTGCGCGGGCCGCTGACGGCGCAGAAGGTGGGGGTCGACGAGAGCCTCGGCATCATCGATCCGGCCGTCATGGTCGCGGACATGCCCGAGTTCGCCGGGCTGTCGAAGACGCACCGCAGGAGCTTCGTGCCGCACTGGGAATCGGCGATCGCCGGGCTCTGGCCCGAGGTCTGCGCCACGGTCGGCGTCAACTACATCGACCCGCGCGGCGAGGCCAAGGCGGTGATCGCCGAGATCGCGCGCTCCGAGCTGATCATTGCCGAATCGATGCACGGCGCGATCCTTGCCGACGCGTTCCGCGTTCCGTGGGTGGCGGTATCGACCTCGCGCAACATCAACAGCTTCAAGTGGAACGACTGGGCCGGAACGCTCGGGGTTTCCTACAGGCCGCGCCATGTCCCCGTCTCCAGCCGGGCGGAGGCGATCATCAAGGGCGCGCGCTTCTGGGGCGTGGATTTCGAGGCGCCGCGGCACAGCCCGGCCGAGCCCGCCGCCGGTCATGCCGGCGATGGCGAGGTCCTGGTGCGCGAGAAGGAGCCGCGGAGCACCGGCTTCCGGTCGGCGGCCAAGCAGGTCCTGGCCGCGCCCTCGGCACTGGCGCTCTGGCAGGCAAGCCGCGCCGAGCCGCAACTCAGCACCGATGCGGCCCTGTCCGCGCGCAAGGAACGTTTTCTGTCGGTATTGGAAGGGGTCCGGCGCGACTATTTCTAGCGCGCCGGCAGGTCCGGATCGCGGCGCGGCCGACGATACGGCATGGGGGTGTGGCGCGCCTACCGCAGCGAACCGGTCGGGGATGCCAGCAGGTAGCGGACCGCGCCCGTGCCACCGAGGGCTGCGGGGGCTGCGGCCGGGCGGCGGAAACGGTCGGTCTTGTCGAGCAGGATGCCGCCGACGATCGCGGGCAGGGCGCCCGGATGCGTCAGCGCATAGACGAGGGCGCGCCCCTTGCCGTCGTGGTTCTTCAGGTCGAGGAAGTGGCGCAGTTCGTAGCGGGCGCGGATGTGGCGCTCGTGCTTCTCGATCAGGGCGCGTTCTTCCGGCGACAGGCCCGGCCGGGCCAGGATCGCCCTGTCGGCCTCGTAGAGACGCCGCAGATCCTCGGTGCGGTGGCTGCTGCTCAAGGAATTGCCGCGGACGACGGCGCCATAGCCGCAGCTATGGATGATCTTGTATCGCGCACCGTGCGCGAGCGCCCTCGCATAGAGATCGTAGTCCTCGCCGAGCCGCAGCTGCTCGTGATAGCGCAGCCCGTGGCTGTCGAGGAACGTCCGCCGGATCAAGGGCTTGAGGAAGCCGACTTCGCCGCGCTGCACGCCGCGGCGGGAAATGTTGCCCTCGATGAAGCCCTTCAGGTCGAGAAGCCTGGGCTGCGGTGCGATATCGGCAATCTCGAGCTGCGCCTGCCCGGCGCGGGCCTCGTCGACGAAGACGATGTTGTCGGCGATGAAGTCCCAGTCGCTTTCGGCCAGCATGCGCGCGAACCGTCCCGGCAGCAGGAAGTCGTCGGCGTCGAGAACGCCCACGATCGGCGAACGAGAGGCCTCGATCGCCGCGTTGCGCGCGGCTGCGGGGCCACGGTTCTGGTCGAAGCGCAGGATGTGCAGGCGGCCGGTGACATCGTCGGCGGCGCGCGCCGCGCCGGCGGTGTCGTCGGACGAGCCGTCGTCGACGACGATCACCTCGTTCGCCTCCGGTTGCAGCAGCGCCGAGGAAACGGCACGCCCGATGGTCTGGGCGGCATTCTTGGCGGCGATGATGACGCAAACTTCCCTGCTCATCGTCCGATCGACCTCCATCTTTGGATTGCGTCCGACATGCGGATCATGGGCCCGCTTCGCGGCCCGGTTCATGCTGCGACGCAGCATGCGGCACCATGGAAGACGATCGTGTCCCAATCGGGGCGAAGCGCGCGGACGGCATGGCCAGCAGCGCGCCACAGTCAGCGCGCGCGTTTGCGGGGAGGGATGCGGAGACAGGCGCTGGCGCCGGATGCGCTCAGTAGTTCGAATGGCCCGGCTTGTTCAGAGGGGTGACCCGCAGGCCCGCGGCTGCGTTCTCGGCAAGCGAAGCGGCACGCATCGCGGCCTCCGTCTCGCGCCTTCGCTCGCGGGCTTCCTTCCACACCAGGAAGAGCACGCCGACGAAATAGCCGGCCTGCAGGAGGACGGCGCAGATCAGGGTCTGGATGAGCGTATCGGAGAGCGATCCGGTCAGGCCGTAGGTTGCGAGACCGAAGACCAGCAGGGCTCCGATCATGCTTATGAAGACGCGTGGACCATACATCGGGCTAGCCCGGATTCATGTGAAGGTTAAACGACATGGGCGACTTCCTCCCCGGTGCCCGGTTTGCCGGGCCTTGCGATTATATGCGGGCAATGCCGCGGGTTCAATCGCCGGCCGCGACGCCTCTTACCGATAGGGTTAAGCGCGCGGCAACTCAATTGGTTGTGGTCGGTGGTACTGCAACGTGGCGTGGGCAGGCCTCGATTCGACGCCGCCACCGTTCCGCCGCAATTCGGCCGCGATGCAGCGCAGACGCGAACATCGAAGCCACCGACGCAGCTTGAGGTAAGCTGCCCGGCTCCGCTCCGATCAACTTTTATTACATCGCAATCGCTTTGGTCACGCTTTTCCGTGTGCAGTGCAGCAGCATGCTGCGATGCGGAATTTCATTGTGAGACAAATCAAGTTTGCCGATTCGCGTGGCTTTCAGCGGCCGCTTGCGACGATTCCAAATCTATCTGAAGTACAGAATTGAGTCTGTCGACTTTTGAAATTGAAAAATATCGTGATTTCGGAGCAATATGGGAGAAAATAACAGAAAAGATACTATGAAATACATTGTCTCACCACGAGGGATTGTCTATTTCATATATTATAAGATCCTTAAATAGCCCTCTGATCCATTCGCGAAAAAAGATTCTGCTTCCAAGATCAAATTCTGACCATACCCTGCGTCTTGGATGTCCCGCGTCCCATACGGACGAGACCTATCGCCAAACCGGAACGGAGCCCACTCTATGAAGTCCGCGACACGATCGGCCAGTTCGACGTTCTTGAGCGCCGCAGCCACGGGCGCGCCTCCCCTCGGAGGGATCACCAAGCGCGGCTTCGACATTGCCGCCACATCGCTTGCGCTGTTGTTTCTGAGCCCGATCTTCCTGCTCATCGCCGCGCTCGTCAAAGCCTCGGATGGCGGCAACGTCTTCTACGGCCACCGCCGAATCGGCCACAACGGCCGCAGTTTCCATTGCCTGAAGTTCCGCACGATGCGGATGGACGGCGATCGCGTGCTGCAGGCCTACCTCAAGGCCAATCCCGAGGCCTACGAGGAATGGCGTACGACCCGCAAGCTGAAGGACGACCCGCGCGTCACCACCGTCGGCGCGGTGCTGCGCAAGCTGAGCCTCGACGAGTTGCCGCAGCTGGTGAACATCCTGCGCGGCGAAATGAGCATCGTCGGCCCGCGGCCGGTGGTCGAGGATGAGCTCGAGCTCTACGAGAGCGCCGCCAGCTACTACCTCCAGACCCGTCCCGGGCTCACCGGCCTGTGGCAGGTGAGCGGCCGCAACGATGTCTCCTATTCCGCGCGCGTCGCCTTCGACACCGAGTATGTCCGCACCTGGTCGCTGATCAGGGACATGCTCATCGTGGTCAAGACGATCCCCGCAGTCTGCGCTTCGCGCGGCAGCTATTGAGACCTGTCGACCGGCTCGCCTTCTTGCTTGTGCAATCGCGGGCCGCGACGGAGAAACGGATAGATCCATGAAAACCATGACGACGGCTTCCAGGCCGCGACGTCCCCGCTTTCGGAACCTCTGCACGGGCCTGGCTCTGACGGCAGGCCTGTTGCTGGTGCAGGGGACTTCCGTCCTTGCCGACGAATACCGGCTCGACGTGCTCGACAAGCTTCGCATCCGCGTCGTCGAATGGCAGACGGCCGAAGGTGCGGTGCGCGACTGGTCGGCGATCAGCGGCGACTATGCGGTCGGTGCCGCCGGGCAGATCTCGCTGCCGCTCGTCGGCGAGCTTCCCGTCTCCGGCAAGACCACGGCGGAAGTCGCCCAGGAAATCGGTGTCAGGATGCAGAAGCTCTTCGCCCTGCGCGACCTGCCGTCTGCCTCCGTCGAACTGGCGCAGTACCGGCCGATCTTCGTCGCCGGAGAGGTGCAGACCCCGGGCGAATATCCCTTCGCCCCGAACATGACGGTGCTGAAGGCGATCAGCCTCGGCGGCGGCCTTCGCCGCGGCGATACCGGGCAGCGCTTCGCGCGGGACTTCATCCGCGCCGACGGCGACGCTTCGGTGCTGATCGCCGAGCGCAACCGCCTTCTGGCGCGGCGGGCACGGCTGCAGGCGGAAATCGCCGGCCAGGACAGCATCACCATGCCGAAGGAACTGAACGAGGCACCGGAGGCGGCGATCCTGCTGGACAGCGAAACGCAGCTGATGAAGTCGCGCGACCGGCGGCAGAAGGTGCAGCTCAAGGCGTTGGCGGACCTCAAGACGCTGCTGCAGACCGAAATCGCCTCGCTCGACAAGAAGTCGGAGACACAGACCCGCCAGCTCGGGCTGGTGGCGGACGACCTCAAGAAGGTCGACAGCCTCGCCGAGCGCGGCCTGACGATCAGCTCGCGCAAGCTGACGCTCGAACAGCGCACTGCCGACCTGCAGGCGGCGCTGCTCGACATCGACACCGCCGCCCTCAAGGCCAAGCAGGACGCCACCAAGGCAGCCCAGGACGAGACCAACCTGATCAACGACTGGGACGCGACGCTGGCGCAGGAGATGCAGAACACCGAAAGCGAGCTCGAAGCGGTCACGCTGAAGCTCGAGACGAGCCAGAAGCTGATGTCGGAGGCGCTCATGCAGTCGGCGGACGCCGGTGCGATGAAGCGCGACGCCTCCGGGGCCGACGTCACCTACGTGATCCTGCGTGAGAAGGACGGCCGGCCCACGGAGATTCCGGCGACGGAAACGACGCAGATCCTGCCGGGAGACGTGATCAAGGTCGGCTACAACGTCGCCATGCGGTGAGCGGCCGATGCGGATCGCCAAGGCCAGCCTGGTGACGCCCGGCGACAACCAGCTCTACGGCATGGCCGCCGTGGCGCTGTCGCTGTTCGTGTTCGCCTATTCCGCCCGCTTCGGGCAGGTCTCCATCCTGGCCTACTACGGCCTGTGGCTGCCGCTCGTGCTGGTGGACTATCGCCACGTCCTCGGCAACTACACGCGGTATTTGTGGATCTTCGGTTTTGCCGTCTTCGCCTGCCTGACGATGTTCTGGTCGGCGGCGCCGGCGCAATCGGCGCGGACCGGGATCCAGTACTTCACCCACGTCGTCTGCGCGCTGATCGCCATGCGGGTGCTCGACATCCGCACGCTGTCCCGCGGGGCGATGCTGGGGGTCGGGCTCGTGCTCGCCTATTCCTTCGCCTTCGGCGTCTATCATGCCGACCCGCTCGACGGCACCGTCAGCTTCGTCGGCGCGTTCGCCTCGAAGAACCAGCTCGGCTTCTATGCCTCGCTCGGCGTCTATTTCGCCGTCACCGCCATCATCATCCTGCGCGAGCGCGGGCTGTGGTTCGCAGTCGGCGGCGGCGTCTTCCTGCTGTCGGCCTATGCGCTGGCCGCCTCGCAGTCGGCAACCTCGGTGCTGACGACGGCCGCGGCCGTCGGGTGCTGCCTGGGCTTGCGCGTGCTTCTGTGGCTGTCGCCGAAGAACCGGCGGACGCTGTTCATCGCCGGCCTCATCCTTCTCGTCATCGGCGGCGCCGGGTTCATTTCGGCCGGAGGCTACGGCATGGTGCTCGGCGCCTTCGGCAAGGACACCACGCTGACGGGGCGGACCTATCTCTGGCAGCAGGGGATCGAGGCGGCCAAGGCGACGCCATGGGTCGGCGTCGGCTACCAGGCCTACTGGGTGCAGGGTTTCTCCGAGGCCGAACGGCTGTGGGAGGAGTTCTATATCGGCAGCCGGGCCGGCTTCCACTTCCACAACACCCCGATCGAAGCGATGGTGGAGACCGGCTTCATCGGCCTGGTGCTGCTGTTCGGGGTGCTGATCGCCGCGATCGTCGGGCACCTGCGCCGCTTCCTCGCGGGCAGCGACAGTGCCGAGGCAGCCCTGCTGCTCGGCATCTGCATACTCCTGGCGATGCGCGCCTTCTTCGAGATCGACATCATGAACCCCTATCATGTGGGCTCGTTCCTGCTCTATTTCGCCGCCGGCAAGCTGACGCTGCGCGTGCCCCAACGGCATGCGGCGCCGGTGCCGGGGCGGGTGCTGCATCGCCTGCCGGTCATGTCGCTTGCGCGGGCGACGGGCCGATGAGGACGCTCTACGGGATCCAGTATCTGCGGGCGGCCGCGGCGATCGCGGTCGTGCTGTTCCACGCCGCGGAAAAGACGGGCGGACATTTCGCCATCGGTGCGGCCGGCGTCGACGTGTTCTTCGTCATCAGCGGCTTCATCATGTGGGTGATCACGGCGCGCCGGCCGGTCGCGCCGCTCCAGTTCCTGTCCGACCGGATCGTGCGGATCGTGCCCGTCTACTGGCTGGCGACGATGGTCATGGTCGCAGGCGCGCTGGCCGGCCTGTTTCCCAACCTGCAATTGTCCGTGGCCCATGTGGCGGCATCGCTGCTGTTCGTTCCGATGCACTCGCCGAGCAGCGGCGAGATCTGGCCGGTGCTGGTCCAGGGATGGACGCTCAATTTCGAGATGTTCTTCTACGGCATCTTCGCGCTGGCGCTGCTGATTCCGCGCGCACGGCAGCTGGCGGCAGTGGCCTTGGCGCTGGCAGCGCTTGCGGTCGCCGGCGCATATCTGCAGAGCGACAACGCGCTGCTTCTCACCTATACCCGCCCGATCATCCTCGAATTTGCGGTCGGCATGGCGCTGGGCCAGCTCTGGCTGGCCGGGCGCGTGCCGGGTGCTGCGGCCGGTCTCGTGCTGGTGCTGGCGGCGCTCGCCGGCTTCGCGCTGATCGGCATCTTCCGGCTGCCCTTCGACGAATGGACCTGCGGACCGCTTGCGGCGGCGCTGGTGCTCGGCGTGCTGGCGCTGGAAGCCGGCGGCCGTGTCCGGCGGTTCGCCCTGCCGACGGCGCTCGGCGACGCCTCCTATTCCATCTACCTCTGGCACACCTTTGCCATTTCGGTCGTGGCCAAGGTCGGGGAGCGCCTGCACATCGCCCCGTCGGCGACGCTGTTTGCTGCCGCCATCTGCGGCATCGCGGCCGGGCTGGTCGCCTACCGGCTGATCGAGCGGCCCCTGCTTTCTTTCCGGCGCGGCACGGCGCGCCCGCCGGTCGCCGCCACGGGCGCCGTGACCGAGGCGGGCCGCAGCGGCTGAAGCCACGGTCCGGATCGGCTTTCCCGTTTTCCTCCTTAAAGGTTCCAGTCGCCTCAGTCCGTCCGGCCGATCTCGTGCCGGCGGGCCCCGGTCCGCGCACCTGCCATCACCGCCGCAATAGTCCGGTCGTCATATGAGTTGATGACGCCGGCCGGAAATTTGTTATAAGATCAAGCGAACGATAAACTTGTCTGATGAGTTGATGCGCCGCCGGGTGGCCGGTGGTCGGTGTGCGAAGCGGGAGATGAGCATGACTTTCCAGGCAAGGACGGGGGCGAAAATCACCGGAGCGCCCGGCACGCTGACCACGCGCCTTGCGGACGATCTCAGGAAGGCGATCGCGAGCGGGCAGTATCCACCCGGAAGCCGGCTGCCGAGCGAAGCCCAGCTCACCGAGGCGCATGGCGTGAGCCGCACCGTGGTGCGCGAGGCGATCGCCGCACTGCGCGCGGACCGGCTGGTGGAGGCCCGCCAGGGGGCGGGCGTGTTCGTGCTCGAGGCGGACGCACCGGGGCCGACGCCGCTGTTTCTGAAAAGCATCGATCACGATCGCGTCTCCTCGATGATCGAGCTTCTGGAGCTGCGGACCGCCGTGGAAGTCGAGGCTGCCGGGCTCGCGGCGCTGCGGCGCTCGCCCGCGCAGGAGGAGGTGATCTTCGAGCGTCACTATGCGGTGCGCGCCTGCCTCGAAGCCTCCCTGCCGACCAGCGAGGCGGACTTTGCCCTTCATCTCGCCATTGCCGAGGCCACCAACAATCCGCGCTTTCGCGAGTTTCTGGCGATGATCGGCAAGAACGTCATTCCGCGCGCGGCCCTTCGCAACGACGACCCGGAGACGGACCAGGCCGCCTATATCAAGCTGCTGCTGCAGGAGCATCAGGACATCGTCACCGCCATTTCCAACGGCGACGAGGAGGGCGCGCGGGCGGCGATGCGGCGGCATCTGCGCGGCAGCCAGGGACGCTATCGCGCGTTGCTGCGCGAACAGCGGAAACCTGTATGATGACTTATTGACAGGAGTTCCTGTAAGACGTAATACAAATCGGCCGGAGGAGGCCGACAGAGGAACTTCACATGACGCCGCAAGAGATCAAGGCCGCGCTGGGCGCCGGCCTGCTTTCGTTTCCCGTGACGCATTTCGACGGCGAGGGTCGATTCCAGCCGGAGAGCTACCGCCGGCATATCGACTGGCTGTCCGGGTTCGATGCGCCGGTGCTATTTGCCGCCGGCGGCACCGGGGAGTTCTTCTCGCTCGCCCCGTCGGAGAT
This sequence comes from Mycoplana sp. MJR14, assembly GCF_029210525.1. NCBI lineage: Bacteria > Pseudomonadati > Pseudomonadota > Alphaproteobacteria > Hyphomicrobiales > Rhizobiaceae > Mycoplana > Mycoplana sp. MJR14. The sequence goes on from NZ_JARGEO010000003.1 coordinate 544,577, forward strand.
CCCCGGCATCGTGCGCGCCGCCAAGGAGGCGGCCGGCAGGACGTCGATCGTCTCGGGCTGCGGCTTCGGCACCCATGTCGGGGTGGAGCTGGCGCGCGAGGTCGAGAAGGCCGGCGCGGACGGGATCCTGCTTCTGCCGCACTACCTGATCGATGCGCCGCAGGAAGGGCTCTACCAGCACGTCAAGCGCATCTGCCAGTCGGTCGGCATCGGCGTGATGGTCTACAACCGCGACAATTCGGTGCTTGCCGTCGATACGCTGAAGCGGCTCTGCGACGAATGCCCGAACCTCGTCGGCTTCAAGGACGGCACGGGCGACATCGGCCTTGTGCGCCAGGTGACGGCGACCATGGGCGACCGGCTCACCTATCTCGGCGGCATGCCGACGGCGGAACTCTTCGCCGAGGCCTATCTCGGTGCCGGCTTCACCACCTATTCCTCGGCGGTCTTCAATTTCGTGCCCCAGCTCGCCGTCGATTTCTACAAGGCGCTGCGCGGCGGCGACCGGGCGCGGTGCGAGAGGATCCTGAACGAATTCTTCTATCCGTTCATGGCGATCCGCAACCGGCGCAAGGGCTATGCGGTGGCCGCCATCAAGGCCGGCGTGCGCCTGCAGGGCTTCGATGCAGGCAAGGTCCGCCCACCGCTCGACGACCTCACCCGCGAGGAAGAGGGCATGCTCGAAGCCCTGATCGCCCCCTGGAAGCGCTGAGATGAAGATCGTCGCCGTCCGCACCCATCTGCTCGAACACCGGCTCGCCGTGCCGTTCGAGAGCGCGTCGATGCGCTTCGACCGGCGTGCGCACGTGCTGGTGGAGATCGAGTGCGACAACGGCCTGACCGGCTGGGGCGAATGCCTGGGCCCGGCGCGGGCGAATGCCGCCGTCGTCGCGGCCTATCGGCCGTGGCTCGTCGGCGCGGATCCGCTGGAGACGGAGAAGATCTGGGCGCGGCTCTACAACGCCCTGCGCGACCAGGGGCAGCGCGGCCTGTCCATCACGGCCCTGTCCGGCATCGACATCGCGCTCTGGGACATCAAGGGCAAGCATTTCGGCGTGCCGGTCTCGACGCTGCTCGGCGGACGGTTCCGCGACGAGGTCCGCGCCTATGCGACCGGCAGCTTCAAGCGCGAGGGCGTCGACAGGGTGGCGGACAATGCCGAGGACGCCGCGCGCTATCGCGCCGAGGGTTTCCACGCGACCAAGATCAAGATCGGCTTCGGCGTCGAGCAGGATCTCGCCGTCATCCGCGCCGTGCGCGAGGCGATCGGGCCGGACATGCGCCTGATGGTGGACGCCAACCATGGCTACGACGTGCTCGAGGCGGTCGAGCTCGGCCGTCGCGCAGCCGAGTACGGCATCGACTGGTTCGAGGAGCCGGTGGTGCCGGAACAGCTCGACGCCTACCGCGCGGTCCGCGCCGGCCAGCCGATCCCGGTTGCCGGGGGCGAGACCTGGCACACGCGCTGGGGCATGCGCGAGCCGGTGGAAACGCGCGCGGTCGACATCCTCCAGCCGGACCTCTGCGGCGTCGGCGGCTTCACCGAGGCCCGCCGGGTCGCCGATCTCGCAGCGCTTCACGGCGTGCGGGTCGTGCCGCATGTCTGGGGCACGGCCGTGCAGATCGCGGCCGCCCTGCAGTTCATGGCGGCGATGATCCCCAACCCGGTGCGCGTCAACCCGATCGAGCCGATCCTCGAGTTCGACCGCACCGAGAACCCGTTCCGCCAGGCCGTCGTGAAGACGCCGATCGAGCACGTGCGCGGGGTGGTCAAAATTCCGGACGGTCCCGGGCTCGGCATCGACATCGATCGCGATGCGCTGGCCGAGTTCCGGATGGGAGACGACTGAGATGATCGAAAGGCCGCTTTCCGGACGAGCGCCGGCAATACGGCTCCCCAAGGGAGCGGTCGATACGCAGATGCACATGTATCTGCCGGGATTTGCAGCCCAGCCGGGCGGCCCGCCGCTGCCGGGCGGGGCGCTTCCCGACGCCGGGCAATATCGCAGGGTCATGGCCTGGCTCGGGATCGACCGGGTCATCATCACCCAGGGCAATGCGCACCAGCGCGACAATTCCAATCTGCTCGCCTGCCTTGCGGAAATGGGGCCGATCGCCCGCGGTGTCGCAGCCGTCGGGCCGGAGGAGCCGGACAGCGCGCTCGACCAACTGGCGGAGGGCGGCGTCGTCGGCGCCCGCATCATGGACCTGCCGGGCGGCGCCGTCGGCCTCGACGCGCTCGAGGCGGTGGACGACCGCGCCGCCGCGAGGGGCTGGATGCTGGCCGTCCAGTTCGACGGCAGCCATATTCTCGAACACGAGGCGCGCCTGCGGAAACTCAAGTCGCGCTGGGTGCTGGATCACCACGGCAAGTTCTTCGCCGGCGCAACACCGGACAGTCCCCAGGTCGCGGCGGTCAAGCGCCTGATCGATCGCGGCAACTGCTGGTTCAAGTTCGCCGGCGTCTATGAATCGTCCAGGAGCGGCGGGCCGGACTACGAGGACGTCGCCGCCGTCGCCCGCGCGATCGCCGCGCATGCGCCCGACCGGATCGTGTGGGGAACCAACTGGCCGCACAACCTCGCCAGGACGACCGCGGACTATCCCGACGATGCGGCGCTGACCGACACGGTGCTCGGCTGGCTGCCGGACGAGGGGGCCCGTCGGCTGGCCCTGGTCGACAATCCCGAACGGCTCTTCGGCTTGCAGCCGTTCGCACGGGGGAACTGAAGCCGGCGGCCCGGAACAGGGAGGTTCCGGGACCATGTTCATCTTGAGGAGGAGAAAGACATGAATATTGCCAAATCGCTTTGCCTGGCGCTGGGGATCGCCCTTGCCGCAGGAACCGTGCATGCGCAGGAAATCACTTTAAGGTCGGCCGACATCCATCCGGACGGCTATCCGACCGTCGAGGCCGTGAAGTACATGGGCCAGCTGGTGTCGGAACGCACCAACGGCCGCATCAAGATCGAAGTGACCAACAACGCCGCGCTCGGATCCGAAAAGGATACGATCGAACAGACCCGTTTCGGCGTCATCGACATGAACCGCGTCAACGCCGCGCCGTTCAACAATCTTGTGCCGCAGACCGTCGTGCTCGGCCTGCCGTTCCTGTTCCGCTCGACCGAGCACATGCACAAGACGGTGGACGGTCCGATCGGCGACGAGATCCTCGCCGCTTTCGAGCCGCACGGCCTCGTCGGCCTGGCCTTCTACGATTCCGGCGCCCGGTCGTTCTATACGACGAAGAAGCCGATCGAGAAGCTGGAAGACCTGAAGGGCATGAAGATCCGCGTCCAGCAGTCCGATCTCTGGATCGCGATGATGGAAGCCTTCGGCGCGAACGCGACGCCGATGCCGTTCGGCGAGGTCTACTCGTCGCTCGAGACCGGTGTCGTCGACGGAGCTGAGAACAACTGGCCTTCCTACGAATCCTCGCGGCACTTCGAGGTCTCCAAGAACTACACGCTCACCGAGCATTCGCTGAACCCGGAAATCCTGGTCATGTCGAAGGTCACCTGGGACAAGCTCTCGCCGGATGATCAGAAGGTGGTCCGGCAGGCGGCAAAGGACTCCGTCGGCAAGATGCGCGAGCTGTGGCAGGCCCGCGAGAAGGCATCGGAAGAGAAGGTCCGCGCGGCCGGCGTGAACGTCATCACCGTCGACAAGGCGGAGTTCGCCGATGCCATGAAGCCGGTCTACGACAAGTTCGTCACCGACCCGCAGATGCAGGATCTGCTCGAGCGGATCCGCGCGATCAACTGATGGGAGAAGGCACGGCCGCGCCGTATCGTTACGGCGCGGCCCGCAGTTTCCGGTCGGGCGGAGAGGCGCCTGGCCGGAACCTTTGGAGGAAAAGGTCATGTCGCGTTTCATGCAGGCCAGCCGGCCTGTCCTAGGGTGGATCAGCCGCGTCTCACTCTATCTTTCCGGACTGGGGATCGTCGCCATGACGGCGATCGTCGGCTGGCAGGTCTTCGCCCGCTACGTGCTGAACGACACGCCGAGCTGGTCCGAGCCGCTGTCGCTGCACCTGATGTCCTGGTTCATCATGCTCGGTGCCGCCGTCGGCGTGCGCGAGAGCGTGCATCTCGGCCTCGACTTCGTCCGGCACGGCGCCTCGCCGGCGTCGCGGCGGACCATGGATCTGGTCAGCCTCGGGCTGATGGTCGTCTTCGGCCTCGCCATGACCTGGTATTCGACGCTTCTCGCCGCCGGCACCTGGGCGGCCAGCATCCCCGTGCTCGGCTGGCCGGGCGGGGTGGACTTCTTTCCGATGATCGTGGGCGGGGTGCTGATCGCGATCTTCTCCGCCGAGCGCTTCGTCGACGTCGCCGCCGGCGAACAGACGGCGGCCGACATCATCGCGCAGGAGGTGGCGTGATGGCCTATGGCGTGCTCTTCGGTGTCTTCACCGTGCTCATGATGATCGGCATGCCGATCGCCTTCTGCCTCGGGATCGCGTCGCTTGCGACCGTGCTCTATATCGGCCTGCCGCCGATCGTGATCTTCCAGCAGATGAACTCCGGGATGAACGTGTTTGCCATGATGGCCATTCCGTTCTTCATCTTCGCCGGCGACCTGATGGTGCGCGGCGGCATCGCCGACCGGCTGATCCGCTTCGCCGCCGGCATCGTCGGCCATCTGCGCGGCGGCCTGGGCCAGGTCAACATCGTCGCCTCGACCCTGTTCGGGGGGATTTCGGGCTCGGCGGTGGCCGACGCCTCGGCCGTCGGCGGGCTGATGATCCCGCAGATGGCGGCGCGGGGCTATGACCGCAGCTACGCGGTCAACGTCACCGTCAATGCGGCGATCATCGCGCTGATGATCCCGCCCTCGCACAACATGATCCTCTATTCCATCGCCGCGGGCGGCAACGTGTCGGTCGCCGACCTCTTCACGGCCGGGATCCTGCCGGGGCTGCTCTTGGCGGGCGCGCTGATGGTCACGGCCTACATCGTCGCGCGTCGCCGCGGCTATCCGGCCGAGCCGTTCCCGGGCTTCCGCAAGCTCGCCTACTATCTGCTCGCCTCTATCCCGGGCCTGCTTCTGATCGGCATCATCTTCGGCGGCGTTCGCTCCGGCGTCTTCACCGCGACCGAGAGCTCATGCATCGCCGTGTTCTATGCCCTGCTGGTCGCGCTGCTCGTCTATCGCGAGCTCGACTGGAACGGGTTCGTCGAGGCGGTCCTGCAGGCGGTGCGGACCACGGCCATGGTGCTGCTGGTGATCGGCACGGCTGCGTCCTTCGGCTGGCTGATGGCCTTCCTGCAGGTGCAGCAGCAGATGATCGCCGTCATCGGATCGATCTCCGAAAACCCGATCGTGGTGCTGCTGCTCATCAATCTGGCGCTGCTGGTGCTCGGCACCTTCATGGACATGGCGCCGCTGGTCATCATCACCACGCCGGTGCTGCTGCCGGTGGCCAAGGCCTTCGGCATCGATCCCGTGCATTTCGGCGTCGTGATGATCCTCAATGCCGGGATCGGGCTGAATACGCCGCCGGTCGGCACGGTGCTGTTCGTCGGCTGCGCCGTCGGCGGCATCTCGATCCGCGAAGCGATGCGGACGATCTGGCCGTTCTTCGGCGCGAGCATCGCCGTCCTCATGCTGGTCACCTACATTCCGGCATTGTCGCTCTGGCTGCCCAGCCTGTTCCGCTGACGCCAGGGCTTCATGACGACAACCACGACAGGTCCAGTGCTGGACAGGAAGGCATCCGAGGAGGTCCCATGCTGAAGACGCTATTGATGACGGGAGCCGCAGGCGGCGTGGGAACCGCGCTGCGCCCCATGCTGAACGAACTGGCCGAGACGGTGATCCTGTCGGACCTCGAGGAGATCGGCGACCTCAAGCCGCACGAGCGCTCCCGTCGCTGCGACCTCGCGGATGCCGGTGCCGTCGACGAGCTGGTGCGCGGCGTCGACGGGATCATCCATCTCGGCGGCGTCTCGATCGAGAAGCCGTTCGACCTCATCCTGCAGGGCAACATCGTCGGGCTCTACAATCTCTACGAGGCAGCCCGCAACAACGGCAGGCCGCGGATCGTCTTCGCAAGCTCGAACCACGTCGTCGGCTACTACCGGCGCGACCAGCGCATCGACAGCACGGCCGTGCCGCGGCCGGATTCGCTCTATGGCGTCTCCAAGGTCTTCGGCGAGGCGGTGGCGAGCCTCTATCACGACAAGTTCGGCGTCGAGACGCTGTCGGTGCGCATCGGGTCCTGCTTCGAGAAGCCGCGGAATCCGCGGATGCTGGCAAGCTGGCTGAGCAAGCGCGACCTTCTGTCGCTCTGCGCGCGCGCCTTCGCGGCCCCCCGCATCGGCCACACGGTGGTCTATGGCGCTTCCGACAACGACGAGCAATGGTGGGACAACCGCAACGCGGCCTTCCTCGGCTGGAGGCCGAAGGACAATGCCGAGGTGTGGCGGGCGGAGGTTCTGGCGCAGACGGGCCCGGAGGATCCGGCCGATCCGGCGACGCACTACCAGGGCGGCGCCTTCGTCACGGCCGGTCATCCGGCGGACTCCTGAGCCCGGTGGAGCATCGGCCGGTCGTCGCCGCAGGCGCGAAGAGGCGAGCACCATTGGTGGGCAGGCGCGTCGTTCGAGCTATTCGTTTCATGCATGGCTGGCGTGTGAAATCCTGCCTATGATTTAGGCGAGAGTGAGCTATAGTCGGATCTGTCGAAGCGATGTACCTCCTCCCACAGAGCTTCGAAATCGCGAAGGTTCCACTCCTCCTCCCAGGAACTTTCGCGGAGAACAACAGCACTCCTCCTCCCAGCTGTTGTTCGGTTCTTTTGGAAAGCCTGCCGCACCTCCTCCCGCGGCAGGCTTTTCGCTTTTGAGGGGGCTTTCACCGTTTCATGCCGGCTTCCGGCAGTCTTCCCGACATGGCTGGTTTCGTGCGCGGCGTTTGCCGCCGTCGCAACATGTCGCGCCGCCATGATTCCTGTCCGGACCGGATGCTGCGCAGACGCGGTCGTGGTCCGGCGCGCAGGGGTTTCGCCTATGATTTGCGGGGAAGTGGGGGCTTGGCGGGCGGGTCGCGGGGCGTGCGGCGTCGTCGGTCAGCGCGGCCGCCGTCATGAGGCGGCCTCTCTATGCCTGTCGTTGCAGGCAGGAAGGGCATGTCCATGGTGGCCAGGCGCGTCGTGCCTGCGTCGCGGCAGGTCAGATCGGCGCTAGCGGACGATCGTGAATTTCAGCGTCGGTGGGAGGCGTTCGGGTCCGGGCTTGCGGCCGGCCCTCGCGTTCCTGGCGTTCCAGGCGGCACTGCCGGCGCTTGCGGCGTGCCTTGATCGGCTGACCGGCAGGGGCCGGTCGCCGATGGCAGCTCGATGGCGCTTAGCGGCCGGCAACCGCGGAGCGGATCTGCGAGCGCGAAATGCCGATGTCGGCCAGGGTGTGGTCGTCGAGCATGTTGAGTTCGCGGATGGCCTTGCGACGAGCGGCAAAGTCCTTGATCTTCTGACGAATGTTCATCTCTTTTCTCCTTTCTTCGATGCCACTCATATGGGCAATTCGGCGCACACAATGAAGGCATAAGCCTGCAGAAGAGGCATGCAAATTTGTCTACCCTTGCTCACGGCCTCGGCAAGGATGATGCGTTGCACAAAAATGCTGCAGCGCCGTTCATCGGAAGGCGCAAAAAAGGGAGAGGCAGGGCCTCTCCCTTCAGGTGGCGGATGACGGGTGGCTGGAGGCCGCTTCAGCTCACCATTTCTTGCTGAGCTTGAAGGTGATCGTGCGGGCATCCCCGTATCCGCAAGTGAGCAGGCCGCCGCAACCGCTGACATATTCCTTGTCGAACAGGTTGGCGACGTTGAGCGCGGCGCCCCAGTCGTTCTTCTCGTAGCGGATGCCGGCATCGAAGACGGTGGCCGAGGGGACCTTCGCGGTGTTCTCGTTGTCGGCCCAGCTTTCGCCCTGGTAGCGCACGCCGGCGCCGACGCTCATGCCCTCGAGCGCGCCGTCCTGGACGGTGTAGTCCAGCCACAGCGAGGCCTGGGTGTCGGGGATGAGGTAGGGGGTGTTGCCGATCAGCGCCGTATTGGCATCCTCGGTGATCTCGAGGTCGATGAAGTCGAGGCCGGCGATCAGCTTCCAGCTTTCGTTGATGTTGACCTTGCCCTCGAGCTCGATGCCGCGCGAGCGCACCTCGCCCATCTGGCTGGAGACCATGGTCAGCGGATCGGTGACGACGACGTTCTGCTTGGTGAGCTGGTAGACGGAGGCGGTGAACACGCCGTCGAGGAAGGTCGGCTCGTACTTGATGCCCGCCTCGAACTGGTCGCCTTCCTCCGGCTTGGTGTTGCCGGTCATCGTGACCGCGACGATCGGATTGAAGAAGGTCGAGGCGCTGATGTAGGGCGTGATGCCGTTGGCGAATTCGTAGCCGAGGCCGGCCCGGCCGCTGAGGGCGCTCTCGTTGTAGTCGAACGTCGAGTTCTGTGCCGGATCCCAATAGGTCGGGCCGTTCTCGGTCTTGGTGTCGACGTAGTCGTAGCGGCCGTTCAGGGTCACGATCCAGCCGTCGCCGAAGCGGATCTGGTCCTGGGCGTAGACGCCGAGCTGCTGCTGGGTGATCTCCTGGTTGATGTAGATCCGGTTCGGCGGCTGCGGCACGCCGTAGATCGGGTCGGTGGCGCTGATCGGCGTCGCCGCGGAGGAGGCCTGCTCCTGGTCGAGCCGGTAGAACTTGTAATCCAGGCCGACGAGCAGCGTGTGGCTCAGCGCGCCGGTGTCGAACTCGCCCTCGACGCGGTTGTCGACCGCGAAGGTGTCGACCTTCGAGGTATGTTCGAAACCGAGGCGGTAGAGCAGGTTGTCGGGCGTGACCGGGGCGTTCACGTAGGAGGGCGCGGGGAACACGGCGTCCGGGTCGTAGTAGCCGTAGGTGTAGGGCGCGTCCTCGTGCTTGTAGAGGTGGCCGTAGCGCAGGTTCTGGGTGAAGCTCCAGCCGCTTTCGAACTCGTGCTTGAATTCGTAGCCGAGCATCTGCTGGACGTAGGTGCCGGTGTCGATGTCCGGCTCACCGAAGAAGGCCTTGCGGTCGATCTTGCCGAAGGAGGCGGCCTCGACGGTGCCGACATTGGGCAGGAAGCTGCCGCCGACATGGCGCTGGTCGAGACCCTGCAGCAGGCCGTAGACCGTCAGGCTGGTGGCGTCGTCGCGCTCGATGGTGACCTGCGGCAGGATGAAGCCGCGCAGGTCGTTGGAGAAGTCGGTGTAGTTCTCGCCGCCGGAGACCTTGCCGGTGACGCGATAGTTCACGCCCTCGTTGAGAATGCCGTTGACGTCGAAGCCGAGGAAGGCATTGGCGTTGCTGTTGATGCCGGTCTCGGCATAGGCGGAGGTCTCGCCGGTCGGGCGCTTGCTCACCATGTTGACGATGCCGCCGGGATTGGCGCCGCCATAGAGCACCGATGCCGGGCCCTTCAGCACCTCGACGCGCTCGAGCATGAAGGGGTCGATCTGGAAGCCGCCGAAGCCGTAGCTGAACAGGTTCAGCCCGTCGAGGAAGACGCCGGTCTGGGTGGCGTCGAAGCCGCGGATGTAGAACCAGTCGGTGTCGGCATCGACGCCGAAGGGTTCGGTCGTGACGCCGGGCGTGTAGCGCAGGACCTCGTCCACCTTGTTGACGACGCCGCGATCCTCGATCTCGTCGCGGCCGATGACGGAGACGGACTGCGGGATTTCGGAGATCGGCGTGCCCGTCTTGGAGCCGGTGGTCGTCTCCTTGGCGACGTAGCCGTCGACGGGGCCGGTGGCCGCATTGGCGGCTCCCTCGCCGCCTTCGACGATGATCGGCGCAAGCCGCGTCGCATCCTGTTGCTGTTGTTCCTGCGCCGCCGCCGCCATGGCCGTCAGGATCGTCGCCAGCGCGACGCTGCCGCGCAAGATCCGCTTGAGACCTGTTCCCGCCGAATAGACGCTCTGCTTCGCCATTGCCCGTGTGTCCCCACTTTCCGAAAACGGCCGCCGAGAGGCGAACCTGTTAACATGAGCAACTATATCAACTTAATCCCGGGTGCTTGTTCCGTTAGGCGAAAATTGAACGTTCTTGGCACTTTTTCGCGCTGCACACAGCTTTGCCGCAATCCTGTGGGCGGTGCGCAACGCCTCCCCGCGTCATGGCGGACGCGGGGCGGGGCCATCGGTTGAGGTCGCGCCTTCTGCTTCAGTCGAGCTTCATCTTGCGCCAGTGCGCCGGCGTGATCCCGACGGTCTTGCGGAAGACGCGGGTGAAATGGGCCTGGTCGGCAAATCCGGTTTCCGCGGCGATGGTGGTCAGCGTCGTTTCCGGCTGCAGGAGCAGGAGCTTGGCCCGCTCCAGCCGCGCGTTCATCTGCCACTGGTGCGGGGCAATCCCGGTGGAGGCCTTGAAGGCATGGCTGAAATGGGACTGCGACAGGCCCGTCAGCGCGGCGAGTTCCTCCAGGCGAATGCTGCGCAGGCAGTTCTCCTCGACGTAGTCGATGGCGCGCCGCAGCTGCCAGGTGGCAAGCTGACTGCGCTTTCGCGGCTCGGTCCGGTTGACCTTCATCAGGTCGATGATCAGCCCGAGCGACAGGCCGTCGCCATAGAGGTCGTGCAGCGGCTGCGGGTTGGCGCATTCGGCGGCGATCAGCTCCGCCAGCGCCATGATTCGCGGATCGTTGAACATCAGCCGCGGCGTTTCGATCGGCCGCGCATCGAAATCCTCCATCAGCCGGCGCTGCAGGACGTCGACGTCGAAATGCAGGTCGAGATGACGCACGAAGCTGAGGTCGATCACCTCCGCCCACAGTTCCATGCCGGCCGGCACATAGGAAATCGCCTGGTTGTGGTAGTTCTGGACGATGCCGCGGGCATGCGGCGCGACCTTGAGGTTGCAATTGCCGCCGCCGCGGGCCTCGAGCATGATGAAGACGCGGGGATCCTCGCCGACGTAGAAGCCGCCCGCATCCGGGGCGCACTCGACCTCCCAGAGATCCGCGACGATCCCGTTCCAGTTGCGTCTCTGCAACCCGCCGACGACGTTGAACCCGCTGATCCTGTTGTGCATGCGCGGCTGAAAGGTCATGGCGCCGTCCGGTCGATCAGGCGTGCATCCCTGCAGGCCCAAATATAAAACTTGTGTCTTTTTCTCATGTTTTGATAGCGCAGTGCATGGGATTTTGCAACCGCCTGCACGCGCGAGCTAGGACTGCGCGCGTAGCAGGTCCGAATAGACCCCGCCGCTCGCCTGCAGTTCCTGCGGGCCGCCCTGCTCGACGATGCCGCCCTCGTCGATGACGACGATGCGGTCGGCATTGCGGATGGTGGCAAGCCGATGGGCGATGATGAGCGTGGTGCGGCCTTGCGACAGCTCCGCCAGCGACCGCTGGATCGCCTGTTCCGTCACCGTGTCGAGCGCAGAGGTCGCCTCGTCGAGGATCAGGATCGGCGGGTTCTTCAGGAAGATCCGGGCGATTGCCAGCCGCTGCTTCTGCCCGCCGGAGAGTTTTACGCCGCGCTCGCCCACCAGCGTGTCGAGCCCGTCCGGCAGGGTGGCGACGAACGCCTCGAGCCTGGCGCGACGAACCGCGTCCATGACCTCCTCGTCGGAGGCATCGAGCTTGCCATAGGCGATGTTCTCGCGGATCGAGCCGCCGAACAGGAAGACGTCCTGCTGGACGATGCCGATCCGGGCGCGCAGCGACGCCTGCGTCATCTTTCGGATGTCGAGGCCGCCTATGGTGATGCTGCCTTCCTCGACCTCGTAGAAGCGCGGCAGCAGCGAACAGATCGTCGTCTTGCCCGCACCCGAGGCGCCGACGAAGGCAACGGATTCGCCCTGGCGGATGGTGAGGTTCAGCCCTTCCAGCACGCGCCGGCCGTCGCGATAGGCGAAGCTGACGTTACGGTAGGCGATATCGCCGGAGAGGTCGTCGACGGGGACCGCATCGGGACTGTCGGCAATGTCGGGCGCGGTGTCGATCAGGCCGGTGAAGCGGCGGAAACCGGCGATGCCCTTCGGATAGCTCTCCAGCACGGAGGTGATCTTGTCGATCGGGCGGAAGAAGACGTCGATCAGCAGGATGAAGCTCACGAGCCCGCCATAGCTGAGGCTTCCCTGCATGACGTACCAGGTGCCCGCCACCATGACGATCAGCTGCACCAGGCGGGTGCTGAGATAGCTCATCGCCACGCTCGCCGTCATGTAGGCATAGGCGTTGAGCTTGGTCCTGCGGTAGTTCTCGTTGTTCTTCGAGAACAGCATGCGCTCGTGGTCCTCGTTGGCGAAGGCCTTGACGACGCGGATGCCGCCGACGCTTTCGGCGACGCGGGTGTTGAAATCGCCGATCTGCCCGAACAGGCGCTGCCAGTTGCGCGTCATCCGCGAGCCGTAGCGGCTGACCAGCCAGGCCATGAAGGGGACGATCACGAGCGTCAGCATCGCCAGCGGCGGGTGCACCATGAACATCAGCGCAAAGGCGCCGACGAAGGTCATGATCGCGATGAACAGGTCCTCCGGCCCGTGGTGGGCCACCTCGCCGACCTCCTCGAGGTCCTTGGTCACGTGGGTGATGATGTGACCGGTCTGGTGCTCGTCGTAGTAGGAGAAGGACAACTTCTGCAGGTGGTCGAAGGCCGTCCGGCGCATGTCGGTCTCGATGCTGATGCCGAGCGCGTGGCCCCAGTAGGTGACGACCGCCATAAGACAGGCATTGGTGACGTAGATCCCGAGCAGGATCGCCGCGGCGCCGAGGATCAGCCCCCAGTTCTGGCTGGGCAGCAGGTCGTCGATGAAGAATTTGATCGCCAGCGGAAAGCCGAGTTCGAGCAATCCGGCGAGGACCGCGCAGCCGAAGTCCAGCACGAACAGCTTCTTGTAGGGACGATAGTAGGAAAAGAAACGCGCGAGCATGGGGCCGTCGGTCCTGACGAAAAAATCGGAGTTTTGCCGTCAACTATAGGCTGACGCCGGTTTTTGGAAGGCCGTTGTGCAATGGCGATGTCACACTAAGGTGAAGGCGGACCCGGCGGGCAGGAGGGCCGAGGCGGCGCATATCCCCGTCGCTGCTTGCGCGCTGCCTGCCGGTCGAGTGCCGCGCGGGCGGCCTCCATCGACCCGAGAAAGCAGGATTTGCTGCGGCCGCGGGTGCCGATCCGTCCCCAGTGGCGCATGACCGCGACCTCGCCGAACAGGGTCGGCTCGAGCGTGAGGGCGTAGTAGCGGGCCATGTTGCGGGCCGGATCGACGCGGCGCAGGAGAAGGGTGTCGTTCACTGGCGAGGTCGCTTCGTTCATGCGCGGAGTCTCGCGGACTGCGAATCGCAGGTCCAATGAAAGGTTTGAATCGATCGGGCGCCATCGATTCATCGCTGTGATGCCTGCGGCTGGCCTTGTCGACTGAGCCTTGATGCCATATATTCCGCATTGAAAAGATGGCAATAGATGTGGCAGGTTTCGGACATGGCTCAGGCAATGAAGATCCGGCAGGACAACGCGCCGCTGGTGCTCGCCTATATGGGGCCGGGCGGAAAGATTGCCGCCGACGAGGTGGCCGACGGCTTCGGCATGTCGAAGAGCCAGCTGGCGGAGACGGCGGGCCTTGCCCGCGAGACGCTCTACCGTGCCGAACGCAGCCGCGGTGCCAAGACGCAAGGGCGGCTGCGCGAGATGCTGGAGATCATCAGCCGGGTGAGCGAATGGGCGGGCGGCAAGGAACAGGCCATGGCCTGGTACCGCGCCCAGCCGATCGCCGCCTTTGGCGGACGGACCGCCGAGTCCCTGGTGAAGGACGGCAAGGCCGCAGCCGTGCGCGACTACCTCGATCATGTTGCGCTCGGTGGATTTGCGTGAGGTTTGTCGGCACCGCCTATCGGGCGCATGATCCGCGCTGGTCGTTCAAGCCGATATCGGGGGCGGGGGCGGCGATCCGCGGCGCCCGCTTCAATCCGCGCGGCGTGCCGGCGCTCTATCTCGGCCTCGGCATCATGACGGCGATCAAGGAGGCCAACCAGGGCTTTGCGCACCGCATAGACCCCTGCGTTCTCTGCTCCTACGACATCGACTGCGACGACATTGCCGACCTTTCGACGCCGGAGGGCCGCCGCGCGGCCGGCGTCCTGCTGGATGATCTCGCCTGCGCCTGGGCGCTGGCGCTTGCCGAGGGCCGCAGGCCGGCGTCGTGGGACATCCATGATCGTCTCACCGCGCGGGGCATCGCCGGCATCGTCGTGCCGAGCTTCGCGCCCGGCGCCGACGAGAGCGACCGGAACCTCGTCCTCTGGGACTGGGGGCTGGAGCTGCCGCATCGCGTCACGGTCTTCGATCCCAGCGGGCGCCTGCCGAAGGACCAGCTTTCCTGGCAATAGGCGAAGGCGCGGGCAGACCGCAATCTCTGCGGCGGCCGCGCCATTGCGCCGCGACCCTGGTCCCGTGTTTCACGACAGTTTCGCCTTTCGCACCGGCGTGGCCGGCGGGTCCGGGCGCAGACATGGCTTGATAGTTACATATTCGACAGTTACGTCTGTAACCAATACTGGATTGGCCGTTTGCAGAGGAGGTGAACGCCATGCTGGACAAGCCCCGTGAAGCGATCGCCGAAGGCACGACGACGTCGGATACCCCCGTGTACATGCCCGGCTTCGGCAATGATTTCGAGACGGAATCCCTGCCGGGCGCCCTGCCGCAGGGGCAGAACAGCCCGCAGCGCTGCAACTACGGCCTCTATGCCGAGCAGCTTTCCGGCTCGCCCTTCACCGCCCCGCGCGGCACCAACGAGCGGTCCTGGCTCTACCGCATCCGCCCGTCCGTCCGCCACACGCGCCGCTTCTCCAATTTCGGCTACCCGTTCTGGAAGACGGCGCCGTGCCTGGACGATCATTCGCTGCCGCTCGGGCAGCTGCGCTGGGACCCGCTGCCGGCGCCGACGGAACCGCTGAACTTCCTGGAAGGCATCCGCACGATGACCGCGGCGGGCGACGCCCTCACCCAGACGGGCATGGCCGCGCACGCCTATGTCTTCAACGCGGACATGGTCGACGACTATTTCTTCAACGCCGACGGCGAACTGCTGATCGTTCCGCAACTGGGTGCCATCCGGGTGTTCACCGAAATGGGCATCATCGACGTCGAGCCGCTGGAGATCTGCCTGGTCCCGCGCGGGATGATGTTCAAGGTCTCCCGTCTCGGCGAGGGTGACTGCTGGCGCGGCTACATCTGCGAGAACTACGGCGCGAAGTTCACCCTTCCCGACCGCGGGCCGATCGGCGCCAACTGCCTGGCCAATCCGCGCGACTTCAAGACGCCGGTCGCCGCCTTCGAGGACAAGGAGACGCCCTGCCGGGTACAGGTGAAGTGGTGCGGCAGGTTCTACGTGACCGAGATCGGCCACTCGCCGCTCGATGTCGTCGCCTGGCACGGCAACTACACGCCGTTCAAATACGATCTCCGGACCTATTCGCCGGTGGGCGCCATTCTCTTCGACCACCCCGACCCGTCGATCTTCACGGTGCTGACGGCGCCGTCGGGCGAGGAGGGAACGGCGAACATCGACTTCGTCATCTTCCCGCCCCGCTGGCTGGTCGCCGAGCATACCTTCCGCCCGCCCTGGTACCACCGCAACATCATGAGCGAATTCATGGGGCTGATCCACGGGCAGTACGACGCCAAGGAGCAGGGCTTCGTTCCCGGCGGCATGAGCCTGCACAACATGATGCTGCCGCACGGCCCGGACGCCACCGGTTTTGAGAAGGCCTCGAGCGTCGAGCTGAAGCCGGTCAAGCTCGACCACACCATGGCCTTCATGTTCGAGACGCGGTTTCCCCAGCAACTCACCCGGTTCGCCGCGGAACTGGAGACGCTGCAGGACAACTACATCGAATGCTGGGACGGCCTGGAGCGCCGCTTCGACGGCACGCCGGGCATCAAGTGATGACGGTGCTTCGCATGGACCATTGAGGAGCGTCAGCCGCCGGCCTGCCAGGTCTTGACCGCCTCGAGCGGCCAGACGAGCATCAGGATGTTGAGGGCGAGCCCGTCCCGGATGAGGTAGGTCGTCAGCGCCTCGAAGAAGACGATGATCGCGATGCTGGCCCAGACCGGCAGGCGGGCCGCCAGGAAGAAGCCGATCACCATGGCGACGATGTCGGCCGCCGAATTGATGATGCTGTCGCCGAAATAATCGAGCGAGATGGTCGCTTCCCGGTAGCGGTTGATGATGAAGTTGGTGTTTTCGAAGATCTCCCAGGCGCATTCGACGACAAGCGCGAAGGTCAGCCGCGTGACGATGCTCGCCCGCGGCATGAGCCAGGTGAACAGCGCGTAGAACAGGATGCCATGGATGATGTGGCTCGGCGTGTACCAGTCGGAAAGGTGCTGGGAATTCTCGGAGGAAACGACGACGCCGTGCCAGAGCTTTACATAGCCGCATTTACAGATCCAGATTCGTCCCATCAAATGCAGGGTCACGGCGGTGGCTGCAATGGCTGCCGCGGCGACGGCGATCGACTTGGGGAGGGTCCGGTTCAAGCGAGTGGCTTTCCTGGCGGGCTGGGAGGGCGGTGAAGGACAGGGATTCGCGTCGGCGCGACGATGCCACGACGGCGGCGGCAAAGACAAGATCAAGGGAGGAAGCATGAAACTTGCAACACTGAAGGACAGCACGCGCGACGGCCGGCTGGTGGTCGTTTCCAGGGACCTGACGCGCTGCTCGGAGGTGGGCCACATCGCCCGCACCCTGCAGGCGGCACTCGACGACTGGGCCCATGCCGGCCCGCGGCTTGCCCGCGTGGCGGAGGGGATCGAGACCGGATCGCAGCCCACCATGCGGTTTCATGAGCACGAGGCGGCCTCGCCGTTGCCGCGCGCCTATCAGTGGGCGGACGGCTCGGCCTACGTCAACCATGTCGAGCTGGTGCGCAAGGCGCGCAACGCCGAGATGCCGGCCAGCTTCTGGACCGATCCGCTGATGTACCAGGGCGGCTCGGACAGCTTCCTCGGCCCCCGCGATCCGATCGTGGTGGCAGACGAGGCCTACGGCATCGACATGGAAGGCGAGATTGCCGTCATCGTCGACGACGTGGCGATGGGCGCGAGCGTCGAGGACGCCCGCGCGGCGATCCGGCTCGTCATGCTCGTCAACGACGTCTCGCTGCGGGGGCTCATTCCGGCCGAGCTCGCCAAGGGCTTCGGCTTCTTCCAGTCCAAGCCGTCGTCGGCCTTTTCGCCGGTGGCGGTGTCGCCCGACGAGCTGGGCGAGGCCTGGAAGGACGGCAAGCTGCACCTGCCGCTCCTGGTGTCGCTGAACGGCAAGCCGTTCGGCCGCGCCGACGCCGGGGTCGACATGACCTTCGACTTCGGCCAGCTCGTGGCCCATGCGGCGCGCACGCGCCCCCTCGTCGCCGGCTCCATCATCGGTTCGGGAACCGTCTCCAACAAGCTCGACGGCGGACCGGGCAAGCCCGTCTCCGAAGGGGGCAGGGGATATTCCTGCATTGCCGAGCTGCGCATGATCGAGACGATCGCAACCGGCACGGCCAGGACCCCGTTCATGAAGTTCGGCGACACGGTCCGGATCGAGATGAAGGACCAGACCGGGCATTCCATCTTCGGCGCCATCGAGCAGACCGTGAAGCGTTCCGAACCGGCATGACACTCGACCCGAGGATCATTTCCGGCGCGGCAGAAGCAGGGCCGAGCAGTTCGTGGCTGCACGGGCGGAGGGACACGGATGGATGAGATCGTCCTCTACGACTACTGGCGCTCGTCGGCGAGCTATCGCGTCCGCATCGCGCTGAACAGCCTTGGCGTGGCCCACCGCAGGGTGCCCGTCAACCTGCTGGAAGGCGCGCACAAGGCGCCCGAGCACCTGGACCGCAATCCGCAAGGGCTCGTGCCGGCGCTTCGGATCGACGGCCTGATGATGACCCAGTCGCTGTCGATCATCGAGTATCTCGACGAGACCCGCGGCCCGGCGGGCTTCCTGCCGGCGGACCCGCCCGGTCGCCAGCGGGTGCGGGCGCTCGCCCAGGCGATTGCGATGGATATCCACCCGGTCTGCAATCTCGGCGTGGTCGGCCATGTCATGGAACTGACGGGACGAGGGGAGGCGGCGCGGGCCGAATGGATGGTCAAGTTCATCGGCGAGGGCCTCTCGGCCGTCGAGCGCATGCTGGAGGATCCCCGCACGGGGACCTTCTGCCATGGCGAGGGTCCGTCGATCGCTGATTTCTGCCTCGTCCCGCAGGTCTACAACGCCGACCGCTGGGGCGTCGACATGGCCCGCTTCTCCCGGATCCGCAGCATCGCAGCCGTGTGCGAAGCGCTGCCAGCCTTCCAGGCGGCGCATCCCGAACGGGTGAAGCCGCAATAGTCCCGCAAGAAGGGTGTTTTCCGCGCGGCCGGCCAGGCGGAAGACCGGCCGCCTGGCCGCTACGAAGCCGGAAATGAATGTGTTCACAAAAATGTCAACTGGCGCGAATAGAGCCGCTCCGAGGCCCGTCTTCTTTGTGTTGGGGCAGAGCGCGTAGGTTCCGCGCAATCGTGCAAATTTCGCGAACGGTGCGATCGTCGGTTCGGCGTCGCTTTCTCCCCACGTGTACTGGGCGTCTGTCGTTCATCGCTTCTTCGAAGCAGCCATCAGCCGAGAAGCGAGACGCGACCCTGGCGGCCCGCTCGACAGCGCGCCGGACGCCATTGCGTGCCGCAAGTCGTGCTTCGAGGCGAAGAGATTGCCCTTTGGCGCAGAATCCTGGATAGACGACCCATGAGCGAAACGAACCAGGCCTACACCTATCCCGTTGCCGACGATCATCTTTTGCCGCGCAACACCCGTCGTTCGTTGCCGATCGCGCTGCTCAGGGCGCGCGAGGCGGTGATGAGCCATTTCCGGCCGATGCTGGTGAAGTACGACGTGACCGAGCAGCAGTGGCGCGTCATCCGCGTCCTTGCCGAAGCGGACATGCTCGACGCGTCGGAAGTGGCCGAAAAGACCTTCATCCTCGCCCCCAGCCTGACGCGGATGATCAAGTCGCTGGAGGAGCGTGGCTTCATCACCCGCCACAAGGACCAGGAGGACGGCCGGCGCGTCCTGTTGAAGATCGCGCCCGCCGGGCTTGCGATCATCAATACGGTGACGCCGGACAGCTGTGCGATCTACGACCATATCGAGGCCCGCTACGGCAAGGAGCGCGTCGAGCATCTGATCGATCTCCTGAACGATCTCGCGCTCCTGAAGAGCGACGAGCCGTTCATCGCCGAGGAATAGCGCGGGCGGGGTTCGCCGTCTGCCGGGATCCGGCAGAAGCGAAAGCGCCCGGATCCACCGACCCGGGCGCTCGCAGACGGTCGCAGACCTGGCCTTGCCTCAGGCGAGGTTGCCCATGCAGAGATATTTCATCTCGAGATAGTCGTCGGCGCCGTGGCTCGAGCCCTCGCGCCCGAGGCCGGACTGCTTGATCCCGCCGAAGGGAGCGGCCTCCGAGGAGATCAGGCCGGTATTGATGCCGACCATGCCGTATTCCAGCGCTTCCGCCACCTTCCACACCTTCTTCAGGTCGGCGGCGAAGAAATAGGCGGCCAGTCCGAACTCGGTATCGTTGGCCTGCGCGATCACGTCGTCGACGGTGTCGAAGCGGAACAGCGGCGCAACCGGGCCGAAGGTCTCCTCGCGCGCCACCCTCATGGTGCGGTCGACGCCGGTGAGGATCGTCGGCTGGAAGAACGTGCCTTCGCCGGCAAAACGCTTGCCGCCGGCAACCACCTTCGCGCCCTTGGACACCGCGTCGGCGACATGCGCCTCGACCTTCTCGATCGCGGCCTCCTCGATCAGCGGACCGATCGCCACGCCCGCCTCGAAGCCGTTGCCGACGGAAAGCTGCTTCACTCTTGCCGCAAGCTTCTCGGCAAAGGCGTCGTAGACGTTCGCCTGGACGTAGATGCGGTTGGCGCAGACGCAGGTCTGGCCGGCATTGCGGTATTTCGAGGTGAGCGCGCCCTCGACGGCGGCGTCGATGTCGGCGTCGTCGAAGACGATGAACGGCGCGTTGCCGCCGAGCTCCAGGCTGACCTTCTTGATCTGGTCGGCGCACTGGCGCATCAGGATGCGGCCCACCTCGGTGGAGCCAGTGAACGAGATCTTGCGCACCTTCGGGTTGAAGCAGAGCTCCTTGCCGATCGCCGGTCCGTCCGTGCCGACGACGACGTTGAACACGCCGGCGGGAACGCCCGCCTTTTCCGCCAGAACTGCCAGCGCGATCGCCGACAGCGGCGTCTGCTCGGCCGGCTTGGAGACGACGGTGCAGCCGACCGCGAGCGCCGGCGCGATCTTGCGGGCGATCATGGCGGCGGGGAAGTTCCACGGGGTGATCGTGCCGACGACGCCGACCGGCTGCTTGATGACGAGCATGCGCTTGTCCACCGAGGGCGCGGGGATCGTCTCGCCGTTGATGCGCTTGGCCTCTTCCGCGTACCACTCGACATAGGATGCGGCATAGAGGATCTCGCCCTTCGCGTCCGCCAGCGGCTTGCCCATCTCCGCCGTCAGGATCGCGGCGAGTTCGTCGGCATTGGCAATCATCAGGTCATGCCACTTGCGCAGGATGGCGCTCCGCTCCTTGGCCGGGCGTGCCGCCCATGCCGGCTGGGCCCTGTGGGCGGCGTCGATCGCGGCCGACGTCTCTGCGGCGCCCATCTCCGGCAGCGTTGCCAGCGTCTCGCCGGTGGCCGGGTTGATGACGTCGAACGTCGCGGTGCCGTTGCCGCTGGTCCAGCTGCCGGCGATGAAGCCGCGGTCACGCAGGAAATCGGTCGAGGTGAGGTGCCGGGTGAGGGCGTCGTAGAAGGCCATGTGAGCATTCCTTCGAACAAGAGAGCGGCGTCGCCCGGACGTGCGCCCGGGCGTCGTGGCGGTTTCGGGATGGGAGCGCGTCGCCTCAGGCGGCGCGGGCTTCGAGCATTGCCGCTTCGAGAATGTCGAGCGCCTCGGCGAAGACCTCGTCCTGCACGGTCAGCGGTGCCAGGAAGCGGATGACGTTGCCGTGCACGCCGCAGGTGAGCAGGATCAGCCCCTTCTCCAGCGCTTTCAGTCGCACCTTGTTGGCGAAGTCGGCGCTCGGCAGCCTGGTCTTGGCGTCGTTGAACTCCACCGCGTTCATGAAGCCGGGGCCGCGGATGTCGACGATCTCCGGCACCTTCTCGCGCAGCGATTCCAGGCGCTGCTTGAGGCGGTTGCCGAGGCTCGTGGCGCGGTTGCACAGGTCCTCGTCCTTGATGACGTCGAGGACCGCATGGGCGGCGGCGACGGCGATCGGGTTGCCGGCATAGGTGCCGCCGAGGCCGCCCGGGCCCGGCGCATCCATGATTTCGGCGCGGCCGGTGACGGCGGCGATCGGGAAGCCGCCGCCGAGGCCCTTGGCCATCGTCGTCAGGTCCGCCACCACGCCGTGGTGCTCCATGGCAAACAGCTTGCCGGTCCGGGCGAAGCCGGTCTGGACCTCGTCGGCAATCAGCAGGATGCCGTGCTGGTCGCAGATCTCGCGGATCTGCTTCAGGAAGGACGTCTGCGCCGGATAGAAACCGCCTTCGCCCTGCACCGGCTCGATGATGATCGCTGCGACCCGGTTCGGATCGACGTCGGCGGCAAACAGCTTCTTCAGCGCGGCAATCGACTGCTCGGCGGAGGTGCCGTGCAGTTCGACCGGGAAGGGCACGTGGAAGACGTCGGCCGGCATCGCGCCGAAGCCGACCTTGTAGGGGACGACCTTGCCGGTGAGCGCCATGCCCATGAAGGTGCGGCCATGGAAGCCGCCGCCGAAGGCTACGACGGCCTGGCGGCCGGTCGCCGCGCGGGCGATCTTGACGGCGTTCTCGACGGCTTCGGCGCCGGTCGTGACGAAGATCGTCTTCTTGGCGAAGTCGCCGGGGACGAGCTGGTTCAGCCGCTCGGCGAGCTCGACGTAATTCTCGTAGGGAACGACCTGGTGGCAGGTATGGGTGAAGCGGTCGAGCTGCTTCTTCACCGCCTCGATGACGCGCGGATGGCGGTGGCCGGTGTTGACGACGGCGATGCCGGCGGCGAAGTCGATGTAGCGATTGCCTTCCTTGTCCCAGATCTCGGCGTTTTCGGCGCGATCGGCATAGATCTGCGTGGTCATGCCGACCCCGCGGGAGATGGCTGCGTTCTTGCGGTCGGTGAGGGATGTCGCGGTCATCTGGCAGATCCTGACGTTGGAGGAATTCAGATCTTGCATTTTTTCTGCAAGATTTTGTGCAATTCCTACATTTTTTCTGTAAGATTGCAACGGGTATTTTGAGCGTGCAAGGCCGCCCCCGGGCGATAGGAGCGGACGGGGCGCGCCGGGAGCCCGCAAGCTGCTATAAGCATCAAGAATAACACAAGAATCAGGGATCATTGGCATGAGCGATCCGCAGACGGTGCATTACAAGGTGGCGGAGGCCGCCCGGCTCGCCGGCGTATCGGCGTCGACGCTGCGTCTGTGGGAGAGCCAGGGCCTGGTGGTCCCGGGCCGCTCGGCGACCGGCCACAGGCAGTACAGCGCCGACGACGTGGCGCGGTTGAAGAAGATCTCCTGGTATCGCGCCGAGCGCGGGCTCAATCCGGCGGCGATCCGCGAGGCGCTGGAGGCGGAGGGTGCGGCATCGGATGCGATCCCGGCACCGTCCGGCGAGGGCGATGCGGCGCAAGGGGTGGGGCGCAAGTTCCGCGCGCTCCGGCATGCCGCAGGCAAGACGCTGGAACAGGTCGCCGGCGATATCGGCATCGCCACGTCGGTCCTGTCCACGTTCGAGCGCACCTCGCAGGGGGTGAGCTTCCGCGCGATGCACGACCTGGCCGAATATTACGGCACCACCGTCTCGAAGCTCTCGGGCGAGGACGATATGGAGCGGCGCAGCGTCGTGCGCGCCGACGAATGGAACCTGTGGCCGGAGACCTCGCCGGGCGTGGTCGTGCAGGTTTTGGCCGACGGCCGCAACATGATGGATTGCCATCGATTCGTGCTGTCTCCGGGCGCCTCGAGCGACGGCGCCTATCGCCACGAGGGCGAGGAGTTCATCCACGTGATCTCCGGCCGGTTCGAGATGGTGCTCGACGGCGACGAGTTCCATGACCTCGGACCGGGCGATTCCATCTATTTCGACAGCCGTCGCCATCATTCCTGGCGCAATCGCCACGACGGCGAGACGGTGCTCTTGTGGATCAATACGCCGCCGACGTTCTGATCCCGCTCCCCCACTCGAATTTGCAGCGTCGGACCCTAGTTCACACTCTGGGTTTGCCGCGGCATCACAAGCGCAACTGGTCAGGGGGACGCGCAATGACGCAGATGTTGAGAGCATTCGCATTGTCCATGGCCCTCGGCGCCGGCTGTCTTTCGGCCGCGGTGCAGGCCGCCGAGCCCACCCCGGTGACTCCGGACAACTTCGACCGGGCGGAAACGGACATGTATTTTGCCGCCCAGACGGCCGACGGCGGATTCGGCATGCTGCAGCACCGCCGCGAGATGATGCCGATCGACCGGCAGACCGTGATCCGCAGCAACCGCGACACGCTCTATTCCTCCGGCGTCTTCGACCTCGAGGCCGGTCCGGTGACGATATCCATGCCCGATCCGGGTGGGCGGTTCATGTCGCTGATGATCATCGACGAGGACCACTACGTGCCGTTCATCGCCCACGGCAAGGGCAGCCACACCTTCACCAAGGAGCAGATCGGTACGCGCTACATGATGGTCGCGATCCGCACGCTCGTCGATCCCAAGGATCCTGCGGACTTGCGGGCGGCGCATGCGCTGCAGGACGGGATTGCGGTCAGGCAGGACAAGCCCGGCGAACTCGTGGTGCCCGATTGGGACAAGGCGAGCCAGAAGAAGATCCGCGACGCGCTGCTGGTGCTGAACACAACGCTGCCGGACCTGCGCCACGCCTTCGGCAGCCGGAGCGAGGTCGACCCGATAAGGCATCTGATCGGGACGGCGGCCGCCTGGGGCGGCAATCCGGACAGGGAGGCCATCTACGTGAACGTCACGCCCAACGAGAACGACGGCCGCACCGTCTACCGGCTGAGCGTCAAGGACGTGCCGGTCGACGGCTTCTGGTCCATCAGCGTCTACAACGCACAGGGCTTCTTCGTGCCGAATGCGCTCAATGCCTATTCGCTCAACAACCTGACGGCGGAAAAGGACGGCGACGGCAGCATCAAGGTCCAGTTCGGCGGCTGCAACGGCCAGATCGCCAACTGCCTGCCGACGCCTGCGGGTTGGAACTACCTGGTCCGCCTCTATCAGCCGAAGGCGGCGATCCTGGACGGCAGCTGGCAGTTCCCCGAGGCGCAACCGGTTCGTTGACGGCCGTCCTCGGCCGGTTGCCGCGGCCGGACGGGTTTGGAAGGGTCGTCACTGGACCGAAGAGACCCCCGGGCATTGCGGCGCGCGCGCTGCGAGCTGCCCGGCCGTTCTTTCTTGCGAGATCGGGCCGGGATCGGGCTGTTCCGCCGGCTGGCATTCGATCGGGACGCCGACGATGCTGTCCCAGCCCTTGATGATGATATCCCTGGCGCGCTCTTGTTCCTCGAGCGTTGGGAAGACGGGCTCGACCCGCTTCCCGCTGTCGTCGTCGAGGTGCGGCAGGTCCTGCTGCAGGCTCGCGGGCACCTTTCCCGCCCGCAGGAGGGCATCGAGCCGGATCGGCTGGCACCGGGCCTGGAGCATGATCAGTTGGGCCTCGTCGGAGTAGACATGTTCCATCCACAGCCGGGCGGCGTTCGGATGGCGTGCAAAGGCGCTGATGGCCTGGGCATAGACGCCGGCGACGGCGCCGGTGCGCGGCCGGACGACCTCGATGCGGGCCCGGCCCTTCAGCGCATCGCGATCGCCGAACGCGAGATAGTCCCAATGGACGAGAACGGGTGTGCGGCCATTTGCGAGGCTCTCGGTGGTACCCATCCTCGGCACGAAGTTGCCCGTTCTCTGCAGGCCGGCGAAGAAGTCGAGGCCCTGTTGCGCCGCGTCCTCCATGTTGCCCTTCGTGACGGACAGTCCGGCGGCCAGCACGGTCAGGATCGCCTGGTTGGAGCCGGTGTCGCCGGCGATCCCGATGGCGTCTCTGTACTCGGCCGATGCCAGGTCCGCCCAGTCCTTCGGCAGCCGGGACACGCGGTCGGCGTTGACGGCGAAGACGAGCACCCCGTAGTAGCCGCCGTACCAGTATCCGTCGGGATCCCGGGCCCGGTCGGGGATCGTCTCCCAGGCGGAGACCTTGTAGGGCTGCAGCAGGCCCTCGTCCTTCGCCGATGCGGCGAAGGGCAGGCCGACGTCGACGACGTCGGGCGCCTGCGCGTCAATCTTGTCCCGGCCCGCCCGGATCGCATCCAGCTCCTCGGCCGACGCGGCCTGCGGATCGCGTTCGTCCACCGAAAGGCCATATTCCGCCTTGAAGCCGTCGATGATGCGGCCGTAGCCGCACCAGTCGCGCGGCAGGGCCATGACCACCAGCCTGCCTTCCTTGCGAGCGGCGGCGACCAGATCGTCCGGCGGCGATGCCGCGGCAACGTTCAAGGATGCAAAGAGAGCTGCTGCAGTGGCCGGCGCCCAACGTCCAAGCACGCATTCCATGGTCGCCCCTCCATCTCGCAATGGATACGCACCGGTAAATTCTACCACCCGGGCGGCGCGCCGGCCATCAAAGAAGCATGGCCGGGCGGTTAGGCTGTCACGCCCTGAGGGTCCGCGTCCCGGTCGGTCCTGCCGGCGGCAGCAGCAGCCGCATGGCGTTGAGGGTGACCAGCACCGTCGCACCGGTATCGGCGAAGACGGCGATCCACAGGCCGGTGACGCCGAGAACCGTGGTGACGAGGAACACCGCCTTCAGGCCGAGCGCGATGGTGACGTTCTGGCGGATGTTGGCCATGGTCGCCCGCCCGAACGATATCGCCCGGGCGACGTCGGCGACGCGGTTGCCCATCAGCGCCACGCCGGCCGTCTCGCGGGCGAGTCCAGTGCCCGACCCCATCGCCATGCCGACGCTCGCGGCCGCAAGGGCGGCGGCGTCGTTGATCCCGTCGCCGACCATGACCGTGGTGCGACCCTCGGAGAGCTTTCTGATCGCCTCGACCTTGTCGGCCGGCAGCAGCCCGCCGCGGGCATCGTCGATCGCAAGCGCGCGGCCGATGGCGGAAGCCGTGGCCGGGTTGTCGCCGGAGAGCATCAGCGTCTTGACCCCGAGCGCCTTCAGCGCGGCGATGCCGGGGGCCGCGTCCTCGCGCGGCTCGTCGCGAAGGGCGATCGCGCCGATGCCGACCCGGTCGGCGATCACCACGGCGACGGTGTTGCCGGCCTGCTCGAAGGCCGAAATCGCCTCCGCAAGGGCCGTGCCGATCGTGCCTTCCTCGGCGGCGAAGCGGGGCGCGCCGATGAAGATTGCCCGGCTGGCCACGGTGCCGCTGACGCCGCGGCCGGCGAGCGCCTTGACGTTCGAAGCGGTGGCCGGGGCGAGCTTGCGGGCCTGCGCTTCGGCGACGATCGCCTCCGCCAGCGGGTGGCTGGAGCCCGCCTCGATCGCGGCGGCCAGCGACAGGAGGCTCTCTGCCGCGCCGTCCGCGGCATGGACGTCTGTGACCGCCGGCCGGCCGCGGGTCAGCGTGCCGGTCTTGTCGAAGGCGACGACCTCGGCCTTGGCCAGCGTCTCCAGGATCACCCCGCCCTTGGCGAGGATGCCGGCGCGGGCGGTCGAGGACAGCGCCGAGGCGACCGCTGCCGGAACGGAGATGACGAGCGCGCAGGGGCAACCGATCAGAAGCAGCGCCAGGCCGCGATAGATCCAGGTGTGCCAGTCGCCGTCGAACAGGAGCGGCGGCACGACCGCGACCATGAGGCCGAGGGCTGCGATCAGCGGCGTGTAGATGCGCGAGAAGCTGTCGATGAAGCGCTGCGCCGGGGCCCTGGCGTCCTGCGCCTCCTCGACGAGGGTGACGATGCGGGCAATGGTGTTGTCGGCCGCGGTCTTGTCGGCGCGGATCTTCAGCGCAGCGTCGATCGCGACCGAGCCGGCGAAGACCTTCTCGCCGGGGCCGCGCGAAACCGGAATGCTCTCGCCGGTGATCGCCGCCTCGTCCAGATGCGCGCGGCCCTCGACGACGGTGCCGTCGGCGGCGACGTGGTCGCCCGGCCGCGCCAGCACGATGTGGCCGGGACGGATGGCTGCGGCCGGAACCTCGCGGACCACGCCGTCCTCCTCGATGAAGGCGCGGTCGGGGACGAGCGAGGCGAGCGCCTCGATGCCCGCCCGCGCCCGGCCGGCGGCATAGCCCTCCAGCACCTCGCCGGTGGCGAACAGGAAGACGACCACCGTCGCCTCCGCCGGTTCGCCGATGATCACGGCGCCGATGACGGCGACCGTCATCAGCATCTCGATGGTGAATGGGGCGCCGGCGCGGGCCGCGGCGATCGCGCGCCGCGCGATCGGCAATGCCAGCAACACGGCGGCAGCGATGAACAGGTAGTGTCCGGCGATCGGCCAGAAATGGTCGACGACGAAGGCGATCGCCGTCACGAGGCCGCCCGCGATCGCATGGATCCCCTTGGGTGTCCGCCACCATTCCACCTTGGTCGGCCGCGGGGCGGGCGCGTCGGTTGCGACGAGGTCCGCACCGTAGCCGAGGCTCCTGACGCGCTCGCCCACGGCGGTAAGCGGTGTCTTTGCCTCGTCGAGGGCGATGAACATCATCTCGCGCGGGACGGAGACGCGGACGTCGGTGACGCCGGGCATGCCGCCGACGGCCGTCGTGATGGTGTTGGCGCAGCTCGCGCAATCCATGCCGGAAATGCGGAAGCGACGGTAGCGGTCGTCCAGTCCCGCCTCGGCCGCCGCGTCCGCGGCGCTTGCGGCATTTGCCTCCGTGGCGGCACAGCAGGCGTCCGTGTGCGTGTGATCATGACCCGCGTGCGCATGGCCTGTGTGAGCATGGTCGGCATGATCGTGGCCGGCGTGCGCGTGGTCATGGTCGTGCTCGTGACCGGCATGGTCATGTCCTGCCTCGCAGTTCGCCGCAGGCGGGGTTGCGCCCTCGGGCTGCCTCTTTGCGGAACCGTCGTCGGCATGCGGCGGAAGGCGCTTGTCCATTGCAAATCTCCCTGATTTGCACCACCTATAATTCCTGTAGTCACTATAGGTTCAAGCGGAAATTTGCATGGAACGCGTCTTTTCGATCGGCAAGCTCGCCGAGGCCAGCGGCTCGAAGGTCGAGACCATCCGCTACTACGAGCAGATCGGCCTTCTGCCGGAGCCGGAACGCAACGCCGGCAACCAGCGCCGCTACACCGCCCGCCACTACGAACGGCTCGTCTTCGTCCTGCACGCGCGCGATCTCGGCCTGTCCATCGACGCCATCCGCCAACTGATCGACCTGTCGCAGCATCCCGACCTGCCATGCCGGGATGCCGACGACATCGCCCAGCGCCGGCTGGAGGACGTGCGCCAGAGGATCGCCCGGCTAAAGCTGCTCGAGGCGGAGCTGGAGCGCACGCTCTCGAGCTGCAGCCACGGCACGATCGCCGAATGCAAGGTGATCGAGGCGCTGGCGCAATGCGGCGCCTGCGAGCGCCACCACCGGCCGCCGCGCTGAGCGGGCATCCTGCCTTGGTGATGCCGCCGAAGGGCGCTACATAGGCGACATGACGAAGCGATCCGGAACTTTGCCGGTGCGGCTTGTGCTCGCGAGCGCGATTGCGGGCTGCGTCCCCTTGACGGCCCAGGGCCAGACCCAGACCCCGGCTGCCGCCGCGGAGAAGACAGGCGGGGGAATGGCGCCCGCGCGCGACCCCGATATTGCGGTGCAGGAGGAGTTCGATGCCGCCCGCCAGCGGGGAACCGTCGAGGCCTGGGAACTCTTCATCGCCCGCCATCCCGATCATCCGCTGGCAACGACCGCGCGGCAGGAGCTGCAACGGCTGACCGGGCCTTAGCGACAACGAAGGCCGCCGGGACGGGAGCAACGGCAGGAGGAGCGGAACATGACGGAGCATGCGGTCCATGGCCTCGACCGGTTCCACGAGGCGCAGGCCAGGGTCTATCCGGATGCGCTCGCGGAACTGAGGCGCGGTCGGAAGGAGACGCACTGGATGTGGTTCGTCTTTCCGCAGGTTGAGGGTCTCGGCGCGTCGGCGATGTCGCAGCGCTATGCGATCGGGTCTGCGGCCGAGGCGCGGGCCTATCTCGACGACCCGGTGCTCGGCGCCCGCCTGCGCGAATGCGTCGAAGCCCTGCTTTCCGTCCGCAACCGCAGCGCGCGCGAGATCATGGGAACCCCTGACGACGTGAAGCTGCAGTCGTCGCTGACCCTGTTTGCCGCGGTCGCCGACGATCCCGCGCTGTTCGAGCGGGCAATCGCCCGCTTCTTCGACGGCCAACGCGACAGCCGCACGGTGGCGTTCCTGGCGCCCTGATGGCGAAAGCCGGCGGCAAGCGCGGCGCCGGCGCTGAATTCCGGCCGGAGCGCCCTATCTCTGCCCGCAACCGGCAGGCAAGTGCGCAAATTTTGACCACAAAGGAAAAATTTTTTGCAAATGCCGCCTCCGGCCACCGGTTTCGACGCTCCGCGGGGCGACGAATTCTGCGATCTATGGCGCATCGATTTCATGACCAGATACGGAGACAAAGATGTCCTGGTTCAAGACCCTCGCCACCGCCACCCTCGTCCAGGCGGTCCTGCTGCTTCCGGCCGCCGCCGGCGAAAACCTCGCCGCGATCCAGTCGGCCGGCGTGCTGAAGATCGGCACCGAGGGGACCTATGCCCCCTTCACCTATCACGATACGAGCGGCAAGCTCGTCGGCTTCGACGTCGAGATCGGCGAGGCGGTCGCAGCCAAGCTCGGCGTGAAGGCGGAATTTCTGGAAGGCAAGTGGGACGGGCTGATCGCCGGCCTCGACGCCAACCGCTATGACGCCGTCATCAACCAGGTCGGCATCACCGATGCGCGCAAGCAGAAATACGACTTCTCCGAGCCGTACATCGCCTCCAAGGCGGTGCTGATCGTGCGCGCCGACGACGACGGCATCAAGGGCTTCGAGGACCTGAAGGGCAAGAAGGCGGCCCAGTCGCTGACCTCCAACTTCGGCAAGCTCGCCGAGGCGAACGGCGCCGAGCTCGTGGGCACCGACGGCTTCGACCAGTCGATCCAGCTGGTGCTGACCGGCCGCGCCGACGCCACCATCAACGACAGCCTGTCCTTCCTCGACTTCAAGAAGCAGAAGCCCGACGCCAACGTGAAGATCGCCGCCGAGCAGGCCGATGCCGACTACTCGGGCATCATCGTGCGCAAGGGCGAGCCGGAACTGGTCGAGGCGCTGAACAAGGCGCTGGCCGAGATCAAGGCCGACGGCACCTACCAGAAGATCTCCGACAAGTATTTCGGCCAGGACGTCTCGAAGTAAGCCTGCCGGACCCCCTCCCGACCAGGGAGGGGTTTCGTGTGCCCCTTCGCATTGCCGGCCATGGCGGACAGGCCGCGGGCCGGTCTTGGCCGGATCGACAGCGATGCCGCCGCGACCCCCTTGTGGGGAGGGGGCGTGGAAGGGTATTTCCAGAAGCACCCGGCCACATCGCGAAGAGTAGGAACGCCCTTGCCGCACTGGCTCCAACTGATGCTCGATTCGCTCGGCCCGCTGCTTCTGGCCGGGCTGAAGTTCACCGTGCCGCTGACGCTTCTGTCCTTTGCCCTCGGGCTCGGGCTCGGACTGCTGGTGGCGATCGTCCGGCTGTTTGCGCCGGCGCCGCTCGTCGCCATCGCCCGCTTCTACGTCTGGATCTTCCGCGGCACGCCGCTGCTCGTCCAGCTGTTCGTGATCTTCTACGGCCTCCCGAGCCTCGGCATCCTGCTCGACGCCTTCCCCGCAGCGCTGATCGGCTTCACCCTCAACATCGGCGCCTACACCTCGGAGATCATCCGCGCGGTGATCGCCTCGGTGCCGCGGGGGCAGTGGGAGGCGTCCTACTCGATCGGCATGAGCTGGGGCCAGGCGATGCGGCGCACCATCCTGCCGCAGGCGGGACGCACCGCGGTGCCGCCCTTGTCCAACACCTTCATCTCGCTGGTCAAGGACACGTCGCTCGCCGCCGCGATCACCGTGCCCGAGCTGTTCCAGACGGCGCAGCGGATCGTCGCCACCACCTACGAGCCGCTGATTCTCTATATCCTCGCCGCGCTGATCTACCTCGCCATGAGCTCGGTCTTGTCGGCGCTGCAGGTGCGGCTGGAAAAGCGTTTCGCCCGCTATGGCGGCTTCCTGGAGGCACGGGCATGATCGAGCTGTCGCATATCGAGAAGCGCTTCGGCGACAACCTCGTCCTGAAGGACGTCAGCGTCGAGATGGGGGAGGGTTCGGTCACCGCCCTCGTCGGTCCCTCGGGGGGCGGCAAGAGCACGCTGCTGCGCAGCGTCAATCTGCTCGAGATCCCGACCAGCGGGTCGGTGCGCATCGGCGAGGAAGCGCTGTCCTTCTCGCCGGGCGGCCGGGTCGGCTGGGGCGACATCCAGCGGCTGCGCCGGCAGACCGGCATGGTGTTCCAGAACTTCCAGCTCTTTCCGCATCGCACCGCGATCGAGAACGTCATGGAGGGGCTGGTGACGGTGCTGAAATGGCCCTCGGAGCGCGCCCGCGCCCGGGCCATGGAACTGCTGGAAAAAGTGGGCATGGCGCACAAGGCCGATGCCTGGCCGGCGACGCTGTCGGGCGGCCAGCAGCAGCGCGTGGCGATTGCGCGGGCGCTTGCCCCGTCCCCGCGCGTCTTGCTGTGCGACGAGCCGACATCGGCGCTGGATCCGGAGCTCGCCGAGGAAGTGGTGGATGTGCTCGGGCGGCTTGCCCGCGAGGGCACCACGATGATGATGGCGACGCACGACCTGCGCCTCGCTTCGCGCGTCGCCGACAAGGTCGTCTTCCTCGACGGCGGGACGATCGTGGAAAGCGGCGCGCCTGCGAAGATCTTCTCCCGGCCGGAGCGCGAGCGCACCAAGCGCTTCATCGCCTCGCTGAACGTGGCCGCCGACTACGAGATCTGAACCGGACACGGTTGCGCCCTTGGCCGCGGCCGGCGCAGGCCGATCTGAATGAAAGTCAAGGGCGGATTTGCTTTCGCTGCGCGAGTCGGACATCGTTTGCCGATGCGCTACGACATCGGCAAGCTCGATCTTCCGGCCCTGCTTCTGCCCTGCTGCCGGGCGGGGGAGGCGCTGGCGCGGCTGGACGAGCGGGTGCTGCGCTCGACGATCCGCGACGGTTTCCTGGGCCGCCAGGATTTTCACGACGCCGTGGCCTCGCTCTGGGTCGATGGCGAACTCGTCCATGTCGAGGATCTGGTGCTGCATGACGCCCGCATGGACGTGCGCACGCCGACGCACGAACTGACGATCGCCCATTCGGTCCTGCGCGTCCGCCGGCAGATTTTCGAACAGCCGCCGCCCTGGGCGCTGAGTGCCGCCGGGCTGGCACGCCTTCGCGGACGCGCCCCCGAGACCAAGATGCTGCCGGTCGGTGCGGAGGATGCCGCAGAACCGGTCTCGGCAGACGAGGAAGCGGCCGAGCCCGGCGAGACCGCGGGCATGGATTTCACCGAGATCGACGCGCTGATCGCCCGCAGCAGCGCGGTCCTCGACGGCGTCGCGACGGCACCGGTGCGCCAGCGCACAACCGAGCGCGATCCGCTCGTCTACGATGCCGACTGGGACGAGGACGAGCGGCTGGCGGAGTGGCGGCTCGTCTTGAAGGACACCGAGGGGCTGCCGCCCGTCCTGCGGGCGGCCCTGCTGCTCGACGCCTGGAACACGCTGCAGGTCCTGCAGCATGTCCCCTGGCTCGGCCGCCAGCTCGTCGCCTCATTCCTCAGGCAGGAGGGGCCGGCAGGCGCCCATCTTGCCGCCGTCAATTCCGGCCTGCGGGCCGTGCCGCGGGAGCGTCGCCATGCGCGCGACCGCCTCTCGCGGCTGATCGCCGTTCTCGAGGCGTTCGAGCTCGGCGCGACGCAGGGGCTGAAGACGCACGACCGCCTGGTCCTGGCGAGGCTGCAGCTGGAGCGGCGGCTGGTGAAGAAGCGCGCCAATTCCAGGCTTCCCCAGCTGCTGGACCTCGTCATCGCCCGGCCGGTGGTGTCCGCGGGCATCATCGCCCGGGAACTCGGCGTCACGATCCAGGGCGCGCTCGGCCTCGCCTCCGAGCTGCAATTGCGGGAGATCACCGGGCGCGAGCGATTCAGGGCCTGGAGCATTCTCTAGTCTAGGGGTGCTCGGAGTCCTGCGTCCACCAGGTGACGACGACCAGCCAGATCATCCATACCAGGCTCAGGACCCAGCCCAACACGATGGCGGCCGACTGCGCCGGCGAGAAGCCCTCCGAGCCGGCGATCCAGCCCTGCACCAGGTAAGTGAAACCGGAGAGTCCCATCAGATAGGCCATCGGCCGCGGAACCCAAGTTATCCGCACGAAGGCGGCCGCGAACAGGAGCAAAGCAAGGCCCAGCGCAAAATCGTGATAGCTCCTCACCCCCCACTCGAGCCAACGGATTGCCTCGGCGCTGGCGAAGCGCGCCGCTTTCTCGGTATCCGGCGCGGTGGACCACGCGTTCACGGCCTGCTTGAGGGCGATTCCATCGACGGCCTGGAGGACCCCGTACAGCGCCAATGCGGCAACCGCCGAAGCGACACCAAAGCGCCCCGCCCATTTGGCGCTTTCAGACTCAATGTCCAGAACAAAGAACAGGGCGAGCAGGCCCGCGAGCAGGATCGCCATGCTCGCGAATTGGCCAAGGTGCACCGCCGCCCAGATTTCGTTGCCAGCGTACGCAGCGAAGATGGCGCGATGGTTGTTGGCGTCGCCTCCGGCGTGAAATTGAGTCACCCCGATGTAGAGGAGTTGCCCGACGAGCAGCAGCCCGGCCGAAAGACGTAGTGATGCGCGATCAATCATGGTACCTCCGCTCAAAATCGGCTGGCCTCCCCGTTGCCGAGTAACGCCCTGTTGTTCATCACATCGACCGGCATTGTAAACTTGGCGGCGAGCGGCACAGAGTTGTCGGCTGGTTCTACGATCAGGTGGCCTAAAGACGGACGCGCACCGGCCTTGCGCCATGTTGCCTCGACGGTGCGCGGCTGTTCTCCAGCGCCGCCGCGATCGATCGTATCGTTTCGCCGGCATTCAAGCGCGCCATCGCCCGTTGGCGAAGATCTTCAGAATAGGGCTTCGTCATCCCTGCAGGCCGTCCTTTTTCCGGTACGGACAGAGAATCACATCTCTGCTGATTTGCGAATCCGAGATTCCAGAAAATCGAAGCGTGCTCTAGGGTCAGGAACAAGGTCGCCTGCAGATTTCCACACCCGGCGGGCCGTCCGGGCTCGACCTTGCGGCAAGGCGAACATAGGATCGCTCCGGCGCGACGGACGCGCAGGACAATCGCAGGGAAGGACGGACCCATGACAACGCAGAAGGTGGCGCTCATCACGGCGGGCGGCAGCGGCATGGGGGCTGCGGCCGCGCGGCGCCTGGCATCGGACGGCTACCGCGTCGCGATCCTCTCGTCCTCGGGCAAGGGCGAGGCACTGGCCGGGGAACTGGGCGGCCTCGGCGTCACCGGCTCCAACCAGTCGAACGACGACCTCAAGCGGCTCGTCGACGGTGCCATGCAGGCCTGGGGTCGTATCGATGCGCTCGTCAACAGCGCCGGCCACGGGCCGCGGGCGCCGATCACCGAGATCACCGACGAGGACTGGCACAAGGGGCTCGACGTCTATCTGATGAACGTTATCCGTTCCGTCCGGCTCGTAACCCCGATCATGCAGGCGCAGAAGTCCGGCGCGATCGTCAACATCTCCACCGCCTGGGCCTTCGAGCCGGCGGCGATGTTCCCGACGTCGGCCGTCTTCCGTGCCGGGCTTGCCGCCTACACCAAGATCTTCGCCGACACCCATGCCGCCGACAACATCCGCATGAACAACGTTCTGCCCGGCTGGATCGACAGCCTGCCCGGCACCGAGGAACGGCGCACCAGCGTGCCGATGCAGCGCTACGGCAGCAGCGAGGAGATCGCCGCGACGATCGCCTTCCTGGTCTCCGAGGGCGCCGGCTACATCACCGGGCAGAACATCCGCGTCGACGGCGGCCTGACGCGGTCGGTGTAAGTTGCGGCGCTTCACGGAGATTTGCCCGAAGGCGTTGCCGGGACTTTTCCTGGCGATGGCGATGGCGATGGCGCTGTCGGCGCCGGCCGAGGCCGAGACGGCGTGGCAGCCGGTCGAGCAGGTGAAATCCTATGCGATCAGCGGCAGCACCGGCATCGAGCTCTACCGCTCCATCGGCGAAAATGGCCCGAAGGTCGGTGTCGGGCGGGCGATCGCGTTCACCGATTTCGAGCTGACCTGGACCCGCCGCTACGAGCCGCGCGACGGTGGCTGCGTCATCACCACCAACAGGCCGAAGCTGATCATCACCACCATGCTGCCCAAGCCGTCGGGCAAGCTTTCGCCGGCGCTCGGCGCGCGCTGGGAAACCTTCATCGCCGGGGTGCGCGCCCATGAGCAGGTCCATGCCGAAATCATCGTCGACATGGTGCGGCAGATCGAGGACTACTCGGTCGGGCTGACGGTGGCCGACGATGCCGGTTGCCAGAAGATCCGCAAGGTGCTGACCCAGCGGCTGGGCGAGCTGTCGCAGGAGCAGCGCCGGCGCAGCCGCGATTTCGACCGGACGGAGCTCAGCGAGGGCGGCAATGTCCACCAGTTGATCCTGGACTTCGTCGACGGAAGCTGACGGCCCGCCGATCGCGCCCGAAATACGATTCCGCAAAATTCCGTTGATGCGATAGCATCGGCCATGTCGGGGGCGCACGCCGCTGGCATGCGGTGGCGATGTGTCAGGGGGAGCGACACGATGGCCGGGGAAACTGCCAAGGACGTCGAGATCGCCGACTATCGGGCCTATCAGGGCGGGCCGTTCTTCGAACTGCAGAAGCGCATGGGGCTGTTGCGCCGCGACGCCCTGAACGCCCGGCGACGCGCCCTTCTGTACGTCGCGATCGCCTGGCTGGTCCCCCTCGTGCTGGCGCTGCCGGAGAGCCTGAGGCTGCGGCCCTTCGGCATGACCTACATCGCCGACGTCGGCCTGTGGGGGCGCTTCGTGCTGGCGATCGGCGCCGTCGTGCTCGCCGAGGAGCAGGTGGAGGAACGGCTGCGGGTGAAGCTGCGGCACTTCGCGGCCGCTCCCCTGATCGCCCCGGATTCGATGCCGGCGGCTGCCCGCGCGGTCAACCGGGCGCTGCGGTTGCGCAACTCGCGTGGCGCCGAGGTCCTCTGCCTGCTTGTCGCCTATGCCCTGTCCGCCTGGGCGCTTCGATACGAGCTGAAGGGCGACGCCTATTTCTGGGCGGCATCGGTCACCGAGACGGGCCGGCACATCACGCTTGCCGGCTGGTGGGCGCTTCTGGTGAGCCTGCCGCTGTTCTGGTTCCTGGTCCTGCGCGGCTTCTGGCGGCATTTCGTCTGGTCTCAGTTGCTGCGGGCCATTGCTAGGCTCGAGCTCCGTCTGGTGGCGAGCCATCCGGACGGCAAGGGCGGCCTCGCCTTTCTGGCAGACTACCCGAACGCCTACATGACCTTCATGTTCGGGCTCAGTTGCGCGCTGGCGGCAGGCTTCGCCCAGCATATCAGCGCCGAGACCCTGTCGGTGAAGATGCTGACCACCGTCATGGGGGTCTGGCTCGCCGTCGTGCTCGGCTTCTTCGTCTGGCCGCTCTCGGCCTTCGCCCGGCCGCTGCGGCGGCTGAGGGAGGGTACGATGCTGGCGGCGGCGGCGCTCGCGACCCGGCGCCAGCGTCAGGACGAGCGCAAGGTGCTGTCGCGCAACATCGCCGCCGAAGGCACAGACGAGCCCGCGGCCGATGCGGAGATCCCCGATCCGGCAAAGCTCTTCGAAGCGGCCAGGAAGCTCAAGGGCGGGCTTCTCTCACGCAGCGCCGTCCTGCCGCTTTCGGCGATGGCGCTGCTCCCCTTCGCCATCGTCGGCCTCACCCAGATATCCTTCGAGGACGTGCTGTCGCTGGTGAAGAAGCTGCTGCTGCTCTGAGCCCCGGGGAGCCGCGGCGGCGGCCGTGGCCTGCAAGACGGCGTGCCATGTCGTCGGCCGGCTGCGGATAAAATCCGGATCCATCTATACAATTGATAAGATTGACGTTTGTGGCGTGTCCATTGATTTTTTCCGCGTTCCGAACCGGCCGGGCGGGGGATGCCGGAAAGGGGCTGTTAACCTTTATTTTCTATTCCCGACGCAGGGGTTTTCACGGCTTCCGCCAG
Source organism: Mycoplana sp. MJR14 (assembly GCF_029210525.1). NCBI lineage: Bacteria > Pseudomonadati > Pseudomonadota > Alphaproteobacteria > Hyphomicrobiales > Rhizobiaceae > Mycoplana > Mycoplana sp. MJR14. The sequence goes on from NZ_JARGEO010000003.1 coordinate 581,904, forward strand.
TTCCAGCGTTGCAGGTTTCCATGCGTCTTTCCCGAACGATTTCGCCGAATGTCAACGATCAGTCCGCACGCGGCGAGGAGGGCGGTGACGGGCCGCGGCCGACGCCGCATGTGACGCTGCCGGGCATGACGGTCACCGGCGAAGTCAAGGCGGATGCCGACCTGCCTGCCTGGCAGAGCGCCTTCATCCTCGGCCCGAACGTGCGCTTCACCCGCACCCCGGAAAGCGCCTATGCCCGCAAGCATCCCGAAGCGCCGGCGCCGAAGCAGGAGGCGACGGCCCCTGCCGCCGTGCCGCCGGAGCCCGCACCCGTCGCGGACGTCGTGCCGCCCGCACCCGCAGACGATCCGTCGCGCGCCGATCTCGACGGCGCCGCCATGCGCAGGATCGAAGGCACCGCCCGCGTCCGTCCGGCCGCTTCCGCTGCGCCGGCTGAAACCGGCAAGCCGGTCCAGCCGCCGGAAAACGTTGCCGCGGCGGAAGACAATCACGGCGCCCTGGCGCTCTATCTGCGGCTGAAGCGGGAAATGGCCGAGGCGAACCGCCAGCAGGAACGGGAAATGCGCAATGCTGCGGCCGCAAGGGCTGCCGCCGCCGCCAGGCAGGGAACGGCCGCAAGTGCGGCGACCGCCGCTGCCGGTCCGGCTGCACGCCCGCAGCAAGGCGCCTTCGGCCTTCCCATCTCCGACCATGCCCTGTTCGACACGATGTGCCTCGATGTCGATCTGACAGGCTTCACGCCGGCGCCCCGCCTCGCGCTCCCGACCTTCCGCGCCGGGCCGGAAACGGCGGCTTGCCTCTATCGCGAGGTGAGCCTGCGCGGCCGCAGCGCCGCACCGGTCGTCGCAACCACGCCTGCCCGCACGATGCCCGCCGCGACGCCGGCCGCGCCGACGGTTCGGACTGTGCCGGAGCGGGCAGCGCGTCCCGCCGCGCCCCAGCCTGCCGTGCCGCAATCTGTCGCATCGAAGCCGGTCGCGGCCGCCCCCGGCAGGCCTGCCGTACACGTGCCGGCTACGACCGTGACGGCAGGGGGCGCATCTGCCCGCCTCCAGACCCCGGCTGCGCCTGCGGCGGTCCCGCAGGAGACGGCTGCGATGCCCGGCTACACGCCGCTGTCGTCGCTCGCCGCATTCCAGTTCGGCCCGGTCTGGCCCGCATCCTCGAATACGACTATATCGCTGGGCCCGTTGCTTTCGCCATCGGCCGCGGAGGCCGCCGAGGCCCCGCACGTTCCGGAGGAAGGTGTAATCGTCGCCGCGGCCGCCGGCCCCGATCACCAGGCGATCCTCACCGAACCGGCCGCTTTGGTGCCCGCCGTCGCCCGGACGCCGTCGCGCTCGCTGCCCCGCTCCGGCCTGTTCGCCGCCGCCGACGCCAACCCCGACTACGAGTTCCCGCCGGTCGACCTGCTGCAGCAGCCGACGGGCGAACAGGCGCACACCATGACCCAGGAGGCGCTGGAACAGAGCGCCGGCCTGCTGGAAAGCATCCTCGAGGACTTCGGCGTCAAGGGCGAGATCATCGACGTCCGCCCGGGCCCGGTCGTCACCCTCTATGAGTTCGAGCCGGCGCCGGGGGTGAAGTCGTCTCGCGTCATCGGCCTTGCCGACGACATCGCCCGCTCGATGTCGGCGCTGTCGGCGCGTGTCGCCGTCGTTCCCGGCCGCAACGTCATCGGCATCGAACTGCCGAACGCCGTGCGCGAGACCGTCTATTTCCGCGAACTGATCGAGTGCGAGAGCTACTGGGAGACGAAGTTCAAGCTGGCGCTCTGCCTCGGCAAGACGATCGGCGGCGAGCCGGTCGTGGCCGAACTCGCCAAGATGCCGCACCTGCTCGTCGCCGGTACCACCGGCTCGGGCAAGTCGGTGGCGATCAACACGATGATCCTGTCGCTGCTCTACCGGCTAAAGCCGGAGGAATGCCGCCTGATCATGGTCGACCCGAAGATGCTGGAACTGTCGGTCTATGACGGCATCCCGCACCTGCTCACCCCGGTCGTCACCGATCCGAAGAAGGCGGTGATGGCGCTGAAATGGGCCGTGCGCGAGATGGAGGACCGCTATCGCAAGATGTCGCGGCTCGGCGTGCGCAACATCGACGGCTTCAACGCCCGCGCCGCCACCGCCCGCGCCAACGGCGAGACGGTGATGTGCGACGTGCCGAAGGGCTTCGACCGCTCGACCGGCGAGCCGACCTACGAGCAGGAAGAGATGGACCTCACGCCGATGCCCTACATCGTCGTCATCGTCGACGAGATGGCCGACCTGATGATGGTCGCCGGCAAGGAGATCGAAGGGGCGATCCAGCGCCTGGCCCAGATGGCGCGCGCGGCCGGCATCCACCTGATCATGGCCACCCAGCGTCCCTCCGTCGACGTCATCACCGGCACGATCAAGGCGAATTTCCCGACCCGCATCTCCTTCCAGGTGACCTCCAAGATCGACAGCCGCACGATTCTCGGCGAACAGGGCGCGGAGCACCTCCTGGGGCAGGGCGACATGCTGCACATGGTCGGCGGCGGCCGCATCGCCCGCGTCCACGGGCCGTTCGTCTCGGATGCCGAGGTCGAGCAGGTCGTGGCCCACCTGAAGGCGCAGGGGCGTCCGGAATATCTCGGCACCGTCACCGAGGATGCCGAGGAGGAGGAGGCGGGCGAGCCGGAAGAGGTCGCCGTCTTCGACAAGTCGGCGATGGGCGAAGAGGACGGCAACGACCTCTACGAAAAGGCGATCAAGGTGGTCATGCGCGACCGCAAGTGCTCGACCTCCTATATCCAGCGCCGCCTTTCGGTGGGCTACAACCGCGCGGCATCGCTGGTCGAGCGGATGGAGCGCGACGGCCTCGTCGGCCCGGCCAACCACGTCGGCAAGCGCGAGATCCTGAGCGGAGCAAGCCGCGACAGCGTGGCCACGATCGACACGGGCGAAGACGACGACTGAGGCGTGACGGCCGGAGGCTGACGCCGTCCGGCCGTCCCTCGCCCGCATACGCCAGCGTGCCGGGCGGGTGACTGCGGCCGCCGGCTCACTTGGCCGGAAAGATCGCCTTCCAGTCGGCCTTCATGTCGACCACGGTCCATCCGTTGATCGGGGCGATGTCGAGAGCCTCGTCCAGCCGGCCGAACTCGGTCTGGCGGTCATAGGCATATTCGCGCTCGGCGTCGGTGTGATGGACGATCAGGCCGAAGCGGGGCGAGGTGCCGCCCAGGGTGGTCCATTGCAGCATCTGCAGGTCGCCGTCCGAATTGCCGAAGGCGGCGATCGGACGCCGGCCGATGGCGGCATTGATGCCGACGGGCTTGCCGGCCTTGTCGTCGATGAAGTTCACCTCCGGCAGCCGGTGCAGGGTCGGGATTCCGTCGCGCATGATGAACTCGGTCTTGATGGACGAGCCCACCACCTGCTCGGGCGGGACGCCATAGACCTCTTCCGTCCAGGGCCGCATGAACTCGACGCCGCCGCCCGAAACGATGAAGGTCTTGAAGCCGTTCGCCCGCAGATAGGCGAGCAGTTCCAGCATCGGCTGGTAGACGAGTTCGGTATAGGGACGGCCGAAGCGCGGGTGGCGGGCCTTCTCCAGCCAGTCGGTGACGATCGTCTGGAACTCGTCGACGGTCATGCCGGCGTGCGTCGTCGTGATGATGTCGACCAGGCCTTTCTCTCCCGCGGCGGCGAGCGCCTGCATGTCGCCCTCGAGCACGGCCTTGAAGGGTTGCTGGTCCTTCCACTCCGGGTTCTCCGGGGCCAGCGTCTTCACCCGGTCGAGCGCAAAGGTGAGCTGGGTGTACATCGGATGCTCGACCCAGAGCGTGCCGTCATTGTCGAAGACGGCGATGCGTTCGCTTTCCGGCACGAAGTCCGGCGTGTTCTCCGCCGTCACCTTGTCGACGAAGGCGACGATCGCCTTCTTCGGCGCGGTGTCGTTCCACGACGGCAGCGGATCGGTCTGCGCCAGCGCCGAGGCCATGCAGGCAAGGATGCCCGCGATCGCCGGTATGAGATATCGGGATATGGAAGCCCGTACGCCCATCCTCAGATCCTCCCTTATCAAGGCAGTCGCAGGCCGCGGACCCTGCCGCGGCCTGCGGCGTCTGCTGTTCAGTTTCCGGTCGGCAGGGGAATGCTGACGCCCTCCTTGGCCAGCGTATCCCGCACCCACTGGAACCTCTCGTATTCCGACAGGGTGATGGGCCCGTCATAGGTCAGGCTCTGGGCCTTCCGCGGCGGGTACTGGACGTAGGTCGCCATGATCTTCTTGAGTTCCTCGCCCATCACGACGCCCATCCAGGTGCGCTCGGTGAAGTTGTTCATGAAGATATCATAGCGCTCCTGCGGGTCCTGCCAGAGATCGAAGACCTGCGGAACCGTGGCCACGTAGCTTTCGGCACCCTTCCAGCCGAGGTTGGAATCGACCGCAAGCCCGCCCGTCCGCGCGCCGTCATCGCCGCGCAGGTTGAAGACGAACTTGTAGTTGTTGACGCGGATGGCACCGGGCGAGAGCTCGTTCTCGGTGAAGTAGAACCAGGACTTCCGCGGCGACGGGCCGGAGCCGGTCAAGACGGGCGTCATGTCGAAGCTGTCGAAGATGATCGGCTTGTCCTCGCGATCCTTGTCGGGCAGCGGCACACCGCCGATGGAGGCGAAGGTGGCCATCAGGTCGAGACCGCCGAGGATCTCGTGGTTCTTCGTGCGGGGCTTGATCTTGCCGGGCCAGACGGCGATCGCCGGGACCCGGTTGCCGCCCTCGCGCACGGTGCCCTTGGTGCCGCGGAAGGGGGTGTAGCCGGCATCCGGATAGACGTCCTGCCAGGCGCCGTTGTCGGTGGTGTAGAAGACCAGCGTATTGCGGTCCATCCCGGTCTCGCGCAGCTTGTCCAGGATACGGCCGATGCGGGTGTCGAGCTCGACGACCGAATCCGCATATTTCGACTTCGACAGCGATTTGTGCTGGAACTCCGGCGCGGGCATGTTCGGCTGGTGGACCTTCATGAAGTTCACATGGATGAAGAACGGCTCGCTCGGCGTCTGCGCCGCCGTATCCAGGAACTCGAGGGCGGCCTTCTCGACATAGCCGTCGAAGAAGGGGATGCCGACGACGCCCTCCTTGCCATCGATGACGGGCGTGTCGACGTACTGCCCGTTGATCTTGAAGTCTTCGGTGACCGGACCGCCGGCCTTGCCGGAGAGCGAGCCCTTGGTGATCCTCTGGAACATCGCCCGAAGGGCCGGATCCATGTCCGGGAACCAGGTCGGATCCCCGTAGGTATAGGCATTGAGATGGTATAGCCCGACATATTTCATCTCGTCGTAGCCCTGCGCGTTCGGCAGCGCGTAGTCCGCCTCGCCCAGATGCCATTTGCCGGTGAAGTAGGTGTGATAGCCGCCGCGCTTCAGCACCGAGCCGAGCGTCCATTCGGCGGCAGGCAGGCCGCCGCCCTGGCCCTGGAAGGCGACCGTCGTCATGCCGCTGCGGTTGGGGATCCGGCCGGTCACCATGGCGGCTCTTCCGGGTGTGCAACTCGGCTGGGCATAGAACGAGAAGAAGGTCATGCCCTCGTCCGCCAGCCTGTCGATGTTCGGCGTGGGCATGCCGCGGCCCTCGCCGCCGCCATAGGGGCCGAGGTCGCCGTATCCGGTATCGTCGGACACGATCAGCAGGATGTTCGGTTTCTGCGGCTGCTGGGCGCGGACGTCGCAAACGCCGGCCCAGAGCGATGAGGCGATGGTCAATGAGACGAGGCTGCAAATGCCATGAGTGCGATTCATCTGCTTTCTCCTATCGTGCCACGAAGGGATATTCAGGGCCGCGGGTTGATCCGCCGAGGCTCGCTCATGCTTTTTTGCCGATGTGTGTGGGCCCGCATCGAAAGGGGCCCATTCCTCCCTGCTTTTTCCGTCATGCAAATGAAAGGGCCAGGTGCAATGGGCGCCTGGCGGGGGCTGCATACGACAACGCTGAGAATTGTCTGCGCGACCACCTGGCGCCTCACCTTCGAGGCGGTGGTCCTGTCCCGGCATGCATTGCATTAGACTTATCTCATGAAAGCGATTTCGCTTCCAGATTGAAAACGCCAACCACCCCAAGGCGCCACCGCAGGGCGCCGCCGCGGGGCGTCGCGGCCCCGCGGCGTCACGCAAGCGCGTGGGCTGCTCAGTCGCGGGCGCGATGGGCGTCGGGGATGACGAAGACCTCGTCGGCGCGGGCATAGCCGCCATCCTTCACCTCCTCGATGAGCACCATCGTGTGCGGGCGTGCCGCCTCCGAGAAGTATTCGACGAGCATGTCGGTCGCGCGGTGGACGATCTCCGCCTTCTGCGCTCTGGTAAGGGCGGCTTCCGGCACCTTGATGTTGACGAAGGGCATGGGGGTTCCTTTCATTTTGGGGGTCGGGCTCAGACGACGCCGCCATTGGCGCGGATTGTCTGACCGTTGATCCAGCCGCTGTCCGGGCTGGCCAGGAAGGCGACGACAGAGGCGATGTCGTCCGGCTGGCCGAGGCGGCCCAGCGGGTTCATCTTCGTGATCGCCTCGACCTGGGCATCGCTCTTGCCGGTCATGAACAGGTCGGTCTGCACCGGACCGGGGGCGACCGCGTTGACGGTGATGCCGCGCGGGCCGAGCTCCTTGGCGACGATATGGGTCATGGCCTCGACCGCCGCCTTGGTCGCCGCATAGACGCCATAGGTCGGCTGGTACAGGCCGACGACGCTGGAGGAGAAGCTGATGATCCGCCCGCCCTGGCGAAGCCGCTTTCCGGCCTCCCGCATACCGCGGAAGACGCCGCCGAGATTGGTCCGGACCTGCTCTTCGAAGCTGTCGTCGTCGACGTCGACGAGCGGCGAGAGCTTCATCATCCCGGCATTGTTGACCAGGATGTCGACCGGGCCGAAGGCCTGCTCGGCCCTGTCGAACAGGCTTGCGATGCCGGTGCGGCTGCCGATGTCGGCCCCTGCCGCGATCGCCCGTCCGCCGTCGGCGGCGATGCTTGCGACCACGGCGTCCGCCGCATCGCTGCTCGTGGCATAGTTGACGACAACGGCGATGCCGTCCTTGGCGAGCCGCCGGGCGATGGCCGCGCCGATGCCCTTCGAGGCGCCGGTGACGATGGCCGTTCGTTGCTGCGTGTGGGTCATGACTTTCTCCTTTTGATGCAAAAGAAGTAAGGCAGTTGCCCGCGACGAACAATTTCCTGTTAAATGACATTACAATTCGAGAAGGACGAACAATTCGCCATGGATCGCCTGGACCGCATGCAGCTCTTCGTCCGCGTCGTCGAGCGACGCAGTTTCGCCGCGGCGGCTGCGGACTTCAATCTCGCCCGGTCGACCGCGACCGAGGCCATCAAGCTTCTGGAGAAGAGCCTCGGGGTCCGGCTGCTCGAGCGCACGACGCGCCATGTCGGCCCGACGCTGGACGGCCAGGCGTTCTACGAGCGCTGCCTGGCGATCCTGTCGGAGGTGGAGGAGGCGGAAAGCCTGTTTCACGAGGCCGAACCGCGCGGGCTCTTGCGGATCGATGCTCACCCGCTCCTGACGCAGACCTTCATCCTGCCGCATCTGAACGCGTTTCTGTCGCGCTATCCGCTCCTCGACCTGCAGCTTGGACAGGGGGACCGGCTGGTGGATCTCGTCCGCGAGGGTGTCGATTGCGTCATCCGCGCCGGCGAACTGGACGACAGCAACATGATCGCGCGGCGGCTCGGCACGATCACGGAAATCACCTGTGCGAGCCCGGACTACCTCGGCCGGCACGGGGTTCCGCAAACCCCCGCGGATCTCGAGGGCCATCTGGCCGTGGGCTTCGTGTCCTCGCGCACCGGGCAGGTGCTGCCGCTGGAATTCCAGCAGGGCGCCGAGATCAGCCATGTCAGGTTGCCGTCCCGTATCACGGTCAACAATTCCGACACCATGGCCGACCTGGCGCGCCTGGGCTACGGGCTCATTCAGGCGCCGCTCTACCGGCTGAAGCCGGATCTCGAGCGGGGCAGCCTCGTCGAGGTCCTGCCGGACCACCGGCCGTCGCCGACGCCGCTGTCGGCGCTCTATCCGCAGAACCGCCACGCGGCGCCGCGGCTGCGGGTCTTCCTCGATTGGGCGATCGAGCTCTTCCGCAAGGCTGA
>NZ_JARGEO010000030.1:0-530 GCF_029210525.1 Mycoplana sp. MJR14
CCGGATGCCGGCGACACCAAGACCGTCACCGCCGTCAGCTTCGGGGCGACGGCCGGCACGCTCGGCGCGGCCCTGAACGGCACCTATGGCAGCCTCGTGCTCAATGCCGGGGGCACCTACACCTATACCGTCAACGAGAACCATGCCGCCGTGCAGGCGCTGCGGCAGTCGGCCAATACGCTGACGGAGACGTTCAGCTACACGATGCGCGACACCGCCGGCGCCACCGCCACGGCCAATCTGACGGTCACCATCCACGGCGCCAACGACGCGCCGGTGATCACCACCCAGACGACCAACCAGAACGCCGTCGTCGGCACCGCCTTCTCGCTGGCGCTGCCGTCCAACACCTTCACCGACATCGACACCGGCGACACGCTCGCCTACACCGCAACGCTTTCCAGCGGCGCGGCGCTGCCCGCCTGGCTGTCGTTCAACGCCACGACGCGGACCTTCAGCGGCACGCCGACGGCGGCCGATGCCGGCACGCTCGGCATCCGGGTGACGGCGACCGATCTCGGCGGCCTCGC
>NZ_JARGEO010000031.1:0-395 GCF_029210525.1 Mycoplana sp. MJR14
ACGAACACGTCCTTGCCGCTGCCGCCGTAGAGGTCGTCGGCGCCCTTGCCGCCATAGAGCGTGTCGTTGCCGCCCTCGCCCTTCAGCACGTCCGCGCCGGCATTGCCGTAGAGCTTGTCGCTGCCCGAGCCCGCCTTGATCAGGTCGGCGCCGACGCCGCCCTTCAGCGTATCGCTCTTCGACGTGCCGTTGATCGTCTCGACGACGTCGGAGATCTTGATCGTGAACGTCTTCGACATGCTCTTGCCATCGTCGTCGGTCACCCGGACGGTGACCTGGTCCGACTGCACCTTCTCGTAGTCGATCGCCTTGGCGACGACGAGCTTGGTGCCCGACAGCTTGAACAGCCCGCCGGCGGTGTCGGTCAGCTTGTAGCTCAGCGCCGTGCCTTCCGG
>NZ_JARGEO010000032.1:0-382 GCF_029210525.1 Mycoplana sp. MJR14
TTTGGTTGCGGGGGCAGGATTTGAACCTGCGGCCTTCAGGTTATGAGCCTGACGAGCTACCGGGCTGCTCCACCCCGCGTTATGGGTTTGCATTGTAACACGAAAGGCCGCTTGCGCGGCCCTTTTGTTCGGCTGTGGGCCGGTGCCCGTGCCTGTGCTGTGTCGAGAAGATTGTTTGCGGACGGCTTCTGGTTTCAGAAGTCTGCGCCTTCTGGGTCGTTCTGTTTCATTTGCCTTTAGCAGACCTGGCAGCGACCTACTCTCCCGCGTCTTGAGACGAAGTACCATTGGCGCTGGGGCGTTTCACGGCCGTGTTCGGAATGGGAACGGGTGCAGCCACCCCGCCAGAACCACCAGGTCGGCTAAGGGCAAATGTTCATGC
>NZ_JARGEO010000033.1:0-357 GCF_029210525.1 Mycoplana sp. MJR14
GCGCTGTCGAAGACGAGCGTCGCCGAGGACGCCAAGGCGGGCACGGTGATCGGCAAGCTGTCGGCGAAGGATCCGGAGGGCGGCGCGGTCACGTACAGCCTGTCGTCCAACCCCGGCGGCATCTTCAAGCTCTCCGGCAACACGCTGCAGCTCGCCAAGGGCGTCGACTACGAGACGGCGAAGAGCCATTCGGTGAAGGTCGTCGCCACCGACGTCGGCGGCAAGACGACGACCAAGTCGTTCGGCATCGACGTGATCAACGTCAACGAGAACCCGACGTCGATCGCGCTGTCCAAGGCGTCGGTTGCGGAAAACAGCAAGACCGGCACGACGGTCGGCACGTTCTCGGCGAAGGAC
>NZ_JARGEO010000034.1:0-357 GCF_029210525.1 Mycoplana sp. MJR14
TCGCTGTCGAAGACGAGCGTCGCCGAGGACGCCAAGGCGGGCACGGTGATCGGCAAGCTGTCGGCGAAGGATCCGGAGGGCGGCGCGGTCACGTACAGCCTGTCGTCCAACCCCGGCGGGATCTTCAAGCTCTCCGGCAACACGCTGCAGCTCGCCAAGGGCGTCGACTACGAGACGGCGAAGAGCCATTCGGTGAAGGTCGTCGCCACCGACGTCGGCGGCAAGACGGCCACCAAGACGTTCGGCATCGATGTGATCAACGTCAACGAGAACCCGACGTCGATCGCGCTGTCCAAGGCGTCGGTTGCGGAAAACAGCAAGACCGGCACGACGGTCGGCACGTTCTCGGCGAAGGAT
>NZ_JARGEO010000035.1:0-301 GCF_029210525.1 Mycoplana sp. MJR14
CATGAACAATGAGCACTCTCTCCTGTCCTGACGCACGCAGTGCTCCGGACGGGCCGCGCCACCAGGCGCGACGGCCGCTGGCCTTGCGAAGCTGACGCTTCGACGAGGCCGAAAGCGCCGAACGAGAGTTCATTGTAAGACGTGTTCAAAAAGAAAGAGGCTTTGCCTCGCCAGCTTCTCATCGTCATGCTCAAAGCATGTTCATACGTTCCCGTATGGCCGCTTTGGCACCCTTGCGAGCGACAAGCGAGCAAGACAGGTTTGCCAAAGCAGAAAAAAGGAACGAATGGTCATGCTTCCA
>NZ_JARGEO010000036.1:0-292 GCF_029210525.1 Mycoplana sp. MJR14
GCCGCCCTTCTCCGTCGCATTGCCCGTATCGGCGACCGCCGTCGGTACCGTGTTGTTCGACGACGTCGGCCGGAAGACCACGTCGGCCCAGTAATTTGCCGCCTGGTAGGTGGCGTTCGGGAAAATGCCCGTCGTGGCGGATCCGCCATAGCGGTAGACCCCGTTGCCGCCGGCAGCGGCGCTGGACAGGGCCGTCAGCGGGCCGTTGGGGACGCCGCTGGTGTAGAAATTGTTGGTCGCCACGTAGGCGCCGGTGGTGTGGTAGGAGGCGATGTAGGTGGTGTTGGCGGCG
>NZ_JARGEO010000037.1:0-287 GCF_029210525.1 Mycoplana sp. MJR14
AAGATGAGCAAAGACCTTTGTCCTCACGGGCGCACCGCGATCTGACGATCGCTGCCCTGCGGACGGCGCGCCGGACCACCGGCGGCTCGGCTCTGCCGGCTGCTGGTGCCACGCGAAAAGGTTTGAAAGACGTGTTCAAAAACGAAGTGAAAACTTCACCAGCTTCTCATCATCATGCTCAAGGCATGTTCATACGTTCCCGTATGGCCGCTTTGGCACCCTTGCGAGCGACGAGCGAGCAAGACAGGTTTGCCAAAGCAACAAAAGGAACAAGTGGTCATGTCCAG
>NZ_JARGEO010000038.1:0-283 GCF_029210525.1 Mycoplana sp. MJR14
TAGTTGCCCTTCACCGTGCTCGCGCCGTTCTGCAGCACGATGCCGTTCTCCGACTTGGAGATGTCGTTGCCGATGAAGTTGCCGCTGCCGAGGATGGCGGCATTGCTGATGCCGGACGTGCCGGCGCCGGTGATGTCGCAGTTCTGGACGGTGATGTTCTTGGCGCCCTCGGCGTCGATGCCCCAGGTGCCGTTATACTTGATGACGCAGTTCTTGATCACGACGTCGGCGGCGGTAATCCGCAGCGAGCCGTTGATGATCTGGTTCTCGATGACCGTGCCGG
>NZ_JARGEO010000039.1:0-265 GCF_029210525.1 Mycoplana sp. MJR14
GAGCATAGCCTGGCGCCCACCGGTCTTGAAGCGCTCGACCCAGCGGGCAACGATCTTGGCCGAGACGCCGTAGACCCGGGCTGCTTGGGCTTGCGACAGATAGCCACCGATCACGGCAAGCGCCATTTCTTCTCGACGCAACGGCGTCAGTCGGGCATTCTTGTGAATGTTCATTCGGAGCGATCCTGGACTACTGTTGTGTGGTAACTCCAGTCTCCTCGATTTGCTCCGAATGGACAACCTGCTGAAAGCTCACATCTAGAGA